>NZ_JBVLTJ010000018.1:0-151985 GCF_055597585.1 Streptomyces sp. AMJ-169
ACGGCACCGTCACCACCGCGGCCATCAAGCTATGGCTCCAGCCATGATCCGCCGGACAGAACCTAGGGGGCAGCCCTCACAGGGGCAACCCTGACGGGGACCAGCCCTAGGGGACGCGAGCCCTTAGGGGACGGCCCTGACAGGGACCGACCCTAGGGGGCAACCCTGACGGGGACCGGCCCTAGGGGGCGACCCTGACAGGGAGTGGCCCTCACAGGGACCGCCCCTAGGGGACGCGAACCCTTAAGGGGCAGCCCCGCTGGAACGCCGCCCTCCCCTTGCGCCGCCCCCCTCTTCAGCACCGCCCCCTTCGCCGCCCCCTCTTCAGCACCGCCCCCTTCGCCGCCCCCTCTTCAGCACCGCCCTCTTCCCAGCACCGCCCCCCTCAACACCGCCCCTCCAACACCGCCCCTCCAACACCGCCCCTCCAACACCGCCCCTCCAACACCGCCCCTCCAACACCGCCCCCTAAGGCGTACACACCTTCGTCAACTCCCCCGCCGCATCAGTGATCGGGCTCAGATCCGGCGCCGTATCCCCCTTGTCCACCGCCGCCCGCACATTCGTCACCGCCTCCCTCAGACTGTCGACCGCCTTGTTGACGTCCGCGTCGTCGGTCTTGTCGCCCAGGCTCCGGAGGTTCTTCTCGATGGTGTCGAGGGATTCGTCGATCTTCGTGGGATCGTCGGCGGCGCTGGACACCGCCTGCTGGAGGTCGGTGACACTGTCGGCCACGGTCTCGGCGGTCTGGACGCAGTCGAGCGCCTTGTTGACCGCGTCGCAGCCGGTCAGGGTGAACCCCGTGACGAGAGCCACCGCGAGAGTGGCGGCGGCGACGGCGGTACGACGGCCTCGGCGTCGACGGAACGCGGCCATGAACAGGGTCCTCCCTCAGTACCGGGCCCCCTCCCGGAAGCCCCAGTTGTCTCGAACTCCTCACCGAGAAGCCCCAGTTACCCCGGACCGCTCACCGAAAAGCCCCGGTTACCCCGGACCGCTCACCGAGAAGCCCCAGTTGTCTCGAACTCCTCACCGAAAAGCCCCAGTCACCCAGGACCCCTCGTCGAAAAGCCCTGGCGCCCCAGGACCCCTCACCGAAAAGCCCCCGTTGTACTGCCCAAGACGCGCCGAAAAGCGGCACGGTTGCTTCACCGTACCGCTTTTCTTGGGACTCTCTTTACCTTTCCAGGGTCCGCTCAAGTGCCGTGCGCTGCAAGGCCGCCAGGTCGGTGCAGCCGGAAACCGCCAGGTCCAGCAGGGAGTTGAGCTCGTCGCGGGCGAACGGCTCGGCCTCGGCGGTGCCTTGGACCTCGACGAAGCGGCCGTCCCCGGTGCAGACGACGTTCATGTCGGTCTCGGCGCGCACGTCCTCCTCGTAGCAGAGGTCGAGCAGCGGCACCCCGCCGACGATGCCGACGGAGACCGCGGAGACGGTCCCGGTCAGGGGCTGCCGGTTGGCCTTGACGATCTTCCTGCCCTGCGCCCAGGTGATCGCGTCGGCGAGGGCGACGTACGCGCCGGTGATGGCCGCCGTACGGGTGCCGCCGTCGGCCTGGAGGACGTCGCAGTCGAGGACGACCGTGTTCTCGCCGAGCGCCTTGTAGTCGATGACGGCGCGCAGCGAGCGGCCGATGAGGCGGCTGATCTCGTGCGTACGGCCGCCGATGCGGCCCCGGACGGACTCGCGGTCGCCGCGGGTGTTGGTGGCGCGGGGGAGCATGGAGTACTCGGCCGTGACCCAGCCCTCGCCGCTGCCCTTGCGCCAGCGGGGGACTCCTTCGGTGACGGAGGCGGTGCAGAAGACCTTCGTGTCGCCGAAGGAGACGAGGACGGAGCCCTCGGCGTGCTTGCTCCAGCCGCGTTCCAGGGTGACCGGGCGGAGCTGTTCGGGGGTGCGGCCGTCGATTCGAGACATGCGGACGAGCCTATCGGCACCGGAGGAAGGGGCTCCCCCCAGGCGGACACCCAGACCGGCGCCCAGACCGACACCCAGGCCGACACCCAGACCGACGCCCAGGCGAACACCCAGGCCGACACCCGGACCGGCATCCCGGCGAACGTCCCCGCCCGCACCCCCAGCCCCTGAAAGCACCGAGCCCCTCGAAAACCGGCGCCGCCCTCAGAAAACCGGCCCTACATCATGTCCTCGATCTCCGCCGCAATAGGATCCGCGTCCGTCCCGATCACCACCTGCACCGCCGTCCCCATCTTGACCACCCCATGCGCCCCCGCCGCCTTCAGCGCGGCCTCGTCGACCAGCGACGCGTCGACGACCTCCGTACGCAGCCGGGTGATGCAGCCCTCGACCTCCTCGATGTTCTCGATGCCTCCGAGCCCGGCGACGATCTTCTCTGCCTTGCTGGCCATGCGGTCTCCTCCTGCACAGTTGGCCCAACCTCGCGAGCGATCGCGCCGCGTGTCACGAAAAATGGCGACACAGCACCCCAATCGTCGAGAACTGGTCTACCTCACCTGACGGGCGGTCGCGAATCCATGAGCGAGTCCATGAGCGCCGGCGGCACGGTCGCCCCGACCCCCGGTCACACCCGCTGGGGCACCCTCTTCCAGGCCCTCCAGAAGATGGGCCGCAGTCTCCAGCTCCCCATCGCCGTGCTCCCGGCCGCCGGCATCCTCAACCGGCTGGGCCAGCCGGACGTGTTCGGGGCCGACGGGCTCGGCTGGACGAACGTGTCGAAGGTCATGGCCGGTGCGGGCGGCGCGCTGCTGGACGGTTCGCTGGGGCTGCCGCTGCTGTTCTGCGTGGGCGTCGCGATCGGCATGGCGAAGAAGTCGGACGGGTCGACGGCGCTGGCGGCGGTCGCCGGGTTCCTCGTCTACTACAACGTGCTGCACCAGTTCCCCATCGCGTGCGCGGGCGGCGCGAGGAAGGTCGCGGCCGGGTGCCAGGCGGCGGACGGGACGGTGACCGCGTTCAGCTACCAGAACCCCGGGGTGTTCGGCGGGATGGTGATGGGGCTGCTGGCGGCGTATCTGTGGATGCGGTTCCACCGGACGAGGCTCGTCGACTGGCTGGGGTTCTTCAACGGGCGGCGGCTGGTGCCGATCATCATGGCGTTCGTGGCGATCGCGTTCGCGGCGCTGTGTCTGTGGGTGTGGCCGCCGGTCGGGCGGGGTCTTGAGCACTTCTCCGACTGGCTGACCGGCGCCGGGGCCTGGGGCGCGGGGGTGTTCGGGGTCGCGAACCGGGCGCTGCTGGTGATCGGGCTGCATCAGTTCCTGAACGTGCCGATCTGGTTCCAGTTCGGGTCGTACACGAAGCCGGACGGGACGGTCGTGCACGGCGACATCAACATGTTCCTCCAAGGCGACCCGCACGCCGGGCAGTTCACCTCGGGGTTCTTCCCGATCATGATGTTCGCGCTGCCGGCTGCGGCGCTCGCCATCGCGCACACCGCAAGACCCCATCGCCGCAAGGAGGTCGGGGGTCTGATGCTGTCGGTGGCGCTGACCTCCTTCGTCACCGGCATCACCGAACCCATCGAGTACTCCTTCCTGTTCATCGCGCCGGCGCTGTACGCGGTGCACGCGGTGCTGACCGGTGTCTCGATGGCGGTGACGTGGGCGCTCGGGGTGCACGACGGGTTCAGTTTCTCGGCGGGGCTCATCGACTACGTCATCAACTGGAACCTGGCGACCCGCCCTTGGGCGATCGTCCCGATCGGCCTGTGCTTCGCCGTCGTCTACTACGTGATCTTCCGGTTCGCGATCACCCGCTTCGACCTGAAGACCCCGGGCCGCGAGCCGGAGGAACAGCACGAGGACGTCACCAAGGCCTGACCCCCCAGAAAGGCGAAGCGCCCGGGACCCTGAACCGTCCCGGGCGCCTCCGCCGAAAAGCACACACAGCCTCAGATCTCGTACGCCGCTCTCGGCGCCGCCAGATCGACCGGGCCGTCGTACACCGCGCGGGCGTCCGCCAGGTTGATCTGGGGGTCCGTCCACGGGGGGATGTGGGTGAGGACCAGGTGGCGGACGCCGGCCCTTGCCGCGGTCTCGCCGGCCTCGCGGCCGTTGAGGTGCAGGTCGGGGATGTTCTCCTTGCCGTGCGTGAAGGCGGCCTCGCACAGGAACAGGTCGGCGTCCTTGGCGAGTTCGTCGAGGACGGGGCTGACGCCCGTGTCCCCGGAGTAGGCGAGCGCGCTGCCGCCGTGCTCCACGCGGATGCCGTACGCCTCGACGGGGTGCGCGACGCGGTCGGTGTGGACCGTGAAGGGGCCGATGTCGAAGGTGGACGGCTTGACCGTGTGGAAGTCGAAGACCTCGCTCATCGAGGAGGCCGAGGGGGTGTCCGCGTACGCCGTGGTCAGGCGGTGTTCGGTGCCTTCGGGGCCGTAGACCGGGATGGGGGCGGGGCGTCCGCCGTCGTGCCGGTAGTAGCGGGCCACGAAGTACGCGCACATGTCGATGCAGTGGTCGGCGTGCAGATGGCTCAGGAAGATCGCGTCGAGGTCGTAGAGACCGCAGTGGCGCTGCAACTCGCCCAGGGCGCCGTTGCCCATGTCGAGAAGCAGCCGGAAGCCGTCGGCCTCGACGAGGTAGCTCGAACAGGCCGAATCCGCGGACGGGAACGACCCCGAGCAGCCGACGACGGTGAGCTTCATGATGCAGAAACCTCCGCTGGCTGGAACCGAGGGGACACCGGCGGGCGTCCGAGGCACCGAGGGGGACGGGTGCGCCCGGGGCCTGCCGGGTGGGACCGGCACCGCCGGGCCGCACAGGGCAGCTCGGGAGCGCCGCGTTTGCCGGGCCCGCGAGGGAGCGGGGAGCGGGCGTCGGGGGTCGTGCGGGTCCGTAGAGCGTAAGGCGCAAAACCCCCCTTCGGTCCTCCGCCAGGGGCCGTTGTGGGCGAACTCACCTGTGGTGTCACCGGTTCGGCTGGAAGTGGGGCGGGTGGGGATCACGAGAGGGCGCGCGGCGGGGGGCGCGCGCCGGTAACGTCGTCCCCATGGACACGTCCTGGTGGCTGGCGCTCGCGGCGGTGGTACTGCTCGCGCTGGTCGCCACGCTCGTCGACGGGTGGGGGCGGTCGGGGCGGCGGCGGTCCAAAGGGGTGGCGCGCAAGGCGGACGGCGGGGGCGGTCCGCGTCCTGCGGAGATCTGGTGGGCCGGCGATCACTCGGCCGGTGAACACCCTTGTCTGGTGCTGACGGTGCACGGGAGTTACATCACCGTCGCGCGGATCAGCGGGAAGTACCGGGACGAGCGGGCCGGGGTGATCCCGTTGCCGCCGGGGGCGGTGGGGGATTCGGGGGGCCGGCCGAGTTTCCTGGAGACCGACGAGTTGCGGCAGGTGCCGGTGGGTGAGTTCCGGCGGCGGGTCGGGGTGGTGGACCCGGTCCTGTGGGACCAGGTCCGTCACCTGCTCTAACGGATTCTCAGGCCCACAGCTGCCCCTGCACGGTGGCGATCGCCTCTTCGGTCGTCGCCGCCGTATAGACACCGGTGGAGAGGTACTTCCAGCCCCCGTCCGCCACGACAAAAACAATGTCCGCGGACTCGCCCGCCTGGACGGCCTTCCTGCCGACGCCGATCGCCGCGTGCAGGGCGGCGCCGGTGGAGATGCCCGCGAAGATGCCTTCCTGCTGGAGGAGTTCACGCGTGCGGGTGACGGCGTCGGCGGAACCGACGGAGTACCGGGTGGTGAGGACGGAGGCGTCGTACAGCTCGGGTACGAAGCCCTCGTCGAGGTTGCGCAGTCCGTACACGAGGTCGTCGTACCGGGGTTCGGCGGCGACGATTCGCACGTCGGGCTTGTGTTCGCGCAGGTAGCGGCCGACGCCCATCAGGGTGCCGGTGGTGCCGAGGCCGGCCACGAAGTGGGTGATCGAGGGGAGGTCGGCGAGGATCTCCGGGCCGGTCGTGGCGTAGTGGGCGCCCGCGTTGGCGGGGTTGCCGTACTGGTAGAGCATCACCCAGTCGGGGTGCTCGGCGGCGAGTTCCTTCGCGACGCGTACGGCGGTGTTGGAGCCGCCGGCCGCCGGGGAGGAGATGATCTCGGCGCCCCACATGCGGAGCAGGTCCCGGCGTTCCTGCGAGGTGTTCTCGGGCATCACGCAGACCATGCGGTAGCCCTTGAGCCTGGCCGCCATGGCGAGCGAGATGCCGGTGTTGCCGCTGGTGGGTTCGAGGATCGTGCAGCCGGGGGTGAGCCGGCCCTCCTTCTCCGCCTGCTCGACCATGTGCAGGGCGGGGCGGTCCTTCACCGAACCGGTCGGGTTGCGGTCCTCCAGCTTGGCCCAGACGCTGACCTCGGCGGACGGCGACAGCCGCGGCAGGCGCACCAGAGGGGTGTCGCCCACCGCGGCCAGCGGGGAGTCGTAGCGCATACCGGGATCAGGCCATGCCGCCGGCGACGGCCGGCAGGATCGTCACGGTGTCGCCGTCGGTCAGCTTCGTCTCGATGCCGTCCACGAAGCGGACGTCCTCGTCGTTGAGGTAGACGTTGACGAAGCGGCGCAGCTTGCCGTCGTCCACGATCCGGGCCTGGATGCCCGTGTGCCTGCTCTCCAGGTCGGTGAACAGCTCGGCGAGGGTCTCCCCGGCGCCCTCGACGGCCTTCTGGCCGTCGGTGTACTGGCGGAGGATGGTGGGGATGCGGACCTCGATGGCCATGGCTCAGGGCTCCTGTCGGAAGGTGGGCGGCGCGGGACGTGCGAGGGGGGCGCCGAGGCCCTGGGGGGCGTACGGCGCGGGCAGGGCCGGCGTCAACAGATGGCGGTGGCGCACCTGCACAGGTCGACGTGCAGCCGCGCCACGAGCAGCTCGCCCGGCGTCCTCGTGCTCACGTCGTTCACAACCATGGGCTCATCGTATCGATTCCCGTCCGCCCCCCGGGAAGACGTGACCACATGACGGACGGATCGGGACCGGCAGTTGAGACGGTCTCACGCCGACGCGCGCCGCACCAGCCGGGTCGGCACCACCACCGACTCCCCCGCCACCCCGTCGTACGCCTCCCGGCACAGCAGTTCGGCCATCAGCTTGCCCATGCCCTCGATGTCCTGGTGGACGGTGGTCAGGGGCGGGTCGGTGGTCTCGGAGAGTGGGACGAGGTCGTCGAAGCCGGCCACGGCGACGTCCTCGGGGACTCTCAGCCCCCGCTCGCGCAGGACGCCCAGGACTCCGGTCGCCATCAGGTCGGAGGCGACGAAGACGGCGTCGAGGTCGGGCCGGCGCGCCAGCAGCACCTCCATCGCGCGGGCCCCGCCCTCCCGGGTGTAGTCGGCGCGCTCGACGAGCCCCGGGTCCGCCCCGGGGAGGACCTCCCGGTACCCGGCGAGCCGGTCCTCGGCGGAGGGCTCCTGGTCGTAGGGCCCGGTGACGGTGGCGATCCGCCGCCGGCCGAGCCCGGCGAGATGGCGTACGGCGGCCCGGGCGCCGCCCCAGTTGTCGCAGTCGACGTGCGGGTACCCGGCGTCGTCGCCGCCGGTGCGCGGCCGGCCGCCGAAGACGGCGGGCAGGCCGGTGCGGCCGATGAGCGCGCCGAGCCGGTCGTCGCGGCGCAGCGAGAAGACGACCGCGCCGTCGACATGGCCGCCGCCGAGGTAGTCGGCGACGAGGGTGTGGTCGCCGGGGTCGTCGAGGAACAGCAGGACGGGCTGGGCGCCGTGGGCGGCGAGTTCACGCCGGATGCCGCGCAGCAGGAGGTCGAAGAAGGGGTCGAGGAAGAGCCGGTCGCCGGGCTGGGTGGCGACGACGGCGACGGCTCCGGTGCGCCGGGTGACGAGCTGGCGGGCGGCCTGGTTGGGCACGTACCCCAGCCGGGCGATGACCCCGCGGACCTGTTCGGCGACCTCGGCGCGGACCTTCGGCGCCCCGTTGAGCACTCTCGACACCGTGGACCGGGAGACTCCGGCCCCGCGGGCCACATCTTCGATCGTGGGGCGCCGTGTCTGCGTCAACACCGTCTCCGCAAAGGTGAGTTGGCCGTCTTTGTACGGTCCTCAGTATGCCGCGACGACGCTGACTTCCTCCTCCGTGACCGCGCCCTCGACGATGCGGAAGGAGCGGAACTGGAAGTCTCCGCCGCCGTCGGTGTCGGCGGTGGAGACGAGGACGTAGTGGGCGCCGGGCTCGTTGGCGTAGGAGATGTCGGTGCGGGAGGGGTAGGCCTCGGTCGCGGTGTGCGAGTGGTAGATGACCACCGGCTCCTCGTCGCGGTCGTCCAGCTCCCGGTACAACTTCAGCAGGTCGCCGGAGTCGAACTCGTAGAAGGTGGGCGACATCGCGGCGTTGAGCATGGGGACGAACCGCTCGGGCCGGTCCGTGCCGGCGGGTCCGGCGACGACGCCGCACGCCTCGTCCGGGTGGTCCTTGCGGGCGTGGGCGACGATCTGGTCGTGGAGGGCCTGGGTGATGGTCAGCATGGGCGCCAGGATAAGCAGAAGGCCCCCCGGTACCGAGGGGTCGGTACCAGGGGGCCCACATCGCGGACGCCCTGAGCGGCGGCCGGGGTTCAGGGATCCACGAACAGCTCCCTGAACCCGGCCGGGCGTCCCTTAGGGGATGGCTCTTGAGCCTTAAGGGATGGCTTCTCAGCCCTTAGGGGACACCCCGGACTCCCGCTTGCGGAACGCGGCGGCCTCGGGGTTGCGCCCCTTCAGCACCCAGTACGCGACCCCGAGGATCGCGGCCCACAGCGGCGCGCAGTACAGCGAGACGCGGGCGTCCTTGTCGATGCCCATGAGGACGATGACCATGAAGATGAACGCGAGCGCGAAGATGCTGGTGTACGGCGCTCCCGGCGCGCGGAACTCGCTCTGCGGGAGTTCGCCGCGGTCGGCCTTGGCGCGGTAGCGCAGCTGGCAGACCAGGATGACGATCCAGGCCCACATGCCGGAGATGGTGGCGAAGGAGACGACGTAGTCGAACGCCTTGCCGGGCCACTGGTAGTTGATCCAGACGCCGATCATCATCAGCGCGGCCGAGAACGACGTACCGGCGAGCGGGGTGCCGCTGCGGGTGAGCTTGGTGAAGAACTTCGGGCCCTGGCTGTTGAGGGCGAGGTCGCGCAGCATACGGCCGGTGGAGTACATACCGGAGTTGCAGGAGGAGAGCGCGGCCGTGAGGACGACGAAGTTGACGATGCCGGCGCCGGCGGCGAGGCCCATCTTCTCGAAGGCGGCGACGAACGGGCTGACGCCGGGCGCGAAGTTGGTCCACGGCACGACGGACAGGATCATGATGAGCGCGCCGACGTAGAAGACGGCGATGCGCCACGGCACGGTGTTGATGGCCTTCGGCAGGACCGTCTTGGGGTCCTTGGACTCACCGGCGGTGACACCGACCAGCTCGACGGCGAGGAACGCGAACATGACCATCTGGAGGGTCATGAGGGTGTTGCCGATGCCGTGCGGGAAGAAGCCGCCGTCGTCCCAGAGGTGGCTGACGGAGGCGGTGTCGCCGGCGTCGGAGAAACCGAGGGTGAGGATGCCGGCGCAGATCAGGATCATGCCGATGATGGCGGTGACCTTGACCATGGAGAACCAGAACTCCAGCTCACCGAAGAGCTTCACGGAGATCAGGTTGGCCCCGTACAGGATGACCGTGAAGATCAGGGCCGAGACCCATTGCGGGACGTCGAACCAGTACGTCATGTAGGCGGCCGCGGCGGTGACCTCGGTGATGCCGGTCACGACCCAGAACAGCCAGTACGTCCAGCCGGTGACGAAGCCCATGAACGGGCCGATGAACTCGCGCGCGTACTCGGAGAACGAGCCCGAGACGGGCCGGTACATCAGCAGTTCGCCGAGGGCGCGCATGATGAAGAAGATGACGACGCCGGCGATGGCGTACGCCAGGATGAGGCTCGGGCCCGCTTTCGAGATGCCCTTGCCGGCGCCGAGGAAGAGGCCGGTCCCGATGGCGCCGCCGATGGCGATCATCTGGATCTGCCGGGCCCCCAGCTCGCGCTGATACCCCTCGCCGCCCTCGGTCCGCCCGGCCTCGTTGCCTTCGCGGTGCTGGTCGACCTGCGCTGAGGTCATGTGTGGTGCGCCTTTCTCCATGCCGATCCGGGCCTGATGGTCGGCCTCGGATCGGGTCTCGATCCCCCCGGAACTACTGGAGCGAGCGGGCCGCGCGGGCCCGCTCATGCCTGGCCGGCGATCGGACCGGCTCGGTGGCGCACCCGGGGGACATGTGGATGGTGTTCCCCGGGCGATCGTGAAGATTTATCACGCCCGCAACAGAAAGACACCCCCTCAAAGTGACGCACGTCACAGGAAGAAGGGGGCAAAGGGGGAACTCGGCGATCAAGCAGGCTGGTCCGGTGACGTGATCGTTATCCGGATTTGAGCACGATCTGAGGGGGCCGGACGTTCCCGGAGCCCCCTCTTTCCGGACGGTCCGCGCATGAGCCCTTTCGGACGGTCAGCGCAGGAGTGTGCCGACCAGCGTCTCCTGGAGGCCGCCGAGCCAGAGGTAGGCCATGACCATCGGCTTGCGCGGGTCGTCGTCGGGGAGGCTGTAGAGCAGGTCGGTGTCGTTCTCGTCGGCGATGTCGAGGCGTGAACCGATCGCCAGGCGGAGGTCGTTGAGGGTGCTCAGCCACTGCCGGGACTCCTGCGGCGCCAGCGTGAGCACCGCGCCGCCGTCGCCGGCCGGGGTGAGGGCGTCGAGGGAGCGGATCACGGCGAGGGCGTTCCCGCGCTTGCCGGCCCGCAGGTCGTTCTCGGTGAAGCGGCGGAACTCGGCGGAGAACTCCCGCTGTTCGGCGGCCTGTTTCGGGGTCGCCTCGGGGTCGGTGTAGGCGTCGGGGAAGAGCCGGCGCAGCACGGGGTCGGACGGCGGCTCGGTGGGCCCCTCGGCGAACAGCTCGGCGAGCGGGTCCTGCGGGGCGTCCTCGGCGGGCCCTGGCCCGATCAGTTCGAGGAGCTGGACGGCCAGCGAGCGGATGATGGAG
Source organism: Streptomyces sp. AMJ-169 (assembly GCF_055597585.1). NCBI lineage: Bacteria > Bacillati > Actinomycetota > Actinomycetes > Kitasatosporales > Streptomycetaceae > Streptomyces > Streptomyces sp. AMJ-169. The sequence continues at coordinate 10,925 of NZ_JBVLTJ010000018.1, forward strand.
ATCTCGACGTCGTCGAGGGCCACGGCGGCGCCGCCGGCGGGAAGGGGTTCGAAGTGTCCGGGCATCGGGGCTGAGGTTACTTCCGGTCCTGTTGAAGGGTGGCCCACAGGCCGTAGCCGTGCATCGCCTGGACGTCGCGCTCCATCTCCTCGCGGGTCCCGGACGAGACGACCGCGCGGCCCTTGTGATGGACGTCCATCATGAGCTTGGTGGCCTTGTCCTTGCTGTAGCCGAAGTACGTCTGGAAGACGTACGTCACATAGCTCATGAGGTTGACCGGGTCGTTGTGGACGATGGTGATCCAGGGGACGTCCGGCTCCGCCACGGCGAAGGCCTCTTCGGCCGCTTCGGTGCGTTCGATCTCTACGGGAGCGGGTGACGTCACAGCCCCATGCTGCCACGCGACCCTGAAATCGTCACACTGACGAGATGGGAGTACGATCGCGCTCATGAACCCTGCGGACCTTGGGCTGCCGGTCGACGTCCCGTCCACGGCGCTCTTCACGGACCAGTACGAGCTGACGATGCTGCGGGCCGCTCTCAAGGCGGGCACCGCCGGGCGGCGCAGCGTGTTCGAGGTCTTCACCCGCCGTCTGCCCGAGGGCCGCCGCTACGGCGTCGTCGCGGGCACCGGCCGGGTCCTGGACGCCGTCGAGAACTTCCGCTTCGACCCCGGCGTCATCGGCTTCCTGCGCGAGCGCGGCATCGTCGACGCGCGGACGCTGGACTGGCTGGCGGCGTACCGCTTCTCGGGTGACATCTGGGGCTATCCCGAGGGCGAGGTCTACTTCCCCGGCTCCCCCCTGATGCGGGTGGAGGGCACGTTCGCGGAGTGCGTGCTCCTGGAGACCGTCATCCTCTCGATCCTCAACCACGACTCCGCGATCGCGGCGGCGGCCTCCCGCATGTCCTCGGCGGCCGGGGAGCGCCCCCTGATCGAGATGGGCGCGCGCCGCACCCACGAGCTGGCGGCGGTGGCGGCGGCCCGCGCCGCGTACGTCGGCGGCTTCACGACCACCTCGGACCTAGCCGCCGGCTTCCGCTACGGCATCCCGACCGTCGGCACGAGCGCCCACGCCTTCACCTTGCTGCACGACAGCGAACGGGACGCGTTCCGGGCGCAGATCGACGCGCTGGGGGCGGGGACGTCGCTGCTGGTGGACACCTACGACGTGGCGGAGGCCGTGCGTACGGCGGTTGAGGTCGCGGGACCTGAACTCGGCGCGGTGCGCATCGACTCGGGGGACCTGCTGCTGGTGGCGCACCGGGTGCGGCAGCAGTTGGACGCGCTGGGCGCCCATGCGACGCGGATCATCGTGACGTCGGACCTCGACGAGTACGCGATCGCGTCGCTGGCGGCGGCGCCGGTGGACGCGTACGGGGTGGGGACGCAGCTCGTCACCGGCTCCGGGCACCCGACCTGCTCGATGGTGTACAAGCTGGTCGCGCGGGCGGAGTCGGGGGATCCGAAGGCGCCGCTGGTGCCGGTGGCGAAGCGGTCGTCCGGGGGGAAGACGTCGCTGGGGGGCCGGAAGTGGGCCGCGCGGCGGGTGGACGCGGAGGGGGTGGCCGAGGCGGAGGTGGTCGGGACGGGCCCGGTACCGGCCGAACTCGCCGATCGGCAGCTGTTGGTGGAGCTGGTCAAGGGGGGTGAGGTGGTGGCGCGGGAGCCGTTGGACGTGGTGCGGGACCGGCATATCGCGGTGCGGGAGGGGCTGCCGCTGTCGGCAACGCAGCTGTCCCGGGGGGAGCCGGTGCTGCCGACGGAGTATGTGTTGGGGAGGTCGGGTAGTTAGGCGGTTGTGCGGGCGGCGGGTCGGCGTTGGTAGGTCGGCGGGTTGGCGTCAGCAGGCTGGCGGGTCGGCGTCGGCAGGTCGGCGTCGGCGGTCCGGCGGGCTGGCGTCGGCGGGTCGGCGGGTCGGCGGGCTAGCGTCGGCAGTCGACGTCGGCGGGCTGGCGTCAGCAGATCGGCGTCAGCGGGCTGGCGTCGGCAGGTCGGCGTCGGCGGGTCGGCAAAATCGTCCGCTCGCTGACCGGTCCCCCTCCCCCACCGGCTCCGAAGTCTCTAGGCTCGTTCACTTCAACCCCACCGTCGAAGGACACCGCTCATGCGCCGCGCCTTGATCGTCGTAGATGTGCAGAACGACTTCTGCGAAGGGGGCAGCCTCGCGGTCGCCGGGGGCTCCGACGTCGCCGCCGCCATCACCGAGCTGATCGGCCAGACCGCCGGCTCCGGCTACCGCCACATCGTCGCCACCCGCGACCACCACATCGCCCCCGGCGGCCACTTCGCCGACAACCCCGACTACGTCCACTCCTGGCCGGCGCACTGCGTGGCGGGCACGGAGGGCGTCGGCTTCCACCCCAACTTCGCCCCGGCGGTGGCCTCCGGCGCGATCGACGCCGTCTTCGACAAGGGGTCGTACTCGGCGGCGTACAGCGGTTTCGAGGGGGCCGACGAGAACGGGGTCCCGCTGGCGCGGTGGCTGCGGGAGCGGGAGATCACCGAGGTGGACGTGGTGGGGATCGCCACGGATCACTGCGTGCGGGCGACCGCGCTGGACGCGGCGCGGGAGGGGTTCCGTACGCAGGTGCTGCTGGATCTGACGGCGGGGGTGGGGAAGGAGTCGACCGAGCGGGCGGTGGAGGAGATGCGGGGGGCGGGGGTGGAGCTGTCGGGGAAGCCGGTGGTCTAGCCTGCGGACGCTTGACGCGTGGTCAGGCGACGGCCTTCCGCCGGGCCAGTTGGCCTGCCCGCTCGTTCAGATCCCGGGCCTTCGGGTTGCCCAGATGCGGGCGCAGGCGACGGCGCATGATCGTGAAGTGCTCGTCGGCGCGGGCCGAGGACAAGGCCTCGTAATCGTCGAGGAAGGCGTTCCAGGTCTCGCACGCCGCCTCCAAGTGACCGGCTTCCAGCTGACGTTGGGCCAGCAGCCCGTTCGCGTGGGCACTGCCCTGTTTCTCGGTCGGGGGCCTGACCTTGTTGGACGCCTGCATGGCCGCGATCGAGCCGGGGACGTCGCCGAGGGCGTACAGGACGCTCGACACATGGAATTCGTACGCGGCCCGGTCGTAACCGCCGACCGCGTCCTTCCGGTTGTCGGCCTTCGAGAGGGAGTCCTCGGTCTCGCGCAGCCGGGTGAACGCGAGCCTCCGGTCCCCCACCAGGGCCGCCCCGTGGGCTTGTTGCCCACGCAGGAACGCCTGGAGCCGGGGGCCGGCCGACGGGGCGGCCTCGGCGGCGGAGTCGGCGAGTTCGAGAGCGTTGTTCGCGTGCTTCAGGTTGGCGGCCTGCAAGGCCATTCCCCGCAGGGTCCGGCAGTAAGTGACGTGGTCGTCCGCCGCTTTGGCCAGCCCGAGGGCCTGCCGGTAGTACCGCTGACCGAGCCCGTGCGCCTTCTCGTACATGGCCATCCACCCTGTGAGGTAGACCAGGTCCGAGGCGGCGGCCCGCATGTCCTTCCTAACCGCTTCCGAGCCGTCGGCCCGGAGGTAGGAGGCGACGGAGTTGACGATGAAGGCGGCGGCCATCGGACGGGCGTGCGCTCCGCCCAACTCGTCGAGTATGTCGGCGATACGGTCGGTCATACCGCGTACGACCGCCACCTCGCCGGGGCCGATCCGGACGGTCCGGCCCGCTGCCTGATGCTCCAGGCGGTCGAGGGTTTCATCGGCTTCGTCGAAGCGGGGTACCGCGAGGGTTGCCGAGTAGAGCGCGGTGGTGAGGACCGCGCGGCGCGATGGGTCCATGTCTGCCCTTCCGGTGTCGACGAGACCCTCAATGGTGTTGAGCGCGTACGCCGACACCACCTCGGTTCCGGCCAGGTTCGGCGCGGCGTCGAAACCGGCTTCCTCGAAGGTGACCGGTCGGCCGAGCCGACGGGCGAGCGCCTCAAGCACCGCCGGTCGCACGGCCTTCCTGGGGACGGCTCCGTTGAGCCAGTGGGCGACCGACGACTCGTCGTAGCGGAGGGTCAGGCCCTGCTCCGCTCCGATCCGGTTGACCGCCGCCGCGAACTGGCGGTGCATGAAGTCGCCTTCGTCCAGCAGTCTCGCCAGGTTCTCGTTCGGTCGGCCTTTGGGCACTGTCCAACACTCCCCGCACTAGCAATGTTCAGGTTTCCAGGTCCCAGAATGTCACCAACAGTACTGTTACGGCTACGAGTTGCTAGCCAGGCATCGATCTCGAAGGAGCAGTGTGCCCACTACCTCGATGGCGCCGTGGGGCGTACGCCGACTCTCGCTCTATCCGGACATCGTCCAAGTGCCCTACGTCCGGACAGAGTTGGACCCGGAGACCCAGACGACCCGCTACTTCGACGCGGACGGCAACCGTGTCGAGATGAACAAGCACGGCAGCGGAACGGCGACCGCCAACCAGACCTCGACATCGTCCGACAGCGGCGGCAACACCCCGCCCCCGCCCTCGGACCAGGACCTCACCGACGACAGCGACTCGGACTGACATGACCGACGCACCGGTTCTCGTCGTCACCGCGCTCGGTGACGTCACGGCAGATCTGGTGCTGGAAGAGCTCTACGGCCGGGGCATCCCGGCCGTACGGCTCGATCCCGCCACCGACTTCCCCCACACAGTCCGGATGAGCGCCCGGATCGGACAAGGTGCTCTCACCGGAGAGATCACCACCGCGACCCGGAATCTCGGCCTGTCGAACGTCCGCTCCGTCTACTGGCGCCGCCCGACTCCCTTCGACAAGCCGCAGCAAGCGGAGACTCCCGAGGGACGGTTCGCGATCGAGCAGTCGCGGCGCGGCTACGCGGGAGTCCTGCACGCACTCCCGGGGGCTCTGTACGTCAACCACCCCGCACGCAACCGCGACGCCGAGAACAAGGCGCTCCAGCTCGCCACCGCAGCCCGCTCGGGCTTCGCGCTCCCCGACACACTGATCACAGACGTCCCGGCGGACGCGGCGAAGTTCGCGGCCTTGCACGGGACGGTGATCTACAAACCCGTCCACCGAGTCCACCTCGCCTGCGAGGACGGCCGGAACAGAACCATCTGGGTGCGCGCTGTCCAGGCGGACGAGATCGACGACTCGATCGCCCTGTGCCCTCACCTCTTCCAGGCCTGCGTGCCCAAGGTCGCCGACATCCGCCTCGCCATGGTGGGAGACGAGGCGTTCGCGAGCCGTATCGACATCGCGGGCGACCACCTCGACTGGCGCCAGGACCAGACCCTGATCACCTGCTCCCCCATCCGCACACCTGGCCCCGTTCTCGACGCCGCGCGAGCCTTCCTCCACACGTTCGGGCTCTACTTCGGCGCTTTCGACTTCGCGCTCGACGCGGAGGGCCGATGGTGGTTCCTCGAATGCAACCCGAACGGGCAATGGGCGTTCGTGGACGAAGCAACGACCCGCGCCATCGCGAGCGCACTCGCCGGCATCCTCCGGAAGGGCAACACCGTATGACCCAGGAAACCTCGGCCGAGCTGCGCCGCCAACTCGTCGAACAGCTCGTCTCCGACGGCGAATTGCAAGACCCCGAGGTACGCCGAGCGGCCGGGACCGTCCCTCGCGAGGTGTTCCTCGGCAGCGCCGTCTACCAGCCGGGCAACTCCCCGAACGGCACGGTCTGGACGCCCGTCCGCCGCGCCGACGTCCCCGACGACGAATGGCTGCGCCTCACCTACCAGAACCAGACATGTATCACCCAGATTGACGGCGTACTCGCCGAGGACGCCTCCGGCCCCGTCCTGGGAAGCCCGACCTCCTCCTCGACCCTGCCTGGCCTCATTCTGTGGATGATCGAGCAGGCAGGTATCGCCCCCGGCAAACGCGTACTGATCATCGGCACCGGCACCGGCCTCTCCACCGCCTACATCAGCGAGATCACCGGCGAGAAGAACGTGACCTCGGTCGAGACCGACCCCGAGGTGGCGGAGCGCGCTCGCAAGGCACTCGAAAAAACCGGTCACGCCCCGACCCTCATCACAGCCGACGGCCTGCGCGGCCACCCCGAGGCGGCTCCGTACGACGTCATCATCGCGTTCTGTTCGATGAGGTACGTCCCGTACACGCTCCTGCGCCAACTCACCCCCGGCGGCACACTCCTCGTCACCCTCACCGGCTGGAGCTACGCGCACGGCCTCATCCGTCTCACGACCGACGAAACCGGCGGCGCGGAGGGCCGCTTCCTCCCCGGCTACACCTCGTTCATGATCGCCCGCACGCACGACCGCCCGCCGCATGGCGTGTTCGACGCACTGCCTGGCGACGAACGCCCGAGCCACATCGACCCCGCTCTCATCGACGACTGGACCGGCCGGTTCGTCGCCCAGCTCGCCGTACCTTCGGCGGAACGCCTGGGCGCGGGAGCCGGACAGACGCTCCTCGACATCGCCACCGGCTCACAGGCGAGGACCCGGGCCGCCGACAACGGCGAAGGCTGGACGGTGACCCAGCGCGGCCCGCTCAGCCTCTGGGACAGCGTCGAGGACGCGATCATCACCTGGCAGAACCACGGCTCCCCGCACCTCTCCGCATTCGGCCTGACCATCACCGGGAACGGCCAAAGGGTCTGGCTCGGCGAACCGGACGGGGCGAGTTGGGCGCTGCCGGTCTAGGGGCGGGGGCGCAGACCTGCCGGAAAGGGAGCGGCGACCGGAGGCTTCCCTTTCGGGGCGGTTGTCAAGCCTTGCGGGCGATGGGCATCCTCGGCGGGAGGTCGGGTGGGCTGGGCGGCTTCTGCCAACTGAGGTGCGTTTTCAGTGCCGTTGCAGCCCTGTAACGAGATTTCGGCCAAGGGACGGCGTTCTGTGCGGGCCCGGGTGCAGCAGGCGGCGCCCCCGGATCGGGGGGGCCGAGAAGGGCTGTGCGTGGAGGGCGCGTTGAGCTCGGGCGTCGTAGATCGGATGAGTCCGCAGACCCGAGGGCACGCAGAAGGGGGAGCCGCCGATTGTCGCGGGGCTCCCCCTTTTGTTCTGGGTGACGCAAGTTTTCCAGGTGGCTCAGGCGAGGGTGACGACGTTCTCGGCCTGGGGGCCCTTCTGGCCCTGGGTGACGTCGAACTCGACGCGCTGGTTCTCGTCGAGGCTGCGGAAGCCGTTGCTCTGGATCGCGGAGTAGTGGACGAAGACGTCGGCGCCACCGCCGTCCACGGCGATGAAGCCGAAGCCCTTCTCCGCGTTGAACCACTTGACGGTGCCCTGCTGCGCCATGGTCGGCCCTTCTGCCTGCTGATCGCTGTCACTGTGTGCCTGCCGATCATGCCCCTGCGTTCCGGTGCAGAAACCTGTCTGCGGGGGGTGGGGTTCGCCTTGTCCCGGCGCGGGAGGCGTCGGCGGCGGCGGCGCGGCCGTGCGGAATCGCGCAATCGGCATGTCCGGTGCCGTGCGCGGACCGTTGAGGTGGGCGGTGTGGTGAGCGGCGCGACGGACGGTGCGGTGAGCGGTCGTGCGGCGGGGGCCAACACCCCGTACGTATGCGGGTGTTCGGGTTCTCCGCATGTCGACTTGTCACCAACAGTACTGTCGCGGCTACGAGTTACGTCCGGATGCCGGGAATCGAGGTGTCCGGGCGGCTCGTCGGTATCGATCCCGGAGGAGCAACGTGCCCATCGCTGCGACGACGCCCCGGCGGAAGAGCGACACCGTATGACCCGGGAGACCGCCGCCGACCTGCGCCGCCGGCTCGTCGAACAGCTCGCCGCCAAGGGGGAGTTGAGGGATCCCGAGGTGCTGCGGGCCGCCGGGGCCGTACCGAGGGAGGTGTTTCTCGGCGGCGCGGTCTACCTCCCGGACGGGCCCCTCTGGACGCCCGCCCACCGCACCGAGGTCCCCGAGAGGGAGTGGCTGCGGCTCGCGTACCGGGACCGGACGTGGGTGACGCAGGTGGACGGCGTGCCGGCGGAGGATGCCGGCGGTCCCGTACCGGGGCGCCCGGCCTTCGCTCCGACTCCGCCGGGCACGGTCCTGCGGATGCTGGAGCAGGCCGGTGTCGCGGCCGGGAAGCGGGTGCTGGTGATCGGCACGGGGACCGGGCTTTCCACCGCGTACGTCTGTGAGGTGGCGGGCGAGAAGTACGTGACGTCGGTGGAGGCCGATCCCGGCGCGGCGGGGCGGGCGCGGGGGGCGCTCGACGAGGCGGGGTACGCGCCGGCGCTCATCGTCGGCGACGGTCTGTGCGGGTGTCCCGAGGGGGGTCCGTACGACGTCATCCTCGCGTTCTGCGCGGTGCGGTATGTGCCGTACGGGTTGCTGCGGCAGCTTGCGCGGGGTGGGGTGCTGTTGGTCGCGCTGTCGGGGTGGGGTGGGGCGTGCGGGCTGATTCGGCTGGGGGTCGATCGGAACGGGGTCGCGGAGGGGTACTTCCTGCCGGACAACTCCTCGTTCCCACTGGCCCGTTCACATGCCTGTCCGCCGCGGGGAGAGCCGCGTACGCTGCCCGCCGAGGAGCGCCCGAGCGAGATCGACCCCGCCCTCCTGGACGACCGAACCGGCCGCTTCGTCGCCCAGTTGGCGGCCCCTTCGGCGGAGCGGTCCGGCTCGGGCAGCGGTCAAGTCCTCCTGGACGCCGGCACCGGATCATCCGCGCGGACTCGGATAGTGGGCAACAGGGAGGGATGGTTGGTGAGCCAGCGGGGCCCGCTGCACCTGTGGGACACCGTGGAGGAGTCGGTCCTGACGTGGCAGGAGCATGGGTCGCCGGATCTGCATGAGTTCGGCTTGACGGTGACGGAGGACGGGCAGCGGGTTTGGCTGTGCGAACCGGATTGTGTGGGGTGGGAGTTGCCGGGTTAGGGGGAGCCTCTGGTTGGGGGCTCCCCCTTGGGGGCGGCAGGGTGTCAGAGGGCGGCTGACTTGAGGGCCGTGATCAGGGCGGTCACCTGACGCCGGGAGTGGAGGATGGCCGGGCCGTCGGGAGCTTTGCTGTCCCTGATCGCGATGACGCCGTTGTACTGGGCGAGTTCGACACAGTCGCCGTTGTGTCCGCTGGCTGAGGCCTTCCGCCACGTGACGTCTATCGTGGAAGCGTTCGCAATGCTGTGCTGCGACATCTCCTACCCATCCTTGCGGTAATCGTTGAAGTAACGCTCGATCACGTTCATCGACTCCGGGCCCCGGAGCGAGTCCGTCATCATCAGGCGCTTGAAAAGCCTGCTGTACTGCTGCACTTGTTCGGTCTCCTCCAGGAACCTGGTGCCGGTGAAGCCTTCCAGGTAGACGATGTCCGGCTCCCAGCGCTGCGGGAACGAGAGGATGACGAACGCGCCGAACAGGGCCGCATGAGAAGCCGACTCTTCCGGCAGCACATGGATATTGATCGTGCTGGGATAATCCTTGGCCATGTCCAGCAAGTGTTCAAGCTGCGCGGCCATCACCCCCGGTCCGCCGACCACATGCCGGAACACCGACTCCGAGATGACGCCCCAGAAGACCAAAGGGCGTGGCCGGTCGAACACCTCTCGCCGCCTGTCCCGGACTTCAAGCTGATCGTCCCGGTCGGTCGCTTCCGGTCGCTGCTGATCGAAGACGGCCGCCGCGTAATCGTGTGTCTGCAACAGGCCGGGGAACAGCATCGCCTGAGCGTTGTGCATCTCCGCAGCATCCGACTCGTAGCCGATGAAGTCGGCGTACATAGGGCTCACGACCGAGCGGATGTCGGTCTCCCACCCCCGCACATTCCCCCGCCGCCGCAAGTCGACGACATACCCGCGCAAGCTCCGATCCCCGGTCTCGTACAAGTCGAGCAGCAGCTCCAAGTCCGCCTCGCTGATGCCCAGGCGGCCCGACTCGATGCGGCTCAGCTTCGACTCCGGCCAGCCGAGTTCGGCGCAGATCGCCGCTTGGCTCCCCCTCAGCCCCTCTTCGCGCATCCCCCGCAGGATCGATCCCAGCCGGACCTGTCGCGCGGTCGGCTGCAACACCCGGCGCGTCGCCATGACTTTGCCCCCCTCTCCGTGGTCTGACCAGCGATAGCAGACGCCGGAGCGCTCCCACACCATACAACTCAGCACTCACTCAAACGAGGGAAATCATCACGCTAGGTTGCGCTCGGCCATGTTGAGGATACAACCTTGTAGCTATCCGCCAGTGCTTCGCACTACGAAGGGACATCACCTGTGTCCGAAACCTTCGCCACCTACCTCTACCCCACCACCAAACTCACCGTCAGCCGCGCCCGCATCGACTGCCGGGACTTCCTCTCCCACTGCGGCTACCCCAGCAACGACACGTTCGCCAATGAACTCACGCTGATCGTGGATGAGTTGGTCACCAACGCCGTCACGCACGGCCGGGTGCCCGGCACCACCGGCCGGCAGATCCGGCTGACCCTCACCCGGATCGACGACCACTTCCGCGTCGAGGTCCGGGACGGCCAGAGCGACAAGATGCCCGAGCTGCGCAAGCCCGAGCCGGACTGCATCGGCGGACGCGGGCTCACCCTCGTGGACACCCTCGCCAGCACCTGGGGCGTCAACGACGAGATCATCGGCAAGACCGTATGGGCGGAGAAGAGCCAGCCATGCCCCAGCACCCCCACCCCCAGCATCCAGTCCGCCGGCTGATCCGGACGCTCACGGAAGCGTTACGGCGCCGCTTCCGCAGCCGTGCACGACGCCCCCCGAAGCCGTACGTCCACGACCCGTACGTCTCCCCCTTCCCCCATCCGGCCGACGAAGACCGCTGGAGCGGTGAACTCATTCCGTGTCCGCCCCGTGACATTGGGCAACCGCACCACCCAGGCGCCGCCCCGGCCGTACACCGAGGGCCGGCGCCCCGAGAGTCAGGGGAACCAACGGTGACCGGACCGAAGCCCACGGAGCCCCCTCAGGCGCGGCAGGACCGCCTCTACCGGGCCTGGCTGCTGCACGCGGAGGCCTGCAAGGGGTCGTGCAGACGGAAGGGCGTGGACTGCGCGAAGGCGAGCCGGCTGCGCGAGGAGTACAGGGCGGCCCAGGCGGCAACCCAGGCCCTGGCCAAAACCCAGGCCCTAGCCAAGGCCCGCGCTCAAGCCGGCACCCAAGCCACAGCCCAAACCCGCCCCCAAGCCCCCGGCTGAGCCGCAGCCCAGCCCCGCACGAGCCGCAGCCCAGACCTCCACCCGAGCCGCACCCCAGCCGCAGCCCAACCCCCGCTCACCCCCTCACCGCACCGCCCCCCGCATCAACGCCCTGATCGGATGCCACAACTCCATCGACACACCCCCGCCACTCCCAGCAGCCCCAGCGGAACCGGCAGCCCCGGCCCCGGCACCCCCCACCACCCCCGCCGCACTCCGCCATATCAGCCCATCCGGATGATGCAGCACCGCCGTGATCTCATCCGGCGTAGGCGGCGCCGAGTTCCCCCGCAGGTACACCGCCCGCAGCCCCAGATTCCGCAGCCGCGTCAGCGCCCGGGCCCGGTTCTGGGAGTGCACGAGGACCCGTACGCAGGTGTCCGCGCGGGCCGGACTCGGCAGGTTCAGGGCCACGACCACAGTGCCGGACGGCAGCTTGGAGAAGCCTCCAGTAGCCATGCGGTCAGCCTCCTGCGAACGTCGGTGTCAATAAGCCATCCATAGGAGGCACCTAAACACGATCGGCGGCAACCCGCCAGGGGGTTACCGCCGATACGCTTCTGACCTGCGACGTTACAAGATCACTTACCCGAGGGGCCAACCTTGACGGTGATCGTCCTACCGCTCAGCGGCTCCTGGACGATCTTGATCGAGGTGTTGGTGTCAGTGATCTTGACGCCCGCGCGGGGGTTGCTCGCGTCGTAGTACGTCGACTTGCCGTCGTCGAAGACGGGGACGCCGGGCCGGGCGGGGATCTTCTTCGCGACGCCCGCGCTGTGCAGCGTGACCGCGTCGGTCGGGTACCAGCTGAAGGTCGAGTCGAAGGCCTGGACGCGGTTGCGCATCAGGGTGCCGTCGGACCACTTCAGCGGGGTGGGGTGCGCGTCGACGGGGAGGACGAGACCGGTGCCGGGGTGGGCGCTGGTGTTGTTGTCCGCCTGCGAGGTGTCCCACTTCCAGATCAGCAGACCGTTCTGGTACGCGTAGTGCTCGACCCACTTGGGACGCGTGGTGGAGAAGCCGAAGTTGTACGGGCCGACCTTGAGGGTCTTGTCGTACGACACGTACTGCCGGTTCTCGGCGATGTAGTACTGCGCGTAGCTGTCGGTCACCGAGGCGCCGATGCGGCTGAAGCCGTTCGCGGTCCAGGCGGCGTCCGCGCTCTCCGCGTCGTCGGCGAAGAGGGCGCTGCCGTCGGCCGTGAGGCTGATGCTGTCCGCCGTGAAGCCCTTGAGGGCGACGCCGCCGTCCGTCTGGTAGCGGAAGCGCAGGCTGATCTGCTTGCCCGCGTACGCGTCGAGGGAGTACGTCAGCTTCTGGTGGGCGTCGACCGAGCCGGTGAGCGCGGGGTTGCCGCTGCCGTCGCGGGGGATCGCGGTGCCGTCGGCGAGCTTGCCGTCGACGGGGACGTAGGTCTTGCCGCCGTCCGTGGAGACCTCGGTGTAGAGGAAGTCGTACTCCTGCTCGATGTCCCACCAGGCGTCGAAGGTGAGGGACGCCGACGACTTGCCGGTCAGGTCGACCGAGCGGGTGAGCGTGTTGCGCAGGTTGTCACCGCTGCCGCTCCACCACTGCTTCGTGCCCTGCGCGGGGGCCACGATCTCCGTCGTGACCTCCTTCTCGGGCAGCTGGACGACGACGGCCTGCGGGTTCGCCGTGTTGTACTCGGCGACTCCCAGCTTGTGCGTCGACTTGGCGCCGGCCTTCGCCACCTCGTAGTCCAGCCAGCCCAGTTGGAGCTTGTCCCAGGCGTTCATGTCGCCGGGGAGGTCGCCGATCGACTCGCGGCCGGTGCCGAGCCAGGAGCCGGACGACATCAGCGTCCAGAAGCCGGTGGAGTTCTCGCCGCCCGCGGTGTCGTACAGGTCGGGCAGGCCGAGGTCGTGGCCGTACTCGTGGGCGTAGACGCCGAGTCCGCCGTTCTCGGGCTGGATCGTGTAGTCGCCGACCCAGATGCCGGTGTCGCCGATCTGGGCGCCGCCGAGCTTGTTGTTCTCGGGGCCGGTCGCGCCCGCGTTGCTGCCGTACGCGTACCAGCGGTGCGCCCAGATCGCGTCGGTGCCCTGCGCGCCGCCGCCCGCGGACTCGTCCTCGCCGGCGTGCACGATCTGGAAGTGGTCGATGTAGCCGTCGGGCTCGTTGAAGTCGCCGTCGCCGTCGTAGTCGTAGCGGTCCCACTGGTCGTACTGGGCCAGGGTCGCCTTGATCTCGGCGTCGGTCTTCCCGGCCGCCTTCTGCTGGGCGACCCAGGCGTTCACGCCGTCGCTGACCACGTTCCAGACGCTGGAGCAGTTGGTCTGGCCGCACGCGTTGTTGCCGTAACGGGCCTCGTTGTAGGGGACCTTGACCCAGTCCTGGACCTGGCCGTCGACCGAGTAGCGGCCCGAGGACTGCTTCTCGTAGTACGACTTGACCGAGGCCTCGCCGGTGCCGAAGTACAGGTCCTGGTAGTGCTCGCGGTTGTAGTCCGCTTTCCAGTCCGTGGAGTTGTCCGTCGCCCGGTCGGGCTGGGCTATCTCGTTGTGCTTCGGGCCGGCCGTGCCGCCGTAGCGCGAGTCGACCTGGTCACCGAACTCGACCAGGATGGTGAAGATCTTGTCCGTCTTCTCCCGGCCCAGCTCTACGTACTTGCCCTCTTTCTTGCCCTTCTTGCCCTTCAGCTCGACGACCTTCGAGCCGTCGCGGCTCTTGACCGCCGACTCGCCGGAGATGACCTGTTCGAGGGCCTCCTTGCGCTGCGCCTCCTGGGTCTTGGTGAGCGGTCCTTCGAGGTCGTGCTCCTGGTGCTGCTCCGCCTGCGCCGGGTCGTTGCCCGTGGTCGCCGAGGCAGCCGCAGCGCCGGACTCGGCGGCCTGCGCCACGGCGAACGTCGAGAACGTCGCCGAGGCCGCCGCGAGGGCGACCGTGACCGCGGCCGCCCTGAACGCCCTTGATCTGTTGATCACTTGAGGTCCTCCCATGGCGCGCCGGCCACACGGAAGGGGGTTCCAGATCATGGATGTCCGGTGGCGCTGATGCGCGCGTTTCGTCAAGTGCCGTCATTTGACTACTGCTTGACGAGAAAAGACAGACCTTGACTTGAGCACTTCAAATGCGTTACTGGAGCACAGGGTTCGCATTGCGGACACATGGCTGTCATATGACTGGCGCATTCCGCGAGCTTGGGGGAGCGGGTGCATGAATCTGTGCGCCCCCCGTGCTCCCCGTCGGAGGGTTAGGTCACGCTTACCGGGCGGTCTCCTCGGGCATGCACGCGGATAGAGTCGAGTTCCCCCGCATCCGAGGACACGATTGCCATGCCTCGTCCGACCGTCGCACAGCTCACGTACGGTACTTGCACCGTCATCCTCTCCACCCTGGCCATGCTGCTGCTGTCGGAGACCAGTTCGGGCCCGGGTGTCGCGGTGATCGCCGTCGCCTCCCTCGCGCTCGGGCTGCTCGTCTCCCTGACGGTGCCGGCGTCCAAGAGCGCCAGGGCCGCCTCCCCCGTGGTGGCCCGCTCCCGCGCCGAGCAGCCCGCGAAGGAGCCGGTGTCTCCCTGAGACCAGTCCCACCGGCACCGGAGCGAACGGCATGACAGAGGGCCCGAGTCGAGAGACTCGGGCCCTCTGTCGTGTGCGGGGAGGGTGCCGGGGGCGGTGCCGGGGGCGGTCGGCTCCGGTGCGCTACACCGTCACGACGACCGTCTTCGCCGCCTTGTCGTGCAGCCCCTGCTTGTACGGCTTGTCGAAGTAGCTCCAGCCGCCGCAGATCGCCGTCCAGATGCAGAAGCAGCAGAACGCGAACGGGATCCACAGCACCGCGGCCCGGGTGAGGGACGACTGCGTCGTCGGCGTCGCGCCGTTCTCCAGGTTCGCCACCCGCAGCCCGAGCCACTTCTTGCCCAGGGTCTGACCCGTACGGGACGTGAAATACGTGTCGTACGCCATGTAGAGGATCGCCGCGATCAGCGACTGCCCGAGCGAGCGGCCCATGTCCACGTTGTCCCCGGTCACCGAGTACTCGTTGACCCGGAACGCCCAGGACAGCAGGGAGACGACGATGCCGACCAGGATCATGTCGACGATCCGCGCGAGGGTGCGTTTGCCGCTCGGCGCCAGCGGGGGCATCCCGGCCAGCGGATCGTTCCCGTGCGGGCCACCCCCGTAAGGGTCGTTCCCGTAAGGGGTGTTCCCGTAAGGGGTGTTCCCGTAGGGGCCGTTCCCGTAAGGGCTGTTCCCGTAAGGGTCGCCGGAGGGTGGCGGCGGCGTCCCGTACGGGGGCTGCTGAGGGTTGCCGTACGGAGGCTGGTTCCCGTAAGGCGGCTGCTGCTTCCTGAACGGGTCGTCTTCCGGTGGCTGTCCGCCGGTGCCGGGGGGCGGTTCGGAGGTCATGGCCCGAGTGGACCGCGATCCCCCGCACTCCGCATCCGGCGGAAGTCCGTCCGGGGGACCGGTTCCCCTACGCCCCTTGTACTAAGGGACCCACCCGCACCCGCACCAAGGGCTCAGCCCGCGACGAACGTGTGCGCGGCCTTGTCGTGCCAGCACTGCCGCCACGGCTTGTCGAACAGCCCCCATACGACGCCCACGACCCCGATGCCGAGCAGCCCCGGCACGCTGTACACCAGCCAGCGGCGCAGCGCCGCCCCGAACGCCGGCGGCTCACCGCCCTCGATGTCCCGCACCTCCAAGCCGAGCAGTTTCTTGCCCAGCGTGCGGCCCCACTTCGCGGTGGGCAGCGCCTCGTACAGCACGCCGAAGACGAGCAGGACACCAAGGACGATGCCCAGGTAGACGGAGGTCGTGCCGTCCAGGAGCCACACCGTGACCTCGCGGCCCGACAGCTTCGCCGCGTCGATCTTCCCGTTGATGTGGTCGGCCGCCTTCAGGCCCAGCGGGACCGCCGCCGCGCCCGTGACGGCCGCCAGCACCACCGAGTCGATCAGCCGCGCGGCGAACCGCTTCCCGATCCCGGCCGGCCGCGCGGACGCCTGGCGGCGGGCGGCGGCCTGGAAGACGTCCTCGACCGGCGGCTTCCAGGGGGCGAGGCGCGCCTGGTCCTCACCGGCGAGGCTGTGCACCTGCTGCGCCCAGGAGTGCTGACCGCCGCCGGGGCCCGGGGCGAGGGGGACCTGACGGTCCTGCGGGGGCTGACGGTCCTGTGGGGGCTGGGGGGACAGCGGGGATTGCGGGGACTGGAGGGGTTGCTGGGACTGCTGCGACTGCTGGGGGAAGGCCGGCTGCGCGGTGCCCGGGGGCTGCGGGAACGGGGGCTGCGCGGGCTGGGGGGACGGGGACTGCCGTGCCGGAGCCTGCCCGGGCTGCGCCGAGGACGACGGCTGCGGGGACGGGGACTGCCCCCGGCCCGCCGGTTCCTGCGCGGCCGCCGCCCGGGCCGCCGCCGCCTTCCCCGCGCCGAACCCCGGCTTGCTCGCGGGCCCCGACTCCGCGCCCGTACGCGGGAGCGGCGCCCGGAACGTCACCGTGCCCCGGTCGGCGGAACCGGAATCCTGATCGGCGGGTGACTCGGCGGGACCGGAGGTGCCGCGCGGATCGGACTGGGAGGGGACCCGGGGGTCGGGGCCCGTAGGGGAACTCCCTGACAGGGAACCGCCCCTAGGGGAACCGCCACTGGGGGAACCCCCTGACAGGGGCCCACCCGTAGGGGAACTCCCTGACGGGGAACCCCCCGTAGGGGACCCCCAGGACACCTTGCGGTCCTGCTCCCCCCCGAACCCCGACTGACGGGACCGGTCGGCCGCCCAGGCCGACGCCGGTTCGGCGGAGGCACCGGCCCCGCCCCCCGCGTACGGCCCCGGCACCGGATCCTCGTCGAAGAAGTGCGGCCCCGTCTCCTCGACCGCGGCCGGCGGGGGCGGGAACGCGGAGGGGACCGCCGCCGCGGCCTCCGCCGGGGGCGTGAGCGGGCGGCCGTCCGAGGGGGCCGGACGGCTGGTGCCGGGTACCCAGGCGGCGCCGTTCCAGTACCGGACGTAGCCGGGGATGGACGGGTCCGGGTAGTAGCCCTCGCGGGGCCGGTCGTCGCCGGGGGCCGGGGTTGGGGCGCTCATGTCCGTCGTCCCGTATCTGCTCGGTGGTGGGAAGGGGTTGCCCGCTGCGCGTGGGGGCCCGGGTGTTCAGGGGCCCTTGTCCCAGTGGGGTCTCCACATCTACCAGACCGGGGCGGCCCCGAGCGCCAGTCCGGTCGTACCCGGCCCTTTCCGGGCGGGCTCGCACACCGCCTTCACCCGTTCGGAAAAAAAATCCCCGAACCCGCGTAATGCTCCGCCGCCCGGCCGCTCTCTCCTCGCGCGGGGCCGCTCCAGGCCCCCGAGAGAGGAGCAGTACCCATGCCGCACAGCACCGTGGTCGAGCGTGAGCTGGAGCTGAAGCTCATCCTGTCGCCGGAGCGCAGCATCCCCGTCCCGGCCCGGCTCAGCTACCGCTCGGGCGACCCCTTCGCCGTCCACGTCAGCTTCCACATCAACTCCCAGCAGCCCGTGAACTGGACGTTCGCCCGTGAACTCCTCGTCGAGGGGATCTTCCGGCCGTGCGGGCACGGGGACGTGCGGGTCTGGCCGACCAAGGTCGACGGCCGCAGCGTCGTCCTCATGGCCCTCAGCTCCCCCGACGGCGACGCCCTCCTCGAAGCGCCCGCCGCGCAGGTCTCGGCCTGGCTGGAGCGGACCCTGCGGCTCGTGCCGCCGGGCACGGAGGCGGACCAGCTCGGCATCGACGACGGCCTCGCGGAACTCCTCGCCCCGACCCCGGCGGACGACCTGTGGCTGCTGGACCCCTGGCCTTCGGACGAGTCGAAGGAGGGCGAGTGAAACGCCCCTCGAAAGGGTCCCCGAAAGGGCGCGTCCCGACGAACCCCGGCGCGACGAACTCCGGTTCAGAGCACCCCGGTTCAGAACACCTTCCCCGGATTCAGGATCCCCAGCGGATCGAACACCTCCTTGATCCGGCGCTGCATCTCCAGCCCCACCGGGCCGAGTTCGCGGGCGAGCCACTCCTTCTTCAGGACGCCCACCCCGTGCTCCCCGGTGATCGTGCCGCCCAGCTCCAGGCCCAGCGCCATGATCTCGTCGAACGACTCCCGCGCGCGCCGCGACTCCTCGGGGTCCTGCGCGTCGAAGCAGACGGTCGGATGCGTGTTGCCGTCGCCGGCGTGCGCGCACACCCCGATCGTCAACTGGTGTTTCTCCGCGATCCGTTCGATGCCCTCCAGCATGTCGGCGAGCCGGGAGCGGGGCACGCACACGTCGTCGATCATCGTCGTGCCCTTCACCGCCTCCAGTGCGTTCAGCGACAACCGCCGTGCCTGGAGCAGGAGTTCGGACTCGGCGGCGTCCTCGGCGGGGACGACCTGACTGGCGCCGGCCGCCGTGCACAGCGCGCCGACCGCCGCGAGGTCGGCCGCCGGGTCGGGGGTGTCGAAGGCGCACAGCAGCAGCGCCTCCGTGGACTCCGGAAGACCCATGCGGGCAAGGGAGTTGACGGCTCTGATCGTGGTGCGGTCCATCAACTCCAGGAGGGACGGGGCGTGTCCGCCCGCCATGATGGCGCACACCGCGTCGCAGGCGGCCCGCGCGGAGCCGAACTCGGCGGCGAGGACGAGCTGTTGGAGCGGCTCGGGCTTCAGCATCAGCGTCGCCTTGACGACCACCCCGAGCGAGCCCTCCGAGCCGACGAACAGCCGCGTCAGGTCGTACCCGGCGACCCCCTTCGCGGTACGGCGGCCCGTCGACAGGAGGCGGCCGTCGGCGAGGACGACGTCGAGGCCGAGGACGTACTCGGCGGTGACGCCGTACTTCACGCAGCACAGGCCGCCCGACGCGGTGCCGATGTTGCCGCCGATCGTGCACATCTCCCAGCTGGAGGGGTCCGGCGGGTAGTACAGGCCCTGTTCGTTCACGGCCCGCGAGAGCGTCGCGTTGATCACGCCGGGCTCGACGACCGCGATGCGGTCCACGGGGTCGATCTCCAGGATGCGGTCCATCTTGACGAGGGACAGCGCGACGCAGCCCTCGGTGGTGTTGGCGGCGCCGGACAGGCCGGTGCGGGCGCCCTGCGGGACGACGGGGACGCGGAGTTCGGTCGCGGTGCGCAGGACGTGCTGGACCTGTTCGACGGTGCGCGGCAGGACGACGGCCGCCGGGGTCCCCGCCGGGCAGAAGCTCGCCATGTCGTTCGCGTAGGAGGCGGTCACGTCCGGATCGGTGAGGACGGCGTCGGCCGGGAGGCCGTCGAGGAGGCGGTCGACTAGACCTTCGTAGCGGCTCATGATCACAGCGTCGCACCCGGGGCCATCGGTGTGAACCCCGCCTGCGCGGGCCTTCGGGTGACGTGGTGCGCTCGTCGTATTGACGCACAGTAATCGATATGGAGAAACCGACGGCCGGCGGGCGTGACGGGCAAGAGATGGAAGCGTTCTCGGCGCTGGAGGAGCGCGAGGCGGCGGCGCGGGCGGCCAGAAAAGCGGCGGCCAGGCGGGCGGCGGAGGCCGCCGCGCGGGTGGCGGCCCAGAAGGAGGCGGCCGAGCGGGCGGCCCGGAAGGCGGCAGCCGAAGCGGCGGCTGCCGCGGCGGCGAAGGCGGCAGCCGAAGCGGCGGCCCGGGCGGCGGCCGCGGCGGCGGCGCTCCCGGGGGGCGGCCAGAACGCCGGAGCCGGGCCGAACGCCGGGGCCGGAGCCGGTACGGGCGCCGGACAGGGCGCGGCTGCCGGAGCCGGTGCCGGTGCGGGCGTCAACCCCGGCACTCCCCGACCCCCCAGACTCCCCCGCCCCACCCCCCGCACCCTCCTCCTCACCACCCTCACCTGCTCCCTCCTCACCGGCGCCGTCCTCTTCTGCCTCCCCGGCGAATCCGCCCCGCCCCCGCCGGCGCCCGCCCCCGCCCCGGCCCCCGGCGCCCAGGCCCACGCCGCCCTCACCTCCGGCCTCCCCGCCCCCCTCGCCGACCTGGCAGCCCTGATCAGAGACCGCGAGTCCTTCGTACGACAGCACCCGGCCGACGCCGCCGCCTGGGCCGAACTGGGCACCGCGTACGTCGAGTCGGGCCGCAGGAGCGGGGACGTGACCGTCAGCTTCCCCAAGGCCGAACACGCGCTGCGCACTTCGCTGAAGCTGAAGGCGCGCCATAAGGCTCCGGCGCTGACCGGGCTCGCCGAACTCTCCGTCGCCCGCCGGGACTTCAAGGCCGCGCGGGACTGGGCGGAGGCGGCGCGGAAGGCGGCGCCGAAGACCTGGGGACCGTACCCGGCGCTGATCGACGCGTACACCGGGCTCGGCGACTACAAGAAGGCCCGCGCCGGCCTGGAGAAGCTGAGCGAGCTGCACTCGGGGGCGGTGGTGGCGTCACGGTCGTCGGCGGTGTACCGGGACCGGGGCTGGCGGGAGGACGCGGCGGCGGTGCTCGTCGACACCGCCGCCCGCGCCAAGTCCCCTGTGGAACAAGCGGCTTGGCTGGAGCAGGCGGGACAGCTCTCCTGGGAGCGCGGTGATCTGCCGGACGCGCTGCGGCACTTCCAGGCGGCGGCCCGGCTCGACCCCGACCGCCGCACGGCCCGCGCCGGAGAGGCCCGCGTCCTGGCCGCGCTGGGCCGCGGCACCGAGGCCGTCAACGCCTACCGGGTCACCCTCGCCCATCACCCCCAGCCCGAACACGCCCTAGAACTCGGCGAGTTGTACGACTCCCTGGGGCTGCACGAACCCGCCCGCATCCAGTACGACGTCCTGCGCGAGCAGGTCCGGCTGAACGCGTCCGCCGGGGTCGACGGCGATCTGGTCCTCGGCCGGTTCGAGGCCGACCACGGCCAACCCGAGTCGGCTGTACGGAGGTTGCGCGCGGAGTGGAAGCGGCAGCCGGGGATCGCCGTCGCCGACGCGCTGGGGTGGGCGCTGTACCGGGCCGGGGACGCGGAGGAGGCGCTGAGGTTCGCGGTGATCGCGACCGACAGCAGCAAGGGCGGCGGGGTGCGCAGCGCGTCGTACGCGTTCCACCGGGGCATGATCGAGCGGGAGTCGGAGCGGTACGCCGCCGCCCGGCGCCATCTCAAGGACGCGCTGCGGATCAACCCGCATTTCTCGCCGCTGGGCGCGGAACAGGCGAGGGAGGCGCTGCACTCGCTGGGGGAACCGGCGGATGTCCCGGCGCCGGTGCACAGGTCCAGGTGAGCCGAGCCGACCAACTCCCGGCACCGGCAGCCGAGTTGGCCAACTCCCTTGAGAATCAGTTCCCTTACAGATTCCCCCGCTTCTCCTGCTCCCTCTCGATCGCCTCGAACAGCGCCTTGAAGTTCCCCTTCCCGAACCCCATCGACCCGTGCCGTTCGATGATCTCGAAGAACACCGTCGGCCGGTCCTGCACCGGCTTGGTGAAGATCTGGAGCAGGTACCCGTCCTCGTCCCGGTCGGCGAGGATCTTCAGCTCGCGCAGGCGATCGACGGGGACACGGGTGTCGCCGACCCACTCGCCGAGGGTGTCGTAGTACGAGTCCGGGGTGTCCAGGAACTCAACTCCGGCCGCACGCATGGCCGTTACGGTCGCCACGATGTCCCCGGTGTTGAGCGCGATGTGCTGCACGCCGGCCCCGCCGTAGAACTCCAGATACTCGTCGATCTGCGACTTCTTCTTCGCGACCGCCGGTTCGTTGATGGGGAACTTGACCTTCAGCGTGCCGTCGGCGACGACCTTGGACATCAGCGCGCTGTACTCGGTGGCGATGTCGTCGCCGACGAACTCCTTCATGTTCGTGAACCCCATGACCCGGTGGTAGAAGTCCACCCACTCGTCCATGCGCCCGAGTTCGACGTTCCCGACACAGTGGTCGACCGCCTGGAAGGTGCGCTGCGCGGGCGGCGCGACGAGCGGGGCGGCGGACCGGTAGCCGGGGAGGTAGGGGCCCGAGTAGCGGGAGCGGTCGACGAGGGTGTGCCGGGTCTCGCCGTAGGTGGCGATCGCGGCGAGGACGACGGTGCCGTGCTCGTCGGTCAGCTCGTACGGCTCGGCCAGCGGGCGGGCGCCGTGCTCGACGGCGTACGCGTAGGCGCGGCGGGCGTCGGGGACCTCGATGGCGAGGTCGACCACGCCGTCGCCGTGGGCCGCGACGTGGGCGGCGAGGAAGCGGCCCCAGTCCGTCGTGGGGCGGACGACGGAGGTGAGGACGAAGCGGGCGGAGCCGTTCTCCATGACGTAGCTCGCGGTCTCGCGGCTGCCGTTCTCGGGGCCCGCGTAGGCGGTCAGCCTCATGCCGAACGCCGTGGAGTAGTAGTGGGCGGCCTGTTTGGCGTTGCCGACGGCGAAGACGACCGCGTCCATTCCCTTGACCGGGAAGGGGTCGGCCGGCCGGGCGGTCGCCTCGGGCAGCGCGGTCAGGGGGGCGTGGTCTGTGGTCCGCGTCATACGGTCAGGGTCACTCCGGCCGGGCAAGGTGTGCAATAGATGTCTTCTTGATTGGGCATTGTGTGGGGTGGTGAACCGCTTCAGGCGGGCTTTCTGTACAAGATGACCATCGAGGAGACAGAGTGGCGGGCATCGACCGGCTGGACGGGCGGATCATCGTGCTGCTGGCGCGCGAGCCGCGGCTCGGGGTGCTGGAGATGTCGCGCCGGCTGGGGGTGGCGCGGGGCACGGTGCAGGCGCGTCTGGACCGGCTTACGTCGAATGGAGTCATCCGGGGATTCGGCCCCGAGGTCGATCCGGCGGCCCTCGGCTATCCGGTGACGGCGTTCGCGACGCTCCAGATCCGGCAGGGCCAAGGGCCCGCGATCCGGGCGCACTTGAGGTCGGTGCCGGAGGTCCTGGAGCTGCACACCACGACGGGCGGCGGGGACATGCTGTGCCGGCTGGTGGCGCGCTCCAACGCCGATCTCCAGCGGGTGATCGACCTGGTCGTCGGTTTTGATGGGATCGTCCGGGCCTCCACCGCGATCGTGATGGAGAACCCGGTGCCGCTGCGGATCATCCCGCTGGTGGAGGAGGCGTCGCGCGAGTGAGGTGAGGGCGAGTTGGGGTTCTGGGACTATCTCGGCAACCGGCGTCAGCAGCTGTTCACCGACGCCCTCCAGCACGCGAGCGCCGTCTTCCAGTGCATGGTCCTCGCGACCGTGATCGGCGTCCTGATCGGGGTGCTCACCTACCGCAGCGACTGGGCGGGCAACCTGGCGACGACCGCGACGTCGACGATCCTGACGATCCCCTCGCTCGCCATGATCGGCCTGCTGGTGCCGGTGGTGGGGCTCGGGGTGGCGCCGACGGTGATCGCGCTGACCCTGTACGGGCTGCTGCCGGTCGTGCGCAACGCGATCGTCGGGCTGCGCGGCGTCGATCCGGCGCTGGTGGACGCGGCCAAGGGGATCGGGATGTCGCGGGCGGCGCGGCTGTTCAGGGTGGAGCTGCCGCTGGCGTGGCCGCCGATCCTGACCGGTATCCGGGTCGCGACGCAGATGCTGATGGGTATCGCGGCGATCGCCGCCTACGCCTCCGGGCCGGGTCTCGGCAACGAGATCTTCCGCGGCATCGCCTCGCTGGGCAGCAAGAACGCACTCAACCAGGTCCTCTCCGGCACGCTCGGGATCATCGTCCTGGCGCTGCTGTTCGACGCCGCGTACATCGTGATCGGGCGGCTGACGATTCCTAGGGGGATTCGTGTCTGACGCTCACGAGGGGTCCATGGGCGCCTCCATCGAGCTGGAGAATCTGACCAAGCGGTATCCGGGCAACCCCCATCCGTCGGTCGACAACGTCTCCATGGAGATCAAGGCGGGCGAGACGGTCATCTTCGTCGGCCCCTCCGGGTGCGGTAAGTCGACGACGCTCAAGATGATCAACCGGCTGATCGAGCCGACCGGTGGCCGGATCCGCATCGGCGGCGAGGACGTCACCGACATCGACCCGGTGAAGCTGCGCCGCAAGGTCGGGTACGCCATCCAGTCGTCCGGTCTCTTCCCGCATCTGACGGTCGCTCAGAACATCGCGCTGGTACCGAAGATGGTCGGCTGGCCGAAGGCGCGGATCAGGGACCGGGTGGAGGAGATGCTGGATCTCGTCGGGCTCGACCCGGGCGAGTTCCACGGCCGTTACCCCCGCCAGCTCTCCGGCGGCCAGCAGCAACGCGTGGGCGTGGCAAGGGCGTTGGCGGCGGATCCGCCGGTGCTGCTGATGGACGAGCCGTTCGGCGCCGTCGACCCGATCACCCGGGACCACCTCCAGGACGAACTCATCCGGCTCCAGCACGAGTTGCACAAGACGATCGTCTTCGTGACGCATGACTTCGACGAGGCGATCAAGCTCGGTGACCGGATCGCGGTGCTGCGCGAGCGGTCCCACATCGCCCAGTTCGACACCCCGGAGGCGATCCTCACCAACCCCGCCGACGACTTCGTCTCCGGTTTCGTCGGCGCCGGCGCGGCCCTGAAGCGGCTCAACCTGACCCGGGTCCGGGACGTCGAGGTCACCGACTATCCGACGGTCACCGTCGACGATCCGCTCCAGGACATCTTCGACAAGCTGCGCGCGAGCGGCACCAACGAGATCCTGCTGCTCGACAAGCGCGGCCGGCCCTACAAGTGGCTGCGGCGCGGCGACCTGATGCGGGCGAAGGGGTCGCTGGCCCGCGCGGGCACGCTGGTCCACGACACGGTGACCCGGGACGCGACCCTGCGCGACGCCCTGGAGGCCGTCCTCACCGACAGCTCCGGGCGGGCCGCGGTGACCGGGCGGCGCGGGGAGTACACGGGCGTCGTCGACATGGAGACGCTGATGAACTCCGTGCACGAACTGCTGGAGGCCGACCGGCTCGACGCGATGGAGGCGCAGGCCGAACTGGAGGCGACGCGGGCGGCGCAGGAGGGCGACGGCGGGGAGATCGAGGGGTGAGCGGGAAGCCGCCGGGCACGGTCCCGGTCACGCTGCCGCCGGCCGACGACGAGGAGGAGAGCGCCGCCCCGGCTGTACGGCCGCCCCAACGGCGGCTCGGCTGGCCCAAGTTGACGATCCTCCCCGGTTTCCTGACCGCCCTCCTGCTGGGCACCTGGCTCTGGTTCCACCAGGCCGACCTCGACACGATCTCCCAGAACGCCCTCTCCGACGGGCAGGTGCCCGAGGCGCTGTGGCAGCACGTCGAACTCACCGCGATCTCCACGTTCTTCGTGCTGGTCATCGCGATCCCGCTCGGCGTCCTGCTGACCCGGGGCGCGCTGCGCAAGGCCGCGCCGGTGGTGACGGCGCTGGCGAACATCGGCCAAGCCACCCCGGCCATCGGCCTGTTGGCGCTGCTGGTGATCTGGCTCGGCATCGGCCGCACGGCCGCGCTGATCGGCATCATCGCGTACGCCATCCTGCCGGTCCTGTCCAACACGATGGCCGGCCTGCGCGCCAACGACCCCACCCTCCTGGAGGCCGCGCGCGGCATCGGCATGTCCCCGCTGGGGGTGCTGGCCAAGGTCGAACTCCCCCTGGCCGTACCGCTGATCCTCGCGGGCGTCCGCACGGCGCTGGTCCTCAACGTCGGTACGGCGACCCTGGCGACGTTCGGCGGGGGCGGCGGACTCGGCGTCCTGATCACCACCGGGATCACCAACCAGCGTATGCCCGTACTGGTGTTGGGCTCGATCCTCACCGTCGCGCTCGCCCTGCTCGTGGACTGGCTGGCCTCGCTCGCCGAACTCCTGCTGAGACCAAGGGGATTGGAGGCGGGCCGATGAGACGCCGAGTCTGTGTGCTGGCCGCCTTCCTGCTGACGTCCTGCGGTCTGACGTCCGGCTCGCCCATGGCCGACGACGTCCACCCCGGCTCGATCGGGCAGGGCGAACCCCTCAAGGGCGCGCATCTGACGGTGACTTCGAAGTCGTTCACCGAGAACCTCATCCTCGGCGCCATGATGGGCATCGCCTTCCAGGCGGCCGGCGCGGACGTCCTGGACCGCACCGGCATCCAGGGCTCCATCGGCGCCCGCGAGGCGGTGAAGAAGGGCGACGCGGACGGCATGTACGAGTACACCGGCACCGCCTGGATCACCTACCTCGGCAACAGCAAACCCATCGCCGATCCGCAGGCGCAGTGGGCGGCGCTGAAGAAGCAGGACGTCCGCAACGGCATCAGCTGGCTCCCCCCGTCCCGCGTCAACAACACCTACGCGCTCGCCATGAACCGCGCGAACTACGAGAAGTACGGCACCAAGACCCTCTCCCAGGTCGCCGCGCTCGCCAAGTCCGACCCCGGCGCGGTGACCCTCTGCGTGGAGCCCGAGTTCGCCAACCGCGCGGACGGACTGCCCGGCATGGAGAAGGCGTACGGCATGTCCGTCGCCTCGTCCCGCATCACGCAGATGGACTCCGGGATCATCTACACCCAGGTGGAGAAGGGGAGTTGCACGTTCGGCGAGGTGTACACCACCGACGGGCGGATCAGGTCCATGGGGCTCGTGGTGATGGAGGACGACCGGAAGTTCTTCCCCAACTACAACGCGGCGCCGGAGATCAACTCCAAGGCGCTGAAGAAGTGGCCCGCTATCGCCGAGGTGCTGGATCCGGTGTCGGCGCGGCTGGACAACGCGGTGGCTCAGGAGCTGAACGCGAAGGTGGATGTCGACGGGGAGGATCCGCATCAGGTGGCGCTGGAGTGGATGAAGGCGGAGGGGTTCGTGAAGTAGGGGCGGGGGGCGGTAGTCGGGGTGGGCTCCGGGGCCGGGCTCCGGGGCCGGGCTCCGGGTTACAAAGAAAGGGTTGCAAGGGTTTCTTTGCAACGCTACCTTTGCATATATGGACGACGCCGCCGAGCCCTTCAACATCCGCAATCTGGACGCCCGTTCACTGCGCGGTCTCGCGCACCCGCTCCGTATGCGGCTGCTGGCCGCCCTGCGTCGGGGCGGTCCCGCGACGGCTTCCCAACTCGCCGCGAAACTGGGCGAGTCGAGCGGGGCGACCAGCTATCACCTGCGACAACTGGCCGACTACGGCTTCGTCGAGGATGCGCCGGAACAAGGCAAGGGACGCGAGCGCTGGTGGCGCGCCATCCACCAGGGCATCATGCTCGAACACGCGCTGAGCAGCGATCCCGACCCGGAGATCCGGGGCGCGACCGCCGTCCTGCTGCACGAGATGGCGTCGTCCAACGCGCAGGAGCACGCGACCTTCATCGCCACACGGCAGGACTGGCCGAAGGAGTGGCAGGCCGCCTCGGACTCCAGCGACTGGCGGCTGCACCTCACCCCGGAGCTGGCGGCCCAGCTCATCGAGGACGTCCACCAGTTGATCGAGAGCTACCGGGTCCGCAACGTCCCCGAGGGCACCCCGAACGCCGAGCACGTCCGCATCCACAACAACGTCTTCCCCATCCACCTCCAGTGAACGGGACCCCGATGCTCCACCCCGACGTCCACCTGACCCTGCACCACGCCCGCACGGCCGAACTCCAGGCCCGGGCACAGGAGTTCCGCACACCGAAGCCGGACGCCGAGCCCCTGCGCACCCGCGTCGGCTGGACCCTCGTAGAGATAGGTCTCCGGCTGGCGACGGACCCCCGCCGGACGCTCACCGCCGCTAGCAGCTAGGTACCGAACCCCCGCCGCTCTCAAGGGACTTGAGCGAACCGATCGCCCCCTTGAGATCCGCCACCGGGATCAGCCGCAGCCCCTTCGGCAGCTCGGCCTTGGCCTCGCCGCACTCGTCCTTGGGGACGAGGAACACCGTCGCCCCGTCCCGGCGCGCGGCCTGCGTCTTCAGGGCGACGCCGCCGACCGCGCCCACCGTCCCGTCCGCGTCGATCGTCCCGGTCCCGGCGATGGTCCGGCCCCCCGTGAGGTCGCCGCCCGCGCCGTCGCCGGCCAGCTTGTCGATGATCCCGAGGGTGAAGAGGAGTCCGGCGCTGGGGCCGCCGACGTCGGAGAGCTTCAGGGTGACGTGCACATCACTCGCCGAGCGGCCCAGGTACTTCAGCGCCGCCGTCGTGGCCGCGTCCTGGGACTGTTCCATCTGCTCGGTGTTGTGCCGCTGGATCTCCTTGACGTTGCCGCCGCCCGGGTAGACCGAGTCGCGCGGCATGACCGCCCGGTCGGTGCTGAACCAGCTGTCGATCACCTGCCGCAGCGAGATCCGCGTGTCGGGGTTGGTCGCCTCGATCGTCGTCATCCGCAGCTGCCCCGCCGTCTTGCGGACGGCCGCCCCGGACACGGTGATCACCTGCGCCCCCTTGTACGCCCCCAGCACGTCCGCCGTCATCCCCGGCTGGGCGATGGCGAACGGCAACGGCGCGAAAGCGGTCACCCCGAACAACGCCAGCACCGGAACAGCACAGACGGCGACGGCCTGGAGACGCGTGAGACGAGAGAGCACGGGATCAATCTAACGTGAGGGGGGAGGCGGGCCGGGGGCGGTCGCACCTGGGGGCGTGCGGTGCTTCCGGTGCGCGGGTCGCTCACGAGGGGGCGCGCGGCGTTTCCGGTGCGCCGGCGTCGGCACGACCGCTCGCGCCGGCGTCGTACCGCTACCGCAGCGCCTCCGCCACTTCCCGGGCCGCGTCCACCACGCGCGGACCCACCCGTTCCGGTACCGCGTCCGCCAGCATCACCACGCCCACGCTGCCCTCGACGCCCGTGACGCCGAGGAGGGGGGCCGCCGCGCCGCTCGCGCCGGCCTCCAGTTCGCCGTGCATCAGGGTGAAACCCGGGTCGTCCCCTACGGGTCGGCGGCGGCCCGCGAGGATCGCCAGGCCGGCCGCGCCGCGGTCCAGGGGGTGACGGAAACCGGCGCGGTAGGCGACGTGGTAGTCCGTCCAGGTCGGCTCGACCACGGCCACCGCGAGCGCCTCCGCGCCGTCGACGAGGGTGAGATGGGCCGTCGCGCCTATGTCCTCCGCGAGCGAGCGCAGCGCCGGCAGCGCCGCCTCCCGGACCAGGGGGTGGACCTGGCGGCCGAGCCGCAGCACGCCGAGGCCGACCCTGGCCCGGCCGCCCAAGTCCCGGCGGACCAGGGCATGTTGTTCGAGGGTGGCGAGGAGGCGGTAGACGACCGTGCGGTTGACGCCGAGCCGGTTGGACAGCTCGGTGACGGTCAGCCCGTGGTCGGTGTCGGCCAGCAGCTTGAGGACCCTGAGGCCCCGGTCGAGCGTCTGGGAGGTCTCCGCGGTCACGACGCCCACTCCTTCGGGAACCAGAGGGGCCCGACGGGTGACGGACCTCGCGCACGGCTGCGCTCTGCGGCGGGCTCGCCACGATGCGTGTGCGTAGCGGGACAGTAACGGGGCAGGTTCGCTGAGCGGAAGACTCCGTCCAGAATCCGGTCAGTGACCGGTACGGACTGCTCGAATCTGCCCCGATACGCACGATGTGTCCCACGGCGGGCACACCGTTCTCACCGCATCCGGGTGGCCCACTCCTGGACCTTGGCGATCCGCTGCCGCAGCTGTCCGGCCGTCGCCTCCGCGCTCGGCGGTCCGCCGCAGACGCGGCGCAGCTCGGTGTGGATGACGCCGTGCGGCTTGCCGCTCTGGTGGGCGTACGCGCCGACCATCGTGTTGAGCTGCTTGCGCAGTTCCATCATCTCCTTGTGGGAGACGACCGGGCGCCGCTCGGCGGGCAGTTCCAGCAGGTCGGCCTCGGTGTCGGGGCGCTTCTTGCTGTGCGCGATCTGCTTCGCCTGGCGTTTTTGCAGCAGCAGCTGCACCTGGTCGGGTTCGAGGAGGCCGGGGATGCCGAGGTAGTCCTGCTCCTCCTCGCTGCCGGGGTGGGCCTGCATGCCGAACTCGGCGCCGTTGTACATGACCCGGTCGAAGACGGCCTCCGACTCCAGCGCCTCGAAGGCGAACTGCTCCTGCTCGCCGGTGTCCTCGTCCTGCTGCCGCTCCGCCTCCGCGAGGAGCTTGTCCTCCTCGGCGTAGGGGTCCTCCTCGCCGCCCTTCTTGGGCTTGTCGAGGACGTGGTCGCGCTCGACCTCCATCTCGTTGGCGAAGCCGAGGAGATCGGGGACGGTCGGCAGGAACACGGACGCGGTCTCGCCGCGCCGCCGCGACCGCACGAAACGGCCGACGGCCTGCGCGAAGAAGAGGGGCGTGGAGATGGTCGTCGCGTACACGCCGACGGCGAGGCGGGGGACGTCGACGCCCTCGGACACCATGCGGACGGCGACCATCCAGCGGTCGGCGTTGGCGCTGAACTCGTCGATGCGGTCGGAGGCGCCGGAGTCGTCGGACAGGACGACGGTCGCCTTGCTGCCGGTGATCTCCCGGATCAGCTTGGCGTACGCCCGCGCGGAGTCCTGGTCGGAGGCGATGACCAGGGCGCCGGCGTCCGGGATGCCCTTCCTGACCTCCGTGAGCCGCTGGTCGGCGGCGCGCAGCACGCTCGGCATCCACTCGCCGCGCGGATCCAGCGCCGTACGCCACGCCTGGCTGATCGCGTCCTTCGTCATCGGCTCGCCCAGGCGCGCGGCGATCTCGTCGCCGGCCTTCGTGCGCCAGCGCATGTTGCCGCTGTAGGAGAGGAAGATCACCGGGCGCACGACGTTGTCGGCGAGCGCCGAGCCGTAGCCGTACGTGTAGTCGGCGGAGGAGCGGCGGATGCCGTCATTGCCCTCCTCGTACGTGACGAAGGGGATGGGGTTGGTGTCGGAGCGGAAGGGGGTGCCGGTGAGGGCGAGGCGGCGGGTGGCCGGCTCGAACGCCTCCAGGCAGGCCTCGCCCCACGACTTGGAGTCGCCGGCGTGGTGGATCTCGTCCAGGATGACCAGCGTCTTGCGCTGCTCGCTGCGGTTGCGGTGCAGCATCGGGCGGACGCCGACACCCGCGTACGTCACGGCGACGCCGTCGTACTCGCGGCTCAGCGGGCCCGCGCTGTACTCCGGGTCCAGCTTGATGCCGATGCGGGCGGCGGCCTCGGCCCACTGCTTCTTCAGATGCTCGGTGGGGGCGACGACGGTGATCTGCTGCACGACATGGTGGTGCAGCAGCCATGACGCCAGCGTCAGCGCGAAGGTCGTCTTGCCCGCGCCGGGTGTGGCGACGGCCAGAAAGTCACGCGGCTGCTCCTGGATGTACTTCTCCATGGCCCCCTCCTGCCAGGCCCGCAGCTTGCTGGCGGTACCCCAAGGGGCCCGGCCGGGGAAGGCGGGCGACAGATGATGGGAGGCGGCGGGAGAGGAAGAGGCGGTGGTAGTCACGGTCTCCGGTTCGGGGCTGCTCGGCTACGTATGACAACCGGGCCACCTTACCGGCGGGGGGTGGGTGGAGGGGGGTTGCGGGGCGGGGGTGGGGGTGGGTGGGATTCACATCACAGGGGGCTTCGGTGGGGGTGCTGTTCAGAGGGGGCCGTTCAAAGGGGGGCACTCCTGCGGGGGTCCCGGTTTGCAGGGGGCGTTCCTGCAAGGGGTGCCGGCTCATGGGAGGGGGCCGGTTCCGCAGGGGGTGCCGCTCGCAGGGGGCTCGCCGGGGAGAGGTGCCGGTTCAAAGGGGCCGGTTTACAGGGGGGGCGTTCCCGCAAGGGGCGCCGGCTCATGGGAGAGGCCGGTTCCGCGGGGGGTGCCGGTTCACAGGAGGGTGTTCCCCCGCAGGGGGCCGGGTCACAGGAGTTTCAGGCGGTGGGCGATGGCGGGTACGTCGGCCAGGGTGCCGTCGGCTACCTCGATGACCAGGGTGTACGCGGAGTCCTGGTCGGTGTGGGTGAGGTCTGGTCCGTTGAGCTTGAGGAAGGTGGCCGCCGCGAGCCAGGCCGTGCGTTTGTTGCCGTCCACGAAGGGGTGGTCGGCGGCGAGGGCGTGCAGGAGGGCGGCGGCCTGTTCGTACAGCTCGGGGTAGGCGACGGTGCCGAGCATTCTGGCGCGGGGGCGGTGCACGGCGGAGACGAGCAGCCCGGGGTCACGGACTTCCGGCGCACTCCCGCCGAACGCGATCCGCGCGATCTCGGTGACCTCCCCGACGGCCAGGAACCTGCTCACTCCCCCAACCTCCGCAACAACTCCCCATGCGCCTCGGCCAACTCCCCCGCGACCGCCAGCACGGCTCCTTCTTCCTTGGCGATCCAGTGCCGCACGGCGTCGAGGATCACGTCTTCAACCTGCCGGTCGGTCGCGTCTGCCAGGTCTTCGAGGGGGCGGCGTAGGTCTGGGGGGAGGGGGAGGTCTGGGGGGAGGGGGAGGTGGAGGTGGTTCATGGGGTGAGGGTAGGGGGAGGGGTGGTGGGGGGCGAGGGGGTTTCGGCTGCTTGGGGGTGGGGGTGAGGGGATCTGGGCTGTTCAGGGGTGGCGGGGAGCGAGGGGCGGAGGCGAGGGGATCCGGGCTGCTCAGGAGGCGGCGGGGCGCGAGGGGCGGGGGTTTTGCTGGGTGGGTGGCTGGGGGTGCGTTGTAGTTGCTCGTGTTCATGCGGTGGAGCCGTACGTGGGTCTCGTCCCGCGTCCCTCCCCTCGCGGCGCCCTCCCCCGTTCATGAACGCCGTATGGCAGTCCCATTGCAGCCCCGGCCCGCCTCTTGAGTGCCCTCCCGACCCCGGCTTACGGTCAGTGCACCAAGTCCGGCCGGGAGCGAATCTCCGGCCGAACGACCTGGCCGTGTGCCCGAGTGGCTTAGGGGCTCGCCTGCAAAGCGAGTTACGTGGGTTCAATTCCCGCCACGGCCTCTGGCACCTCAGCTTTACGAGGTGTACGGGGCTTACGAAGGCCGATCATCTTCCGGTGATCGGCCTTCTCCGTTCCCGCCCTCGGCTGTCCTCTCCCCCTACGCGTACAGCGCCCCGCCCGACCCGGCCCCGAACGCCCCCTGCCAGTACGGGAGTTCATCGGTCCCCGACGATACCGCTATCCGGTCCACCGAGGCCAGCGTGTGGGACATGGCCGCCGCCAGCTGGTCGTAGACCTCCGTCAGGGCGTGGGCCGCGTCCAGTGTGCGTTCTCTGTGGATCAGCCACAGCGTGAACGCCAGCGTGGAGATGTCGGCGTTCAGCGGGCGCGGGCTGCGCTCGCCCTGGGTCCAGGAGAGGACCGCGCCGGTGCGGGCGTTCAGGAGGAGGCTGGTGTTCTCCAGGAGGTCGCCCAGGCGGATCAGGTCGGCGGGGGTGTCGGGGGCGGCGCTTTCGAAGAGGGGCCGCTCGTAGGGGGCGTCCTCGAAGGGCTCGTCCTCGAAGAGGGAGTTCTCAGAGCGCCGCACCTCAAAGCGCCGCACCTCAAAGCGCCGCGCCTCAAAGCGCCGCGCCTCGGCGAGCGGGGCCACAGAAAGCGGGGCCTCAGAAAGTCGCACCTCCGCAAGCGGGACCTCAACAAGCGGCGCCTCGGCGAGCGGGCTCCCAGAGAACAGGCCCTCGCTGACCGGCCCCTCATAGCCCAGCCCCTCGCTGACCAACCCCCCATAAGCCAGGCCCTCGTAGGCCAACTCCCCGTGGGTCAGCTCTTCGTAGGCCAACTCCTCTCGGGCCAACTCCCCGTGGGCCAGCCCTTCATGGCCAAGTCCCTCGTCAACCAACCCCGCACAGCCCAGCCCCTCGTCAACCAACCCCTCATAGGTCAGCCCCGCACAAGCCACCCCCTCGTCCTCGCAGTACTCCCCCAACGTCCTCAACGGCGCGTCCAGATCCAGCCTGAACCACCTCGCCCGCTCCGGCAGCCCCACCGCCGTCAGGAAGCGGCGGGTCGGAACGTGGGTGAGGGTCGCCGGGAGGTCCGTCTCCTCGAAGCGGACGATCGCGCCGCGCCCGTACTCCTCGTCCAGGAGGCGGACCGGGAGGTCGAGGGCGAGGCCCGACGCCGTGCCGGGGCCGGCGATCAGGGAGAGCGGGCGGATCACCGCCGCCGTACGCCAGTGGCGCGGAACCTCGCCGTCCGCCCCCGCCTCGTACAGCGCCAGCAGGCGCCGCGCCGCCTCCGCCGCCGTCTCCGGACCGAAGCGGCTCGCGTAGCAGGCGAACTGTCCGCGCAGAGCCGCCAGTTCGTCCGCCGCCGTCGCGAAGCGGACCAGCTTCTCCAGGGCCGGGGCCGAGGGGCGGAGGTCCGCCGGGTCCTGGCGGAGGGCCTCGAAAGTCACCAGGGCGCCCACCCCGGGCAGACCCGGGCCCGTCAGCCAGCGGCGCGCCGGCGCGTGGGTCAGGTACGGGTCGAGGGCGCCCTCGGTGAGCGTGATCGTCTTCTCCTGCGCCGCTGTCCTCATCCGTCCGTCCCCCATAACCGTCTCGTCAACTGCCTCGCCGTCCACCGCCCGTCGGGCCGCGCATCCCCCGCCGCCCCACTGCCCAAAACACTACGCGCCACCACTGACAACGCCCCGCCACCAGCGAAAACGCCCACCGAGCCGCCGAGCCGACACGAGCCCCGGCGCCAGACCGAGACCGCGACAAGCCCGTACAGAGCCCGTCGGCTGACAAGCCCCGCTACCGACAGAACGTCACAACACCGCCGCCAGTTCCCGATTCACCGAAATCACCTCAACCGTCTCCGCGCCGGCACCACATACGGCGGGCGCGCACGGATCATCGCAATGCACGGCTCCAACTCCTCGCCGCACACGTACTCCTGGCGCCCGGAACACTCCGGGCCCGAACAACACGGCTACCCGGTCACCAAGAACACGCCTACTGCGTCACCACAGCCGCCTGCGGACGAATAGGCAGCCGGTTCACCGGCCGCCCCGTCGCCGCCCGCACAGCCGACGCCACCGCCGCAGGCGACGTCACGACCGGCACCGCGCTGGCCGCCTTCGCCCCGAAGGGCGCGACGACGTCCCGCTCCTCCACCAGACGCACGATCTGGATGTCGGGAGCGTCCAGGGCCGTCGGAAGGGCGTACCCCGTCAGGTCGGGATGGCGCAGCAACCCGCGCGGGGTGCGCAGATTCTCCGTCAGCGCTATGCCGACCCCCTGGGTGACGCCCGCCTCGATCCGCGCGGCGAGCTGCGCGGGGTTGAGGACGCGGCCGACGTCCTGGGCGACGGCCAGTTCGACCACGCGCACGGACCCCAGCTCGATGTCGACGTCGACGACCGCGCGGATCGCGCAGAACGCGAGCCCCACGAAGGCGTCGCCCTGGCCGGCGGCGTCCAGGGGCTCGGTGGGGTGCGGGCGGCACTGGGCGGTCGCCCACAGCTCCTTGCCGTGCAGTTCCTCCGCGACGGTCGTCGACAGGACACCGTCGTACGAGGTGATCTTGCCGTCGGTGATCTGGAGCAGTTCCGTGGACATGCCGAACTTGTGCGCCAGGGGCTGTAGCAGCTGCGTGCGGACCATCTTGGCGGCCCGTTCGACGGCGCCGCCTGATACCCAGGTATGACGGCCACGGCAGCCCGCGCCCGCGGGAGGCTGATCGGTGTCCACAGGGGCGACGTGGACCTCGTCGACGCCCAGGGTCTCCTGGACGATCTGGCGGGCCAGGGTCGTGAAGCCCTGGCCGGTCTCGACCGCCGCGCACAGGACGGTCGCGACGCCGCCCTGGACCTTCACGGTGGCCGTAGAGACCTCGTCGGCGCCCTCGGCGCCCAGCATGTGCACCATGCCGAGGCCGTAGCCGACGCCCCGGCGGATCGCTCCGGGCTCGCCCGCGCCCTCGGGGCCGCCGGGGAGCAGCCATTCGTCCTCGGGGGTGTCTTTGGGCAGCGGCGGCAGGGGGTGTTCCTGGACGGCCTGGAGGAGCTCCGCGACGGGCGCGGGGCAGGTGACCGTCTGGCCGGTGGGCAGGACGTCCCCGGTGGCCATGGCGTTGCGCAGGCGCAGTTCCGCGGGGTCGGCGCCGAGCTTCTTGGCGAGCTTGTCCATCTGCGCCTCGTAGGCCGCGCAGACCTGCATGGCGCCCTCGCCGCGGACATGGCCGGAGGGCGGGTTGTTGGTGCGTACCGCCCAGCCCTCGATGAAGGCGTTAGGAACGACGTAGGGGCCGCAGGCGAAGGACACGGCGGCGGCCAGGGCCTCGGCGGACGTGTCGGCGTACGCGCCCGCGTCGAGGAGGATCTGGGCCTCGACCTTCACCAGGCGGCCCTCGGCGTCCGCGTGGTGGCGGTAGCGCAGCAGGGTGGGGTGGCGGTGGACGTGGCCGAGGAAGGACTCCTCGCGCGTGGCGGTGAGTTTCACCGGGCAGCCGGTCTTCAGCGCGAGCAGCCCGAGCGGGAGCTGGAAGCTCTGGTCCTCGCGGTCGGCGGTGGCCCCGGGGACGCCGGTGACGACGACCTTCACCAGTTCGGGGGGCAGCCCGTAGACGGCGGCGGCGATGTCCCGGTCGGTGTGCGGGTCGGTGGAGGCCAGGTACAGCTCCACGCCGCCGTCGGGGCGCGGTACGGCGAGGCCGGCCTCGGCGCCGATGGGGGCGGGGTCCGCGCGGCCGATGCGGTACTGGCCCTCGACGACGATCTCGCCGACCGCGTCGGGGTCGCCGTGGCTGAGCGGAATGTGCCGGATCAGGTTGCCGTCGGGGTGCAACGGCTCGGCCTCGAAGGCGAGTTCGGGGTCGATGACGGGGTCGAGGACCTCGTACTCGACGATGACGGCGGCGGCGGCCATCCGCGCGGTGTCCGGGTGGTCGGCGGCGACGGCGGCGAGCGGCTCCCCGTGGTGGCGCACGACCTCGGAGGCGAACACCGGGCGGTCGAGGGGGCCCCGGCCGTGGCGCGGGCTCCCGGGGACGTCCTCATGGGTGACGACGGCCCGTACGCCGGGCATCTCGCGCGCGTGGGAGGTGTCGATGGAGACGATCCGCGCGCGCGGGTGCGGCGAGCGCAGGACGGCCGCCCACAGCAGGCCCTCGGCCCACAGGTCGGCGGCGTAGGGGAAGGTGCCCTCGGTCTTCGCGCGCGAGTCGGCGGCCGGCATCGACCAGCCCAGCCCGTGCGGGGTCGGCTCGGGGCCGGGTACGGGCTCGTCGGCGGCCAAGGTCTCGCTGCTCATCCCTGGCTCCCGTCCTGCCCGTACCGCTGGTCCGGTCCGCCGTGCGGGCCCGGGTCGAAGACCGACTGCTCGCCGCTCGCCTGGTGCGGGATGCGCGCCTCGTCGCCGTCCTCGGCGGCCTGCGCCTCGCGTTCGGCGACGACCTCCTTGACGGCCTCGACGACGCCCCGGTAGCCGGAGCAGCGGCACAGGTTGCCGCACAGCGCCTGGCGGGTCTCCCGTTCGGTGGGCGCCGGGTTGCCCTCCAGGAGGTCGTGCACGGTCATCGCCATGCCGGGCACGCAGAACCCGCACTGCACGGCGCCGCACCGCGCGAGCGCGCGCTGGACGTCGGAGGGCTGTCCGTCGACGGCGAGCCCTTCGACCGTGCGGATCTCGCTGCCGGCGGTCGTCACGGCGGGCACCAGGCAGGACGCGACGAGCCGTCCGTCGACCTGCACGTTGCACGCGCCGCACTCGCCCTGCGAGCAGCCGTCCTTGGCGCCCGCGAGGCCGAGCCGCTCGCGCAGGACGTACAGCAGCGACTCGCCGATCCAGGCGTCGGTGACGGGCCGTTCGGTGCCGTTGACGCTCAACGCGTAGGAGGCGAGGGGGTGTTCGTCGTGCGGCGGGGGGAACTCCTGCGGCGCGCCGGGTTCCGCGGCGTCCGCCGCGCCGGTGCCGTCGTCCGGCTCACCGGACCCCGGAGCCTCCTGCGCCTCTCCAGCGGCCTCGACGGCCTCCGGAGCACCTTCGACCCCTTCGGCGGCTTCCGGGGCGCCTGAGGCGGCTTCCAGGGCCTGCGGCGGGGTCTCGTACGGAGGTTCGGCCGGCGCTTCCGTCCCGGCGGGCTCGTGCGGGGCGGTGACGGCGGTGAGGCGGCCGATGGCGGCGGACGCGGCGTCGGGGCCGGCCTCCGCGGGCTCCTCGGCGGCGCCGGGCGTGTCGTCCGGGTGGCCCGGCGCACCGGCGGGCTCGGGCAGTTCCGCCCCGGCCAGGTCGGCGCCGTGGCCGGTGACTTCGGGGTGAGCGATCTCGGGGAGTTCGACGGCGTACCCCGCGTGCTCCCCGGCGTGTC
The DNA here is from genome assembly GCF_055597585.1 of Streptomyces sp. AMJ-169. Classification (NCBI taxonomy): domain Bacteria; kingdom Bacillati; phylum Actinomycetota; class Actinomycetes; order Kitasatosporales; family Streptomycetaceae; genus Streptomyces; species Streptomyces sp. AMJ-169. The sequence goes on from NZ_JBVLTJ010000018.1 coordinate 48,830, forward strand.
CGTACGTCTCCTGCGCCGCGCCGTGGTGCAGTCCGCGGCCGTCGGTGTCCTCGGCGAACTGGTTCTGGCCGCCCCAGCTGTCCTGGGTCGCCCAGGGCGCGGACGCGCCGCCGGGGAGGGTGGCCGGAGGGTTGGTGCCCCACTGCTCGACCAGCGCGGACGCGGTGAACTCGCCGGATTCGTCCGGGAGTTCACCGCCGGCGACAGGGATCGACCACTGGCCGGTGACGTCGTGCCCGGGAGTCTGCGCGGGCTCTTCGTAGGTCCACTGCCCGGTGCCGTCGGCGTACGTGAAGCGGTCGTCGGCGGCGGGCCATTGGGTGCCGTGCGCCGGGGTGGACCAGGTGTCCGCGTGGGGGGCCTGCTCGATGGGCGGGGGGACGTAGCCGTGGCCGGGGGCGGCGAGGGGGTCACCGGCGAGGAGTGCGTCGATGCCGCCCTCGGGGAGCGTGACGAAGGCGGTGGCGCCGTCGTCGTACTCGCCCTGGGGCAGCGGGTTCCAGCGGCTGCCGCCCGGGGGTGTGCCGTGGTCCTGCCGCCCGTGCTGCTCGTCGGTCATGACAGCGCCCTCCCCAGTGCTCGTCGGGCCAGTGCGGCGACCGTGCGCCGCAGATGCAGTACGGCGGGCGGCAAGGGGGCGACGGTGCCGTCCGCCTCGGGGACCGGGTCGGGGATGCAGGCCGCCGCGACGTACTCGCCGAAGGCGGTCAGCGCCTCGGGGACGAGCCTGCGGCTGTTGTCCCAGTCGATGAGCCGGGCGACCCACTGCTCGGCGTCCAGGGGACGCAGCGGCATGGGCGCTATGGCGCCGACGGCGCACCGTACTCCGCGCCGGGCGGGGTCGAGGACCAGGGCGACGGAGGCGACCGCACGGCCGGGTCCGGTGCGCCCAGTCGCCTTGAGGAAGACCTGGGGGGCGTGCAGCAGGGGTACGCGCACGTAGCCGATGAGTTCGCCGCCGCGCAGCATCTCCATGCCGGCCAGCAGGTGGGAGACGGGGACCTCGCGGCGGGCGCCGTCGGGGCCCGCGACGACCAGGGTCGCCTCCAGGGCGGCGAGCACGGGGAGCGCGTCCCCGGTGGGGGCGGCGGTGGCGATGTTGCCGCCCAGGGTGCCCGCGTTGCGGATCTGCGGGGGGCCCGCCGCGCGCGCGGAGGCGGCGAGGGCGGGGATGAGGGCGGCGAAGTCGGGGCGGCCCATGCGCGCGTGCGTGAGGCCCGCGCCGAGGAGGGCGTGTCCGTCCTGGTACTGCCAGCCGCGGATCTCGCTGATGCGGCCGAGGCCGACCAGGGCCGCGGGCCTGAGCTGGCCGGAGTTGACGGCCGCCATGAGGTCGGTGCCGCCGGCCACGGGGACGGCGGCCGGCAGGGCCGCGAGGGCCGCCACCGCCTCGTCCAGCGTCGTGGGCAGCACGACGGACTGCGCCGCGTGCGGTGCGTGCGTGGTCAAACCGGCTGCCCCTTCCCGCTGCCCCACCTAGTCCCACCTGCCTGCGCCGTACGGTACGTGCCGACAGGGCGGACGTGGCAACTCTGGCACATGTTCCGGGCACCCGAAGACAGGGGTCCACTAGGAGGCATTCGCCCACCTCATCGGGGAGATGAGGCGCTTACGAGCGGCATGACCGGAGTGCTCGAATTGCCACTCTTCGGTGACACTTGGGATGTTTTCCGCTTACCAGTTCAGCGCAAGCCGGTTACCACTTCGGCGCAACTCCCGCGCGGACGACGCCACACGACACGAAAACCCCCGGTACGCCGGTGGGACCGGCGCCCGGAGGTGTCGCGAGAACAAGCTCTATGGGCAGCGGAGAAGCCTTGGAGGGAGGCCTACTTGCCGCCCTTGTCCCCGTCTTTGTCGTCCCCGGACCCCATGGACTCGTAGATCTCCTTGCACATGGGACACACCGGGTACTTCTTGGGATCGCGGCCCGGCACCCACACCTTGCCGCAGAGCGCGACGACGGGCGTCCCGTCGAGGGCGCTCGCCATGATCTTGTCCTTCTGGACGTAGTGCGCGAACCGCTCGTGGTCGCCGTCGCCGTGCGACACCTGCGGCGTCGGCTCCACAAGGGTTCCCGTACCGGTGCCGCGCTCGGGTTCGGGTTCGAGAGTGCTCATGAACTCCAGGGTACTGAAGCTCACACGCCTCAGTTGAGCGAAGGGTCGTCCGGGTACGTGGCCACCATCGCCAGCTCGCTGCGCTGGCGCCGCAGCACCTCCCGCCACAGCCGCTCGGGCGCCGGCGAGGACACGTCCCCGGGTTCGGACTCGACGACGTACCAGGCGCCGTCCCCCAGCTCGTCCTCCAGCTGTCCGGGGCCCCAGCCCGCGTACCCCGCGAAGATGCGCAGGGAGCCCAGGGAGCGCGCCAGGAGCTCGGGCGGGGTCTCCAGGTCGACGAGGCCGATCGCGCCGTGCACGCGCCGCCAGCCGAGCGGGGCGCGTTCCCCCGAGGCGGAGGCGCCGCCCGGGATGACGGCGACGCCGAGCGCGGAGTCCAGGGAGACCGGGCCGCCCTGGAAGACGACCCCGGGTTCACCGGCGAGTTCGGCCCAGCCCTCCAGGATGTCGCCGACGCCCACCGGGGTCGGTCTGTTGAGGACGACCCCTAGGGAGCCCTCCTCGTCGTGGTCGAGGAGAAGCACCACCGCGCGGTCGAAGTTCGGGTCCGCCAGGGCGGGTGTTGCCACGAGCAGCCGCCCTGTGAGCGAGGACACCTCGGTCATGCCTGACATGATCCCGCATCTTCGCGGCGGGCGGGGAGCCAATGGACGTGAACCGGAAGCGGACCGAAAAAGGCAGCTCCGGGCGCGATCGGGGCACCATACGCGCGCATAGCTGTTCATGACCGCTCGTGTCCGGTGAGGCACCGTTCGTGTTGTGACACATCTATGACCGTCCTGAGCGCTTCCCGTGCTGACAGGCAGGGGGTGAACGGCGATTACCCTTTCCCTTCTGGCCCCTGACCCACCCCACGGAACGCGAGATACATGACCGTCAACGGCTCTGACGACGTACTGGTTGTCCACGGCGGAACCCCGCTGGAGGGCGAGATCCGGGTCCGCGGTGCGAAGAACCTCGTACCCAAGGCCATGGTCGCCGCCCTGCTGGGCAGCGAGCCGAGCCGGCTGCGCAATGTGCCGGACATCCGCGACGTGCGGGTCGTACGCGGGCTGCTCCAGCTGCACGGGGTGACGGTCCGTCCGGGTGAGGAGCCCGGCGAGCTGGTCATGGACCCGACCTACGTGGAGAGCGCCAACGTCGCCGACATCGACGCGCACGCGGGCTCCAGCCGTATCCCGATCCTGTTCTGCGGGCCGCTGCTGCACCGCCTGGGGCACGCGTTCATCCCGGGGCTCGGCGGCTGCGACATCGGCGGCCGGCCGATCGACTTCCACTTCGACGTGCTGCGCCAGTTCGGCGCGACGATCGAGAAGCGCGCGGACGGCCAGTACCTGGAGGCCCCCAAGGGGCTGCGCGGTACGAAGATACGGCTGCCCTACCCGTCGGTCGGCGCGACCGAGCAGGTGCTGCTGACGGCCGTCCTCGCCGAGGGCGTCACCGAGCTGTCCAACGCGGCCGTGGAGCCCGAGATCGAGGATCTCATCTGCGTGCTCCAGAAGATGGGCGCGATCATCGCCCTGGACACCGACCGCACGATCCGCATCACCGGCGTCGACAAGCTCGGCGGCTACACCCACGCGGCCCTCTCGGACCGCCTGGAGGCCGCCTCGTGGGCTTCCGCGGCGCTGGCGACCAACGGGAACATCTACGTCCGCGGCGCCCAGCAGCGCTCGATGATGACGTTCCTGAACACCTACCGCAAGGTCGGCGGCGCCTTCGCGATCGACGACGAGGGCATCCGCTTCTGGCACCCCGGCGGCCTGCTCAAGTCGATCGCCCTGGAGACGGACGTCCACCCGGGCTTCCAGACCGACTGGCAGCAGCCCCTGGTCGTCGCGCTCACCCAGGCGACCGGCCTGTCGATCATCCATGAGACGGTCTACGAGTCCCGCCTGGGCTTCACCTCCGCGCTCAACCAGATGGGCGCCCACATCCAGCTCTACCGCGAGTGCCTGGGCGGCTCCGACTGCCGCTTCGGCCAGCGCAACTTCCTGCACTCCGCGGTCGTCTCGGGCCCCACGAAGCTCCAGGGCGCCGACCTGGTCATCCCCGACCTGCGCGGCGGCTTCTCCTACCTGATCGCGGCCCTGGCCGCCGAGGGCACCTCCCGCGTCCACGGCATCGACCTGATCAACCGCGGCTACGAGAACTTCATGGAGAAGCTGGTCGAGCTCGGAGCGAAGGTGGAACTCCCGGGGAAGGCGCTCGGCTAAAGAAGAAAAGCTTTTCTCTTACGACGATGGGGCGGCCCCCCGTGAAAAGGGGGCCGCCCCATCGTCGTAAGAAAAGCGCCCCTTATGCAGGGGCGCGATGCTCTCGTCAGAGCGACTACTTACCCTTGGCCGCTTCCTTGAGCTTGCTGCCCGCGGAGACCTTCACGCTGTACCCGGCCGGGATCTGGATGGGGTCGCCGGTCTGCGGGTTGCGCGCGGTGCGAGCGGCACGGTGGGTGCGCTCGAAGGTCAGGAAGCCGGGGATGGTGACCTTCTCATCGCCCTTGGCGACGATGTCACCGACGACCTCGGCGAACGCGGCCAGCACGGCGTCGGCGTCCTTGCGGGTCACTTCGGCGCGGTCGGCCAGCGCGGCCACCAGCTCACTGCGGTTCATGTTGTTACTCCCGTGTTCTTCTTGCTGTTGGGGCGTGTCCTGCGGCGAAGCCGCCGAGCACAGCGAAGCCGAAACGCTCGCGCCCGAGTCGCATCCTGCCCCTACCGGCGGCGGGAAAGCCAATCCGGCACCCCTCCAAGGCGCCGTAGCACCCTAGGGAGTCACACGAATAGCGCTGCGCGGCCGCAACCTTAGGGCGGGCCCGGCGCACGCCGCTTTCACGACGCGCCGGTCACTGGGCGTGGCAAGTCTCACAGCAGAGGCACCGGCAAGGCGCCGACAAGGCCCGAAAACCCTGTCGGCGTACCGTTCCTCCACCCCCCGTTCAAGCGTTTTAAAGCGCTTTAGGACGCCGAGGCGCCGGCCGCCTTCGCGGCATCCCGCACCGCACCCGCGACCGCGCCCGCGACCTTGTCGTTGAAGACGCTGGGAATGATGTAGTTCGGGTTCAGCTCACCCTCGGAGACCACGTCGGCCAGCGCCTTCGCGGCGGCCAGCATCATCTCCGTGTTGACCGTGCGCGACTGCGCGTCCAGCAGACCGCGGAAGACACCCGGGAAGACCAGCACGTTGTTGATCTGGTTGGGGAAGTCCGAGCGGCCCGTGGCGACGACGGCCGCCGTCTGGCGGGCCACCGCCGGGTCGACCTCCGGGTCGGGGTTCGCGAGCGCGAAGACGATCGCGCCGTCCGCCATGGCGGCCACGTCGTCGCCGTCCAGGACGTTCGGGGCCGAGACACCGATGAAGACGTCCGCGCCGCGCACAGCCTCCTTCAGGGTGCCCGTGAGGCCCTCGTGGTTGGTGTTGTCGGCGATCCAGCGCAGCGGCGAGTCGGCGGAGGCGTCCACCAGGTCCTCGCGGGCGGCGTGCACCACACCGTGGATGTCGGCCACGACGGCGTCCTTGACGCCCGCGGCCAGCAGCAGCTTCAGGATCGCCGTACCGGCCGCGCCCGCGCCCGACATGACGACCTTCACCTGTGCGATGTCCTTGCCGACGACGCGCAGGGCGTTCGTCAGGGCGGCCAGGACGACGATGGCGGTGCCGTGCTGGTCGTCGTGGAACACCGGGATGTCCAGGGCCTCGCGCAGCCGGGCCTCGATCTCGAAGCAGCGCGGCGCGGAGATGTCCTCCAGGTTGATGCCGGCGAAGCCCGGGGCGATCGCCTTGACGATCTCCACGATCGCGTCCGTGTCCTGCGTGTCCAGGCACAGCGGCCACGCGTCGATGCCCGCGAACCGCTTGAACAGGGCCGCCTTGCCCTCCATCACCGGCAGCGCCGCCTTGGGGCCGATGTTGCCCAGGCCCAGCACCGCGGAGCCGTCCGTGACGACCGCGACGGAGTTGCGCTTGATGGTGAGGCGGCGGGCGTCCTCGGGGTTCTCGGCGATCGCCATGCACACGCGCGCCACACCCGGCGTGTAGATCATCGAGAGGTCGTCACGGTTGCGGATGGGGTGCTTCGACTGCATCTCGATCTTGCCGCCGAGGTGCATCAGGAACGTACGGTCGGAGACCTTGCCGAGGGTGACGCCCTCGATGCCGCGGAGCTTCTCGACGATCTCGTCGGCGTGGTTCGTCGACGTCGCCGCGATCGTGACGTCGATACGGAGCTTCTCGTGGCCGGAAGCGGTCACGTCGAGGCCCGTCACCGAGCCCCCGGAGGACTCCACGGCGGTGGTGAGGGCCGAGACCGCGGTCCCGCTGGCCGGCACCTCCAGCCGGATCGTCATCGAGTAGGAGACGCTGGGCGCCGTTGCCATGGCCGACTTCCTCTTTCACCGTGAGGCTGAATGTGCTGTCCGATCGTCGCACCTACCGCCCGGTAGGCGTTAGCCGGGGCTGAATTGCGAACCTTTTGTTCATGACGAGAAGAGGCCCACGCCATGTCCTGGCGTGGGCCTCTTCCCTACGTCTGTGACACCGACCCGCCATGCTCGCCTCGCGGCAAGTGGTCGCTCGTGGCGACGAAGGTTGGGCCCGGGGGCTTGGATCGAGCCGGTGTCACAGCAAGGCTAACAAACGGACGGCGACGAACCATTCCTGTCGCCGGAGTTCACAGCAAAACCGCAGCCATGACAGGTCAAAACCGGCCTTTGCCAGCGGCACGGGACGACCCACGAGAACTGGCCACCGGGGGGGGGAGGGATGTCAGCGCAGTCATGACTGCGCTGACATGACTGCGCTGACATGACTACGGTGACATGACTACGGTGACATGACTACGGTGACATGACCGCGGTGACATGACCGCGGTGACATGACCACGGTGACATGACCGCGGTGACATGACCGCGGTGACATGACCGCGGTGACATGACCGCGTAGTCAGCCCCCCGCCTGACTACGCTGACATGTCTGCGCAGTCATGTCACCGCAGTCAGTCCCGCAACAGATCCGGCACCCCATCCCCATCCGGCTCGTCCCGCTCCTCCGACACCACCGTCAGCTGCTGCGTCGCCCGGGTCAGCGCGACGTACAGCACCCGCAGCCCGGCCGGTGACTCGTCGGCGATCTCGGCGGGGGAGACGACGACCGTGGCGTCGTACTCGAGGCCCTTCGCCTCCAGGCTCCCGAGCGCGACCGCGCGGTCACCGAGCCCGGCGAGCCAGCGGCGGGCCTCTTCGCGGCGGTTCATGGCGACGACGACGCCGACGGTGCCGTCGACCTCCTCCAGGAGGCGCCGGGTCTCGTCCTTCACCGTCTCCGCGAGGGTCTTGCCCACGGCGACGAAGCGGGGGACGACGCCGGTGGAGCGGACCGCCCTCGGGGAGACGGAGCCGGGCATGGCGAGGGCGAGGACCTTGGCGGCGAGGTCGGCGATCTCGGAGGGGTTGCGGTAGTTGACGGTCAGCTGGAAGCGGCGGCGGGGGCGGGAGCCGAGCGCCTCGTCGCGGGCCTCGGCCGCCTCGTCGGGGTCGGACCAGGAGGACTGGGCGGGGTCGCCGACGACCGTCCAGGTGGCGTGCCGGCCGCGCCGGCCGACCATCCTCCACTGCATCGGCGTGAGGTCCTGCGCCTCGTCGACGATGACGTGCGCGTACTCGACCCGCTCCTGCGCGAGCCGTTCCGCGCGCTCGCGCTGCGACTCCTCGCGGACGGGCATCAGCTCGTCGAGGCCGGTGAGCTGGTCCAGCGGGTCCAGTTCGCGTTTCCTCTTCGGGCGCAGGGGGCTGCCGAGGATCGCCTGGAGTTCGTCGAGCATGGCGATGTCGTGCACGGAGTGCCCGTCCCGCTTGAGCGAGCGGGCGACCTTGCGGACCTCGCCGGGGTTGAGGATGCGGCGCGCCCAGCGGCCCAGGCGGCGTTCGTCGGCCATGGCGGCGAGGACGGCCTTCGGGGTCAGCTCGGGCCACCAGGCGTCGAGGAACTCGATGAAGGAGTCCTCCGTGGTGACGTCCTCGTCGAACGACAGCCGCAGTTCGGCGGCCAGCTCCGGGTCGGTGTGCCGGGAGGCGGCGCCGGACTGCTCCCACAGGGCGTCCAGGAGGAGCTTGCGGGCGCGGGGGCGCAGCAGGTTGACGGGGGCGGTGCCGGTGAGGGCGGTGCGGCGGACACGTTCCAGCGCGGGCGCCTCCAGCTCCAGGCGGCGGTTGAAGGCGACGACGCGGAGGCGGGTGGGAGAGCCGGCGGGGACGGGCGTGTCCTCGTCGTCCTCACCGAACGCGAGCTGTCCGGTCGTACCGGAGAAGGCCGTACCGGAAGCCTTGCCGGAAACTTCGCCGGACGCCTTCCCGAAAGCTTTCTCCGAAGCGGCGGCACCCCCGACTCCAGCCCCGGACACCCCCTCCAGCGCCCCCCGAGCCGCCCTGCGCAGCACCTTCAGCATCCGGTACGACCCCTTCGCCCGGGCCACCGCCGGAGAGTCGTACAGCTTCGCCTCGGCGCCGTCGACCAGGGAGCCGATGGCCCGGATGGCGACCTGGCCCTCCTCGCCCAGCGACGGCAGCACCCCTTCCGTGTAGGCGACCAGCAGCGGGGTCGGGGAGACGATGAGGATGCCTCCGGCGTAGCGGCGGCGGTCCTGGTAGAGGAGGTAGGCCGCGCGGTGCAGGGCGACGGCGGTCTTGCCGGTGCCGGGCCCGCCCTCGACGTACGCCACCGAGGCGGCGGGCGCCCGGATGACGAGGTCCTGTTCGGCCTGGATGGACGAGACGATGTCCCGCATGGTGTGGCCGCGGGCCTGCCCCAGCGCGGCCATCAGGGCGCCGTCGCCGATGACGGCCAGCTCCTGCCCGTCCAGCGCCGCCTTCAGCTCGGGCCGCATGAGGTCGTCCTCGACGCCGAGGACGCGCCGGCCCTTGGAGCGGATGACGCGGCGGCGTACGACGCGCCCGGGCTCGACCGGGGTCGAGCGGTAGAAGGGGGCGGCGGCGGGGGCGCGCCAGTCGATGACGAGGGGGGCGTAGTCCTCGTCCAGGACGCCGATGCGGCCGATGTGGAGGGTCTCGGCGATGTCGGCGGTGCCGTCGGCGCGTACGGCGCCCTCGGCGGGCTCCACGGCCGTGTAGGCGCCGTCGGGGCCCTTCTTGCCGTCCTTGCCGAGGAGGAGGTCGATGCGGCCGAAGAGGAAGTCCTCGAACTCGTTGTTGAGCCGGTTGAGATGGATGCCGGCCCGGAAGACCTGGGCGTCGCGCTCGGCCAGGGCGCCGGGGGTGCCGACCTGGCCGCGCTGGGACGCGTCGTGGAGCAGGAACTCCGCCTGATGGATCTTCTCCTCGAGGCGGTGGTAGACGCGGTCGAGGTGATCCTGTTCGGCCTCGATCTCGCGGTCGCGGACCGAGTCGCGTGCGGATTCGCCGGTCGAACGGTCGACCGACTCGTGGACCGAGTCCCGAACCGTTCCTGGCGCGGTTTCCGGAACCGTTCCTGGCGCGGTTTCCTGTTGAGCCTGTGCGGCCACCGGGCCCCCTTCTGACGTGCTGGGCAGCCGTCAACCGTACGCGAAGGGGGCCGGTCGGTGGAAGCCACGCGCTCATGGCGGGCCGTGCGGGGTCAGACGTTCAGCTCCAGCAGCTTCTTGCCGCCGAAGGTGACGACCTCGTAGCCGGCGATCTCGTCCGGGGCGAAGGAGGAGCCGCCCTGGACGTACAGCGGGCTCTTGGACTGCTCGGTGGTGCCGTCGGGCAGGCCGTAGCCGGGGGCCGGGACGGACCAGGAGGAGACCGTCTCGCGTTCGCCGTTCTTCCCGATCGCGATGAGGGAGCACTTCTCGGGTCCGGTCACGTTGGCGAGCTGGAGGACGACCTCGGTGCCCCAGAGCTTCTTCGCGGTGGCGACCGTGCCGGTGACCTTGGTGGTGGCGTCGGTGGCGGTGGTCTTCGCGGAGAGGGTCTGGAAGGCGTCCTTCGCGGTGTTCGCGGAAGCGACGGCCGGGGCGTTGCCGCTGCCGCTGTCGCCGCCGGTCACGGCCATGACGCCGAGGGGGCCGCCGATGATGAGCGCGGCAGCGGCGGCGACGAGGAAGAAGGAGCGCCGGCGTTTGACGGCGCGCCGCTCGGAGACCTCGTCGACGAGCTTCTCGACCAGGCGCGGGCTGGGTTTGGCGGAGAGCGACTCGCCGATGGCGGGGGTGCCGGTGCCCGGGAGGTCGGCGAGGGCGGCCAGCATGGGTTCCATGCCGGCCAGTTCGTCGAGCTGCTGGGCGCACCACTCACAGCCGGCGAGATGGGCCTCGAAGGCGGTCGCCTCGGCGTCGTCGAGGATGCCGAGGGCGTACGCGCCGACCGTCTCGTGCTCGTTGGGCACCGGTGATCCCTGCCTGGGGCTCATGGGTCCTGACATACCCGGACCGTTGCTTCCGAATCCCCCGTAGACACTCATCACGCCGTCACCCCCCGCTCCTCCAGAGCAAGCTTCATCGACCGCAGGGCATAAAACACCCGGGAGCGGACGGTGCCGCTGGGTATCCCGAGGGTCTCGGCCGCCTCATTGACGGTACGCCCCTTGAAATACGTCTCGACCAGCACCTCCCGGTGCGCCGGCGTCAGGTCGTCGAGGGCGTCGGACAGGGTCATCAGCCACAGCGCCTTGTCGATCTCGTCCTCCGCGGGGATGACCTCCAGCGGTGACGGGTCGACCTCCTGCGGCCGGGCCTGCCGGCTGCGGTGTCCGTCGATGACGATGCGCCGGGCGACCGTCACCAGCCAGGGGCGTACCGAGCCGGTCGCTCTGTTGAGCTGTCCGGCGTTCTTCCAGGCACGGATGAGTGTCTCTTGTACGACGTCTTCGGCACGCTGCCGGTCTCCGGCGACCAGGCGCAGGACATATGCAAGGAGAGGGCCGGCGTGTTCCCTATAGAGGGCACGCATCAGCTCCTCATCCGGCTCCGAGGGCTGGGACATGCGATGTCGGGCCCTCGATCCACGTTCATTGGCCACGACGGAATCCTTGCGCACGCCCACCTCCGATGTCCCGGGTTCCCCCAGTCGGTCGCTCCGCCTCGAGTACGGGCGGGGGTGCGGGAGTGTTCAAAGGGGCGCGGCGAATTTTGTTCGGGACGCCATGACAAGCGGGACATGGGAGCACATCCCCACCCGATTTCCTTTACATTTCCGCCACATCGACAAGATCCCGCCAGCTGCCCGGGACACGCCGGGGCGAAACGGAGTGTTATCGAAATCACTTCGATGAACTTCCGCGCGGAGTCGGGAGGTTCGGGGCGGACGGGACATGCGGGGCGGGGAAGTGAGGCGCGTAGACAGTTAATTGACGTCCAGTCAATAGCGCGACGCGCGTAACTCGCGCCATTTTCGGCTGATTTACGCAAGCGGCTGTCACGGAAGACGCGTACGGGGGGTGGATGGTTCCCCGGGGTCTGGCACACGGACGGTTCCCCCCGGGGCTTCGCGCGCCGCCCCTCACGCCCGCGCGAGCGCCGCCCTACGACGATGGCGCGCGACGCGTTCCCGGTTCCCGCAGATCTCGCTGGAGCACCAGCGCCGGCGCCGTCCGCGGGACGTGTCCACGTACACGATGGGGCAGTTGTCCCCCTCGCACTGCCGCAGCGCCGATCGGGCGGCGGGGTCGGTCAGCAGCTCCACGGCGTCCCGGGCGACGGCGGCGAGAAGGGCGGCGCAGTCCGGCGGGCGGGCCAACTGGCGGACGAGGGCGCCGTCTTCGGCGAGGACGGCGCGGGGGGCGGGCGGGGCGGCGAGGGCGAGGGCGTTGACGCGGGCGAGGGCGTGGACTTGGGCGAGGGGGGTGAGGGGGCGGTCGTGGAGGCGGGGGTCGGGCGGGCGGCGGGGGTCGGCCTGGGGCTGGAAGCGGCTCTCGCTCGGGAAGCGGCCTTCATTCTGGAGGCGGCTCTCGCTCGGGAAGCGGCCTTCGCTCGGGAGCCGGCTCTCTGGGGGGAAGCGGCTCTCGCTCGGGAGCCGGCCCTCCGGATGGAGCCGGGCCCTGATCAACTGGCCGATGTGTCCCCTGAGTTCGCGGAACGCGTGGAGCCAGGCGGTGTCGGCTCGGGTGAGGGGGGTGCCGGTGGGGACGAGGCCCGAGCCGGTGATCCAGGCGCACAACTGGCCCGGTCCGTCGAGCCGTTCGAAGGGATGCGTGGTCGCGAGGAGGTCGAGGCAGATCCGCCCGGCGTCGAACCGCAAGTCGTGCAGGGCCGGGACCGGTGCCGTGTGCAGCGTCATGGCCTGTCACCGCCTAGGGGTCGGTACTCCCCCGCACCGGGACCGTTCCCGCGCGGGGACTCTCTTACAGTGCCTGCCCGCTGACGGGGACGTAACCCCCTGGGGCCGGGGATACCGCTCAAGTGAGCGACGGGGAGCTGACAGTGACGGTACGGTCCGGCTCGGGCCGACCACCCGGAACCCGCTCGCGCAAAAGCGCGCGCCACCCCCCTGTGTCCCGGATCTCTCACCCCCGCCACCCCCGCGGTGAGCGCGAAGTTCCCTTCCGGTCACCCGTCGGCACAGGCAGGAAACGCGCCGTTCCTAACGTCGACGAGGACGGCACCGTACCCCTGTCCCCGTGATCCCCGTGGAGGCGTCATGACATCCCCCGCCGCAGCAGCAGCCCGGAAAGGGCGCTGGATCGAGCAGTGGGACCCGGAGGACGAGGCGTTCTGGCGCTCCGGCGGAAAGCGGGTCGCCCGGCGCAACCTGCTCTTCTCGGTGCTCTCGGAGCACATCGGCTTCTCGGTCTGGACCCTGTGGTCGGTGCTGGTCCTGTTCATGGGCCCGGAGTACGGCCTGACCCCGGCGGACAAGTTCCTGCTGACGTCGATGGTGACGCTGGTCGGGGCGGTCGTACGCGTCCCCTACACCTTCGCGGTGGCGGTGTTCGGCGGCCGGAACTGGACGATCGTCTCGGCGGCGATGCTGCTGATCCCGACGGTGGCGGCGTTCGCGGTGATGGAACCGGGTACGTCGTTCTCGACGTTCCTGCTGGTCGGGCTGCTGGCCGGGGTCGGGGGCGGGAACTTCGCGTCGTCGATGACGAACATCAACGCCTTCTTCCCGCTGCGCGAGAAGGGCTGGGCGCTGGGGCTGAACGCGGGCGGCGGGAACATCGGCGTGCCGGTGATCCAGCTGGCGGCGCTCGCGGTGATCGGCGCGGGCGGCGGGCCGAGGGTGCTGCTGGGGATCTACATCCCGCTGATCGTCGTCGCGGCGACGCTGGCGGCCCTGTTCATGGACAACCTCTCCTCGGTGAAGAACGACACCGGCGCGGCCGTCGACGCGGCGAAGGACCGGCACACCTGGATCATGTCGTTCCTGTACGTCGGCACGTTCGGCTCGTTCATCGGCTACTCCTTCGCCTTCGGCCAGGTCCTGACGAACCAGTTCGGCCGTACGCCGCTCCAGGCCGCGTACCTGACCTTCATCGGCCCGCTGCTCGGCTCCCTGATCCGCCCGGTCGGCGGCCGGCTCGCGGACCGCTTCGGCGGCGCGCGCATCACCCTGTACACCTACGTCGGCATGGCGGCGGCCACCGCGGCGCTGGTCGCGGCGAGCGTGGCGAAGTCGCTGCCGTTCTTCGTGGGCGTCTTCGTGGTCCTGTTCGTCCTGACCGGCCTCGGCAACGGTTCGACGTACAAGATGATCCCCGGCATCTTCCAGGCGAAGGCGCTGGCCAAGGGGCTCACGGGCGAGGAGGCGGCGGCGTACGGGCGGCGGCTGTCGGGCGCGTCGATGGGCCTGATCGGGGCGGCCGGGGCGCTCGGCGGGGTCGGCATCAACCTGGCTTTCCGCCAGTCCTTCCTCTCCTACGGCTCCGGCACCGGCGCGTTCGTCGCCTTCCTCGCCTTCTACGCGGCGTGCTTCGCGGTGACGTGGGCCGTATACCTTCGGGGCCCGGCCGCCGCGACCGCCACGAAGGACGCGGCGGAGGCGAAGCCGCAGCTCAGCTATGCCGAGGTGTGACGTAACACGGGCGACACCGGGCGGAACCGAGCCTGTCATGCTCCGTTGACAGGCTCGACGCTCGTGCGGGGGTGCTGCGCGGGCGGTGCGGGCCGGTCCGGCTGGGTGGGCCGTATCGGCTTGGCCGGCCGCGCCGGCGACGAGGGTGCACTGCTACGGGACGGCGGGATCGAGAGTTGACTATGCACGACGACGAGAAACGGCCGGCGCACGGTCCCCTGTCCGGCTTCACCGTGGGCGTGACCGCCGCCCGGCGCGCCGAGGAGCTGGGGGCGCTGCTCCAGCGGCGGGGCGCGGCCGTCGTGCACGCGCCCGCGCTGCGGATCGTCCCGCTGTCCGACGACAGCGAGCTGCTGGCGGCGACGAAGGATCTCCTCGGCGTGGCCCCGGACATCGTCGTCGCGACGACCGCGATCGGGTTCCGGGGCTGGGTGGAGGCGGCCGAGGGGTGGGGCCTGGGCGAGCCGCTGCTGGCCCGGCTGGGCGAGGTGGAGCTGCTGGCGCGGGGTCCGAAGGTGAAGGGTGCGATCCGGGCGGCGGGGCTCACGGAGCACTGGTCGCCGTCGAGCGAGTCGATGGCGGAGGTGCTCGACCGGCTGCTGGAGCAGGGGGTGGGGGGCCGTCGTATCGCCGTCCAGCTGCACGGGGAGCCGTTGCCCGGGTTCGTGGAGGCGTTGCGGGAGGGCGGGGCCGAGGTGGTGGGGGTGCCGGTGTACCGGTGGATGCCGCCGGAGGACATCGGGCCGCTGGACCGGCTGCTGGACGCCGTCGTGACGCGGGGACTTGACGCGGTGACGTTCACAAGTGCGCCTGCGGCGGCGTCCGTTCTGTCACGGGCGGAGGAACGGGGCCTGCTGGGCGAGGTGTTGGCGGCTCTGCACCATGACGTGCTGCCGATGTGCGTGGGCCCGGTGACCGCGCTCCCCTTGCAGTCCAAGGGAGTCGGCACCTTCCAGCCGGAACGCTTCCGCCTGGGCCCCCTGGTCCAACTCCTCTGCCAGGAACTGCCGTCCCGCGCCCGCGCGCTGCCCATCGCCGGGCACCGGGTGGAGATCCGGGGCCACGCGGTGCTGGTGGACGGGGAGTTGAGGCCGGTACCGCCGGCAGGCATGTCCCTGCTGCGCGCCCTGTCCCGCCGCCCGGGCTGGGTCGTCCCCAGGGCGGACCTGCTACGAGCACTGCCGGGCGCGGGCCGCGACGAGCACGCCGTGGAAACGGCAATGGCCCGCCTGCGCACGGCACTTGGGGCACCGAAGCTGATCCAGACGGTGGTGAAGCGGGGGTATCGGTTGTCGCTGGATCCGGGGGCGGATTCCAAGTGTGGGGATGTGTAAGGGGGTTGCCTCTACCGGCTTACGGGAACGCCCCGCAGATGCCGTAGCAGCCTCTCGAAGGCGGCCCAGCCCGCCGCCGACTCGCCGTCTCCCAGCGGGTAGTAGTAGCCCGGCCCTTGTCCCTCCCGCCCCGCGCCCCCGAGCCGTACCGGTGCGGTGGGCAGCGGTGGGCGGGCGGCGGTGTCGGTGCCCGCCTCTGCCGCCTCGACGGGGCCCAGGGCGAAGCCGAAGGGAACAGGGGGGCGTTCGAAGTGCGGCGGCACGCTCAGGTCCGCGCGGGCTTCTCGGAGGTGGGCGAGGAGGGTGCGCAGGCCGTGCCGTGCGGTGAGTTCGGCGGCCAGGTCCGCGACAGCCGCGAGCGGAGGGGTCTCGCCCGCCCGGAAGCCGACCGCGAGGGTCATGTCCTCCTCTACGCCGTCCGGGGTGCGCAGTACGCGGAGGGTGGCGAGGGCGGGGCGGGCGGCCGATCCTACGACGACCGTCCAAGTCGGCTGCGGCGCACGCTCGTACGCGAGGTCCGTGAGGGTGCGGCGGGACCAGGGGAGGTTGGCCGGTTCGGCGGTGCCCCAGCCGGTGGGGGGTTCGCCGGTGAGGGTCTGCCAGGCGGTCTCCAGGGCGCCGCCCAGGACGAGTCGGGCGTCGGGTCGGTGGACCGTGCGGAAGTTCAGGTGGAGTTGGCGTTCCCCGGTGCGGGGGGCGGCTGTGAAAGCGGGGGCGAGCGGGGTCTCGCCGGTGTCGTCGTGGGCGGGCTGGAAGGCGCCGTCCCGCCAGCGGAGCACCGCGCCGGAGTGGCCGTCGTAGTAGCCGCAGTCGGGGTCCTGGATCACCCAGCGGGTGGGTGGGCCGGTGAGTGCGGTGTGGGTGGGGAGGGAGAGGCGGCAGTGGCGTGGGGTGACGATCTGGAGGGCGCGTTCGCTGGCGAGGGTGGCGCGGAGGGCTTCGGAGAGCCAGCTGGTCATGGCGATGACGGGGCGGTCCTGGAGGACGACGGCGACCTTGTCGGTGAGGACGTCGACTGCGGGCTGGGCGGCCGCGGGGGTGGGGGCGGCCGTGATGCCGGAGGTGTCGACGGGGTGGGCCGGGTCGTCGGCGCCGGGGGTGTCCGGGGGCCAGACGGTGCCGCCGAGCAGGGTTGTCAGGCGGGCGGCGAAGACGCCGGCGAGGCGTTCGGCCTCGGGGGCCGCGGTGGAGGCGCGGGCCTCGGTCCACCACTTCTGTCCGCCGCCGACGTCGTCGGCGCCGAGCAATCGCCGTGCCTCGTCCGGGACATGGAGCAGCAGCGGGGCCTCGATCGAGACCAGAGGGCGGCCCCGCGGGTCGCAGAGCTGGATGACCGCTCCTTCACCGGCGGGCCGGACCTGAAGGTCGGGCCCACCGGCGAGGAGCCCGGCCAGGACACTCCAGGCATCCGGCATCCGGTCGGTCAGCGCGATCACGTCTTTGGTCATACGGGGTCCCCGTGGTCGGTCGTCAGTGCTTCGGCGGCGACCGGAATCACGTCCGCTTGCCGGACCGGAATGCCTGGATCTCGTCCGTGAGGGCCGTAAGACGCTCCTGCTCGACCGAGGGAACCACGTACCCCAAAGAGTCGGCCTTGGCCCGGAAATCGTCCGGGAGCACGACGTGGTGGGTGGAGACGTAGAACCAGAGGTCGCCGCGCCAGACCCACTCGCCGTCGGTGAACAGCGACCCACCGCCCAGGATGTCCTCACCCGACCCGAGCACGTCGTCGACGACGCCCATGGAGGCGAAGAGCATGTGACCGTCGCGGAGGTACGAGGCGATCCCGCTCTCATCCGGCTGCGGCGCATCCGCCACGAACGAGCGGATGCTGTCGGCCGCATCCGGGTGCGACGGCCAGAGCTCGCTGTAGAGGCCGAGGACCTTCACTTTGTTACTTCCCTTCCAGAATTACTTGACGACGGGGAGGAAGGTCCTCCAATATCCACCGTTCTGCACTTCCGGCTCCTGTCCCTTCGGCCGTGAGGGATAAATACCCACCTCGTCCGTCGGGGCCGTGACCGGAACGCCCAGTTCGTTCGCCAGCTGCTGCGCAGCCGGAATATCCGCGATACCGTCGCGCACCACTCCCGTATGACAGGAGATGAGCCTGATGGGCTCTCCCTTGTAACTCGGATTGTTCCTGATGGCCTCGACGATGTGGCCGACGTTCACTTCACCGGGCGGGAAATCGACTCCAGCGGCATTCTTCCTGCCCGGCATGAAGAATCCCTTGTCATTTCCGTGCACGATCACGTCGTGATAGCCGTCGAGCCGCGCCGTGAACTCCCGGTTCAGCTGCGTCATGCTGTCATAGCCGATCGTCGTCAGGTCCGGCTGATAATAGACGTGGTCGCCGGTCGCCAGCACGATGTCGCCGTGCTCCTTGGGAGGAGCGGGCAGCTTGGATTTCGGCGAGTCCGGCGGGACGTAGTCCGAGCGCATGGTGTGCGCGGGGTCCTGCGTGTGCTCTGCCGCCACGTGATCGGCGTCGGCATCGTGGCCGTGGCCCGAATGATCCGCCGGGGTTTCGTGAGCGTCGTGCGGCGGAATGCCGTGCCCTTCGCCGCCCCCGCCCCCATGCGCCGCCACCGGCTGCTCCGCATGCACCGGCACCCTCTGCTCCGCATGAGCCGACACATGCGGCGCCGGGACCTCATGCCGAGCCGTCCGATCCGCGGCCGAAGACTCCACCGGAATCGGGTTCTCATGCGGCTTCCCCTCCGGGGAGAGCATGGTGCCGTCCTCGCGGAGGACCGTGCCGTCCGGGAAGCGGACGGACTTGTCCGGGAGGCTGACCGGGGTGTGGGTCGCCGGCGGCTCGCTGTGGAGGAAGTCGTCCACCGGACCGGAGTGCAGCTCCTTGAGACCCGCCATCATGTCGCCGACCTTCAGCTTCACGAAGCCCGCGCCTTTGGCGACGTACGTCATGGGATCCGCGAGCCGCCCCGCCGTGCCGAGGGCGTCCGCGACTCTGGCGGCGCGGCCGGCCACGGAAGTCGCCTCGCCCATCTCGGCGGCCCTGGCGCCCAGCGAACCGGCCTTGCCCAGCTTGAGGAAACCGCCGGCGCCGATGGTGAGGACGTTGAAGACGACGGTGCCGCCCGCGCGGGCCGGGTTCGTCCCCCACTCGTCGTACGCGACGAAGGACTTGCCGAAGTCGCGCAGAGCCTTCTTCTGGCGGTCGGTGTCGCTGTGGTCGACCGGGCCGAACATCTTGTCCATGGCCCAGTCGTACGGCGTCATCAGGTACGCGCTGACCCCGCCGAAGACATCCCCGATGCCGCTCCACGTCTGGGTGAAGGTGTCCCAGTCGAAGACGTTGACCATGTTGCCGAGGCCCTTGAGGGTGCCCCAGACGCCGTCCACGAAGAAGCCCTTGAGGGCGCCGCCCACATTGTGCTTCGTCCACTGCCAGGCGGCGGCGAGGCCGGTGTACTCGCGCTCGTCGGCCTTCCCCCAGGGTGTGTCGTCGGCCTTGGCCGCGTCGTCGGCGCTGAAGCCGTACATGCCCTGTTTGTGCGAGCCGTCGTCGGTGACCCAGCGCGTGCCGCCGACCTCGCCGCCGATCTTCGTGGCCGTCGAGCGCTCCAGTTCCTGGAACTCGCCCCAGACCCGGCCGACTTCGTGGACCAGACGCGCGTTCTTGTCGACGTTGTCCTGGTCCTGCCGCCAGTCGTCGTCGCCCTTGACCGAGGCTCGGAACTCGACTGCCTCGCTCCGCAGCCGATCCATCCGCTGGACGAGCGGCCGGGCGTCCTTGGCGAAGTCCGACAGGGCGCCGCTGACGTTCTCCAGCTTCTCGGCGAACGCGTCGGCCTTGTCGCGGACCGGGATGGTGGTGTGGAAGAGCTGGTCGGCTTCGGGTGCCGTGTAGCAGGACACCAGGCCCTGGAAGTCGCTGTGCACGTCCCCGCCGGTGTCGCGGATGTCGGACGCGGCCTTCTTCAGCGCGCCGGCGTCCTTCTCCAACTGGTCGAGGTCACCGCTGAATTCGGGGAGTTCACCGGGATCGCCGATCACTTGCCCGCACCGCCCTCCGCCGCGACCGGAGGCAGTTTCGGATCCGGGACCGCGTCGTGCTGCGCGTTGGCCGCCATCTCCAGGTCGCCCTTGACGTACTCGGCGGTGGCCCGCGCCGCTCCGCCGATCGACTTGGCGGCGCGGGCGGGGAGGTAGCGCAGGTCGTCGAAGGTCTTGTCCGCGAACTCCTGGAGCGCGGCGGCGATCGGGCCGGGTGTGCCGCTCTTGGGCACCGCCCCCGGAGCCATCGTGCCCGCCGACTTGGCGGCACTCCGCAAGCCGTTCGTGTAAGCCGTGAACTCGCCCTCGAAATCCCCCGCCGTCTCCTCGGTCTTGGCGAGGACCTCGCGGACGAGGCCGACTTGGACATCCCACTTGGACACAGATCCCCCGTTCTCCGCTTCGAGCTGCGCCAGCACGTTCACGGTACCGGCCGGCACTGACACCCGGCCTTCGAGGGCGCCTGAGCTCCGGGCGCCGGGCCGCGGGACCCGAGCCGCCTCTTATGTGGAATGGGGGGAAAGAGTTCAACCCACCCTCCCGCCCTCCCCCCGGACGACCGCGTCAACTCCCGGGCTCACCGCGCAAGATGACTGTTTGTGATCGTGTTGCGACTTGACGTCGCGAGGGTCTAGCGTTCGCCCCAACAAACAACCCCGGCCAGGTGTTAGCGCACCTGCCGGGGTCTCACCTACAAGATCCAAGAGGCGATCTCGTGGCTTACGAAAACTCTACCTCCACCCTCCCCTCCCCGGCAGCCCATCCGATGGCCAAGCCGGGCTACGGCAAGCGATCCGCCCCCGGCCAGCGGCCGTCCGGCCCCGACGACTTCGGGCATCTCCCCGCCCGCGTGGCCTACTTGGCGTCCTTCATCGACCAACTCCCCGACAACGCCGCGATGGACGCGAAGACGCTGGCGAAGGCGCAGCCGCTGTTCGGGCAGCAGGCGGTGCGGACCCTCCTCAACGACCTGAGCAGGGCAGGGCACTTGCGGCGGGTGCGGAGGAAGGTGTCGCCGGGGGAAGGGCGCGAGGCGGCGTCGGCGGGGACGAGGTGGGTGTTCCTGACGTACTGGTCGCGTACCGCACGTGACTGCGAATGGTGGTCGGGGGTGGTGGAGGGTGACGGGGCGGCGGAGACGAAGGCGGAGGGCGAGGGTGACGAGACGGCGGAGGGCGACGGCAGCAGGCCGGCGGAGGGCGCCGAGCGGGTCGTAACTCCCGGGCAGCGCACCCCCGTTGCCCCCACGCCCTCGACCGCCCCGGAATCGCCGGGATCCCCCTCCCCCGCGTACGACACCCTCGCCCGCCTCGGCCTGCGGGAGCCGCGTCTCGCGCTGTCGGCGAGGGACTGCGCGGGGCTGGAGGAGCTGGCGGCGGAGTGGCTGCGGCGGGGGTCGACGCCGGAGCACTTGAGCGGGGTGCTGACGGCCGCGCTGCCGGAGAAGGTGTACGCGCCGGGGGCGTTGGTGCGGCGGAGGCTGCTGGACAAGATGCCGCCGGAGCGGCAGCGGACGTCGGCTTCGGCTTCGGCTTCGGCTTCGGCTTCGGCTTCGGCTTCGGCTTCGGCGTATGGGACACGGTGGCCCCGTCAGCTCATGGAGTGCACGAACTGCGGCGTCCCCGGCCGCCCGGAGGCGTTGCCGGACGGTTTGTGCGGGGGCTGCGCGCGAGAAGAGGCGGCAGGCGGGCCGCGGCGACCGGCGGAGCCGTCCCCCTCGATCAGGGCGCGGGCCGCCGAGATCCGGGTGGCGATGCTGGAGCGCAAGGCGGAGGGATGGGCCGACTTGACGCGGCGGGGTCGTATCGCCGCCGTCTGAGGGGCGGGTGCCGACGTCGGACTGGAAGGGAGCCACGTCGGTGGCACTGGCGTCGACTGCCGGGCACCCTCACCAAATCCTGGGCAACCTTCGCCGATCACCCCTCCACCATCCCCACCTGCACGCTAACCTGCGCGCAGCGAAACGTCTGAGCCAAAGTGAGCGGAACCGGCCAGTCGTACGCGGGGGATGAACCGACCGTGTCCGTGGGGGGACCGTGAGCAACGAGATCTATTTCAGCAACAACCACCGGGACTTGTGCGTCGAGCACGGCACAGGCGCCGGCTTCCAGTTCGAGTTCTCGTGCGCCCGGTGTCAGGACACCTGGCGCTCGCCGTTCGAGCCGTTCCGGGCGGGCCAGATAGCCGGCTGGGTGTCGAAGGGCATCAACGCGGCCTGGTCGGTGATCGGCGGCAACGCCTCACGGGGCGTCTCGGACGCGGCGGACGGCCTGGCGGGCGCGAGCTACGGCACCCAGAAGGACACGGCGTTCACCCGCGCGGTGGGCAACGCGGAGTCCCACTTCAACCGCTGCCCCCGCTGCACGTCCCACGTCTGCGCCCGCTGCTGGAACGCCGCCCAGGGCCTGTGCCTGACCTGCTCCCCCGACACGGCGGCGGAGGCCCAGGCGGCCGGGCAACGCGGCCTGAACGACATGGTGAGCCAGCGGGCGTACGACGCGGGCCGGCAAAGGGGCAGTTCCTACGACGCCACCACTCCCCGCCAGCTGGTCTGCCCCCAATGCCGCACGGAAACCCACGGCGGCGCCTTCTGCCAAACCTGCGGCCACCACCTGGCCCAGACCACCACCTGCACCTCCTGCCACAACGACCTCCCGTCGGGGGCGGCGTTCTGCCCGAGTTGCGGGACTCGGTCTTGAACTCGCTGATGCGCCAGGCGATTTGAAGGGGGCCCACCGGAACATCCCGGCGGGCCCCTCGCTGTTCATCCAAGAAGCTCGGCGTAGAGGGCTTCGTGCTGGGCGTATATACGGCCCGATTGCCGCGCGGAATCCGCCGGCATCCGCCTCAGCCCCGTCCCGCCGCGCAGGACCCCAGCTCAGCCATACGGCCCCGCCCACTCCAGCAGATCCGACCCGCCCGCGTCCCAAGTGATCCGGACGCTGTCCCCGACGCGGGTGAGGGTCGCACCGGTGGCGCTCTTGCCCGATGCCGGCAACGCCGCCGACCCCGACGCCTGCTCCGACGTCCGCTCCGACATCGACGCCGCCTCCGACCCTGACGTCGACCCCGAATCCGACCCTGACCCAGACCCTGACCCCGCCCCCAGCGAGCGCAGCGCCAAGCGCAACCCCGTAGCCGTCTTGGTCGCCGTGCCGATGAGGATGCCGTTGTCCTCGTCGGACGGGTCGATGTACGACGCCGAGTACTGGGCGGCCGAACCGGAGCTGCCGTACGCCGACCCGATCGTCAGCGTCTTCAACTCCCGGTTCTGCCACTGCCCTTGGAACCCGGTCGCGTCCGGCGGGGACGCGGAGGGGGCGGAGCTCTCCGGGATCGTCCCGGCCCCGGGATCGGGGTCGGTGGCCTCCGGCGCCGGGGTGCCCTCCGGCGCGCCCGGCTCGGCCCCTGACCCGGACGCCGCCCCGGACGCCGACGCCGACTCAGAGGGCCGCGCCTCCGCCCCCGTACGCCCCCCACTGGTCGCCAGCATGACCCCACCCCCGAGCAGAGCGACCGAGGCGACAGTCCCTACGACGACCACGGCTATCCGCTTGCCGAGGTGCCCCTTAGGGGACGGCGGCGGATACGGGTACCCGTAAGGGGCCTGCCCGTAAGGGGCCTGCCCGTAAGGGGCCTGCCCGTAAGGGTTGTGCCCCTGCGGCACCTGATACGCCGCCGGCCCCGGCACCCCGTACGACGGCCCAGGCGCGCCGTACCCGTAGTGCCCGGCCGACGGCCCCCCATACCCGGCAGACGGCGGCCCCCCGTACACAGAAGCCGAACCCCCATACCCGGCAGGCGAACCGCCGAACCCGGAAGCCGAACCCTCACCCCCAGGCGGCGGACCCCCGAACCCAGGAGCCGAACCCCGCGCCGGACCCCCATCCCCGGCAGCCGCCCCCTCATATCCCGGCGGCGGCCCCCCGAACCCGGCAGCCGCCCCCTCACCCCCGACCGGCAACCCCCCGTCCCCAGAAGGCACCCCCTCACCCCGCCCCGACTCCCCCGCAACCTGACTCATCCCCCGCGCTCCCTACCCCTCACGACCGACGAAAGCGCAAACCGTACCCCACCCCCCTTTTCCTCCGCCCACCCCGGCTCCCCCGCCCGTCCGGCCACACCCTCGGCCGCCGTCGCGCCGCCAGATCCTCGACCCAGCCGAACGCGACGACGCACACCCCGGTCAGCAGCCAGGTCACCACCAGCACCGGCCAAGGCGACCCCAGCAGCCAGGCCGCGTGGGTCTCCAGGAAGGGCACGCTCCAGGCGTGGTCCCACAGGGACTCGGCGGCGGTGATGCACACGTTGTGCCACAAGTACACAGTGACCGCACGGGAGTTGAGGAGAGTCACCACGCGGTCGAACCGCCGCAGCGGGCCCGGCCACTCCCCCCAACTCGGGCTGAGGTGAAGGAGGAAGAGCACGGCGGCGAAGGACCAGAGGGACTGCGCGAAGGGCATGTCGTCGAGGTCGTGGTCCTGATGGAAGTCGTGCCCGAGGGCGTACCAGAGCGCGAACCCGGCGACCGCGGGCGCGAGCGACGGTACGACGTAGCGCGGCAGCCGCGCGAGAATCCCCTCCTGCTGGGCCATGCCGAGCAGCCAACAGGCCCCGAACGTCGCGAAGTCGGTGACATTGGTGCTCAGCCGGTCGCCGGGGATCTGGAGGCCGGTGAACTCCAGCGCGGCCGACAGCGCGAGCGGCGCGAAGACGGTCGGCCAGGGTGCGCGCCTCAACGCCCTTAGCAGCAAAGGGGAGAGGAGGACGAACCAGAGGTAGGCCCTGATGTACCAGAGCGGCACGCCGAGGGAGGTCGCCCAGTCGTCGCCCAACAGGCCGTGTACGCCCGGGAGTCCGGCGCCGTACGGCGGATCGCTCACCGGCAGGATCCAGAAGGTGAGGTGGAACCACCACCAGCCGGGGTGCCCGTCGGCGTCGGGCCCCCACCCCGCGAGGACCATGCCGCTCACCCCGACGGTCCCCAACAGCCATAGCGGGGGCAGCAGTCGGCGCAGCCGGCCGCGTACGACCTCCCGGGCCGGGCGCTTGGCCAGCGAGCGGGCCATGAGGTTGCCGGCGAGCGCGAACATCACGCCCATCGACGGGAAGACGACCGGGAGCCAGGCCCACCCCATGAGGTGGTAGAGGACGACACGGAAGAGGGCGACCGCCCGCAGCAGGTCGAAGTACCGGTCCCTGGAGGGTGGTTGGGAGGAGACGGCCGGCTCGCTCAGCTCCGTGGTGCTCGTCACGCCGTCCCCCCTTCGGCCAACTCACCGGGAGGCGCGGCGACTTGCCCCTTGCGCCGCAGCTTCTGCCAGCGCAGCCGGCCCCCGGTGAGCGCGGTGATCCAGGACTGGAGCAGCACCATGTACATGAGCTGCCGGTAGAGGATCTGCTGGAGCGGCAGCGAGACGAGCGGGGTGAGCCGTTCGCGGTCGAGGACGAACGCGTAGGCGGCGCAGACGAGTTGGATGGTCAGTACGCCGAACCAGGCCGCGATGGTCTTGCCGGTGGGGCCGAAGACCAGCCCGTACACGAGGAACAGGTCGATCAGCGGGGCCAGCAGCGGGGCGACGACCATGAACAGGGACACCAGCGGCAGCCCGATCCGCCCGAACCGGCCGGACGGGCCGCGTTCGACGACCGCCCGCCGGTGCTTCCAGATCGCCTGCATCGTCCCGTAGCACCACCGGTACCGCTGCGACCACAACTGCTGTACGGATTCCGGCGCTTCGGTCCAGGCGCGCGCCTTCTCCTCGTACACGACCCGCCAGCCGTCCCGGTGGATGGCCATGGTGATGTCGGTGTCCTCGGCGAGCGTGTCGTCGCTCATCCCGCCGATCCGCTCAAGTGCCGTACGGCGGAAGGCTCCTACGGCGCCGGGGATGGTCGGCATGCAGCGCAGGACGTCGTACATCCGGCGGTCGAGGTTGAAGCCCATGACGTACTCGATGTGCTGCCAGGCACCGATGAGGGTGTCCTTGTTGCCGACCTTGGCGTTGCCGGCGACGGCGCCGACGCGCGGGTCGGCGAAGGGCTGGACGAGTTCGCGGACGGTGCCGGGTTCGAAGACGGTGTCGCCGTCCATCATGACGATGATGTCGTAACTGGCGTTCGCCAGGCCCCTGTTGAGGGCGGCCGGCTTGCCCGCGTTGAGCTGGCGGACGACGCGTACGCCGGGCAGGGCGAGGTCTTCCACGATGCGGGCGGTGCCGTCGCTGGAGCCGTCGTCGATGACCAGGATCTCGACCGGGTGTTCGCTGCGGACCAGTGAACGGACCGTGTTCTCAATGCACTTGGCCTCGTTGTAGGCGGGGACGAGGACCGTCACCGGTTCGGTCACCGGCGCCGCGCCCCAGCGGAAGTCCTTGCGGCGCCTGCGGCGGGTGTGCCCGGCGGAGAGCAGCAGCATCAGGCCGAAGCGGGCGAAGACGAGGAAGCCGATGACGGCCAGGCCGACGACGAGGATGTTCGTCAGCCCGTCGGACGCCGAGACCAGCGCGATCCACGCCTTGCCCTGCCACAACTCCGTCCCGGTGACCGGGGTATGGGCGCTCGGCGCGTTCAGGGCCTCGGTGAGGTTCTGGAACTCGTAGCCCTCGCCCTGGAGTTGGGGCAGATAGCGGTCCAGCGCCTCGACGGTCTCGTGCCGGTCGCCGCCCGAGTCGTGCATCAGGACGATGGCGCCCTTGCCCTTCGGGGGCGTGGAGTCGCGGATGATCCGCGCGACGCCGGGCTTCTGCCAGTCCTCGCTGTCCACACTCGTCAGGACGGTGAGATAGCCCCGGCTGCCGACGTAACGCACCACCGGCCAGGACTCGTTGTCCAGCGCGTCGGCCGTAGAGGAGTACGGCGGGCGGAAGATGGACGAACGGATACCGGCCGCGCCCGCCAACGCCAGCTGGTTCTGGGTGAGTTCCCAGTCGATGCGGGTCCTGGAGTGGTAGGAGAGGTCGGGGTGGTTGAAGGTGTGCAGCCCGATCTCGTGGCCCTCGGCGACCATGCGGCGGATCAGCGCGGGGTAGCGGGAGGCCATCGTGCCGGTGATGAAGAAGACGGCGTGCGCGTGGTGTTTCTTCAGCACGTCGAGCACTTCGGGCGTCCAGCGCGGGTCGGGGCCGTCGTCGAAAGTCAGCACGATCCGCTTCGCCGGAATATCCATGCTGGCCGTCCGCCCGTCCCGCGTGTCGATCACGGGCCCGCCGTTCAAGATGCTCTGCGGCACCTTGTCCGAGGACGCCTCCGGCCGGATGCGGTAGTCCGCGAGGATCTCGCTGTGCACATAGCCGCGCAGCATCAGCATCGCCATCACCGCGCAGAGCAGCAGCAAGGGCAACAGAACGCGCATCGGAAACCGCCGCCGGGCGACACCGGTCCCCCCAGTAGCACCTCGCTTACGGCGAGCGCCTTTGCCCCTAGGGGGCGTGGATATAAGTCGCGCTGCGTCATCGGCCGACCCTGAGGGGGTTCGCCGGGTGGTGCGGGGTGGCATTAGAGGGTGTACTCCGAGGGGGTGATGGTCCCGGCGGGCCGGGCGGGCGCGGCGAGTTGGGCGGGCGCGGCCGCCCCGTACGCCGTCGGCTTGGCCGGCGTCGTCCTGTACAACGCCGCCCCGCCCCCCGCCGCCCTCCCATGCCCCCGCCGGTGATGCCGCGTCGTCGAAGCCGAGGCCGCCGGTGACGCGGACGGGGAGGCGGGGGGCGGAGTCGTGGCGGGTGGGGTCGGCTGGGGCGGGGTGCTGCCCGTCGGGGACGGGGTCGCGGGGCTCGACGGCGCGCCGGTGCCGGGGGTCGCGGGCTCCGTGGCACCCGTGCCCGCGCTCGGCGAGGCAGCCGCCCCCGTCGAAGGCTCCGAGGCCCGCGTGCGCCCCGGCGGAGTACCCCCGGCGTGCGGCGCCGAGGACGCGCCGGGGCCCTTAGGGGCCGCCGCACCCGTCCCGTAGGGGATTCCGCCTCCGGGCACGGACACCCCGCCCTCAGGCCGCGGACTCGTCGAACCGCCCGGCGCGTGCGTCGCGTCCACCTGCCCCGCCGGTTTGTTGTCGTCCGCGGCGGGCCCCGGCAACGGCAGCCAGGGCGCCCCCGCGTTCCCGGACAGCAGCGTCCCGGCGATGACGACGGCGTACGCCCCGCACGCGAGGCCGACCGTGGCACCGATCCGCCGGAAGGTACGACTGCGCCGCCCCGACTCGTCGACGAACACGGGCCGTTCGGACACCTCGCCCTTCCCGCCGGCCCCGTCCCCGCCCAACGGGTCGAGCTGGACGGTGACTTCGGCGGAGCCGGAATCCTTGGCGCCCCCGGCAGAACCCCGCTCACCATCTCCGGAAACCTGAACTCCGCCTCCAGCAGCACCCTTTGCACTCCGGGCAGAGCCCAACTCCACTCCAACATCTGGGAGTTGAGACGCCCCAGCACCCGACACGGACGCCCCTCCAGCGGCCGTCCGGCCACCCCGCCCCCCATACCCCGACCCCCCAGAACCCCAAGGATCCCGAAGCCCCGCCGCAACCCCATCCGGCACCCGCCCCCCCGCCTCCGGCGGCCGCCGCACAGTTTCGGCGACCCCGTCCGAAAACTCCCCCCACCCACCATGCCCGGACTCTCCGGAGATGTCCCCCCGCCCACCGGACGACGCCAGTTCGGGGAACCGCTGAGTCCCCCGGACCACCGGCCCCTCCTCGGTCACCGGCGCCGGCTCCGGCCACTCCGGTTGGGTTTCTTCTCGCCATTTCTTCACGCGCGCACTTCCCCCCACGGGACCACGATGAGATCGGATTCCGGGCGCGCGTCCGACTCCGAGCACACGTCGGTTCACCGGGCCCCCGCCCGGCCAGCACGCCCCAGATGTCACTCCGCGCCCGGGGCGCCGAATCTAGCGCAGCGGGTGTGCGTCAGGTGTGCGATGTGTCATTTGTACGGGGCCGTCATGGCCATGTCTATGGCCGAAATCCACCCCTCACCATTCGAACGCGTCCACGACTTCTCGGACGCGAGTTCGGCCGCGGATTGTCGCAGTATGTCCAACGCCGGATGGACCAGCCCCTTTCGCCACACGAGCGACACGGGAGCCAGCGGAACCGGCTCGACGAGTGGCCGCTGCACGCTTCCAGGCATGGCCGGAAAACCCACCACGACAAGCACCGGACACCCGGTCCTGGCCATGACACGCCGGAACTCCTCCTCCCCCACGGCCAACGGCGCCGGTGGCGCGATCCCGATCCCTCGCCCCTCGAACAACTCCCGCGCCAGCGCGGTCCATTCAGGCGTACGGGGGTTCCCGGCGCCGGCGTAGACGGTCTCCCCCGCCAGCGCCGCCAGCGGCACCTCCGCGAGCCCCGCCAGCCGATGCCCCGCCGGCAGCACGATCGCCATGGGCTCGTACCGCACCAGCTGATGCGCCAACTGCCCCCGCAGCGAAGGCTCCAGACCCGCGTACCGCCCGAACGACGCGTCCAGCCGCCCGGCGGCCATCTCCCCCGCCGCCCCCGTGAGCCCGCTCTCGTACCGCGCCATCAGCTCGTACTCCGGGGCGAGTTCACGCGCCCGCGCCAGCACCAGCGAACCCGTGCTCAAGCCGGGCGAGTTGAGATCGACGAGCAGCGGACGCGCCCGCCCGAACGCCGCCCGCAGCTCCTCCTGCGCCGCCAGCACCCGCCGCGCGTGAGGAAGCAGCCGCTCCCCGTCCGGCGTGAGCCGCACCTGCCGGGTGCTGCGCACGAACAGCTCCACCCCCAACTCCCGCTCCAGCCGCCGCACATCACGGCTGAGCGCCTGCTGGGCGACGTACAGCCGCGCGGCGGCCCGGGTGAAGTGCAGCTCCTCGGCGACGGCGAGAAAGCCGCGCAGGAGACGGGGTTCGAGGTCGTGCGGCGAGACGGACATCCGGCGAACTTACAACGCGGACGCGTGAATCGGCCCCGAACAGGTGTTGGACCAACTGATCACCCCGGTACGACCGTTACCCACATGCCGAATCCCGAGCAGCAACAGAACCTCCTCTACACCGTCACCGCCGACACCCTGGTGATCGCCGACTTCGGCCCACGCCGAACGCCACGAGACCCGACCCGCCGCACCCCGCCCCTCCGGACGACCGCCCTCCTCGCCCTGGCGATCTCCGCGGCACGCAAGGCGGTCCGACGCCAAGCCCCTTAAGCGACAAGGCCGTTCGACAGCAAGACCGTTCGATGACAAGGAAGCCCCAGGCCCCCAGCCTCCACCCCACCGCACCCCACCGCACCCCCGCCCAGTCGAATCGCTTCCCCCAATCCCCGCCACCCCCATTGACGCACTCTCCCGCACCGCCTACGTTCCTGCGTCGAAGCGCTTCGACGTCACGCATCGAATCGATTCGACCACGATCCGCGTGACGCCGGCACGGCCCGAAGTACCAGCCGACTCCCGCGGAGGCACTGGATGTTGACGGCAAGACGGCGTGCGACGACAGCAGCGGCGGCGGTGATCGGCGCCGCCGCCCTGCTGCTCACCTCCTGCGGCGGCGGGGGCAGCGGCGGCACCTCCGACGCGAAGACCCTGCGCCTGTGGCACTACGAGGCCCCCAACAGCGCGATGGGCGAGGCCTGGACGGAGGCCATCAAGGAGTTCGAGAACCAACACCCGGGCGTGAAGGTGAAGTTCGAGGAGAAGAGCTTCGAGCAGATCCAGAAGACGGCCCCGATGGTCCTCAACTCCTCGGACGCGCCTGACCTGATGGAGTACAACAAGGGCAACGCGACAGCGGGCCTGCTCTCCAAACAGGGCCTCCTCACCGACCTCACCGCCGAGGCCGCCAAACGCGGCTGGGACAAACTCCTCAGCCCAGCCGTCCGCACCACCAGCCAGTACGACACCAACGGCGTGATGGGCAGCGGCCATTGGTACGGCGTCCCGAACTACGCCGAGTTCACGATGCTCTACCTCAACAAGGACCTCTTCAAGAAGTACGGCGTCCAGGAACCCACCACTTTCCCCCAACTCACCGCCGCCCTACAGAAGTTCAAGGACGCCGGGATCACCCCGCTGGCGAACGCCGGTGCCGAGTACGTCGCCCACCAGTACTTCTACCAGCTCGCCCTCTCCAAGGCCGACCGCGCCTGGGTCGACTCCTACGAGCTGTACAAGGGCAAGGTGGATTTCCATGACGCGGCCTGGACGTACGCCGCCGACACCTTCGCCGACTGGGTCAAGAAGGGCTACCTGGCGAAGAGTTCGAGCGGCGCCACCGCCGAACAGGCCGGTGTCTCCTTCCTCCAGGGCAGGTCACCGATCCTGTTCTCCGGCAGCTGGTGGTACGGCCGCTTCCAGTCCGAGGCCAAGTTCGCCTGGGGCACGGCACTTTGGCCCGACTCGAAGCTGACGCTCGGCTCGGGCGGCAACCTGTGGGTCGTACCGAAGAGCGCGAAGAACAAGCAACTCGCCTACGACTTCATCGGCATCACCATGTCGAAGAAGATCCAGAACCTGCTCGGCGACAAGGGCGGCGTCCCCGTCGCGGCCGACCCGGCGGCGATCACCGACCCCAAGTCCAAGCAGCTCACCACCGATTTCAACACCCTCAGCAGCCGCGACGGCCTGGCCTTCTACCCCGACTGGCCGGTCCCCGGCTTCTACGACGTCCTGGTCTCCGAGACCCAGAAACTCCTCACCGGCAGCGGCACCCCGGACGCGTACCTCGACGCGCTCCAGGACGCGTACGACAAGGGCAAGCCGTCCTCATGACGGCCCAGGCCCCCACCCCCACCCCGGCCCCCGGCCGCCCCCGCATCCGCCGCCCCACCCGCACGGCCCCCTCCCCCGACCTCCCCTACGCCCTCTTCCTCCTCCCCGGCGTCCTCGCCTTCCTCGCCGTCATCGTCGTCCCGTTCCTCATGAACACCGGTGTGAGCTTCACCAGTTGGCAGGGCGTCGGCTCCCCCAAGTGGTCCGGGCTCGCCAACTACCGTGAGCTGCTGGACGATTCGGCGTTCTGGGAGTCCTTCCGGCACAGCCTCTTCATGGTCGCCGCGATGGCCGTGGTCCCGACCTGCCTCGGACTCGTCCTGGCCGCCGCCCTGTTCGACTACGTCGGCAAGCACTTCGGCAGCCGGATCACCGCCGTCCTGCGCGCCTGCTTCTACCTCCCGCAGATCCTCCCGATCGCCGTCGCCGGCATCGTCTGGAGCTGGATCCTCGCCCCGGACGACGGCTCCCTCAACGCCCTCCTCAAAGCCATAGGTCTGGGCGGCTGGCGCCAAGACTGGCTCGGTGACCCGGACTTCGCGCTCTACAGCGTCATGGGCGTCATGGTGTGGGTCCAACTCGGCTTCCCGCTCGTGGTGTTCATGGCCGGCCTCGAACGCGTCGACCCCCAGCTGTACGAGGCCGCCGAGCTGGACGGGGCCGGCTGGTGGCGCCGGTTCTGGCACATCACGCTGCCGCAGATCCGGCCGGAGATCTACGTGGTGCTGACGTGGTGCACGATCGCCGCGCTGAAGGTGTTCGGCGCGGTGTACGTCCTCACCAAGGGCGGCCCCGGCGGCGCGACCGGCGTCCCGTCGTACTTCTCCTTCGCCACGTTCTTCGAGAAGACCCAGGTCGGCTACGGCGCCGCGATCTCGACCGTCCTCACGGTCATCATCCTCGCGCTGTCCCTGATCGCGCTGCGGCTCCAGGGCCGGAGCGAGGAGGAGGAGACACGCGCATGAGGAATTTCCTGAAACGCTCCCCCGTCCTCCTCGCCCTCTGCCTGGCCGCCCTCTTCATGGTCGTCCCGTTCCTCATCGTCGCCATAAACGCGGTCAAGTCCCCCACGGAGTACTCCCAGAACGGCCCCCTCAGCCTCCCCGACGGCCTCTACCTGGACGGTCTGAAGGACTTCTGGACCCGCGTCGACTACACGCAAAAACTCGTCAACTCCACCCTGATCAGCGGCTCGGTGGCCCTCCTCGCCGTCGCCCTGTCCGTCCTGAACGCGTACGCGATCGGCATCGGCCGTATCAAGGGCCGCACTTGGATCCTCGCGTTCTTCGTCCTCGCCAACATGCTCCCGCAGGAGGCCCTGGTCTACCCCGTCTACTACCTGAGCAAGCAACTCGGCCTGTACGACACGAGGTTGAGCGTGGTCATCGTATTCACCGTGATCCAGGCGGCGTTCGGGACGTATCTGCTGTCCGCCGTGCTCGGCCGGTTCCCGCGCGAGGTGATCGAGGCCGCGCGGATCGACGGCGCCGGCCGGTGGCAGGTGCTGTGGCGGATCGTCGTACCGATGAGCCGGCCGACGCTCGGTGTGCTCGCGGTGTTCTTCTTCATCTGGACGTGGAACGAGTTCCTGCTGCCGCTGGTGATGCTGATCTCCAACGACAACCAGACCGTCTCCGTCGCGCTCGGCGTGCTCCAGGGCCAGCGGCTGATGGACGCCACGATGACCAACGCGGCAGCCCTGCTAGGGGTGTTGCCGGCTCTCGTCTTCTTCCTCGTCTTCCAGCGCACGCTCACCCGCGGTATCGCCGTGGGTGCCGTCAAGTAAGGACCTCCCACGTGAAGTTCACCGATGGTTACTGGCTGCTGCGCGAGGGTGTCACCGCGGCCCACCCGGCCGAGGCCCTGGACGTCACCGACGCCGGGGACACGCTGGAGATCCACGCGCCGACCCACCCCGTCCGCCACCGCGGCGACCTGCTGAAGGGACCGGTCGTGACGCTCACCGCCCACGCGCCCCTCCCCGACGTCATCGGCGTCACCTTCGCCCACTTCCGGGGGGAGCAGCCACAGAAACCCCAATTCGAGCTGACGACAAAGGAGTTCAGCCCGCACATCGGCTACGACACCGACCAGGCCACCCTCACCTCGGGCGAACTGTCGCTCAGAATCTCCCGCACCGGCCCCTGGCAGCTCGACTTCCGCGCCCACGGCCGCTCGCTCACCACCAGCGGCCCCAAGGGCATGGGCATCATGCGCGACACCACGACCGGCGCCCACTACCTGCGCGAGCAACTCGGCCTGAACGTCGGCACATCGGTGTACGGCCTCGGCGAACGCTTCGGCCCGCTCGTCAAGAACGGCCAGGTGGTGGACATCTGGAACGCCGACGGCGGCACGACCACCGAACAGGCCTACAAGAACACGCCGTTCTACCTCACCGACGCCGGCTACGGCGTCTTCGTCGACCACCCCGGCAAGGTCTCCTTCGAGGTCGGCTCCGAATCCGTCTCCCGGGTCCAATTCAGCGTGGAGGCCCAGGAGTTGACGTACTACGTCATCTACGGCCCCACCCCGAAGGACATCCTGCGCAAGTACACGGCCCTCACCGGCCGCCCGGCGCTGCCGCCCGCCTGGTCGTTCGGGCTGTGGCTGTCCACGTCGTTCACCACGTCCTACGACGAGGAGACCGTCACCGGCTTCATCGAAGGTATGCGCGAGCGTGAACTCCCGCTCTCCGTCTTCCACTTCGACTGCTTCTGGATGCGCGAGTTCCACTGGTGCGACTTCGAGTGGGACCCGCGCGTCTTCCCCGACCCCGAGGGCATGCTGGCCCGGCTCAAGGCGAAGGGCCTGCGCATCAGCGCCTGGATCAACCCCTACATCGCCCAGCGCTCCCCGCTGTTCACCGAGGGCAAGGAGCTCGGCCACCTCCTCAAGCGCCCCGACGGCAGCGTCTGGCAGTGGGACCTGTGGCAACCCGGCATGGCCCTGGTCGACTTCACCAGCCCCGCCGCCCGCGACTGGTACGCCGCCAAACTCGAAAAGCTCCTCGCGCAGGGCGTCGACTGCTTCAAGACCGACTTCGGCGAACGCGTCCCCACCGACGTCGTCTGGGCGGACGGCTCCGACCCGGAGCGGATGCACAACTACTACAGCTACCTCTACAACCGCACGGTCTTCGAGCTGCTGCGCAAACACCGGGGCGAGGCAGAGGCCGTCGTCTTCGCCCGCTCGGCCACAACAGGCAGCCAGAAGTACCCCGTTCACTGGGGCGGCGACTGCGAGTCGACGTACGAGGCGATGGCCGAGTCGCTGCGCGGCGGACTCTCCCTGGGCCTGTCCGGCTTCGGCTACTGGAGCCACGACATCGGCGGCTTCGAGGGCACCCCCACCCCGGCCCTCTTCAAACGCTGGCTCGCCTTCGGCCTGTTGTCCTCCCACAGCCGCCTGCACGGCTCCTCGTCGTACCGCGTCCCCTGGCTCTTCGACGACGAATCGGTGGACGTACTGAGGCTGTTCACCCGCCTCAAGCTCCGCCTCATGCCCTACCTGTACGAGGCCGCGCGCGTCGCCCACGAGGAGGGCGTCCCCATGATGCGCGCGATGGTCCTGGAGTTCCCCGACGACCCCGGCTGCGCCCACCTCGACCGCCAGTACATGCTGGGCCCCGACCTGCTCGTCGCCCCGGTCTTCAGCGACGACGGCGACGTCAAGTACTACGTCCCCGAAGGGACTTGGACCCACTACATCACCGGCCGCACCGTCACCGGGCCGCGCTGGGTGCGCGAGACCCACGGCTTCCTCAGCCTCCCCCTGCTGGTGCGCGCCGGCGCCGTCCTGCCCGTCGGCGCCCACGCCGACCGCCCCGACTACCACCACGCCGACGGCGTCACCCTGCGCGCCTACCGCCTCGAACGCGGCGCCCAAGTCACCGTACGGGTGGGGGAGGTGACGTACACGGTCGTCCGCGTCGGGGACACCCTGCGCGCCTCCGCGAGCGACCCCTCGGCGCCCTGGGCGCTCGCCGCCGGTGACCGGATCGCCCGCGCGGACGCCGGGACCGGTTTCCTCACGGTGGAGATCTGCTGATGGTGAAGATCACCGACGTGGCCCGGCGCGCCGGCGTCTCCCCCAGCACCGTGTCGTACGCGCTCAGCGGCAAGCGCCCCATCTCCGAGCAGACCCGGCAGCGGGTCCAGGACGCCATCCGCGACCTCGGCTACCGCCCGCACGCCGGCGCCCGCGCGCTCGCCAGCAGCCGCTCCAACGTCCTCGCCCTGATGACCCCGTTACGCACCGGCATCGACGTCCCCGTCGTCATGCAGTTCGTCGTCTCCGTCGTCACCGCCGCCCGCCGGCACGACCACGACGTCCTCCTCCTCACCCAGGAGGAGGGCGAGGAGGGCCTACGCCGCGTCGCGGACACGGCACTTGTCGACGCGCTGCTCCTCATGGACGTCCAACTCCACGACGACCGGCTGCCGTTGCTGCGCGGCCTGGACCGGCCGACGGTGATGATCGGCTTCCCCCTCGACTCCGCCGGGCTCACCTGCATCGACCTCGACTTCCGCGCGGCGGGCGCGGCCTGCGTCGAGCATCTCGCCCAACTCGGCCACAGAGTGATCGCGTTGGTGGGCTCGCCGCCGGAGGTGTACGTGCGCGGCACCGCGTTCGCCCAGCGCGTGGTCCAGGGTTTCACCGCCGCCGCCGACCGCGCCGGGCTCGCCTCCGCCGTCCATCCCTGCGAGGCGAGCCCGGCCGGCGCCCGCCGGGTCGCGGAACGGCTCCTGCACGAGCAGCCGGCGCTCACCGGGGTCGTCGTCCACAACGAAGCCGTCCTCGAACCGCTCGTCGACGCCTTCCGCGCACTCGGGCTGCGGGTGCCCGGCGATCTCTCGGTCACCGCGATCTGCCCGTCCGAACTGGGCGAACGGCTCGGGATCACCTCCGTCGAGCTGCCGTCGGCGCGGCTCGGTACGCAGGCCGTGGAACTGCTGATGCTGAAACTCGCGGGGGACTCCGTACCGGAGGCGACCTTACTGGCGCCGACGCTGACCCGGCGGGCGAGTACAGCACCCCGGCCGGCCTAGAAAGACGCGTAAATGACAAAAGCCCCGCTGCCGGTAAGCAGCGGGGCTCTCGCCCACATGGGATGAGGGGGTCTGGGGGTCATGCCCCCAGAAATGGTACGAGGTGGCCTGCGCTCGCGCTTTTTGCGAGCGCAGGCCACCTCCATCTCGTGGAGATGGCGGGAATCGAACCCGCGTCCAACGGTGTGGAATCAGGACT
Source organism: Streptomyces sp. AMJ-169 (assembly GCF_055597585.1). NCBI lineage: Bacteria > Bacillati > Actinomycetota > Actinomycetes > Kitasatosporales > Streptomycetaceae > Streptomyces > Streptomyces sp. AMJ-169. The sequence goes on from NZ_JBVLTJ010000018.1 coordinate 85,270, forward strand.
TCTCCGTGTGCAGTTCGCTGTGCTTTTCTCGGCCCCGGCAATCACGCGAACAAGTCGCCGACGGGCCCAGTCACTGTTTGGTTTCCCTCTTCACCCCGTGACCGGGATGGAGGTTTAGTCCCCTAGCTGATGCCAGGATCCGGGTCGGGAACAGCCCCGGGCTGACACTCCCTTAAGTAAGGAGCACTTTCCTCGTTATCTGAAATCAGGCAGCGAGGGCGAAGTGCTGAGCCTTGGGAGAATCGCTCTTAACAGTGGCGATTATTTTTTTCGGCCTGTGGTTTACGAGATCATGGCCGCTTTCTCGACACGCTTCTCCTGCTTCGACATCCGCTGTCGAAACCGATCATCCCCATGTTGTTTTTTCAAAGACACGCCTTCTGTGAGGCGCTGATGCCATCGTACGTGACCAACGCGCACACATGCCACCACATTCCCGCGCGGAACCTACTGCCCCCGCTGCCGCCGCCTCGCCGCGGAGATCGCCCGGTCCGCCTCCCGCCGGTCCTGCTGCTCGCGCAGGGTCTGCCGCTTGTCGTACTCCTTCTTGCCGCGCGCGAGCGCGATCTCCGCCTTGGCCCGGCCGTCCTTGAAGTAGAGGGCGAGCGGCACGATGGTGTGCCCCGTCTCCTCCGCCTTGACGGCCAGCTTGTCGATCTCCTCGCGGTGCAGCAGCAGCTTGCGCTTGCGGCGCGCGGAGTGGTTGGTCCAGCTGCCCTGGTGGTACTCGGGGATGTGCGCGTTGTGCAGCCACGCCTCGCCCCGGTCGATCTGGACGAAGCCGTCGGCCAGCGACGTCCGCCCCTCGCGCAGCGACTTCACCTCGGTGCCGGTCAGGACCAGCCCCGCCTCGTAGGTGTCGATGATCGCGTAGTCGTGACGCGCCTTCTTGTTCTGGGCGACGATCTTGCGCTTGCCGCCCTTCTCCCCGTCCCGGCTCTTGCCGCCCCCAGTGCCCTGCTTGGGCTGGGACTCCTTCGGTACGTACATTCCCTTGCTCATAGTCCCGCCATTTTCGCACCCGGCGGGGTCAGGAGGGAAAGCCGTTTCCCTGAGCCACCCCTGAAAACACCCTGACGACGACCCCTACTCCACATCCCCCATGCCGCTCAGCACCGTCTCCGCCCGCTCCAGGACCCGCTCCCCCGCCGCCTCCAGGTCCGGCGTGATGCCCACCCCGTCCACCGCGTGCCCGGCCGGCGTCCGGTAGTGCCCCACCGTCAGCTCGGCGACCGACCCGTCCGGGAGCGTCGTAGGCATCTGCACGGACCCCTTGCCGAAGGTCCGTGTCCCCACGACCACCGCGCGCCCCCGGTCCTGGAGGGCGCCGGTGAGGAGTTCGGCCGCGCTCATCGTGCCGCCGTCGACGAGCGCGACCAGGGGTCTGGTGGTGTCGCCCCCGGAGGCCGCGTGCAGGGACCGCTCGCGGCCGTCGACGTCGTACGTCGCGACCAGCCCGCCGTCGAGGAACACGGAGGCCACCGCCACGGCCTCGGCCACGAACCCGCCGGAGTTCCCGCGCAGATCGAGGACGATCCCGCCCCCGGCACCCCGCACGGCGTCCCGCACCGACCGCCCGACCCCGCGCGTGAAGGCGGCGATCCGTACGACGGTCACCCCGCGCGCGGTGTGCTCGACGCCCACGGAGTCGGTGGACAGCTTGGCGCGCCGCAGGGTCTCGTCCCACGCGCGCGTGCCGCGCTCCAGACCGAGCCGTACGGCCGTGCCGACGGCCGCGTCGGTCGCCTCGCCGCGCAGCAGGGAGACGACGTCGGTGACCGGGAGGCCGTTCACGGGCTGTCCGTCGATGCTGCGCAACCGGTCGCCCGCCTTGATGCCGGCGGCTGCGGCGGGCGAGCCCGCGCGCACGTAGGACACCTCGATCCCGCCGTCGCGCTCCCGCTCGGCCCAGAGGCCGACGCCGGTGTACTCGCCGTCCAGGGACCGCGCGAACTCCTCGTACTCGTCCGGGGAGTAGACGGCCGCCCAGCGGTCTCCGCTGCGGCTGACGGCCCGTTCGGCGGCCTCCATGGGGGACTTGCCCTGGGCCAGCGCCTCGGCGGCGGCCTCGGCGACCTCGTGGCGGGCGCCGACCGGGCGGGCGCTCCCGCCGCCCTCGCCCCGGGGCAGCGATCCGGTGGCCGCGCCCGCAACGAGGACGCTCGCGAACACCAAGGTCAGGGCGGCCCCGCGCGCCACGCGGCGGGACTGACAGTAAGGGTCGGCGGGGCCAGACATGGCCGCGAGTCTAGGACAACGGCCAAGGGCCGCACGGGAACTTGCCCGTACGGCCCTCGGGGCGTGCGTCACATCAAGGGGTACTCGCGTCACACCTTCAGGTACTTGCGCAGCGCGAAGAAAGCGGCAAGGGCGGGCATCAGCAGACTGGTCGCGAGGATCAGCGGGAGCTTGGTCAGCACGGCGTCCCAGCCGATGAAGTTGATCAGGTTCAGCTTCTCCGACAGCGCCAGGCCGTGGTCGATGATGAAGTACCGCGCGACGACGAGGAACCCGCACGCGACGGTGCCGCCGATGAGCCCGGCGACCGCCGCCTCCGCGATGAACGGCGCCTGGATGTAGAAGCCCGAGGCGCCGACCAGGCGCATGATCCCGGTCTCGCGCCGCCGGCTGAACGCCGAGACGCGCACAGTGTTGACGATCAGCATCAGGGCGACGACCAGCATCAGCGCCATCACCGCGCGGGCGGCCCAGTTCATGCCGTTGAGCAGCCCGAAGAGGTTGTCCAGGATGCCCTTCTGGTCCTGCACGGACTGCACACCGTCCCGCCCGTCGAAGGCGGTCGCGATGACCTGGTACTTCTCCGGGTCCTTCAGCTTGATCCGGTACGACTCCTGCATCTGGTCCGGGGTGAGCGAACTGGCCAGCGGGGAGTCGCCGAACTGCTCCTTGTAGTGCTTGTACGCCTCGTCCTGCGACTCGTACGTGACCCGCTCGACCACCGACATCTTGTCGAGGTCGGACTTGATCTGCTTCTTCTGGTCGTCGGTCACCGCGCCCTTGGCGCAGTTGGGGTCCGACTCGGCGTCGCTCTTGTTGCAGAGGAAGATCGAGACGTTGACCTTGTCGTACCAGTAGCCCTTCATGGTGCTGACCTGGTCGCTCATCAGCAGCGAGCCGCCGAACAGGGCCAGGGAGAGGGCTACGGAGACGATGACCGCGAACGTCATCGTCAGATTGCGACGGAGACCGACACCGATCTCGGAGAGTACGAACTGGGCACGCATGGCGTGTACTTGGGGCCTTTCCGGGGACGGATCAGTGCTGGTAGCCGTAGACGCCGCGGGCCTGGTCGCGGACGAGACGGCCCTTCTCCAGCTCGATGACGCGCTTGCGCATCTGGTCGACGATGTTCTGGTCGTGCGTCGCCATGATGACGGTCGTACCGGTGCGGTTGATCCGGTCAAGCAGCTTCATGATGCCGACCGAGGTCTGCGGGTCGAGGTTGCCGGTCGGCTCGTCGGCGATCAGCAGCTTGGGGCGGTTGACGAAGGCCCGCGCGATGGCGACGCGCTGCTGCTCACCACCGGAGAGCTCACCGGGCCTGCGGTCCTCCTTGCCGCCGAGCCCGACCAGGTCGAGGACCTGCGGCACCGACTTGCGGATCTCGCCCTTGGACTTGCCGATCACCTCCTGCGCGAAGGCGACGTTCTCGGCGACCGTCTTGTTCGGCAGCAGCCGGAAGTCCTGGAAGACGGTGCCCAGTTGGCGGCGCATCTGCGGCACCTTCCAGTTGGACAGCCGGGCGAGGTCCTTGCCCAGGACATGCACCTGACCATGGCTACAGCGCTCCTCGCGCAGGATCAGCCGCAGGAAAGTGGACTTGCCGGACCCGGAGGACCCGACGAGGAAGACGAACTCGCCCTTCTCCACCTCCAGGGAGACATCCCTGAGGGCGGGGTGGGTCTGCTTGGGGTAGACCTTGGAGACGTTGTCGAATCGGATCACGGGTGCACCACGGGTAGCCGGGGGTAGATGAGCGTGACCATACGCGACCCGGGTACGGGGGCGCAGGCACGGGACGGACTTCCTGGGGTCTTGTGTCCATTTGTGCGGCGAGTACGACGCCCAGGGCCCCCTCGGGCCCCCTTCCCGGGCGTTCCGGCGCACCCTTGCGGGGAACCTGGCACAGTGGAGTGGGAACGTTCGCGTTCCCGTGGACGTTATGAGGTACAGGAACCGGTGCGAGGAGGGCGAGCGCATGACGTACGACCGGTTGGTGTGCGCGAACTGCGCGGCGCCCGTGAGCGAGGGCCGGTGCCCTGTGTGCCGGGCGAACCGCGAGCGGTTGCAGCAGGAGAGCGGGAACTGGGGCGGCCTGAATCCGATGGCGCTGATCGGGCTGCTGGCGGTGCTGATCGCGGCGTTCGCGCTGCTGGCGCATCAGACCGCGTGAGAGTTCGGTCACGGAGCGTAGTTTTTTGGTAAGGGAAGAGGCCCGGAGCCGGCTGCTCCGGGCCTCTTCGCTGTCGTTCGGGTCAGGCCGCGGTCGCGCCGCGGCCCTCGACCAGACGCGGGAGGAAGCGGAAGCCGATGCCGCCCGCGATCATCGTGGCAGCGCCGATGATCATGAAGGAGGTCTCGCCGGCACCCGTCTCGGCCAGCTCCTGGCCGTTGCCCTGGGCGGAGGTGCCCGAGGTCGAGGAGGAGCCGGTGTCGGTCAGGGCGGAGCTGCCCTGCTCCTGGGTGGAGTTGTCGTTGCCGTTGGGCGCGGTGCCGCCGGTGGAGCTGTCGCCGCCGGTGCTGGACGAGCCGCCGGTGGAGCTGTCGCCGCCGGTGCTGGACGAGCCGCCGGTGGAGGAGCTGCCGCCGGTGCTGCTGGAACCGCCGGTGGAGGACGAGCCGCCGGTCGACGAGGAGCCGCCCGTGCTGCTCGAACCGCCGGTGGAGGAGCCGCCGGTGCTGGAGGAGCCGCCAGTCGAGCTGGAGCCGCCCGTGGAGGACTCGCCGCCCGTGCTGGAGGAGCCGCCCGTGGAGGAGGACCCGCCGGTGCTGGACGAGCCACCGGTGGAGGACGAGCCGCCCGTGCTGCTGGAACCGCCCGTGGAGGAGTCGCCGCCGCCGATCAGGCCGCCGTCGGACTCGCCGCCGGTGCTGGAGGAGCCGCCGGTGGTCGTGGAGCCGCCCGTGCTGGAGCTGCCGCCGGTCGAGGTGGAGCCGCCGGTGGAGGACTCGCCGCCGGTCGAGGACTCGCCGCCCGTGGTGGAGGAGCCGCCGGTGCTGCTGGAACCACCGGAGGACTCGTCGCCGCCGGTGCTGGAGCCGCCGGTGGACGAGCCGCCGGAGGACTCGGTGCCGCCCGACTCGCAGATGACGATGAGGTCGCAGCCACCGCTGCCCCCACCGTTCTCGTTGCCCTCGGTCGCGGTGGCGACGGAGGTGTCCGTGAGGTTGCTCGTGCCGGTGGCGGAGGCGACACCGGCCACCGTCAGCGAGGCACCCGCGGCGATCACGGCGCCGGCGGCGATCCGCGCGACGCGTATCCGCGTCTTCTTGGTCATGTGGTTGCTACCCCCAGTAGCTGATCGTCGAAGAGGCCGCGCCAAGGACAGTGATCGACGGGGGCGGCCAGAGCTGACGCGTATGTCCCCCGGTTCACATGCGCCCCAAAGACACGCGTGCCACCGTGCACCCTTCCCACTTTTCAAAGCAACGTCAAGGCTGTTGCGTACGCAATGTCCGGTGCGCGCGCTATGCGGGGCGGGGAAGCGTGTGAGTGTGATGTAAAACCCAGACATCGGGGGTGTGATCGGGCGGACGGCCGGACAAGGGGCCGACGGCAAAAGGCAACCCCCCTCAGGCGCGGGCGAGATGACCTCGCCGGCGAGGGGGGTTGCCTTGTCGACAAACCAACAGGCTTACTTCTCCTGCTGCTTGCGCCAGCGAATGCCGGCCTCCAGGAAGCCGTCGATCTCCCCGTTGAAGACGGCCTCGGGGTTGCCGACCTCGTAGTCGGTCCGCAGGTCCTTGACCATCTGGTAGGGGTGCAGGACGTACGACCGCATCTGGTTGCCCCAGGAGTTGCCGCCGTCACCCTTGAGGGCGTCCATCCGGGCCTGCTCCTCCTGGCGGCGGCGCTCGAGGAGCTTGGCCTGGAGGACGTTCATGGCGGTCGCCTTGTTCTGGATCTGCGAGCGCTCGTTCTGGCAGGAGACGACGATGCCGGTGGGGAGGTGGGTGAGGCGCACCGCGGAGTCGGTGGTGTTGACGCCCTGTCCGCCGGGCCCGGAGGAGCGGTAGACGTCCACCCGCAGCTCGGACTCGTCGATCTCGATGTGATCGGTCTGCTCGACGACGGGGAGGACCTCGACACCGGCGAACGACGTCTGGCGGCGCCCCTGGTTGTCGAAGGGCGAGATCCGCACGAGCCGGTGCGTGCCCTGCTCGACGGAGAGCGTCCCGTAGGCGTACGGCACCTGGACCGCGAACGTCGTCGACTTGATGCCGGCCTCTTCGGCGTACGACGTCTCGATCAGCTCGGTCTTGTAGCCCTTCTGCTCGGCCCACCGCAGGTACATCCGCTGGAGCTTCTCCGCGAAGTCGGCGGCGTCGACGCCACCGGCCTCCGCGCGGATGTTGACGAGGGCCTCGCGGGAGTCGTACTCACCGGAGAGGAGGGTGCGGACCTCCATCTCGTCGAGGGCCTTGCGGACGGCCGTCAGCTCGTTCTCGGCCTCCGCGCGGGTGTCGGGGTCGTCCTCCTCCTCGGCCATCTCGAAGAGAACACTGAGGTCGTCGATCCGCCCCCGCAAGGTGTCCGCCTTGCGGACCTCCGCCTGGAGGTGGGACAGCTTGCTGGTGATCTTCTGCGCCTCGTCCGGGTTGTCCCACAACGACGGCGCCGCCGCCTGCTCCTCGAGCACGGCGATGTCAGCCCTCAACCTGTCCAGGTCCAGAACGGCCTCGATCGACTCCATGGTCGAGGAGAGGGACTTCAGCTCTTCGGATACATCGACGACTGCCACCCCCCCAGCGTAACGGCAACCACTGACAGGGGGTCCCGCGCAGGGGTGGATGAGGATCCGGAGGGCCCCCGGGGCAATGGGCACCTGCCCCGCCTCCCCGGGTCGGTGTCCGTCGGCGGCGCCCCTCAGGGAGCCGCCGGAGACGTGTTCGACTGTGGGGAGTTCGGTGGGGTGTCCGTCGTTGTCGAGAGCCAGGCTCCCAGGGCCGCCGCCACCGCCACCGTCAGGGCCGCCGCCGTCAGGGCTATGCGGCGGCGGCGCGTGGTGGTGCGGTTGCGGGCCGAGCCGGGGCGGGGGGAGCCGGGGGTGCGGGGGACCCTGGCCGTGCCGTGGGCGCCGCCGGCCAGCTCGTCCTCCGCGGGGACCCGCATCGAGGTGTGGGTGTCCCTGTTGGAGTCCGGTTTCGCGCCGGGGACCAGGGGGACCGCTCCCCGGCGCACACCGGACTTGCCCCGCGGTTCGTGGTCCTCGCGGTCCTGGGGCTCCTCGGGGTGGTCCGGGAGCTCCGTCTCGGGCTCGTCGACGTCCAGGGGGGGCATGCCCGAGAGGGACGGGAGGAGTTCCCTGAGGCGGGCGGCGAGTTCCGAGGCGCGCAGGCGGGACGCCGGGGCCTTGGCGAGGCACTGGACGAGGAGCTGCCAGAGCTCGTCGGGGATGCCCGGGAGGGGCGCCACGGCCTCCGTGACGTGCCGGCGCAGGACCGCCCCGGGGTGACCGCCGCCGAAAGGTGTGAAGCCCGCCAGAAGCTCGTACAGGACCGTCGCGAGGGCGTAGATGTCGACCGACGCGCGCGGGGGGAGGCCTTCGACGATCTCGGGGGCCAGATAGTCCGGCGTACCGATGATCTTCGTGGCCTTGGTCCGCTTCGGCGTGTCGATCAGCTTGGCCACGCCGAAGTCGGTCAGCAGCGCGCGGTGCGAGCCGCCGGGCCCGAGCGGGCCCTGCATGTCGAGGAGGACGTTCTCGGGCTTGACGTCCCGGTGCACGACCCCCGCCGCGTGGGCGGCGGCCAGCCCCTCGGCGACGTCCGCGACGATCGACACCGCCGCCTCGGGCGCGAGCCTGCGGTCCCGGTCCAGCCGGGTGCGCAGATCGGTGCCCCGTACGAGGTCCATGACCAGCGCGAGGTCGTTCCCGTCGACCACGAGGTCGCGCACGGACACCACGTTGGGGTGGTCGAGCCCGAGCAGCGCCGTCCGTTCCTGGACGAACCGGCCCACCAGCTCCTCGTCCGAGGACAGGTCCTCACGCAATAGCTTGATCGCGACAGGCCCCTCGGGCCCCTCACCCAGCCACACTGTCCCGGCGCTGCCCCGCCCCAGGATCTGGTGAGCGGTGTACCGGCTGCCGATCTTCCGTGCCAAGAGTGCTCCTACCGACGCGCGTTGCAGCTAAAAGTACGCGTCCGAGGATCCAACCTTCACAGCGGAGCCGGAAATCACCCGGCAGGTGTCGACAAATCCCCAGAGTCGACGCCCAGTTGACTGCGTAGTCATGTCAACGCAGTCATGTCAGCGCTGTCATGACTACGCGGACATGTCTGCGCAGTCATGACTACGCAGTCCTAATTCCCGAACGCCCCGGTGATCGAGTGGAACCAGTCGGTCAGCTGCTGCCAGTAGCCCTTGCCGTCCCCGATCCACTGCTGGAGCGGGGAGAACTCCCAGATGAGCCAGCCGGCGATGAAAAGGATGACGATCGTGAAGAGGCATCCCTTGAGGCAGCCGAGTCCCGGGATGCGCATCGGGTTGGCGCTGCGCTGCCGGGGCTCGCGGGGCTCACGGGGAGCGCGCGGCTCCGGCTCGGGCGCGGGCGCGTACCGCTGCGGCTGCGGGGCCTGCGGGGGCGGCGCGTACTGGGGCTGCTGAGGCTGCTGTTGATAGCCGTAGCCCTGCGGCTGCTGCTGGCCGTACGGGGGCTGTGGCGGCGGCTGGTGCTGCGGCTGGTGGGGCTGCTGCTGGGGGCGGGCGACCTGCCGCTGCGGGCGGCGGCGCAAGGGGTCCTCGCCGGGGTCGAGGTACTGGATCTGCGTCTGCTCGTTGCGGTCCCGCGCGGCGCGCAGCTGCGTCTGCCAGGGGTGCGGCTCCTGGGGTCCGCCCTGGGCACCGGGCCCGCCCTGCTGGTGCGGCGGCACGGGCGGCAGGACGGCCGTCGGGTCGGCGGCGCCCTGCGGGCCGCCGGTCTGCGGGAGCACGGCGGTCGGATCGGCGGCGCCCGCGGGCTGCGGCGCACCGGTGTGCGCTCCGGCGTACGAGCCGCTGTGCGCGCCGGTCTGCGGGAGCACGCTGGTGGCGGCGGCCGGGTCGTACACGCCCCCGTAGGCGCCCTGCACGCCCTGTGCGCCCTCCGCCCCGGGGACGGCCGTCGGCGCCGGATCGGGCGCCAGCAGGTGGACGACGCCCTCGGCGGCGGCGATCTGCATGGAGTTGGCGTGGACGCCGACGCCCTCGGCGACGACCCGCAACGCGCGCGCGAGGCTGACGGCGCTGGGCCGTTCGTCGGGGCTCTTGCGCAGGCAGCGCTCGATGACCGTCCACAGGGGCTCGGGGACGGTGGAGGGGCGGCGCGGTTCGGCGCTGAGGTGCTGGTGGAGCACTTCGAGGGCGCTGCCGCCGCCGAACGGGGGGCGCCCGGTGACGAGTTCGTACAGCAGGATGCCGGCGCCGTAGACGTCCACGGCGGAGGTCTGCGGGCGGCCCTCGGCGGACTCGGGGGCGACGTACGCGGGGGTGCCGACGAACTCGCTGGTGCGGGTCAGCCCCGGGGAGTCCGCGAGCCGCGCGATGCCGAAGTCGGTCAGCAGGGGGTGCATCTGGCCGTCGTGCTGGCTCAGGAGCACGTTGGCGGGCTTGAGGTCGCGGTGGACGACGCCGTCGGCGTGGCTGGCGGCGAGGGCGTCGGCGATCTGCGCGGTCAGCAGGGAGGCCGCGACGGGCATCAGGGGGCCGTTCTCGCGCAGGTAGCGGTGCAGGTCGGGGCCGTCGACGAGGTCCATGACGAGGGCGAGCAGATCGCCCTCGACGACCAGGTCGCGGATCTGGACGATGTTCGGGTGGGTCAGCCGCAGCAGGGCGGAGCGCTCGCGCAGGAACCGCATCACGACGTCCGGGTCGCTCGCGAGCTCCTCCTTGAGGACCTTGATCGCGACGGTCTCCCCGGGCTGGCCCGGCACGGCTGCCTCGGCCCCGGCGGTCTCCCGCTGGCGGGCACGCCACACGGTGCCGGTGGCGCCGCGTCCGAGCGGCTCCTCCAGCAAGTACTTGCTGCCGACTGGCCGCACGTCACGCGCTCCCTGCTGATGTCCGTCACCCTGTCCCGCCCCACTGTAGTGCGGGGTCCCTGGGACGGGCCTGTCGTCCGTCTGTGGTCGTCGAGTGGCTTCTACGGGGCCTTACGTACCCCTTCCCGCGCACGTTCGACGGCAAGAGCACGCAATCGCCCCACGATTCATCGGAAAGACGCATCCGCCGGTCCGGTGGTTGCCGTTTCCGAAACGTGACGGATCTCAAGTGATCGCTCGCGGGACATCCGTCAGGCACTTTTACGGGCAGAGCCGACCAATCAAGATCACTTGGCGGCGGACGGGGCCCGGGCTGTCGGTGGCAGGTGCGAGGATGCCTTTCAGTACTGGCCGGGTTACTGGCCGACGTGCTCGCGCGGAGCTTGGGGGAAGGCCCGCGCCCGGTGCAGAAGGGACCGCTGACGGCGATGCAGATCCGGCTGACCGTCGTAGACCCGCAGGGGCCGCCCTCCGAGGCGCGGGCCCCCTTCGCGAGCCGCGACGTGCTGGTGACGGCCCCGGCGGGTACGGCCCTGTCGGCGGTGGCCCCCGCGCTGTCCTCGGCGGTCACGGGGGAGCCCGCCGGAAGCGGGGCGGTCGTCCTGTACGCCGGTGAGCAGCGCTTGGACGCCACCCGCGCGGTGCTCGGCGAACCCCCGCTGACCGACGGCGCGATCCTCTCCCTGGGCGGCCCCGCGGCCCCCGAGCCGCATCCCGAGATCGACGACGCCCCCGCGCGGCTGCACGTGGTGGCGGGCCCCGACGCCGGCGGCGTCCACCTCCTGCACGGCGGCGAGATCCGCATCGGCCGCTCCACCGACGCCGAGGTCCCCCTGGACGACCCGGACGTCTCCCGCCTGCACTGCGCGGTCACCCTCACGCCCGACGGCCGCGTCACCGTCGCCGACCTCGGCTCCACCAACGGCACCGCCCTCGACGGCACCCGCGTGGGCGAGCGCGCGGTGCGTTTCCCTCTGGGAGCGCTCCTGCGCATCGGCGAGTCGGCCCTGCGCCTGGCCGCCCCCGGCGGTGACGCCGCGCGCGCGGAGACCACCCCCGACGGCGAGGGCCACATCCGCGTGGCCCCCCACGCGCGCGTGCCCGACGGCAGGACCACCCACGCGTACGGCGCCGTCGACTGGCCCGAACAGCCCGTCCCGGTGCCACCGCCGCACGCGGACGACGACACCCACGGCAGCGGCACCCGCCTGGCCCCTCCCACGGACCTGACGGGCCGCAAGCGCGGCGGCCTCTCCGCGTGGGCCCGCCGGCTGGCCGGAGGCCGCACCGCCCAGGAGCAGGACGCGTACGACGACCCGGCGCGCGAAGCCGACGACGTGCCCTCGGCCGCGGCCCTGCCCGGCCCCGACGTCTGGCCCGACCCGGCCGCGCTGCTGCTGACCGCGCTCGGCCCCGGCCCCCGCCTGTGGGAGCGCGGCCCGGGCCACCCGGAGACCCTGACGGTCCGTCTCGCCACCGCCGACCGGCCCGCGCCCGACGGCTCCGGCCTGCTGCCCGCCGTGCCGGTCACGACGGGCCTGCGCGAGGCCGGCGCCCTGGGCCTGGCCGGCCCGCGCCCGCGCCTGTCGGGCCTGACCCGCGCGGTGCTGGCCCAGCTGGTCGCGCTGCACTCCCCCGACACCCTGGACGTCGTCCTCCTCAGCACCGACCCCGGCCGCGCGCTCGCCGAGCGCACCGCCGAGTGGTCCTGGCTGGGCTGGCTGCCGCATGTGCGGCCCGCGCGCGGGCAGGACTGCCGGTTGCTGCTGGCGTACGACCAGGAGCAGGCGATGGCCCGCGTGGAGGAGCTGCTGCGCAGGGTCGAGGAGGAGACCGCGGGGGTTCCGGCCCAGCGCGGGTACCGGAGTGCGGGCGGCCCCGGTGTTCCCGTTCCGGGCCAGACCCGGGGTGCCGCGCCGGCGCGTACGGGCGCTCCCGGCCAGCACGCCGCCGCGCCGGACGCCGACGGGGCGGACGGGTTCGGCATGGCGGGGCACCCGACGCCCATGTCCTCCGAGCAGGCCCCGCAGCGCCCTTCCTGGGCGCGTCCCGAAGACGGGTCCGGGTTCGCCGGGCCGTACACGCTGCTGATCGTCGACGGCGACCCGGGCGCGCCCGCGTTGCGGGAGGCGCTGCGCAGGCTGGCGCGCGGGGGGCCGGCGGTCGGGGTGCATGTGCTGGTGCTGGCGGAGACCGACGCGGGCGCGCTGGCGCTGCCGGTGGCGCAGGCGTACGAGGCGGCCTGTGCGGTGGCGCCGGTGTTCCGTGAGTGCGGGGCGGCCGGGCTGCTGACGGGGGACGTCGCGACGGTGCTGCGGCTGGTGCGGGTCGCGCCGGGCGGGGCGGGTCCCGTCGGGCAGGGCACCACGGGCGCGGTGGACGCCGTCTCCGCGGCCTGGGCCGAACGGTTCGCGCGGGCGCTGGCTCCGCTGCGGCCCGAGGGGGCCGGGGGCGGGGGCGAGAAGCACGCGCGCGTGTCGGTGCCGTTGCCGCAGTCCGCGCGGCTGCTGGACGAGTTGGGGCTGGCCCGGGCCACCCCGGCCTCGCTGATGGCCCGCTGGGCGGACGCCGACGACGACGCGGGCGCGAGCGGCGGGCGGGCGTGGGTCGTGCTGGGCGCGGGGCCGCGCGGCGCCGTGACCGTGGATCTGGCCGCCGACGGGCCGCACCTGCTGATCGAGGGACCCTCCGGCAGCGGTCGTACGGAGCTGCTGCGCGCGGTCGTCGCGTCGCTGGCCGCCGCCGAGCGGCCCGACCGGCTGAGCGTGGTCCTCATGGACGGCCGCGACAGCGTCGGCAAGGGGGCCGAGGCGCCCGGCGACGGACTGCGCGTGTGCACCGACCTGCCGCACGTCACGACCCACCTCACCGCCAACGACCCCGTCCGTATGCGGGAGTTCGCCCAGTCCCTGACCGCCGAGCTGAAACGCCGCGCGGAGCTCCTGGGCCGCACCGACTTCACCGACTGGCACCGCCGGCACACGGTGTCGGGCCAGCTGATCGCCCAGCGGGGCACCACGCGCGCGGGGACGCCGGTCCAGGCGGCGACCTCGGGGGACCGGGTGACGGCGGGGGCGGGCCGGCAAGGAGCGACCGTCACCGGGGCGTCGTCCCAGGGCGGCGCCCGCGCGGGTGTGCCGGGTCAGTCCCCCGCGCGCGGGGGTTCTCCGGACGCCGGCTGGCAGAACACCTCAGGCCAATCCCCCACGCGCGCGGGCTCCCCGGACGCCGGCCGGCAAAGCACCCCTTCCGCGCGCGCGGGTTCCTCGGCGGACGCCGGCTGGCAGAGCACCACCGGCCAGCCCTCCCCCCGCACCGGCCCCCCCGCCTCCCCGCGCGCAGGCATCCCGCCCCAGAACCCCAACCCCCGCCCCACCCCCATCACCGACGGCGCCGCCGACCTGGACGCGCCGCCCAGTACGACCATCCGTCTGCGCCCCGGCGCCGCCAAGTCCCGTCAGCCGGTGGCCCCGACCGCCCCCCTCCCCCGCCTGATCGTCGTCGTCGACGACCTGGACGCCCTGCTGTCCCCGGCGCTCGGCTCGCCGGGGCGGCCCTCGGCGGGTTCCGTGATGCGCGCGCTGGAGGCGGTCGCCCGTGAGGGTGAGCGGCTCGGGGTACACCTCGTGGCGGCGGCCGGCCCTGACGGTCGTACGGGTGAGTCGGAGACCGCGCGGCGGGCGGGGCTGAGGATCGCCCTGGAGGCGCCTGGGACGGCCGCGGACGACCCCGTGCCGGGCCGGGGCCGGGTCGCGGGCCCTGACGGGCGTACGACGCCGTTCCAGGGCGGCAGGGTCACCGGGCGCATCCCGCGTACGGCGACGCTGCGGCCGACCGTCACGCCGCTGGAGTGGCAGCGCATGGGCGATCCGCCGGCCCGGCGCCAGGTGCGCGAACTGGGCAACGGGCCGACCGACCTGGCGCTGCTGGCGAGCGCGCTGGAGCGGGCCGCGCGGGAGGTCGCGGCGGCCGAGGTACCGCCCCTCCTGTGACCGGCCCCGCCGAACCCCCGGTGACCGGCCCCCGCCGAACCTCCCTGCGACCGCCCCGACAGCCCGCCCCCGATCCCCATCACCCCCACCCACCCCCCTTCACCACTCCTCCACAACCCTCCGTCACAACGCGATCACGATCGTGCGCTTGACGGCACACGCGCCCTTGCCGTCGCCAACTGCCCGGCACTAGACCCGTAGTTCACAGGGACGACAACGGAACGAGGCAGGGATGCGGAGCTCGGGCAGGACCGCGAAGACGGCAGCCGCGACGGTCCTCGCGGGAGCGTTGACGCTCTCGCTCACCTCCTGCGGCGGCAGCGGCGACAACAGTGGCGGCGCGAAGGCGAGCAGCGGCGGAACCAGTGAAAGCGGGCTGAAACTCCCCCGGTTGAACGGCACCAGCCTGGAGGTCGCCGCCGTCTGGACCGGCGCCGAGCAGGACAACTTCAAGAAGGTGCTGGCGGAGTTCGAGAAGCGGACCGGCGCGAAGGTGACGTTCGTACCGGCCCAGGACCCGATCGTGAACTTCCTCGGCTCGAAGATCGCGGGCGGCCAGCCGCCGGATGTCGCGATGCTGCCGCAGCCGGGCGCGATCAAGCAGGCGGTCGACAAGGGCTGGGCGAAGCCGGTGACCGGGGACGCCCTGAAGGAGGTGCGGAAGAACTACTCCCAGGGCTGGCAGGACATCGGCAAGGTCAACGGCAAGCAGTACGGCGTCTATTACAAGGCCGCCAACAAGTCGCTGGTCTGGTACAACGCGAAGGTCTTCGCGAACGCGGGCGCGACCGTGCCGACGACTTGGGCCCAGCTCATGTCCACCGCGCAGACGATCTACGACTCGGGCGTGACGCCGTTCTCCATCCCGGGCGCCGACGGCTGGCCGCTGACCGACTGGTTCGAGAACGTCTACCTCTCGCAGGCGGGGCCCGAGAAGTACGACCAGCTGACCAAGCACACGATCAAGTGGACCGACCCGTCGGTGACGCAGGCGCTGAAGACGCTCGCGCAGATCTGGGGCAAGCCCGACCTCATGGCGGGCGGCACGAACGGCACGCTGCAACTCCAGTTCCCCAACTCCGTGACGCAGACCTTCACCGGCGGCGACCAGCCGAAGGCCGCGATGGTGTACGAGGGCGACTTCGTGCAGGTCAACATCGCGCAGACGAAGGCGAAGATCGGCACGGACGCGAAGGTGTTCCCGTTCCCGAAGGTCGGCGACACGGTGCCCGTCGTCTCCGGCGGTGACGCGGCCGTCATCTTCAAGGACTCCCCCGGCGCCCAGGCCCTCGCGCAGTTCCTGGCCTCGCCGGACGCGGCAACTATCCAGGCGAAGCTGGGGGGTTACCTCTCGCCGAACAAGAACGTGGACTTCTCGGCGTACCCGAACGACGTGCAGCGCACCATCGCCGAGGGGCTGATCAAGGCCGGGGACGACTTCCGCTTCGACATGTCCGACCAGGCGCCGCAGGCGTTCGGCGGCACCCCGGGCAAGGGCGAGTGGAAGGACCTCCAGGACTTCCTGCGCAACCCCTCCGACGTGGCGGGCGCGCAGGCGAAACTGGAAGCGGACGCCGCCGCGGCGTACGGGAACTGACCGGGTATGTCGGCCACTTCGGCGAACGCTAAGGCGACGGCACGGAAAAAACCGCCCCGCCGGAAGAGCGTGACGGGCACCAGGAAGACGGTCGCGTTCCTCTTCCTGCTGCCCGCCCTGGTCCTGCTCGGCGCGCTCCTGCTCTACCCGATCGGGTACTCGCTCGTGCGCAGCCTCTACGACCAGTCCGGCCACTCCTTCACGGGAGTTGACAACTACAAGGCGCTCTTCAAGGACGACGGCATCCGAACGGCCCTGAAGAACAACGTCATTTGGGTCGTGTTCGCCCCCACCCTCACCACCGCCATCGGCCTGGTCTTCGCGGTGCTGACCGAACGGGTGCGCTGGGGAACGGCGTTCAAGCTGGTCGTCTTCATGCCGATGGCGATCTCGATGCTGGCCGCCGGGATCATCTTCCGTCTGGTGTACGACCAGGACCCGGACAAGGGCGTCGCGAACGCGGTCGTCGTCGCCGTCCACGACACGTTCGCGCAGTCCTCCGCCTTCCCCAGCGCGCACCCGGGCCGCGCGTCGCCGCTGACCGCGCAGGGCGGCGGGTTCCTCACCAAGTCACCGGTGCACGTGGGGAGTTCGGTGCTGCTGCCGCTGGTCGGCGTCGCCCCCGACAAGATGCCGAAGGACGCGCGGCAGGCGGCGGCGAAGGCTCCGGAGGCGGACCGGGTCACCGGTGTCACCTGGCAGGACTTCACCCGTGGCAAGGGCGTCGGCCGGCTCGGGCAGCCCGATCCGGGCGAGCTGGGGTACGCCGGGATGCGCGTCGAGGCGGTGAGGGACGGCCGTGTCGTCGCGTCCGCGAAAGCGGCGGCCGACGGAAGTTTCAGCCTCCCCGCCACCGCCGACGGCGCTCAACTCCGGCTCCCGGCGAGCAACTTCACCGAACCGTACAACGGCCTGAACTGGCTGGGCCCTTCGCTGGTGACGCCGTCGATCATCGGGGCGTACATCTGGATGTGGGCCGGGTTCGCGATGGTCCTGATTGCCGCCGGACTCGCCAGTGTGCCAAGGGAGTTGATGGAGGCGGCCCGGGTGGACGGGGCGAACGAGTGGCAGGTGTTCCGGCGGATCACCGTACCGATGCTCGCGCCCGTCCTCGCCGTCGTCGCCGTCACCCTGATGATCAACGTACTGAAGGTGTTCGACCTGGTGTTCATCATCGCCCCGGGCTCCTCGCAGGCCGACGCGGACGTCCTCGCGCTGGAGCTGTACCGCAAGGGCTTCTCCGAGGACCAGCCGGGCATCGCGAGCGCCATCTCGGTGCTTCTGCTGCTGCTCGTGATCCCGGTGATGTGGTTCAACATCCGGCGGCTGCGGCAGGAGGTGCGCCGGTGAGGGCGGACGGTACGGCGGTGCTCAAGTCCCTTGTGGAGAAGGTCAACAGCGGCGTCGTACGCGTCGTGCTCGTCGTCGTCGGGCTGTTCTGGCTGGTGCCGACGGTCGGGCTGCTGCTGTCGTCGCTGCGCTCGCCGGAGGAGACGAACGCGAGCGGCTGGTGGAAGGTGTTCACCGCGCCCTCGCAGCTGACGGTGCGCAGTTACACCAAGCTGCTGGAGAACGGGGACATCACCCACTCGATCCTCAACACCGTGCTGATCACCGTTCCCGCGACGCTCCTTGTCGTGGTGATCGGGGCGCTCGCCGGGTACGCGTTCGCGTGGATGGAGTTCCCCGGGCGGGACTGGTGGTTCCTCGGCGTCGTCGGGCTGCTCGTCGTGCCCGTGCAGGTGGCGCTCATCCCGATCGCCGAACTCTTCGGGAAAATAGGGCTGTTCGGGTCCATCTTCGGGGTGGTGCTGTTCCACACCGGGTTCGGGCTGCCGTTCGCGGTGTTCCTGCTGCGCAACTTCTTCGCGGAGATCCCGCGCGAACTGCTGGAGGCCGCGCGGCTCGACGGCGCGGGTGAACTCCGGCTGTTCACCCGGGTCGTGCTGCCCCTCGGCGGGCCCGCGATCGCGAGCCTGGGCATCTTCCAGTTCCTGTGGGTGTGGAACGACATGCTGATCGCGCTGGTCTTCACCAACGCCGACAGCCAGCCGATCACGGTCGCGCTCCAGACCCAGGTACGCCAGTTCGGCAACAACATCGACGTCCTCGCGCCCGGCGCGTTCATCTCCATGGTGATCCCGCTGGCCGTGTTCTTCGCGTTCCAGCGGCAGTTCGTGTCGGGGGTGATGGCGGGGGCGGTGAAATAGGGGTTTTTCCGGGGCCGTCCCCCACGGGTTTTCCCGGGACGGTCCCCCAGATGCCGTAACCCAGCGTGACCAATGCAGGTCGGCGGGCGTTGCCGGGCAGAACGCCCGCGCCCGACCCTTGGATGTCCGTTGCCCAGGTTCAGTGTCATCGTCCCCGTGTACAAGGTTCAGGCGTATCTGCACGAGTGCCTGGAATCGGTGCTGTCCCAGTCGTACGGCGATCTCGAACTGATCGCCGTGGACGACCGTTCGCCGGACGCGTGCGGGGAGATCGTCGACGAGTTCGCGGCCCGCGACCCGCGTGTGATCGCCGTCCACCTCCCGCACAACTCCGGCCTCGGCGCCGCCCGCAACGCGGGGATCGCGCGCGCGAGCGGCGACTACCTGGTCTTCCTGGACTCCGACGACACCTTCACCCCGGACGCACTGCGGGCGATCGCCGACCGGCTGACGGAGACGCGCGAGCCGGACGTCCTGATGTACGGCCACGCGAGCGTCCACTGGACGGGCCAGACGGTCCGCGACGCGTCCGCCGAACACCTCACCGAACAGGGCCCGGCCCCCTTCCGCCTGGAGGAACGCCCGGGCCTGCTACGGGTGTTGATGGTCGCCTGGAACAAGGCGGTCCGCCGCGACTTCGCCGAACGCGAGCACCTCACCTTCCCGCCCGGCTACTACGAGGACACCCCCTGGTCCTACCCGGCCCTGCTGGCGGCCACGACGATCGCCACCCTCGACCGCACCTGCGTCCACTACCGCAGACGCCGCCAGGGCAACATCCTCTCCACGACGAGCCGCAAGCACTTCGACGTCTTCGACCAGTACGACCGCGTCTTCGCGTTCCTCGACCGGCGCCCCCAACTCGCGCGCTGGCGGCCGGTGTTGTTCCGCCGCATGGTCGACCACCTGTGCACGGTGTTCACCACGCCGGGCCGGCTGCCCCGGGAGTGCCGGGCCGAGTTCCTGCGCAAGTCCCGTGCCCAGTACCGCCGTCACCGCGTCCGGGGCGCGAAGGTCCCGCCGCGCTCGCGCGCCCGGCACGCCCTCGTCCGCTTCGGACTGCACCGCACCTACCGCGCGATCCAGTCCGCGCTGGCCCTGCGCGCCCGCACCCTCCACCGCGGCGCGCAGGCGCGGCGGGCGCTGCGCGCGGGCCTGCTCCAGCTCCACTACCGCGTCCAGCTGAAGCTCCCCCTGCGCGCCAACTCGGCTGTCTTCTCCGCCTATTGGGGGCGCGGGCACAGCTGCAACCCGGGCGCGCTGGAGTCGGCGTTCCGCGCGTACGCGCCGCACATCCGCACCGCGTGGATCGCCAACTCCGAGGCCCAGGAGGAGATTCCGCCCGGACCGCGGCGCCTCACCCCGGGCACGGCCCGCTACTGGAGCGCCCTCGCCCGCTCCAAGTACCTTGTGAACAACGTCAACTTCGACCGCAGGCTGGTCAAACGCCCCGGCCAGGTCTTCGTCCAGACCCAGCACGGCACCCCCCTCAAGCACATGGGCCTCGACCTCCAGGACCACCCGGCCGCCGCCCGCGACCTGGACTTCGCCGAACTCCTGCGGGGCGTCGACAAATGGGACTACGTCGTCTCCGCGAACCGGCACACCACCCTCACCTGGGAGCGCGTCTACCCCGGCGGCTACGAGACCCTGGAGACCGGCTACCCCCGCAACGACCTTCTGCTGCAAGCGGCTTCGGACGACGTGGCCCGCGTCCGCGCCTCGCTCGGCATCCCCGATAACACCGTCGCCGTCCTCTACGCCCCCACCCACCGCGACTACCGCCGCTCCCAGCGCATCGCCCTCGACCTCGAACGCGTCCTCGCCCGCCTCGGCACCGGCTTCACGATCCTCGCCCGCGCCCACTACTGGCAGCCCGACGTCCTCCCGCGCGGCGGACGCGTCATCGACGTCACCGCCCATCCGAGCGTCGAGTCCCTCTGCCTCGCGGCGGACGCGCTGATCACCGACTACTCGTCGATCATGTTCGACTACGCCGTCCTCGACCGCCCGATCGTCGTCCACGCCGACGACTGGGAGGCCTACGAGGCCGCCCGCGGCACCTACTTCGACCTGCGCGCCTTCCCGCCCGGCGCGGTCGCCCGCAGCGAGGACGAGCTGATCGACATCTTCACCACCGGCCACTGGCGCGGCTCCCGCTCCGCCCAACTGCGCGCCGCCTTCCGCGAACGCTTCTGCCCGTACGACGACGGCCGCGCCGCCGAGCGGGTCGTACGGCGGGTGGTGCTGGGCGAGGAGGTCCAACTCCTGCCGCGTCCGGTGCCGTTGGCGGAGCGGCGGCCGGTGCCTGCGGCCCCGCTCAGCAAGTAGCCCCGGCCCAGGCGCCGTTCAGGCCGCCCGGGCCGTCCCGGAAAGGAGCCGCATGCCCCGCTTCAGCATCGTCGTCCCGTCCCATGGCGTCGCGGGCCGGCTGTCCCTGGCCCTGGACTCCGTACTGGCCCAGTCCTGCGGGGACTTCGAGCTGATCCCGGTCTGCGACGGCCCGGAGTCCCCGGCCGCCGAACTGGCCGCCGGACACGCCGAGTCGGACGCGCGGGTCAGGGCCGTGCACTCGACCCCGGCGGCCGGCCTGAGCGGCGCCCGCAACACCGGGATCGCGGCGGCGCGCGGCACGTATCTGCTGTTCCTCGACGGCGACGACCACCTCGCCCCCGGCGCCCTCGCCGCCCTGTCCGCCCGGCTCGCCGAGACCGGCGAGGTCGACGTCCTGCACACCGAGCACGAACGGCTGCCCTGGTGGGAGGGACCGGCGAAGACGTCGACGCTCCCGCCGGCCCCGAAGGACGCGTTCGCCCCGGAGAAGGCCCCGCAGCTGACCGGGGTGGGCCGGCCGGCGTGGAGCGCGGTGTACCGGCGGGAGTTCCTGATGTCGAGTCAGATCCGGTTTCCCGAAGGCCACTTCACCGACGTCGGCTTCACCGGCCTGGTCGCCCTGCACGCGTCCCGCGTCGCCGTGCTGCGCCGGGTGGTCGTACGGCATCTGCTGCGCCGGCAGGGCGGCCGGCTGAATCTGCCGGGGGCGCACCACCTCCAACTCCTCGACCAGATCGAGCTGGTGCTGGCGGAGGAGATGGAACACCGGCTGCCGCCCGAGCGGTTGGGGCCACTGTTCGGGCAGCTCTTCGCCGCCGCCCTGAAGACGGCCGCCGACCCGGCCCGGCTGTCCGGCCACCGGCACCGGGCGTTCTTCCGGCGCGCGGGACGGCTGTACCGGAGGTTCCGGCCCGCCGACTACCGCCGTCCTGGCGGGAGTCCGGGGGTGCAGCACCTGCTGCTGGCGGCGGGCGCGCACTCGGCGTTCCGGGCGCTGCGGTACGCCAACCGGAAGCTGGCGGTGCCGCGCCCGCCGAAGTGGTGGGCGCGGCGCCACTACCGCCGGGCACTGCGCCGCCCGCTGGACCCCAACCTGGCGGTGTACTGCGCCTCTTCGGGCCACGGCTACCTCTGCGACCCGGCCGCGATCCACGCCAGGGCCGCCCAACTCGCCCCGCACATCAGGTCGGTGTTCCTCGTGCAGCGCGGCCGGGAGCACACGGTCCCGGCGGGCGTCGAGCACGCGGTCCTCGGCACCCCGCAGGCCTGGGAGGCGCTGGGCCGCGCCAAGTACCTGGTGGACAACGCCGACTTGCCGGGGAACGCCGTCAAGCGGCCGGGCAGCGTCCACGTCCAGACGCGGCGCGGTACGCCGCTGAAGCGGACGGGCCTCGACCTGGCCACCCGCCCGGTGGCCGCCGCCCGCACCGGCAGCTTCGTCAAGCTGGCGGCCCGCGTGGACAGTTGGGACTACTGCCTGTCCGCCAACACCCACTCCACCCAGACCTGGGAGCGCGCTTTCCCCGGCGGGTACGAGCAGTTGGAGTACGGCTGCCCGCGCAACGACGTCCTCTACACGGCCGGCGCCGGGGAAGTAGCGCGCGTACGGCGGGAGTTGGGCGTCCCCGAGGGTGCGACGGCCGTCCTGTACGCGCCGGCGTACCGCGACCACCGCACGTCCTTCGAACCGGGCCTGGACCTGCGGGAGTTCTGCGCGGCGGCCGGGAAGGACACCGTCGTCCTGCTGCGGGCCCACCACTCCTACGGCCCCCGCGCCGACCAGCCGCCCCCGGTCATCGACGTCACGGACCACCCCTCGGCGGCCGAACTGTGCCTGGCCGCCGACGTCTTGGTCACCGACTACGACTCGGTCATGTTCGACTACGCCCACCTGGACCGCCCGATCGTCGTGTACGCCCCCGACCTGGACGTCTGTACGGACACGCGGGGCATGTACTTCGACATCACGGCGTCCCCGCCGGGCCCGGTGGCGCGGACCCCGGACGAGTTGGTGCGGATCTTCGCCGAACGGTCGTACGCGGCACCGGAGTCGGCGGCGCTGCGGGCGGAATTCCGGTCCCGTTTCTGCCAGTTCGACGACGGCCGGGCCGCCGAGCGCGTCGTGCGGCGGGTGCTGCTCGGTGAGCCGGAACAGGCGCTGCCCCCTGTGACCCCGCTCGCGCGGCGGACCCCCGCCCCTCGCCCAAGGAGCTGACGTGCCCCGCTTCAGCGTCATCGTCCCGTGCCACCGAGTGCAGGGCTTCCTGCGCGAGTGCCTGGACTCGCTGCTCGAACAGTCGTACGGGGACTTCGAGTTGATCGGGGTGGACGACTGTTCGCCCGACGGGAGCGGGGCGATCCTCGACGAGTACGCGGCCCGTGACGCGCGGGTGCGGGTGCTGCGGCTGCCGGAGAACGTCGGCCTCGGGCGGGCCCGCAACGCCGGTCTCGCGCAGGCGCGCGGCGACTATCTGTTCTTCCTCGACAGCGACGACACCCTGACCCCGGGCGCGATGGAGGCGGTCGCGCACCGGCTGGCGGAGACCGCCGACCCGGACGTCCTCGTCTTCGACTACGCGCGCGCCCATTGGTGGGGCGGGGTCCGCAGAAACGTCCTCGCACACCTGCTGGCGACCACCGACCAGGTGTTCGCCGCGGCTCAACACCCCGAGATCCTCGACCTGATGATGGTCGTGTGGAACAAGGTGTACCGCCGCGACTTCGTCGAGGAGCACGGCTTCCGCTTCCCGCCGGGCTACTACGAGGACACCCCGTGGACGTTCCCGGTCCTGTTCACCGCCGCCCGCATCGCCCTCCTGGACCGCGTCTGCGTCCTGTACCGCCAGCGCCGCCGGGGCAACATCCTCTCCACCACCAGCCGCAGGCACTTCGACGTCCTCGACCAGTACACCCGCGTCTTCGCGTTCCTAGACTCCCGTCCCTCCCTTGCGAGTTGGCGTCCTTTCCTGCACCGCAAGCTGGGCGAGCACTGCCTGGACATCCTGGCCAAGCCGGACCGGCTGCCGGAGCCGGACAAGGGGGAGTTCTTCCGGCGGGCGGCGGAACTGTTCCGGGCCCAGCAGCCGCCAGGCGTGGAAGTCCCGGAGAACCTCCGTGTCCTGTACGGGAGTTACCCGGCCTACGTCGCCAGGCGGCGGGCGTCGGCGGCGCGCCGGGAACTGGTCCGGCGGCTGCGCGGCGTGTCCTTCGTACGTACACCGAAGGGGGCGTTGGACCCCAACTTGGTGCTGTACTCGGCCGCTTGGCACCGGGGTGTGCTCGGCGACCCGGGCGCCATCTACCGCAAGTCCCTTGAGATCGCCCCGCAGTTGCGCGGGGTGTGGGTGGTGCGGGACGCCTCGACTCCGGTGCCGGACGGGGTGGAGGCGGTCACGGTGGATTCGCGGGCGTATCGCCAACTCGCCGCGCGGGCCTCGTACTTCGTGAACGACGTGCCCTGGCCGGGCAGCGTCACGAAGCGCCCGGGACGTGTGTTCGTCCAGACGCATCAGGGCACCCCGCTGAAGTACATGGGCGCCGATCTGCTGGCAAAGCCCGGCGCGCGGTACGGAGTTGACGTGCCCCGGCTGCTGCGCCGGGCGGATCTGTGGGACCACAGTCTGGTCGCCAACGTGCATTCCGAGCTGGTGTGGGAGCGGGCGTACCCGTGTCATTTCGCGTCGGCGCGCACGGGCAGCCCGCGCAACGACGTGCTGGTGAATGCCTTGCCCGACAAGGGAGTTGAGGTGCGCGGGCGGCTGGGGATCCCGGCCGGGGACACCGTCGTGCTGTACGCGCCGACCCGGCGTGACCATGTGCGCGGCGGTCATGTCGAGCGGTTCGACCCGGCCCGGTTCGCCGCCGCGCTGGGCGCCGGGCACACCCTCGTCGTACGGCTGCACCCGGCGCTGGCGGACGGGCCCGCACGGGGGCTGGGGCTGGCGGAGCTGCACCGGCGGGGGGTGCTGGTGGACGCGACGGACGAGCCGCTGGTGCAGGACGTGCTGCTGGCGGCGGACGTGCTGGTGACCGACTACTCGGCCCTGATGTTCGACTACGCGAACCTGGACCGGCCGATCGTCGTGCACGCCGACGACCTGGCGACGTACGAGGCCGCGCGGGGCCTGTACTTCGACGTCACCGCCGCGCCGCCCGGCCATGTGACGCGCGGCTTCGGGGAGTTGGCGGAGCTGTTCGCGGGCGGGGGCTGGCGGGACGAGGAGTCGGCGCTGGCGCGGAAGGGGTTCCGGGAGCGGTTCTGCACGTTCGACGACGGGCGGGCGGCGGAGCGGGTGGTGCGGACGCTGTTGCTGGGGGAGTCGATGGGGGGCGGTGGGGCGCCCTAGGGGGCGACGGGTCGCTCTTGGCGGCCGGCGGGTCGCCTTGAGGTGCCAGCGGGCGTCCTTGGGGGCTGCCAGGGCGGAGGGGGGCCGACGTTCAGCCGGCGCCGCGCGCGGGTGTCGTCCGACAGGGTGATGCGCAGTAGAGCCGCCGATCGATCGGGAACATACGCACAATGCCGCTTATCTTCCCTTTCTGGTGTCTCCGGTGAGCGCCGGGCTCCTGACCCGGCGTCCCGCGCGCGGGACGAGCGCTCTGCGGGGTGGCCGGGTGTGGCGGCCGAGCCCCTATCAGGTGTTCGGGTTCGTGTTCTTCCTGGTGATGACGCTGGCGTTCTGGCGGGTGCCGCTGTGCTGCGACGCGGGCCAGCACGCGGCGGTGATCGAGCGGCTGAAGGCGGATCTGCTGGACCCGCGGCTGGCGACGGCGGACCTGCCGGGCACGGGCAGCCCCTATTACTCGCCCTATGCGCTGGCCGAGGGGGTGCTGGCGCGGCTGACTGCGCTGTCAGGGTGGGAGGTGCTGCGGCTGGCGGGCCCGTTGAACCTGGTGGTGCTGTTGACGGGGGTCGGCCGTTTCGTGCGAATGCTGACGCCCCGCGCGTGGGCGCCGGTGTTCGCGCTGGCCGCGATGACGCTCCTGTGGGGCACCGAGCGCGCCTGGTGGAGCGGCTACCTGGGGCTGATGTCGCTGACGGGCACGCTGCCCTATCCGTCGGCGTTCGCCATGGGGCTGACGTTCTGGGCGTGGGCGTGGACGGGGTCCCGCGCGCGGGACGAGCGCCCGGTGCGGTTCGTGGGCCCGCGCGGGCTGCGCGGGATGGCCGGGTACGCGGCGCTGGGCGCGCTGTACGGGCTGATCCTGCTGGTGCATCCGATCACGGCGGTGGCCGCGTTCGCCGGGGGGCTCGGGCTCGTGCTGGGCCGGGAGCGGCGGCTGTGCGCGGGCGTGGCGGCGCGCTGGGGGCTGGCGCTCGCGGCGGCGGTGGGGGTGGCGGTGTGCTGGCCGTACTTCGACGTGTTCACGCTGGCCGGGGACACGAGCGTCGACGCCCTGCACCGGCGGCTGTACGACGGCCTGTGGGGGCATTTCTGGCTGGCGCTGGCCGGGCTGCCGGCGCTGTGGGCGCGGGCGCGGCGTTCGGCGCGCGATCCCCTGGTGCTGATGTGCGTCCTGGAGTGCCTGGTGGCGGTGTACGGCTGGGTCAGCGGCCACTACGCGTACGGGCGCGCGCTGGCGCTGGCTCTGGTGCCGCTTCAGTTCGCGCTGGCGGTCGAGCTGGCGGCGCCCCGGCCGTGGGGCGCGGGCCGCAAGGCGCTCGGCCGGGTGGCGGTGGCCGCGGCGTGTGTGGGGTTCCTGACGGTGCAGGCGGGGGCGGTCGTCCCGCGCGCGCTGGATCCGGTCGGTTTCGACCAGCCGCCGAACTGGCCGTCGTACGACTGGGCGGCGCAGCACATGCGGGCCGGTGAGGTGGTGATCACCGACGGGTATCACGCGGTGCACGCGCTGGCCGGGTACGGGGTGAACCTGGCGGCGCCGGTCTTTCCCGACCCGGCGGTCGCGGAACGGGTGAGGCGGGCGCGCGCCGCCGACGTGCGCGCCTACCTCGCCCCGTCCTCGACCCGGGCGCAGCGCACCGCCCTCGCCCGCCGCTACCGCGTGCGGTGGCTGCTGCTCACGCGCTGGCACCGGGTGCCCGAGGAGGCCGTGGTGGTGGCGTGGAGCGCGCGGACGGGGGAGGTGCTGGCCCGGGTGGCCCACTGAGCCGCGAGGGGCTCAGAGGGGCCGTTGTGGCCGTTCTGGGGCGCGGGGCCCCTCGGCGGGCGGCTACTCGATGACGAGGTCGACCTCGACGTTGCCGCGGGTGGCGTTGGAGTACGGGCAGACCTGGTGGGCGGTCTCGACGAGCTTGCGGCCGGTCTCGGCGTCCACGGTGTCGGGCAGCTCCACGCGCAGGGTGACCTTGAGGCCGAAGCCCTCGCCCTGCTTGCCGATGCCGACCTCGGCGGTGACGGCGGCGTCGCTGACGTCGACCTTGGCGTTACGGCCGACAAGGCCGAGCGCGCTGCCGAAGCAGGCCGCGTAACCGGCGGCGAAGAGCTGCTCGGGGTTGGTGCCCTGGCCGTTGCCGCCCAGCTCCACCGGCATGGCCAGGGCCACGTCGATCTTGCCGTCGTTCGTGTACGCGCGGCCGTCGCGGCCGTGGGTGGCGGTGGCGACGGCGGTGTAGATCGCGTCCATGGTTGAACCATCCCTCTTGGAAATGTCGTGACGGGGGTGGCCGGCCCTCGCTCCGGGCCGCCTCACGCAGACAAGTAGAGCACACAATTAAATTGTGCACAACCAGATTGCCCACAAGAGCTACCCTGGGGTCATGACCCCGACACCGACGCCCGCCGCAGCCGAGGAGAACTGGCTGCGCCTGGACAACCAGATCTGCTTCTCCCTGCACGCCGCCTCGCGCGCCTTCAACGGTGTCTACCGGGTGATCCTCAAGGAGCTCGGGCTGACCTACCCCCAGTACCTGGTGATGCTCGTCCTGTGGGAGGAGGGCACCCTCCCGGTGAAGAAGCTCGGCGAACACCTGCGCCTGGACTCCGGGACGCTCTCCCCGCTCCTCAAGCGCCTGGAGGGCGCCGGCCTCGTACGGCGCGAGCGCAGCGCGCGGGACGAACGCTCGGTGGAGGTCCAGCTCACCGAGGAGGGCACCGACCTGCGCACGCGGGCGCTCCAGGTGCCTCGCCGCATCATGGGGGCGACCGGCTTCGACCTCGACGAACTGCGCTCCCTGAGGGAACGCCTCGACACGCTCACGCGCGCGCTGGATTCGGCGGCGCGGGAGGAGGCGGGGTCCTAGGGAACTCGGTGCCCTAGGAGGGGCTCGGTGTCCTAAGGGGGCTCGGCCTCTCACGCGCGGGGGCGGGCCTTGTCCGCCGCCTTGCGCACGTACAGCCGCAGCGTCACCCCGTACCGCACGAACTGCCTGGGCGGCACCGCCGGGGTGAACTCCCGTTCCACGACCGCCCGTTTGAGCCGCTCGGTCGGGCTCTTGGTGCGCCATACGGGCGTCAGCGCGCACCCTTCGGCGAGCACCCACAACCGGTCGACCCCACGCAGCCTGCGCCGCACCTCCTCGGGAGCGGCCTCCGTGCCGTACAGGGTCCCCGAGGCCGGCCCCGACTCCCGCAGGGCGACGTCCCGCGCGCGGGAGAAGCCCGCCGGGTAGGCCACCGCGGAACGGCGTCCGGTGGCGGGGAGGAACACCAGGGGCTCTCCCGGGCGCACGGCCCGCGACACCGTCTCGGAGATCACGGCGAGGTCGTCGGCGCGCGCGAGGGGGGTGCGTTCATGCCGGTGCAGGGGCAGTTGGTGGACGAACCCGGCGGCGACGAGCAGCACCCCGGACAGCGCGGCGATCCCCCGCAGGGCGGGCGGCGACATCCTGAGGGACAGCAGCCGGCGCCCCGCGCGCAGGAGACGGTCCGCGCCGGCCGCCACCAGCAGGGGCGCGCCCGCGAGCGCGTACAGCACGTACCGGGGGTCGTACAGGGGCCGCGCCTGGGACACCAGGAGGAGCACCACGGGCGGCGCCAGCAGCAGCGGGGCCGCGACCGCCGCCACGGACAGGCGGCGCCGGCCGGGCAGGGCGAGCAGGCCCAGGGCGAGGCACGTCCAGTAGACGGCGTCGTAGGGGCCGAGGAAGGCCCTCAGGAGGCGGTCGGCGCTGTCCCAGTCGGGCACGGCGAGCCAGCCCACCTGCGCGGACTGCCCGGCGGAGACGACCGCCAGGGGCGCGAGCACGAGGAGCGCGGCGGCGACGGCCCGGCCCCAGGAGACCCAGGCGCGGCGCCGTACGCGGGCGAGGGACAGGGTCAGGGCGTGGGCGAGGACGAGCAGGACGGCCAGTTCGTGCAGCAGGCAGGTGACGGCGAGGACGGCGCCGTACGGGGCCCAGGAGCGGCCGTCCAGGGCCCGGACGAGCAGGAGGGTCGCCGCGAGCGCGCCGGCCGCCACGAGGGCGTACGAGCGGCCTTCCTGGGCGTAGTGGCCGGTCATCGGGGTGGCCGCGTACAGCAGGCCCGCCCACAGGCCGACCCGGGGGCGGGCGAGACGGGTGCCGAGGGCGCCGACCAGCCCGGCGGCGACGGCCGCGGCCACGACGGACGGCAGCCGCAGCGCGACCTCGTCCGCGCGGACGGCGAGGACGGCGTGCAGGAACAGGTAGTACAGGCCGTGCACCGCGTCCACCTCGTGCAGCAGCCGCCAGATCTGCGGCACCGAACGGCGCGCGACCTCGAAGCTGACCGCCTCGTCGCGCCACATGCCGCCTCGGTCCAGCCGCCACAGCCCGAGCAGCAGCAGGACGGCGGCGGGGACGGTCACGGCGACGGCGGCGGGCGTCCTCGGCCCCGGCAGAGGGCGGGTGGGTGTCACGCGCCGATTCTGGGCCGCAGGTGGGCTCTTACCCACCATTGACGATGCTTTAGGGGTTTTCTAGCGAGTCCCGGGCATACGTCCGGCTTACGATCCGGCAGGTGACCACCCCTCCATCCCGCACCCTGACCGCCGCGGCCCGGCTCGCCGCCGCGACGGGCGGCCTGAAGAAACGTCACCGCCTCACCGTGCTCGCGGCCTCCTGGCTCCTCACGCGCGCGCTGATGCTGTGGGCCCTCACCCACAGCGGCAACCGCTGGCTGGGCGAGGGCAAGGTGACGCGCGAGGTGTGGAACCTGTACCACCACTGGTACGGCATCCTCACGCACGGGACGTTCCCCACGCACGACACCCTGTGGCAGTACCCCCCGGGCGCGGGCGTGGTCATCCTGTCCCCCGCGCTGCTGCCGGGCCTGTCGTACTTCCAGGCGTTCGTCGTCCTCACCCTCGCCGCCGACGCGGTCACCGCCGCCGCCCTCGCGCGCGCGGGCCGCGACCGCACCCGCTCCCTGGCCGGCGCCGCCCTCTGGGTCCTCGGCCTGCCCCTGCTGCTGAACATCCCGCTGGCCCGCTACGACATCCAGGTCACCGCCCTCGCCGTCCTCGCCCTCCTGACGCTGACCCGCTTCCCGCGCGCGGGCGGCGCGTTCGCGGCACTGGGCGCGCTGGTGAAGGTGTGGCCGGTGCTCGTCCTCCTGGGCGCGCCCAAGGGGCGGCCGACGCGGTCGGCCTGGGCGACGGCGGCTCTGACAGCGCTGTCCGTGCTCGCCCTGCTGGCGGCGGCCTTCCACCACCCGTTCTCGTTCCTGCGCGAACAAGGCGGCCGGGGTGTGCAGATCGAGTCCCTGGGCGGGACGGTCCTGCTGTTCGCCACGCGCGCGGGATGGCCCGGCGAGGTCCGCTACCAGTACGGCGCCATGGAGTTCACCGGCCCCTACGTCTCCACGATCGCCCACGTCTCCCTGGGCCTGACCGCGATCGCCCTCGCCCTCCTGGTGTGGTGGCGCCTGCGCTGCCGGCACCGCACCCCGGCCACCCCGTACGACGCCGCACTGTGCGCCGTCCTGCTGTTCACCGTCACCAGCCGGGTCATCAGCCCCCAGTACATGATCTGGCTGATCGGCCTGTCCGCCGTGTGCCTGACCTCCCGCCGCACCGCCCAACGGCCCGTGATCGCGCTGGTGATGGCGGCGACGGTGGTCAGCGCGGCCGTCTACCCCGGGTTGTATCCGCAGGTCACGCACTGCACCTGGATCGGCTGCGCGCTGATGCTGGTGCGCAACGGGCTGCTGCTGACGGCCGCGGTCTGGTCCTTCGTCCGCCTGTGGAAAACTTCCACGCGCCGTACCGGCCACACCACGAAGAGTTATCCACAGGCCCGGCGCCGGGAGCCCGCACCTGCTTGACTGGAGTCGACCGAGGCCGATTTCACGAGGGGTTGGGGCCGCATGACCTGGCTGATCACGGGGGGCGCCGGATACATCGGGGCGCATGTCGTCCGCGCGATGAGGGAGGCCGGCGAACAGGCCGTCGTCTACGACGACCTGTCCACGGGCATCGCCGAGCGGCTGCCGTCCGACGTACCGCTGGTGACCGGCTCCACCCTGGACGGCGAGCGCGTCGCCGGGGCGATCGCCGCGCACGGCGTCACCGGGGTCGTCCACCTTGCGGCGAAGAAGCAGGTCGGCGAGTCCGTGGAACGCCCCCTGCACTACTACCGGGAGAACGTCGAGGGCCTGCGCGTCCTCCTGGAGGCCACCGCGGCGGCCGGCGTCCAATCGTTCGTCTTCTCCTCCTCCGCCGCCGTCTACGGCATGCCCGACGTCGACCTCGTCACGGAGGACACGCCCTGCGCGCCGATGTCCCCCTACGGCGAGACCAAGCTGGCCGGCGAATGGCTCGTCCGCGCGGCGGGCCGGGCCCACGGCATCGCGACGGCCTCCCTGCGCTACTTCAACGTCGCCGGAGCGGCCTCCCCGGAGCTGGCCGACACCGGCGTCTTCAACATCGTCCCCATGGTCTTCGAACGCCTCACCGCGGGCGAGGCGCCCCGCATCTTCGGCGACGACTACGACACCCCCGACGGCACCTGCGTACGGGACTACATCCACGTCGTCGACCTCGCCGAGGCCCATGTGGCGACGGCCCGCGCGCTGCGCTCGTCCCCCCCGGGCCGGGCCCTCACCCTGAACATCGGCCGCGGGGAGGGCGTCTCCGTGCGCGAGATGATCGACCGCATCAACACCACCACCTCCCGCACCCTCCCCCCGGTCGTCGCCCCCCGCCGCCCCGGCGACCCCGCGCGCGTGGTCGCCTCCGCCGACCGCATCACCACCGAACTCGGCTGGAAGGCGCGGCACGACGTCCAGGACATGATCACGTCGGCGTGGGCGGGCTGGCTGCGCCTGCACCCGGAGGCGGACCGGAGCTGACCGTTCCTGGCGGAAAACGAGGTCCAGGGGCCGTCTGGAGCGACCCCTGGACCTCGTCCGGAACCCCCGGTGCGGGAATAGATCTTCTGTTGGCTCACGATCGCGGTCGGCGGCCTGTTCAACTCCTCGGCACGGCGGGACGTTTCGGGGGGTCGGGGCGGGTCACCCGAACGGGTCGGCAGGCGGCTAGCCTCCCCGCATGGCTTCCCGTCTCTCCCGTGCCGTCGGCACCGTCCTGGGGTCCGCTGTAGGTGACGCCCTGGGGGCGCCCTTCGAGTTCGGCCCGGAGGGGGCGTTCTCCGCGCGGTTCCCCGCGCGCGGGGCGGGCGGGGAGATGTGCGGGGGCGGCGGCTGGGAGCCCGGGGAGGCGACCGACGACACGCAGATGGCCGTGCTCGTCGGGGAGTCGCTGGTCGAGTGCGGCGGGCTGGAGCCGGCCGACGTGTTCCGGCGGTTCCGGCGGTGGGCGGCGGGCGACCCCAAGGACATCGGGTTGCAGACGGAGGCCGTCCTGGACAGCGGCGAACCCTGGGACACCGCCGCCGCCTCGCACTTCCGGACCAGCCAACGGGCCGCGGGCAACGGCGCGTTGATGCGGGCCGTTACCTCGGCCGTGCACTTCGCCCGGCACGGCCAGGAGGCCACGCTGGACGCCGGACGGCGGCTCGCCGCGCTGACCCACGGCGACCCCGCCGCCTGGGAGGGCACCGCCGCCTGCCACGAACTGATCCGGGTCGCCCTCGACGGCGACGACCCGCTGACCGCCGTACCCGGCACCCTCGCCCTGCTGCGCCCCGAGCACCGCGCGCGGTACGCCGCCGTCCTCGCCCCCGGCTGGAGCCCGGACCTGGCCACGGAGTTCAACGGCGCCGTCTGGCCCTGCCTGGGATCCGCCGTCTGGGCGCTGCGCACCACCAGCACCTACGAGGACGCCGTGCGCGCCGCGATCGACCTCGGCGGCGACACCGACACCGTCGCGGCCGTCACGGGCGCCCTGGCGGGTGCCGTGTACGGCGCGCGGGCGGTCCCCGAACGGTGGACGGCCGCCCTGCACGTACCGCTGCCGGGCTTCGGCGGGCGGATCCTGCGGGCGGCGGAACTCACCGACCTGGCCCAGGCGTTGGACGAACAGGGGGGCCGAAGCCCGGTCCGATGATCCTCACGCGTTGTTCAGATACGCCAGCACCGCCAGCACCCGCCGGTGCCCGCTGTCGCTCGGCGGGAGGCCCAGTTTGAGGAAGACGTTGCCGATGTGTTTGCTGACGGCGCGTTCGGTGACGACGAGGGTGTTGGCGATGGTGGTGTTGTCGCGGCCCTCCGCCATCAGTTTCAGGACCTCGCGCTCCCGGGGGGTCAGCTGGTCCAGGGGGGAGTCGCGGCGGCGGGTCAGGAGTTCTGTGACGACCTCGGGGTCCAGGGCCGTGCCGCCGGCGGCGACGCGGTCCAGGGCGTCGAGGAACTCGTCCACGCGGCCCACACGGTCCTTGAGGAGGTAGCCGACGCCGCTGGCGCCGCCGCCGAGGAGTTCGGCGGCGTAGGACTCCTCCACGTACTGGGAGAGCACCAGGACGGGCAGGCCGGGGATCTTGCGGCGGGCCTCCAGGGCGGCCACCAGGCCCTCGTCCCGGAAGTCGGGGGGCATACGGACGTCCAGGACGGCCACGTCGGGGCGGTGCTCCAGGAGGGCCGGTACGACCTCGGGGCCGCTGCCTGCGACCGCCACCACCTCATGGCCCGCCGACGTCAACAGAAGGACCATGCCTTCCCTCAGAAGAGCGTTGTCCTCCGCGATCACGATTCTCATGATGGTCACAATGCCTTGATAGCGGCGGCGGTGACCCGCGCGAGGTCGCCGATGTAGTCCTTGGGCACACTTTGCCGTGCCACCAGAGTCCGCCAGTACAGCGGGCCCGAGATCAGGTCGAGCGCCAGCTCGTCGTCGAAGCCCAGCCGGATCTCGCGGCGCTGCTCGGCCGCCACGAGGATGCGGTTCGCGACCCCCTCCTGGCCGTCGCGCAGCGCCTTCTGCACCGCCTCGGCGATCTCCGGGCTGCGGGCCGCCTCCGCCTGGAGATCCGGGATGATCTGCGAGGCCACCGGATGCCGCAGCGCCCGCGCCATGAACTGATACAGCACCCTGAGGTCGCCCTCCAAGGTCCCCGTATCCGGCACCGGCAGGCCCTGGACCGCTATGACCGACACGATCTCCAGCACCAGGTGCAGCTTCGACTTCCAGCGGCGGTACACCGCCGTCTTGCCGACCCCGGCCCGGCGCGCGATGCCCTCGATCGACATCCGCGCGTAGCCGACGGACGCAAGCTCCTCGAAGACGGCGGCCCTGATCGCCTCCGTCACTTCCTCCCGGAGCACAGCCGCCCCGGCCGGCGCCCGGCGGCGCGGCTGCGCGCGGGTACCTTCGGCGTTCGTCGTCATGCGCCCAGCATAGGGCGTAGCGACGATACGGTCCCGTCCTTACGCGCGCGTCGCGACGAAACGGCGCCGTCGACAGAACGCAACCGCCCCGTCGCCAGAACGCTACCGTCCCGTCGCCGCGACGCAACCGTACCGTTCCAACGCACCCCCCACGCCACGACGATACGGTTGCGTTCCGACGCCCCCACCGCCTACGCTCCCGTTGCGACGATACGGTGCCGTCCTGACGTAAGAGAACATCAAGAGGACCGTAAGAAAACACGGCCCTCACAGGAACACCAGCGACGGTGAACGGCGACAGCAGCGAACGGCCCGCCGAGCGACCGCCGCATCGCGCAGCGCACCCCCTCCCCCGGAAGAAAGCAGCGGATGTGAGCCAGGCACTCGACACACCGCCCCGCACGGCCTCCCCCCACGAGGATCTGTCGGCGCTGGCGGCCCGGCACGGTCTCTCGGTGAGCGGGGCGCGGCCGTCGCTGCCCGCGTATGTGCGGCAGTTGTGGGCGCGCCGGCATTTCATCGGCGCGTTCGCCACGGCGAAGCTGACGGCGCAGTACAGCCAGGCGAAGCTGGGGCAGGTCTGGCAGGTCATGACGCCGTTGCTGAACGCGGCGGTGTACTACCTGATTTTCGGTGTGCTGCTCGGGACCAAGAAGGGGGTGCCGGACTACATCCCGTTCCTGGTGACCGGCGTGTTCGTATGGACGTTCACGCAGAGCTCGATTCTCGCGGGCACCCGGGCGATCTCCGGGAACCTGGGTCTCGTACGGGCGTTGCACTTCCCCCGGGCGGCGCTGCCGATCTCGTTCTGTCTCCAGCAGCTCCAGCAGCTGCTGTTCTCGATGGCGGCGCTGGCGGTCATCCTGCTGGCGGTGGGGGTGCCGCCGGCGGTGAGCTGGGTGCTGGTGATCCCGGCGCTGACGTTGCAGTTCGTGTTCAACGCGGGCGTCTCGCTGGTCATGGCGCGGCTCGGGGCGAAGACTCCGGACATCGCGCAGCTGATGCCGTTCGTGCTGCGGACCTGGATGTACGTCTCCGGCGTGATGTGGAGCATCGACCAGCTGGTCAAGAAGCACCACGACTGGCCGGCCTGGGCGGGCACCCTGCTCCAGGCGAACCCCGCGTCCGTCTACATCGACCTGATGCGCTACGCCCTCATCGACAGTTTCCACGCCAGCCAGCTTCCGCCGCACGTGTGGCCGCTGGCGGCGGGCTGGGCGCTCGTCGCGGGCGTCGGCGGCTTCATCTACTTCTGGAAGGCTGAGGAGACGTACGGCCGTGGCTGACCTCATCGAGAACACCGGCACCCCCGCCAAGAACGCCCCCGCCAAAAGCACCACCGAGCACCCCGCCGAACCCATCCCCACCGTCGTGGCCGACGCCGTCGACATCGTCTACCGCGTCAACGGCACCGGCTCCCGAGGCTCGGCGACCGCCGCCCTCAACCGCATCCTGCGCCGCGAGAACGCGGAGAAGGCGGCCGGCACCCGGATCGTG
This sequence comes from Streptomyces sp. AMJ-169, assembly GCF_055597585.1. Lineage (NCBI taxonomy): Bacteria > Bacillati > Actinomycetota > Actinomycetes > Kitasatosporales > Streptomycetaceae > Streptomyces > Streptomyces sp. AMJ-169. Next base: position 120,803 of record NZ_JBVLTJ010000018.1, read on the forward strand.
CACGCCGTCAAGAACGTCTCGTTCGTCGCCTACAAGGGTGAGGCGATCGGTCTCATCGGGACGAACGGCTCCGGCAAGTCGACGCTGCTCAAAGCGGTCGCGGGCCTCCTCCCGGTGGAGCGCGGCCGGATCTACACCGACGGCCAGCCCTCCCTCCTCGGCGTCAACGCGGCGCTCATGGGCGACCTGACGGGTGAACGCAACGTCTACCTCGGCGGGCTCGCCATGGGCATGTCCCGGGAGCAGATCCGGGAGCGCTACCAGGGCATCGTCGACTTCTCCGGGATCAACGACAAGGGCGACTTCATCTCCCTGCCGATGCGCACGTACTCCTCCGGCATGGGCTCCCGCCTGCGCTTCTCCATCGCCGCCGCCAAGGACCACGACGTCCTCCTCATCGACGAGGCCCTCGCGACCGGCGACGCGAAGTTCCAGCGGCGCTCCGAGGAACGCATCCGCGAGATGCGCCGGCACGCCGGCACCGTCTTCCTCGTCAGCCACAACAACAAGTCGATCCGCGACACCTGCGAACGCGTCCTGTGGCTGGAGCGCGGCGAGCTGCGCATGGACGGCCCGACCGAGGAGGTCATGGCGGCGTACGAGGAGTTCACGGGCGGCGGCAAGAAGAAGTAGCCACCCGGCCGAGAGATACGACGGCGAGGGCGCCCCCAGCGCGAACCCGGGGGCGCCCTCGCCGTCGTAAAGGACGATGGTCGGACCGGAGCCGAACCATCAACCCCGGCCCAGCCCGACCCCGCCTACGAATGCGTACGCAACAACGTCCGCATAGTCCGCATGGCCACAGACAAGTTCGCCAGATCGAACGCGTCCGACCCCTGGATCTCGTCCAGCGTCACCCGTGCCCGCCCCAGGATCGCCGCGTTCTTCTCCTCCCAGGCCTTGAACCGCTGCTCAGGAGTGGACGTCCCGTTCCCGACGGCGAGGACGTCGGACGTCAGCGCGGCGTGGGCCGCGTACAGGTCCTCCCGGATCGAGGCGCGGGCCATGGACTGCCAGCGGTCCGCGCGCGGCAGATCGATGATCCGGTCCATCAGCTGTGTGATCCGCAGCCGGTCGGCGAGGTCGTAGTAGACGTCGGCGACGTCCAGCGGGTCCTTCCCGGTGCGGTCGGCGACCGAGACGATGTCGAGGGTCGGGAAGGCGGACGAGAACCCGGCGACCCGCGTGGCGACCTCGTCCGGGACGCCCGCCCCGGTCAGCTCGTCGTGGATCTGCTGGTACCACTCCAGGTCGGCCCCCCGCAGCAGCTTCGGCAGCTGCGCCCAGACCAGTTCGACGCGCTCGGTGAAGAAGTCGACGGTCTCGGCGAGTTGCAGCGGCTGCGGCCGGTTGTTGAGCAGCCAGCGGGTGCCGCGCTCGACGAGCCGCCGGGAGTGCAGCCGGATACGGGTGAGCACGGCGGCCTCGACGCGGTTGTCGAGGGCTTCGACGGCGTCCCAGACCCCGGCGGAGCGGAAGATGGCGCGCGCGGCGGTCTGCGCGCGGACGATCTCCTCCAGCGAGGCGCCGGTCTCCTCGCGCAGCCGGTGCAGGTAGGTCGTACCGCCGGTGTTGACGGTGTCGTTGACCAGGACGGTCGTGGTGATCTCGCGGCGCAGCGGGTGGCTGTCGATCTGCTCGGCGAACGTCTCGCGCAGCGCGGTCGGGAAGTACGCGAAGAGCAGGGAGCGCAGGTAGGGGTCGTCGGGGAGGGTGGTGTGCAGGAGTTCGTCGGAGACGGTGATCTTCGTGTACGCCATGAGGACGGCCGTCTCCGGGCCGCTCAGGCCGATGCCGGCGGCGAGGCGTTCGCGGATCTGGCGGTCGGTGGGCAGGAACTCCAGGGCGCGGTCGAGGTGGCCCTCGCGGACGAGGAGTTTCATGAACCGCTGCTGGGCGTTGAGCATGTCGCCGGACTGGGCGAGGGCGTTGGCGAGGGCGGTGTTCTGGGCGTAGTTGTTGCGCAGGACGAGCCGGCCGACCTCGTCGGTCATCTCGGCGAGGAGCTTGTTGCGCTGCTTGACGGTCATGTCGCCTTCGGTGACGAGCCCGTTGAGCAGGATCTTGATGTTGACCTCGTGGTCGGAGGTGTCGACGCCGGCGCTGTTGTCGATGGCGTCGGTGTTGATCTTCCCGCCGGCGCGGGCGTACTCGATGCGGCCGAGCTGGGTGAGGCCGAGGTTGCCGCCTTCGCCGACGACCTTGACGCGCAGGTCGGCGCCGTCGACGCGGATGGAGTCGTTGCTCTTGTCGCCGACGTCGGCCTGCGATTCGGTGGACGCCTTGACGTAGGTGCCGATGCCGCCGTTCCACAGCAGGTCGACCGGGGCCTTGAGGATGGCCTTCATCAGGTCGGCCGGGGTGACCTTGCCGACGCCCGGCTCGATGCCGAGGGCCTCGCGGATGTGCCCGTTGAGCTGGATGGACTTGAGGCTGCGCGGGAAGATGCCGCCGCCGGCGGAGATCAGCCCGGTGTCGTAGTCGCCCCAGCTCGACCTCGGCAGCTCGAAGAGGCGCCGGCGTTCGGCGTAGGAGACGGCCGCGTCGGGGTGGGGGTCGATGAAGATGTGCCGGTGGTCGAAGGCGGCGACGAGCCGGATGTGCTCGGACAGCAGCATGCCGTTGCCGAACACGTCCCCGGACATGTCGCCGATGCCGACGACCGTGAAGTCCTCGCTCTGCGTGTCGACGTCCAGCTCGCGGAAGTGCCGCTTCACGGACTCCCAGGCGCCGCGCGCGGTGATCCCCATGCCCTTGTGGTCGTATCCGGCCGAGCCGCCGGAGGCGAAGGCGTCGCCGAGCCAGAAGTCGTAGGACTGCGCGACCTCGTTGGCGATGTCGGAGAAGGTCGCGGTGCCCTTGTCGGCGGCGACGACGAGGTAGGTGTCGTCCTCGTCGTGCCGGACCACGTCCTTGGGGGGGACGACCTCCCCGCCGGCGAGGTTGTCGGTGATGTCGAGGAGCGCCGAGATGAACGTCTTGTAGCTGGCGATGCCCTCGGCGAGCCAGGCGTCGCGGTCGACGGCCGGGTCGGGCAGCTGCTTGGCGACGAAGCCGCCCTTGGCGCCGACGGGCACGATGACGGTGTTCTTCACCATCTGCGCCTTGACCAGGCCGAGGATCTCGGTGCGGAAGTCCTCGCGCCGGTCCGACCAGCGCAGCCCGCCGCGCGCGACCTTCCCGAACCGCAGGTGGACGCCCTCGACGCGGGGCGAGTACACCCAGATCTCGAACGCCGGGCGGGGCGCGGGCAGGTCGGGGATGGCCTGCGGGTCGAACTTCATCGACACGTAGGCGTGCGGTTCGCCCTGGCTGTCGCGCTGGAAGAAGTTGGTGCGCAGGGTCGCCTTGATGACGGTCAGGTAGGAGCGCAGGATGCGGTCCTCGTCGAGCGAGGCGACCTGGTCGAGCGCGGCGTCGAGCTCTTCGAGGAGCGCGTCGGTGAGTTCGCGCCCGGCGCTCTGCCGCTCGGGGGACATGCGGGCCTCGAACAGGGAGACCAGCAGGCGGGTGGTGTGGACGTTCGTGCGGAGGGTGTCCTCCATGTAGTCCTGGCTGAACGTCGAGCCTGCCTGGCGCAGGTACTTGGCGTAGGCGCGCAGCACCATAGCCTGGCGCCAGGTGAGTCCGGCGCCGAGGACGAGGGCGTTGAAGCCGTCGTTCTCCGCGCGCCCGGTCCAGGTCGCGGCGAACGCCTCCTGGAAGCGTTCGCGGCCGTCGTCGCCAAGGTAGTCGCCGTTGCCGCCGCCGAGGGACTTGGGGATGCGCAGCCCGAAGTCGTAGATCCAGGAGTTGCTGCGGTCGGTGCAGCGCAGTTCGTAGGGGCGTTCGTCGACGACCTCGACGCCGAGCCGGCTCAGGACCGGCAGGACGGCGGAGAGGGAGATCGCCCGGCCCTTGCGGTAGATCTTGAAGCGGCGCTCGTCGGGGGCGGCGCCGACGGGCTCGTACAGGCTGAGCGCGAACTTCCGCCGCTCGCCGAGGCGTTCGAGGTGGACGAGGTCGGCGACGGCGGCGCGCGGGGTGTGGTCGGCCTTGTAGCCCTCGGGGAAGGCGCTGCCGTAGCGGCGCAGGAGTTCGGCGGCGCGTTCCTCGCCGCACTCGGCGGTGAGCGCCTCGGCGAAGGCGTCGGCCCAGGAGCGGGCGGCCTCGACCAGGCGGGCCTCCAGCCGGTCGCGGTCGGCGTCGGACAGCTCGGGCAGTTCGGTGCCCTGCGGGACGCGGACGACGAAGTGCAGCCGGGACAGCACGGATTCGGTGTTCCAGGCGGTGAAGTCGACGCTGTGGCCGCCGAGTTCCTCCTTCAGGATGTCGATGATCCTGAGGCGTACGCCCGTTGTGTAGCGGTCGCGCGGGAGGTAGACGAGGGCGGAGTAGTAGCGGCCGTACTCGTCCTGGCGCAGGTAGAGCCGCAGCCGGCGGCGCTCCTGGAGGTAGAGGACGGACGTGACGATGGAGCGCAGTTCGTCGGCGGGGGTCTGGAACAGTTCGTCGCGCGGGTAGGTCTCCATGATCTGGAGCAGGTCGCGCCCGTCGTGGCTGTTGCGGGAGAACCCGGCGCCGGTGAGGACGGCGTCGACCTTGCGCCGGATGACGGGGATGCGCAGCACCGACTCGGTGTACGCGGCCGACGAGAACAGCCCGAGGAAGCGCCGCTCGCCGACGACGTTCCCTTCGCCGTCGAACTTCTTGACGCCGACGTAGTCCAGGTACGACGGCCGGTGCACGGTCGCGCGGCTGTTGGCCTTGGTGAGGATCAGCAGCTTGTGCTCGCGGGCCTTGGCGCGCGCGTCCGCCGGGAGCCGCTCGAAGGAGGGGCTGACGGGGTGGCTCTCGTCGGCGGCGTGCTGCGGGTCGGAGCGCAGGATGCCGAGTCCGGTGCCGGGTACGGCGGCCAGCGAGTCGTCCTCGCGCAACTCGTACTCGCGGAAGCCCAGGAACGTGAAGTGGTCGGCGGCCAGCCAGCGCAGCAGTTCGCGCGCCTCCTCGACCTCGGGGGACGGCAGGTCGCCGGGCACGGACTCGGCGGGCAGCTCCTCCGCGATCCGCAGCGCGGCGTCGCGCATCTTCTCCCAGTCCTCGACGGCCTCGCGGACGTCGGACAGCACCCGCAGCAGATCGGCGGTGATCTGCTTGAGGTCGGCGCGGTCGGTCTCGCGGTCGATCTCGACGTGGATCCACGACTCGACGTGCGTGTCGTGCGCCAACTCCCCCGCCGGGCGCGCCCCGAGCAGCTCGATGAGCTTCCCGGTGACGTCGCGTCGTACGACGATCTGGGGGTGGACGACGAGGTGGATGCCCCGGCCCTGGCGGGACAGCTCGTTGGTGACCGAGTCGACCAGGAAGGGCATGTCGTCGGTGACGACCTCGACGACCGAGTGGCTGCTGGTCCAGCCGTTCTCCTCGACCGTGGGGGTGTGCACGCGGACGTTCGCGGTGCCCTGGGGGCGGTTCTCGGCCAGCCGGTAGTGGGAGAACGCGGCGCCGAAGACGTCGACCGGGTCGCGGTCGGTCAGGTCCTCGGGGGCGGTGTGGAGGTAGTAGCGGCGGAGGTAGGACTCGACCGTGTCGTGGTCGGGGGTTTGGGCCGGGGAGGCGGGGGAAAGAGGGGTCTGCGCGGAGTCGGCGCCCGAACTGGCAGGGGGGCGCGCGGACTTGGCGGTGGTCTTCCTGGCGGTGGCGCTCTTCTTGGAGGTGGCTTTCCCGGAGGCAGCCGAGTTCTTGGAAGGGGCCGAACTCTTTGAGGGAGCCGAGCTCTTAGGGGCTGAGCCCGTTGAAGGGGCTGAGTTCTTTGTAGGGGTCACGGAACCCGGGGTTCCGGAGGGGTTCGCGGGCCCGGCGTCGTCCGGGGCGCTCTCCTCCGTCGTCCCGGTCGGTAGGTGCCCCCCGACCGGGCTGTTCTCAGCGACCCGGGCCGCCCTTTCGAGCAGCTCGGCCTTGGCTTCGTCCAGCTTGGTCTGCATTGTCCTCTGGCTCCTGTCGCGCGCCGTTGCGTGACGTTGAAGGAAGTACGGGCTCTTCCCTCTGCGGCTCGCCGCCACGGCCGGGTTCTCCGGTCGGCTTCGACGCTATGCCGCAGGGTTCGACGAGCGGGGGATTATCAGCCTTTTCCGACGCCCCCCGGCCGTGTGACGCTGCTCTCGGCGGCGCCGGCCTGGGTGGGTACGGCGTCCGGGGAGCGGTGTGCTCCCCGCCTCGCCCGGGAGGACCAGCGACCGCCGCCCGGTCACGGAGCTCGTCCGTGCGAACCGGGCGCAGGGCAGGGGAAAACGCACCCCCGCGAGATATCGCGCTGATCACGGCTCCAAGGCTATCTCCCCCGACCGGGGGCCCGTCATGAGCCGTATGTGTACAAAACCAGGCCCGGAACTTCTACGATTCGCACAGTCCGCGCGCGAAATGCCCCTGATGCTCCCCCGAGTGCGCCCCCTCTCCCCCGCAGCGCCCTTGTGCATCGCCCCGCCACCCGCCAGGTTGCCCCTGTCAGCTCCTACCTGTCTCTTACCCTTCCCGAGAGCGCCCGGCCGGGTGGAGCGGCGGGCCGGTCCACCTTTCCCTCCCCCGTCGGCCGAGGAGGCCAGCCCCGTCATGACCCCGAAGATCCTCATCGTCACCGGTGACGCAGCGGAGTCCCTGGAGGTCCTCTACCCCTACCAACGGCTGCGCGAGGAGGGGTACGAGGTCCAGATCGCGGCCCCGAGCCGCAAGACCCTGCGGTTCGTCGTCCACGACTTCGAGCCCGGGTACGACACCTACACCGAGAAGCCCGGCTACACCTGGCCGGCCGACCTCTCCTTCGCCGAGGTGGACCCCGGGGAGTACGCCGCCGTCGTCGTCCCCGGTGGCCGCGCTCCCGAGTACCTCCGCAACGACCCCGAACTCCGCAAGCTCCTCAAGTCCTTCTTCGACGCCGACAAGCCCGTCGCCCAGATCTGCCACGGCCCCCTCCTCACCGCCGCCGTAGACGCCCTCAGCGGTCGCCGGGTCACCGCGTATCCGGCCGTGGAACCCGATATGCAGGCGGCCGGGGCGACGTTCCAGGACGCGGAGGTGGTGGTCGACGGAAGCTTGGTCTCCTCCCGGGGGTGGCCGGACCATCCGGCGTGGATGCGGGAGTTCTTGAGGGTGTTGAGGGTTAAGGCGCCGGTGGGGTGAGGGGGGAGGGGGCGGGCGGGATGTTGGGGGGGCCGGCGGGTTCGGCGTCCCTGGAGTCGACGCCGGGGCATTGCGTTCGGCGGGCTCGGGGGGGCGTCAGCTGAGGGATGTCAGGGGCCGTCAGCTTCGGCGCCCCCGGGGCGGCCGTCGCGCTCGGCGCCCCGGAGTCGGGTGCCTTCGGAGCGGGCGCTCCGGAGTCGGTGCCTTCGAGCCGGGGCCCGGGAGCTGACGGGTTCGGAGCCGGCGCCCCGGAGCTGACGGGCTCGGAGCCGGCACCCCGAAGTTGACGGGCTCGGAGCCGGGCCCCCGGGGTTGACTCGTTCGGAGCCGGCCCCCGCAGCCGCCCTCACGCCGCTATCCGCTCGGCCTCCTCCACCGCCTCCGTCAGTGAGTCGACGACCGGTACGCCGGCGGTCTCCAGGCTCGCGCGGCTGTGGGAGCCGCCGGTGTAGAGGACGGCGCGCGCTCCCGCCCGCAGTGCGGAGAGGGCGTCGTCGGCGGCGTCGCCGATCACCACCGTCCGCCCGGGGTCGACCCCCGCGGCCCCGGCCAGCTTCTCCAGATGCCGGACCATGTGTTCGGCCTTGCTCCCGCCGGACGGCCCCCTGCGCCCGTCGACCCGGACGAACTCCGGCTCGATGCCGAAGCCGCGCACCAGCGGGACCAGGTCGTCGTGCGCGCACATGCTGAGGATCGACTGGCTGTGCCCGGCGGAACGCCAGCGCCCGAGCAGTTCGGCGGCGCCCTCGGTGAGGGGGCATCCGGTGTGGAACTCCGCGTAGTACCGATGGAAGACGGAATCCATCAGCTCCCACTCGGCACCGGTCGGCAGCCGCCCGGTCAGCCGCTCGTAGAACTTCGGCACCGGGACGCAGTACAGCTCCCGGTACCGCTCCAGCGTGATCGACTCCATGCCCAACTCGGCGAACGCCGCGTTCGTCGCCCCGATGATCGCGGAGTTGTCCGAGAAGAGCGTGCCGTTCCAGTCCCAGACGATGTGGACCCCTGTTCGCTTCCCCATGCCCGCAAACGTACCCGGCGGCACTGACAATCAGGGCGAGGTGGAGGGAGGGGCAGGTGGGAGGGGGTGTGGGGGCGGGGCGCGCGCCGCGAACCCGCCGGAAACCCAGGCCGTACGAGGTTCAGCCCGCGAGGCCGATCAGCCCCCGGACCTCCTGCGTGGCGTACCAGAGCAGCTCATGATCCTCAGCCCCGTCGACGACGGACTGCGCGCCGCCGTCCCCGCCGGCCAGCGCCCCCGCCGCAGCCGTCACGTCACCCTCGGCGTCGGAGGCATCGACATGCACCGCCGCCGCCTTCACCAGCGGCAGCGCCCCGGAGACCCGCACCTTCCCCAGCCCGTCCTCGTCCGGCTCACCGGCGGAGTCGGGGACGGCGCGGCCGTCGGCCACGTCCACGGCGAGGACGACCCGGCGCCGGGCCGCACCCGGATCGGCGGCGAGGAGCCGCAGCGAGGCGAGGGCGGCGCGGCCGAGGGCGGCGTACTCCAGCTCCTCGATGTCGTCGGAGAGGTACCACTCACGCAGCGCGGGAGTGACGGCGTACGCGGCGAGCCCCTCGGCACCACCCAGCTCGCCCTTCTCGTACGCCTCGGCGAGCCCGGTCAGGGTCAGGGGAACGTACACGCGCATGGCCGGCCGCTTTCGTGCTCGGAGAGGGGCCTTCAGGATACGTGGGCCCGCCTTCTTTCGAGGTCCCTCCAGACCCCGTGAACGCGTCAACCCACGTCCCTTTTTCGATTTCCGCCCCCACCTCTGACCAGCTCTTTCACCCCTCGGATCACTCAATACGGTCGTTTTTGACCCGGTCCCGAAAGTCCCGTCCGGCATCTTGCGCCCCACTCGTCACTCCGAGTACAAGATCTCCAACGGAAAGTTACCGACCGGTACTCAGGCCGGCCACCCGTCCGAGAGGGGACACCCATGTACAAGGTGATGACGAGAACACAGCAGCGGATGCGGGGGTTGGGGCAGGGGGGTCAGTCGCTCCCGACAGGCCCGGCAGCCTCGACGCCCCCCGCAGGTCCGGCAAGCTCAACGCCCCCTGGAGCCCCCGCAGGTCCGGCGAACTCCACGCTCTCCGCAGGCCCGGCAGACCCCCCAAGCTCAACACCCCCTGGAAGCCCCGCACGTCAGACGAGTCCGCCAAGCTCCGTGCTCCCGGCAGGCTCGACAGGCCCCGCAGGCTCGGCAGACCCCACAACCCCAGCCCCCACCCCCCTCCACCACCGGCAGCCCCCCAACACCGCCCCCACACCCCCACGCACCGCCTCCGGAGGCCGCCCTCCCGGCGCCCCCGGCCCCACCCGGACCGCACCCCCAGGCGACCGACCCCCCGCCGGCCGCCCCTCCTCCCGCACCCGCCCCGCCGACAACCGCCCGCCAGGCGCCCGCACCCCCACGGGCCCCCGGATCGGCCCACGCCCGGAGACCGTCCCCGCCCAGACCCCCCGCAGGCCGATCGCCGCCCGCCCAGCCGCCGCCCGGCCCCTGGTCCCGGACGCCTTCGCCGAACGCCTCCTCGCCGTGCTCAGCGGGCGCCGCCCGGTGCACTCGATGCTGCGGCACACCGCCGGTCCCGCCTACGACGAGCTGATCCGGCTCGCCGAACGGGGACCGCTGCGCGCGCGGGGGACCACCCCGGTCGTACGTGACCTAGGTTTCGCCGTCCCCCGCGACGGTGCCATCGAGGCGTTCGCGCGGGTCGGCATCGGGGAGCGGGTGCGGGCGATGGCGTTCCGGCTGGAGCTGGGGGCGGACCACCGCTGGCGGTGCACGGCGCTGGAGATCGACGGCCTCAGGGACGCGCGGAGCGGGTGAGGAACGCCGGAGGGCCGGGTACCCGACTCGGGTACCCGGCCCTCTGTACACGTCCGGCAGGCCGCTCACGACGGCCGCACGGATCCGCCGGCCGCACGTGGCAGCTCGCCGGTCACGCACGACGGTCGCACACGCCCCGCCGTCCGCTCACGGCGTCGTACACGCCCGCCGATCGCTCACCGGCGTCATACGCGCCCGCCGCTTACTTCTTGCGCCGCCGCGTCCCCTTGGCCTGCTTGCGGCGTTCCGCGCGGGTGAGGCCGTCGGCCTCGGAGCGGACGGGCTCGTCGTCGTCGAACTCGCCCTCGATGGTGCCGCCTTCGCCGTCGACGGTGGGCGCCGAGAAGTGGAGGCCGCGGCGCTGGGGGGCGTCGAGGCCCTTCGCGCGGATCTCCGGGCGGGCGCCGGCCTGGGCGGGGACCGCGTCCTGCTTCTCCAGGTCGGGGGCCTCGTCGGAGACGGGGACCTCCTCGACCTGCTGCTCGACCTGGACCTCCAGGTTGAACAGGTAGCCGACGGACTCCTCCTTGATGCCGTCCATCATCGCGGAGAACATGTCGAAGCCCTCGCGCTGGTACTCGACCAGCGGGTCCTTCTGGGCCATCGCGCGCAGGCCGATGCCCTCCTGGAGGTAGTCCATCTCGTAGAGGTGCTCACGCCACTTGCGGTCCAGGACCGACAGGACGACCCGCCGCTCCAGCTCCCGCATGATCTCGGAGCCGAGCTGCGTCTCGCGGGCCTCGTACTGCTCGTGGATGTCGTCCTTGATGGACTCGGAGATGAACTCGGCAGTGAGCCCCGCGCGGTCGCCCGCGGCCTCCTCCAGCTCATCGACGGTGATGCGCACCGGGTAGAGCTGCTTGAAGGCGCCCCACAGCCGGTCCAGGTCCCAGTCCTCGGGGAAGCCCTCGGCGGTCTCGGCGCCGATGTACGCGTCGATGGTGTCGTTCATGAAGTGCTGGACCTGCTCCTGGAGGTCCTCGCCCTCCAGGACGCGGCGCCGCTCGCCGTAGATGACCTCGCGCTGGCGGTTGAGCACCTCGTCGTACTTCAGGACGTTCTTACGGGTCTCGAAGTTCTGCTGCTCGACCTGCGACTGCGCGGACGCGATCGCGCGGGTGACCATCTTGTTCTCGATCGGCACGTCGTCGGGGACGTTCGCCATGGACATCACACGCTCGACCATCTGGGCCTTGAACAGGCGCATCAGGTCGTCACCCAGGGAGAGGTAGAACCGCGACTCACCCGGGTCGCCCTGCCGCCCGGAACGGCCGCGCAGCTGGTTGTCGATACGACGCGACTCGTGCCGCTCGGTGCCCAGCACGTAGAGGCCGCCGCTCGCCTCGACCTCCTCCTTCTCCGCCTTGACGGCCTGCTCGGCCTTCTCCAGGGCGGCGGGGAGGGCCTGCGCCCACTCCTCGATGTGCTCCTCGGGGTCGAGGCCGCGCTGGCGCAGCTCCGCGTCCGCGAGGTCCTCGGGGTTGCCGCCGAGCTTGATGTCGGTGCCGCGGCCCGCCATGTTCGTCGCGACCGTGACGGCGCCCTTGCGGCCGGCCTGGGCGACGATCGTGGCCTCACGCTCGTGGTGCTTGGCGTTCAGCACCTCGTGCTGGATGCCGCGCTTGGAGAGCTGCTGCGAGAGGTACTCGGACTTCTCGACCGAGGTGGTGCCGACCAGGATCGGCTGGCCCTTCTCGTGCTTCTCCGCGATGTCGTCGACGACCGCCTCGAACTTGGCGACCTCGGTGCGGTAGATCAGGTCCGACTGGTCCTTGCGGATCATCGGCTTGTTGGTCGGGATCGGGACGACGCCGAGCTTGTAGATCTGGTGGAACTCGGCGGCCTCGGTCATCGCCGTACCGGTCATCCCGGAGAGGCCGGGGACTTCCTTGCCGCTGTGGTCGGCGCGCTTGTAGAGGCGGAAGAAGTTCTGGAGCGTGATCGTGGCGAGCGTCTGGTTCTCGTCCTTGATGTCCACCCCTTCCTTCGCCTCGATCGCCTGGTGCATGCCCTCGTTGTAGCGGCGGCCGGCGAGGATACGGCCCGTGTGCTCGTCGACGATCATGACTTCGCCGTCCATGACGACGTAGTCCTTGTCCTTCTTGAAGAGCTCCTTCGCCTTGATGGCGTTGTTCAGGTAGCCCACCAGAGGGGTGTTCACCGACTCGTACAGGTTGTCGATGCCCAGCCAGTCCTCGACCTTGGCGACACCGGTCTCATGGATCGCGACAGTGCGCTTCTTCTCGTCGACCTCGTAGTCGCCGGTCTCCTCGATGCCCTTGAGCTGGTTGCCCGCCTCGCCCTTCTTCAGGCGCGTGACCAGCTTGGCGAAGTCGCCGTACCACTTGGTGGCCTGGTCGGCCGGGCCGGAGATGATCAGCGGGGTGCGGGCCTCGTCGACCAGGATGGAGTCGACCTCGTCGACGATCGCGAAGTTGTGGCCGCGCTGGACGAGTTCGTCCTGCGCCCACGCCATGTTGTCGCGCAGGTAGTCGAAGCCGAACTCGTTGTTCGTGCCGTACGTGACGTCGCAGGCGTACTGCTCGCGGCGCTGGGCCGGGGTCATGTTGGCGAGGATGCAGCCGACCTCCAGGCCGAGGAAGCGGTGCACCCGGCCCATCAGCTCGGAGTCGCGCTCGGCCAGGTAGTCGTTGACCGTGATCAGGTGGACGCCCTTGCCGGACAGGGCGTTCAGGTAGGCGGGCAGCGTGCCGACCAGGGTCTTGCCCTCGCCGGTCTTCATCTCGGCGACGTAGCCCATGTGCAGGGCGGCGCCGCCCATGATCTGCACGTCGTAGTGGCGCTGGCCGAGGACGCGCTTGGCGGCCTCGCGGACGGTCGCGAACGCCTCGGGCAGCAGGTCGTCCAGGGTCTCACCATCGGTGTACCGCTGCTTGTACTCATCGGTGAGGGCCCGCAGCTCGGCGTCGGAGAGGTCGACGAAGTCCTCTTCGATGGAGTTGACCTGGTCCGCGATGCGGTGCAGCTTGCGCAGGATCTTGCCTTCGCCTGCACGCATGATCTTCGAGAGGACGGACACGGGGGTTGGTCTCCTTGCCGGTCGGGCCTGGGACGGTCGGGTTCCTTTTGACTTACTGAGCGACGGCCATCGTATGCGAGGACCCCGCCACGCCGGGAGGCCTGCCGTGACGGGGACCGCCCGCTCATTGACGGCCGCCGGTGAAACTCCTTCGAAGGGGACAACGTGCGGCCCTCGAGGATGGTGCCGGATCGGCCGGACGAATTGCGCGAATTGTGATCACGGGGTCGCCCGCGGTGAAAAACGTGGCGCCCCACGCGCGCGCCCGCGCACAATCGGCCGATGGAGCCGGTCACCCTCACCACCGCACGCCTCGTCCTGCGCCCCGTGGGCCCCAAGGACGCCGACGCGGTCCTCGCCGCCGTCCAGGACCCCGAGATCCAGCGCTGGACGACGGTCCCGTCGCCGTATCTCCCGGAGCACGCGCGGGCGTTCGTGGAGGAGATCGTGCCGGCGGGGTGGGCGGCGGGGACGATGCTGACGTTCGGGATGTTCCTTCCCGGAGGGGCCGGCTCTGAAAGGGCCGGCGGCTTCCCGGGGGGCGGCTCTGAGGGGGCCGGCGGCTTCCCGGGGGGCGCCCTGGCCGGCATCGTCAGCATCACCCTGCACGCGCCCGGTGTCGCCGAGATCGGCTTCTGGGGCACCCGGGAGCACCGCGGCCACGGCTACATGACCGAGGCCGCCTCGGCCGCCGCCCGCTGGGCGTTCACCGCCCTGTCCGTCGACCGCCTGGAATGGCGCGCGGAGGTCGGCAACGTCCCCTCCCGCGCGGTCGCCCACCGCGCGGGCTTCACCTACGAGGGCGTCCTGCGCAGCGCCCTCCTGCACCGCGGCATCCGCAAGGACGCCTGGGCGGCCTCCCTCCTCCCCTCCGACCTGGACCTGCCGACGACCGCCCCGTACCTCCCGGCCCGCCGCCCCGCCGACTGACCCTTCAGGAACGGCGAAACCGCAGGTCAGCCCGCATTGTCAGACCCACCCCCTATCGTGCGAAGGCATGACGCCCCTTCCGCCAGCCACCGCCGAACTCTCCGCGGACGAAGCCCGACGCATCGCCCTGCGGGCACAGGGCTTCCTCGGCTCGCCCGACCGCCGGTCCGGTGTCCGAGGCACCCTGCGCCACCTGGGCGCGGTCCAGCTCGACACCATCTCGGTCCTGGCCCGCTCCCACGAACTCGTCCCGTACGCCCGCCTGGGCGCCGTGGGCCGCAAGACGGTGGAGAACGCTTACTGGACCGACACGCACGCTTTCGAGTACTGGTCCCACGCGGCCTGCGTCCTCCCCATCGAGGAGTGGCCCCACTTCGCCTTCCGCCGCCGCGCCTACCGCGCCCGGCCGCACTGGCACCACGACCTCCCCGACGGCGTCTACGACCAGGTCATCAAGCAGCTGCGCGCCGAAGGCCCCCTGACGGCGACGGACCTGGGCGGCGCGAAGAAGACCAGCGAGTGGTGGGACTGGTCGGGCACGAAGGTCGCCGTGGAGCGCGCCCTGATGTACGGCGAGGTCGTCTGCGTGGAGCGCCGGGGCTGGAAGCGGGTGTACGACCTCGCCGAGCGCGCGGTGCCCGAACAGCTGCTCCATGACGAGCTGGACGACCGCGAGTGCCTGCGCCGCCTGGTCCGGCTGGCCGGCGAGTCCCTGGGCGTCGGCACCCGCGCGGACATCGCCGACTACCACCGCCTCAAGGGCGAGCAGGTCGACGCGGTGATCGCCGACTCGGGTCTGGTCCCGGTGACGGTGGAGGGCTGGGGCAAGCCCGCGTGGGCCGACCCGCAGGCCCTGGCGACCCCGCCGCGCGGCCGGCACCGTACGACGCTGCTGTCGCCGTTCGACTCGCTGATCTGGGACCGCGCGCGCACCGAGCGGATCTTCGGCTTCTCGCACCGCCTGGAGGCGTACGTCCCCAAGCCGAAGCGGGTGTACGGGTACTTCGCGATGCCCGTGCTGTCCGGCGGGCGGATCGTGGGCCGCGTCGACCCCGCGCGCGAGGGCGGGGCGCTGGTCGCCAAGCACGTGACGCTGGAGAGCGCGAAGGCCGTCCCGGCGGTCGCGCAGGCGCTCGTCGAGGCGGCGAGCTGGGTCGGGCTGACGGACATCCGCGTGGAGCGCGTCAACGCGGCGGAGCTGCGCGAGCCGCTCGTCGGGGAGGTGACGCGGGCGCTGGTGACGGCGCTGCGGTGAGCCTCGGCCGGCGGGGGGCCGGCGTCAGTTGACAGGAGTCAGCAGGGGCCGGCAGGGGGTCAGCGGATCTCCAGGATCTTCTCCCGCATCGCGTAGACCACGGCCTCCATCCTGGAGTGCAGTTGCAGCTTCTCCAGGATGTTGCGGACGTGATTCTTCACGGTGTTCTCGGAGATGAACAGCTCCTTGGCGATGTCCCGGTTGTTCATCCCGGTGGCGACGAGCTTGAGGACCTCCAGCTCGCGGTCGGTGAGCCGGGGCGCGGGGACGAGGCGGCGCTCGTCGGTGCGCTGGATCATCGACTTGAACTCGGTGAGGAGCTTCGACGCCATGGAGGGGCTGATCTGGGACTGTCCGTCGGCGACCGCGCGGATGGCGGTGGCGACCTCGTCGGTGGAGATCTCCTTGAGGAGGTATCCGGTCGCGCCCGCCTTGATCGCGTCGTAGAGGTCGGCCTCCTCGTCGCTGATCGTCAGCATGATGATCTTCGCGCTGGGGGCGACCTCCTTGATGGAGGTACAGGCCTCGATGCCACCGCGCTTGGGCATCCGGACGTCCATGAGGACGATGTCGGGCAGCAGGTCGGCCGCCTTGTCCACAGCCTCCGCGCCGTCCCCGGCCTCCCCGACGACCTGGATGTCCTCCTCGGCCGCCAGCACGATCTCCAGGCCGCGGCGGAACAGGGCGTGGTCGTCCACGACGAGCACCCTGATCGGCTCCTTGCGTGGAGCGTCCGGGCCGCAGCCGGTGACGCCTTCATGGGCATCGCCGTGATGCATCGGTCCGAAGCTGTCCGCCATCGTTCCTCCCCCTGAGGCTGGGGCCGTTGGTCCTGTGCCATCGCCAACCCGAGGCAACGGCCCACCTGTTGAGCCGCCCTGGCCATGATTCCATGCCCGGGCGGCAACAAGGTGACGGAGCAAGGCGTGAAGTGGGCGCACACGGGTGCCCCTGGGGGCGCACACGCGCTCCAGGGGCACCCGCTCAGCCGTGCCGGGGCCGGATCAGCCGCCCAGCGTGCCGCCGGACTCGGCGGCGTGCGCCGGGCCGGCGGTGACCATCGTGTCGGTCTGGAGGTGGATCACACCGTAGTCGTACGCGTGCCGCCGGTAGACGACACTCGGTTCCTTGGTCTCGGAGTCGACGAAGAGGTAGAAGTCGTGTCCGACCAGTTCCATCTCGTAGAGGGCCTGGTCGAGGGTCATCGGGGCCGCGACGTGGGTCTTCTCCCGGACCACGAGGGGGCCGTCGCCCTGCACCTCGAGCGAGCCCATCTTCTTCGTGGGCACGCCGTTCACGGACGGGTCCGGCTCACCGCTGCCGTTCAGGGTGGCCGCGCCCGGGACGTGGTCGGGCACTTCCGCCGCCGTCAGCCGGCGGGAGCCACGCCGCGTGTAGCGCTTGTCGTGCTGCTTGCGCAGCTGTGCGTCGAGCTTCTCCGCCGCCAGGTCGAGCGCCGCGTACGGATCGTTGGCCGCCGCTTCCGCCCGGATCACCGGGCCGCGCGAGCGCAGGGTGATCTCCACCCGGTCGCACCGGTCGGCCTGTCGGGGGTTGGGCTCCTTGGACACCTCGACGTCCAGGCTGATCACCTTGCCGTCGAGCTTCTGGATCTTCTCCAGGTTCAGCTTCTCGGCCACGTGCTTGCGGAACCGCTCGGGCACCTCGGTCTTGCGGCCCTTGACGACGATGTCCACGCAGAACTCCGTTCCCGGATCGCTCCGCTCCGTCGCGGAGCTTCTCCCTTTCGCACCAGGTCCCGGTGAGCCCCGGAACCTTCGGACTCGGTGACGTCCACCTCCTCCCCCGCGGGCGGGTTCCACACCCCGGACACTGCGGCCCTTTTCCTGCGAACCGCAGCACGGCATCCGGATTGGAGAGGTGTGGCCTGCGGCTTTCCCTCACAACCGAACATATCTCGCCCGGACGGATGTCGTCACCCTCTACCGCCGCGTACCTCCGTTCCAGTGAATTCCGCTCTCATAACCAGCAACGAAGCTCCTTCTCGCTCAGTTCCGGTTCATTCCAAAAGATTCCGAGGTCCCAGCGATCACGGCGGCACAGAGGATGCGGGGTGGGGAGGGACCGGGGGCCGGGCGGGGAGCCGCGCGGGGGTCGGCGCGACGAGCGGCGTGAGGGCCGGTGTGAGGGTCGGCGTGGGGGTCTGATTCGGCGGAGGCCGGTCTGGAGCCGAGCCCCCATCCGCCCGGCGCCGCACTGGGGCCGGCTCCCCCGAAAGCTCCCAGGCCACCACCACCCCCGTCGCCCACCCCCCGCACCGCCCGCGCCGCCTCCGCCAACGTCGCCCCCGTGGTCATCACGTCGTCCACCAGCACCACCTCCCGCCCCGACAGCAGCCGCGCCCCCGCCGGCGTCACCCGCAGCGCCCCCGCCATGTTCTCCATCCGCTGCCGCGCCCCGAGCCCCGCCTGGTCGGCGACCCCGCGCCGCTGCCGCAGCACCGCCGCCACCCGCACCGGCACCCCCTCCCGCCGCAGCACCCCGGCGGCGGCGAACGCGACCCGCCGGGCGGGATCATGCCCACGGGCCCGGACGGCACGACGGGCGGAGGGAACGGGGACGAGGAGGAAACCGGAGCCACGGTCCCCCACCCCGCAATCGCCCCCCTCACGCCCCTCACGAACCCCTCTCCGCACCGCCCCCGCGACCCCTCCCCCCAGCGCCTCCGCCAACCCGAGCACCCCCCGTTCCTTGTGTGCCAGCACCATCTGCCGCACCGCTCCCGCATACGCCCCCACGGCCCACACCGCCGGCAGCCCCGCCGGCTCCGGTACCGGCCGCACCCGCCGGGCCGCCCCTCCGTCGAGAACGCCCCTGCACGCCTCGCAAAGAGCCGTACGAGCCGCCCCGCAGCCCGCGCAGTCAGTAGGAAGAACCAGGTCCGTGAGATCCCGCCACCAGTGCCGTACGCCGTTCATGGACACCACTGTGCGGGGAGCGGGAAAAACCCGCAGCGCCCTGTGGACAAAGCACGGCTTGTGGAAAACCCGGTCGCGCGCTCATGACACACAGCCGGGAACTCACGGCGAAACACCTGCGGCTCACGACAAACCGCAGGTCACCCGATGGCACCCCGAATAAACCGAATCACCCCGGATAAAAAACGACCGAAGCCGTCTCCTTCAGCGTCCGCCACCCGCCCCCGCCCGGCAGCCACAGCAACCCGTTCTTGGACGTGGCGAACAGCGGCGCCTCGCTGTCCTCGGAGGCGGCGATGCTCTGGACCTCGGTGAGGCCCGGCAGGGAGCCGGTCTCGGGAAGGGAGCCGTCGGACTGGACGTACTGGACCTGCTCGACGCCGCCGGCCTCCTTGCCGACGACGACGAGACGGCTGTCGGCGGCCCAGGAGACGGCGGTGACCTGCTCCAGTTCGGGGGTCGCGGAGCGCAGCTCCTGCACGGAGACCTCCGGCTGCTCCTCCCCCGCGCGCTGCTCCCGCTCGACCCGCCCGATGAGCAGGGACTGCTTGCCGTCCTTCTCGACGACAAGAGCTATCCGCGCCCCGTCGGCGGCGACCCGCACGGTGTTGATGCGCCCGTCGAGCCCCGGCACCTGGACGACGATCGGCGTGCCCTCGCCCTTCTGGAGGAGGTAGAGGCGCGGCGCGGTGGGGTTGCGGTCGGCGACCCACAGGTCGCTCTGGGCGTCCCAGCTGGGCGTGGTGAGCCGGTCGGTCTCGGTGGCGCCCCGGCTGGTCAGCAGAGGTGTGCCGGGGGTGGAGGCGGGCAGCAGCGAGCCCGCGTACAGCTGCTTGCCGTCGAGGGTGACCCCGGCGGCGAGGCGTTCGTCCCGGGAGACGGCGACGGACCGCAGGGGCCGCCCACCGGCCCCGAGGGCGCCGGGCGCGACCTGGGGTTTGGTGTCGGAGCCGCCGGACATCCGCATGAGCCGGTGGTCGCCGTCGATGAAGTACAGGTGGTCGGGGCGCAGCGTCGACCCGCGCGCGGCGATCGTCGTGGCCCGGTTCTCGCTCAGCGAGCACAGGCGTCTGTCGCCGGACCGCAGCTCGACCTCGTCGACGGCGGTGGTGAGGCTCTGGAGGGTGAACAGCAGCTGTGCGGCCATCTCGTCGCACTTGCCCTGCCCGACGCGCGCGGCCTTGTCGTTGAGCGGGACGGTCAGTTTGTTCTGGTCGTCGGGGGTGAGCGCGTCGGTGCCGTCGGCGAGCGCCGTCCCCGTGGGGAAGCCGGAGCGGACGACGGGCCGCAGCCAGTTGGTGGGGCCGCTGAGCAGGGAGCGCACCATCTGGGTCATCGGGTCGACGCGTTCGCGCACGTACACGGGGTCGGCGACGGCGGCCGGCCGTCCTGAGGCGCCGACCACGGCGGAGGAGGCGAAGTAGTACTTGTTGACCGACATGTAGTTGCGCCGGAAGTCGGAGGTGCCCATGACGACGCCCTGGGGCAGCGCGTCGATGCGCCACTGGTCGGTCTTCTTGTCGCGCACGAGGTGCACGGGCTGGCTGTAGCCGCCGGAGGCGGGCGCGTACGCCTGCTGCGCGTCGACGGTCGCCACGCGCGTACCGGTCAGCAGGAACGTCAGGTCGGTGCTGTTCTCCCGCCCGCCGGCGCGTTCGGGCGCGCTCTGCGGGCCGTCGTCCAGGACGGTCGTGGCGCTGTCGGGGTCCCAGGTCTGCGCGGCCCGCCCGGTGAGGTACTGCCGCGCGGTCGCGTACGTCGGGTCGTCGCTGGTCAGCGCCTCAAGGAAGCCCTGGACGATCTCGGAGGGCGGCGCGTCCTCCGAGGGCGGCATCGCGAACACCCGCACCTGCGTGTCCTGCCGCGGCGTGGACTCCACCCCGCGCAGGTCCCCGCTGTCGGGCATCGAGGCGCACCCGCTCAGCAGGACGGCCCCGCAGACGGCGTACGCCACCCCGCGCGCGGGCGTCGTACGCGGCCGACCCCTGCTCTCTGCGCCCCCCACCCGCTCACCGCCCACGAACAGCCTCCCCTGACCCACCGTCACCTCGTACAACGGCCGGACCCGCGTGACCGTTCCCGGCGGCGGCGCCGAACTCCGGGCGGCCGTCGTCGGCGGCCCCGTCCCCCGGTCCGCCCTCATGCCGCGCACCTGTCTCCGCGGCCCCCTGCCGTGCCACCACCCGCGCCCCGTTCCCCGGCAGCGCCGTCGGATCGGTCACCGGGACGGCGGCCTCACGCGGCGTCAACGGCAGCCCCTCGCGCGGCTGCTGGGCCGGGACGGTCGCCGTCTTCGTGCCACCCGCGCGCGGGGCGACGGCGGCGGCGCGCCCTCGCGCGCGCGAGTCCTTCGGCTCCAGCGGGATCGGCGAGCCCCGCAGCGGTTCGTCGGCGGTCCTGGGCAACGTCAGCCGGAACTGGGAGCCGCCCCCGGGCTCGCCCCAGGCCTGGAGCCAGCCCCCGTGCAGCCGGGCGTCCTCCAGGGCGATCGACAGCCCCAGGCCGGTCCCTCCGGTCGTACGCGCCCGCGCGGGATCGGCGCGCCAGAAGCGGCTGAACACCCGGGTCGCCTCCCCGGGCTTGAGGCCCACCCCGTAGTCGCGCACGGCGACGGCGACGGCGCCCCCGGCGGCGGCGAGCCGGACGACGACGTCCTTGCCCTCGCCGTGCTCGACGGCGTTGACGACAAGGTTGCGCAGGACGCGCTCCACGCGCCGCGCGTCGGCCTCGGCGACCACGGGCTGCTGGTCGCCGACGACGCGTATCGCGCTCCCTTTGCGCTCGGCGAGCGGCGCGGCCCCGCTGACGACCCGCCGTACGACCTCGCGCAGGTCTATCGGCTCGGCCTCCAGGGCGGCGGCTCCGGCGTCGAAGCGGCTGATCTCCAGGAGGTCGGCGAGGAGGGACTCGAAGCGGTCGAGCTGGTCGGCGAGGAGTTCGGCGGACCGCGCGGTGATCGGGTCGAAGTCCTCGCGCGCCTCATGGATGACGTCGGCGGCCATCCGGACGGTCGTCAGCGGCGTACGCAGCTCGTGCGAGACGTCGGAGACGAAGCGGCGCTGCATGCGGGAGAGGTCCTCCAGTTGCTGGATCTTCAGCTGGAGGTTCTGCGCCATCTTGTTGAAGGCCTCGCCCAGGCGCGCGATGTCATCCTCACCGGTGACCTTCATGCGCTCCTGGAGCCGCCCCGCGGACAGCCGCTCGGCGATCCCGGCGGCCATGCGCACGGGCGTGACGACCTGCCGTACGACGAGCCAGGCGATGGCCCCCAGGAGGACGACGACGAAAAGCCCGGCGGTCGCGAGGGTGCCCTTGACGAGGCTGAGGGACTTCTCCTCCTGGGTGAGCGGGAAGAGGTAGTACAGCTCGTAGGGGTCGCCGTTGGGGTCGCCGAGGCGTTTGCCGATGACGAGGCCCGGCTGGGACTCCTTGCCGCCGAGGTAGCGGATGCGGGTGTAGCTCTGGACGGCGCCGGTGGTGTCGTTGACCCGCGCGCGCAGGACTGCGGGTACGGACGTGTTCGGGTTGACGCCTCCGGAGGCGCGCGGACCCCGGCCGCCGCCGGTGTCGTCCCCGGTGGGCAGCGTGACGACGTCGAAGGCGCCCTGGCCGCCGCTGGAGAGGGAGGACACCAGGTCGCTCATCCATTGGATGACGTTCTGCGGGGACTGGCTGTCGGAGGAGCCGGTGCCGCCGTCGGCGGAGGCCGCCGCACCCGCGTCGGCCTGCTGCTTGGCGACGGCGAAGCCCCCGGTGGCCTGGCTCTGGGAGGCCTTGACCTTGGCGTCGAGGAGCCCGTTGCGGACCTGCCCGATGACGACGAAGCCGAGCAGCAGGACCACGCCGAGCGACATCAGCAGGGTGGTGACGACGACCTTGAGCTGGATGTTGCGCCGCCACAGCCGCATGACGGGCAGCAGCGGCCGGCGCACCCAGCGCAGCACGAGCCGCAGCACCGGACTGCCCTGGACCCCGCCCTGGAGCAGCCCGCCCTCCAGAAGCCACCTGAAGCGGGCCCTAGCGGTCTTTCCGGGCGGCCGGGAGGCCCGGGTCTTGGAGTCTCCTGAGCCCTTAGCGGGGGCTTCAGGGCCCTTGGGGGCCTTGTCGCGGCCGGCGGAGGCTTCGGCGCCGCCGGCGGAAGTCTTGACGGCCTCCATGTCACCGACAGCCCGCTGCGGCCGGTTCCCGGACCGGCCGGGGGCCGAAGCGGCGCTGTCCCCGGACATGTCAGCTCGGTCCGGCCTTGTAACCGACGCCCCGGACGGTCACGACGATCTCGGGCCGCTCCGGGTCCTTCTCGACCTTGGAACGCAGCCGCTGGACGTGCACGTTGACCAGGCGGGTGTCGGCGGCGTGCCGGTACCCCCATACCTGCTCCAGCAGCACCTCGCGGGTGAACACCTGCCACGGCTTGCGGGCGAGCGCGACCAGCAGGTCGAACTCCAGCGGGGTCAGCGCGATGGACTGCCCGTCCCGCTTCACGGAGTGCCCGGCGACATCGATGACCAGGTCACCTATGGCGAGCTGTTCGGGCGCGGGCTCCTCGGAGCGCCGCAGCCGGGCCCTTATCCGGGCGACCAGCTCCTTCGGCTTGAACGGCTTCACGATGTAGTCGTCGGCGCCGGACTCCAGGCCGACGACGACGTCGACCGTGTCGCTCTTCGCGGTGAGCATCACGATCGGCACCCCGGACTCCGCCCTGATCAGACGGCACACCTCGATCCCGTCCCGGCCCGGCAGCATCAGATCCAGCAGCACCAGATCCGGCTTGGCCTCCCGGAAGGCAGCCAGCGCCTTGTCGCCGTCGGCCACGAAAGACGGCTCAAAACCTTCACCACGCAACACGATGCCGAGCATCTCGGCCAGTGCGGTGTCGTCGTCGACGACAAGGACTCGTCCCTTCATAAACGACATCATCCCATTCTCATAACGGTGAAGGCGGCGCAGGTGAGCAGGGTCACCGGCCTGTGACCCTAGCCGTAGGTGGGCGTCACTGTCTGCCCTGGTCCACCGTCATGGATGCCGGCACTGATGTCAGCGTGCCGTAAAGCGCGGAAACCAGCCCGCCCCGCAGGCGCGAGCCGGCTCCCCGAGCCCCGAACCCGGCCGGATCCGGAAACCCTCAGCCGCTCAGCAGGAAACGTTCCCGGGCCCGACATCGGTGCCCAGAACCCCGACGTACTGCTTGAACCGGTTGATCCGGTCGTCACGCTCGGCCGGGTTCTTCCCGTCGCACTCCAGCGCCCCGTTGATGCTGCGGATGGTCTGGCCGAAGCCCTTGCCGTTCACGATGGCATCGTGCGAGGTCATCGTCCCGGCACCGGACTGGCTGTTCCAGAACCAGAGCCCGGTCTTCCAGGAGGTCGCCGAGTTCTTCTCCACCTGCCACGGGTCGTGCAGCAGATCGATGCCGAGCGCGTCCCCCGCGGCCTTGTAGTTGAAGTTCCAGCTCAGCTGCAACGGCCCGCGCCCGTAGTACGCGGACTTCCCGGCGGGACACCCGTAGGACTGTGAAGTGTCGCAGTAGTGCGAATAGTTGGCGGTGTTCTGCTCGACGACGTACTTCAGCCCGACCGTCTCGTGCCCGACGTTGGCGAGAAAGGCGGCGGCTTCGCGCTTGCGTACGGCGTCACTGCCGGAGTTGGTGAACTTCGGGTACGCGCCCAGGGCGTTGACCAGCCCGGAGTAGGTGTAGAAGGGATTCCGGTTCGGGAAGATCTGGTTGAACTGGGCCTCGCTGACCACGAAGGACCCGGCGGCGGCCGACGCCGGCTGACCGGCCAGGGAGAGAGTGCCCAGTACGGCGGCGACGAGCGCCATGGAAAGAGTGCGGGGGAGTTTCACCACCCCATCGTGATCGCCAGCCACCCCAAATAACCATGAATAAGCCCCGAAATCGCTCATACGTGTCATACCCGGTCAACAGACTGACGCCGCATCACCCCCGCGATCCCCTCCCCCGTCACCGGCGACACCACCCCCTCCTCGGTGACGACCGCCGTCACCAGCCCGGGCGGCGTCACATCGAACGCCGGGTTGTACGCCTGCGTCCCCAGCGGCGCCACCGCGATCCCCCCTGTCACCTCGGTCACCTCCGCCCCAGGCCGCTGCTCCACCTCGATCGACGCCCCGTCCGGCGTCCCCGGATCGATCGTCGTCACCGGCGCCACCACGATGAACGGCACATGGTGATACCGCGCGAGCACCGCCAGCGGATAGCTCCCCACCTTGTTCGCCACCGCCCCGTCCGCCGCGATCCGGTCCGCCCCGACCAGCACCGCGTCGACCTCCCCGGCCGCGAACAGCGACCCCGCCGCGTTGTCGGTCAGCAAGGTGTACGCCATCCCGCTGCGCGCCGCCTCGTACGCCGTCAGCCGCGCCCCCTGCAACAGCGGACGCGTCTCGTCCACCCACAGCCGCCGCAGCCGCCCCCGGCGATGCGCCGCGAGCGCCACCGCGAACGCCGTCCCCTCACCACCGGAGACCAGCGAACCCGTGTTGCAGTGGGTCAGCAGCCGGTGCCCGCCGCCCGGCACCAGCTCGTCCAGCAGCGCCAGCCCGTGCCCTGCCATCCGCGCGCTGGCCTCGGCGTCCTCCCGGTGCAGCCGCCGCGCGGCGGCCAGGGCGGCAGCGGCGCCACCGCCGACGGCCCCCTTCCGGTACGCCTCCACCCCCCGCCGCACCCCCACGGAAAGGTTCACGGCGGTCGGCCGGGCCCCCTCCAACGCGCGCGCCGCCTCATCGACGTCGAACCCGCGCGCGGCGGCGAGCGCGACCCCGTACGCCCCCGCGATCCCCAGCAACGGCGCCCCGCGCACCGCGAGCGAGCGGATCGCCCCGACCAGCGCGGGCGGGTCGGTGCAGACCAGTTCCACCTCCTCCGCAGGCAGCCGCGTCTGGTCCAGGAGGACCACGACGGGCCCTTCGGGCGGCTCTTCCCACCGGATCGCCGGTATGACGGTGGACCGCCTGTCGTCTCCGGATCGCGTGCACGGATCAGCCATGCGGTGAGTCTGCCCAGGAACCGCCGAACCATTGAAGGCCCACGGCTCCTCCCCCGCCGCACGCCCCATGACACGATGGCACCCGACCTGCCGCCGCGACGGCGGACGGGCGGTGTGAAGGAGCGACGATGAACGACACTCCGGGCTGGGCCTCGCCCGGATCGGCCCCGTCCGACGGACAGGACCCCGGCGCGCGGACCGCGCAGGACCCCAAGGACGCCGACCGCACGAAGGAGCAGACCGGCCCGGCCGTACCCGCCCAACAGCACGGCGAGCGTACGACCACCCCGGCCCCCGCCGACTCCGCGGGCACCCCGCACACCCCCGGCCCCCAGTGGTCGAAGAACCAGCCGCCCCCGGCCCACTGGACGGCCCCCACAGGCGAGCCCACCGACCGCCAGGCCCCCCAGCAGCCCCCCGGCCAAACTCCCCCGCCCCCGGGCCCCGGCTGGGGCACCCCCGGCGCCCCGAACGGCTGGGGCAACCCTCAAGGCACCCCCCAAAGCACCCCCCACGGCACGCCCCAAGGCCCACCCCACGGCAACCCGTACGCCACCCCCTGGGGCGCCACCTGGGCCGGCCCCCCGCCCGCCGCCAAACCCGGCGTCATCCCCCTGCGCCCCCTCGGCGTCGGCGAGATACTCGACGGCGCCGTCTCCACCATGCGCGCGCACTGGCGCACGGTCCTCGGCATCTCCCTGGCCGTCGCTGCCGTCGTGGAGATCATCACCGTCCTCGTCCAGCGCCTGCTCCTCGACTCCTCCTCCGCCGCCCTCGGTGACCCGAGCGCCAGCCTCGACGAACAGACGCGCGCCCTGGGCAACTCCCTGTCCGCGTCGGCGATCGTCTACCTGATCTCCACCCTGGGCATGTTCTTCGCGTCCGCCCTGATCAC
The DNA here is from genome assembly GCF_055597585.1 of Streptomyces sp. AMJ-169. Classification (NCBI taxonomy): domain Bacteria; kingdom Bacillati; phylum Actinomycetota; class Actinomycetes; order Kitasatosporales; family Streptomycetaceae; genus Streptomyces; species Streptomyces sp. AMJ-169. The sequence continues at coordinate 146,861 of NZ_JBVLTJ010000018.1, forward strand.
ACCGGTCATCAGCCGCGCGGTCCTCGGCAAGCCCGTCACCACCGGCCAGGCCTGGCGCGACGCCCGCGCGCAGTTGCCGCGGCTGACCGGGCTGGTCCTGCTGATGCTGCTCGGCGTCGCCGCCGTGCTCGCAATCGGCGCCGCACCCGGGCTGCTGCTCGTCCTCGCGGGCGCGGGCGACGGCGCCTTCGCCCTCGTCGGCCTCGGGATGCTCGGCGCATCCGTCGCCGCCCTGTGGCTGTGGTACCGCTTCTCCCTCGCCCCGCCCGCCCTGATGCTGGAGAAGCAGGGCGTGAAGAAAGCGCTCACCCGGTCCGCGAAGCTCGTCCGCGGCTCCTGGTGGCGCGTCTTCGGCATCCAGCTGCTGGGGATGTTCATCGCCAACTTCCTGTCCGCGATGGTCGTCGTCCCCTTCGCGCTGGCCGGCGCCGCGCTCGGCGAGGGCGGCATGACCGGCTTCGCCGCCAACGCGTCCACCGCCTACGGCTGGCCCTTCCTGATCGTCAGCGGCATCGGCGCCGTCATCGGCTACATGATCGCCTTCCCGGTCACGGCCGGCGTCTCCGTGCTGCTCTACGTCGACCAGCGCATCCGCCGCGAGGCCCTCGACCTCGAACTGGCCCGCGCCGCCGGCCTCCAGGACCACGACGCCGCCACCGGGAACTGACGCCGTGCCCGGGGGAGCACTCACGACGTCACCGGAACCCGCGCCGATACCGCGCGCGGGCGCCGCCGTACGCGCCCTGCTGCGCGCCGCGGACGCCCGCCAGGCCCTCGCCGCCGACGACGGCGGGCCGCCGCTGACCACGCCCCGCGACCCCGCGCGCGAGGCGGCCCGCCGCGAGCTGGCCAAGCGGCTGTACCACGAGGACGACCCGAGCCTCTTCCAGCGCGCCATGGACGCCTTCTGGGACTGGATCGGCACCCTCTTCGACAAGGCCGCCGGCGCCACCCCGGGCGGCCCGCTCGGCCTCGCCGTCATCGCCCTGGCCGTCGTCGCCGTCACCGCCGCCCTCTGGTGGCGCCTGGGCACCCCCCGCCACACCCGCACACCCGCCGCCGCCCTCTTCGACGACCGCCCGCGCAGCGCCGCCGACCACCGCGCCGCCGCCGACGCGCACGCCGCCCAGGGCCACTGGAACCAGGCCGTCCAGGAACGCATGCGCGCCATCGTCCGCGCCCTGGAGGAACGCGCCCTCCTCGACACCCGCCCCGGCCGCACCGCCGACGAGGCCGCCGCCGAAGCCGCCCGCACCCTCCCCGGCCACACCACCGAACTCCGCACGGCGGCAAGGGACTTCGACGACGTCACGTACGGCGGACGCAGCGCCGACGAGCCGACGTACCGCCGCATCACCACCCTCGACCACACCCTGGACCACACCAAGCCCCAGCTCACCACGGCCCACAGCACGCCCCACCAGGGAGCCCCCGGATGACCGCCAAGGCCCCCGCCGCCCCGCCAGCCGAGGCCCTCACCACCGGCACCCCCAAGGCCACCTCGACCTCCCCCACCCCCCGCCACCTCTGGACCCGCGCCCGCGGCCTCGCCCTCGCCGCCGCCCTCCTCCTGACCGCCGGCATCACGGTCGCCGCCCTGAACTCCAGCACCCGCCACGGCACCCTCGACCCGCGCTCCGCCGACCCCTACGGCAGCCGCGCGGTCGCCGAACTCCTCGCCGACCGGGGCGTCACCACCCGCACCGTCACCACCCTGGCCGAGGTCCGTGCCGCCGCCGGAGCAGACACCACCCTCCTCGTCGCGATCCCTGACCTGCTGACGAAGGACGAACAGACCGCGCTGCGCGCCACCACCGCCGGCTCCGGCGGACGCACCGTCCTCGTCAGCCCCGGCGGCTGGTCCGTCCAGACCCTCGCCCCCGGAGTCTTCGCCGACCCCGCCACCAGCCGCGCCACCACCCTCGACCCCGCCTGCGCCCTCCCCGAGGCCACCCGCGCGGGCAGCGCCGACACCGGCGGCCACCGCTACACCACCACCCGCCAGGGCATCGACGAGTGCTACCCCAGCCGCCGCCTCGCCACCCTCCTGCGCGTCCCCGACCCCACGCCGGGCGGCGACACCATCGTCCTCGGCGCGCCCGACATCCTCCTCAACGAACGCCTCGGCGACCGAGGCAACGCCTCCCTCGCCCTGCAACTCCTCGGCTCCCGGCCCCACTTGGTCTGGTACCTCCCCACGCTCTCCGACACCGCCACCGCCCCCGAAGAGCAGAAGACCCTCTTCGAGCTGATCCCCTCCGGCTGGCTCTGGGCCACCCTGCAACTCTTCGTCGCCGCCGCCCTCGCCGCCCTCTGGCGGGCCCGCCGCCTCGGCCCGCTCGTCCCCGAACACCTCCCCGTCGTCATCCGCGCCTCCGAGACCGCCGAAGGCCGCGCCCGCCTCTACCGCAAGGCCAACGCCCGCGACCGCGCCGCCGACGCCCTGCGCTCCGCCACCCGCACCCGCCTCACCCCGCTCCTCGGCCTGCCCGCGGCCCAGGCCCACACGCCCGAGACCCTGATCCCCGCCCTGACCGGCCGGCTCGACACCGACGGCCAGACCCTGCACTCCCTCCTCTTCGGCCCGCCGCCCACCGACGACGCGGCCCTCACCTCCCTCGCCGACCGACTCGACGCCCTCGAAAGAGAGGTACGCCGTCCATGATGGACCCGACCACTGACAACGCCGGGAACACCGGGGTCACCGGGGACGCGGACCGCGCCCGCGCCTCCCTCGAAACCCTGCGCGCCGAGATCGCCAAGGCCGTGGTCGGCCAGGACCCCGCCGTCACCGGCCTCGTCGTCGCCCTCCTGTGCCGCGGCCACGTCCTGCTCGAAGGCGTCCCCGGCGTCGCCAAGACGCTCCTCGTCCGCTCCCTGGCCGCCGCCCTGGACCTCGACACCAAACGCGTCCAGTTCACCCCCGACCTCATGCCGAGCGACGTCACCGGCTCCCTCGTCTACGACACCCGCAGCGCCGAGTTCTCCTTCCAGCCCGGCCCGGTCTTCACCCACCTCCTCCTCGCGGACGAGATCAACCGCACCCCGCCGAAGACCCAGTCCTCCCTCCTCGAAGCCATGGAGGAACGCCAGGTCACCGTGGACGGCACGGCCCGCCCCCTGCCCGACCCGTTCCTGGTCGCCGCGACCCAGAACCCCGTCGAGTACGAGGGCACCTACCCCCTCCCCGAGGCCCAGCTGGACCGCTTCCTGCTCAAACTGACGATCCCTCTGCCCTCCCGCCAGGACGAGATCGCCGTCCTCACCCGGCACGCCGACGGCTTCGACCCCCGCGACCTGCGCGCCGCTGGCATACGCCCCGTGGCCACCGCCGCCGACCTGGAAGCGGCCCGCGCGGAGGTCGCCAAGACGACCGTCTCCCCGGAGATAACGGCCTACGTCGTCGACCTCTGCCGCGCCACCCGCGAATCCCCTTCCCTCTCCCTGGGCGTCTCCCCGCGCGGAGCGACGGCCCTGCTCGCCACCGCCCGCGCGTGGGCCTGGCTCACCGGCCGCGACTACGTCATCCCCGACGACGTCAAAGCCCTCGCCCTGCCCACCCTGCGCCACCGCGTCCACCTCCGCCCCGAGGCCGAGATGGAGGGCGTCACCGCCGACTCCGTCATCAATGCCGTCCTCGCCCACGTCCCCGTCCCCCGCTGATGCCCCTCACCGGCCGAGCCGCCCTCCTGGCGGCCCTGGGCTCCCTCCCCATCGGCCTCTGGGACCCCTCCTGGACCGGCCTCCTCGCCGTCAACGCCCCTTTGGCAGCGGCCTGCGCCTGCGACTACGCCCTGGCCGCCCCCGTACGACGACTGTCCCTCACCCGCTCCGGCGACACCAGTGCACGTCTGGGTGAACCGGCGGACGTCACTTTGACGATCGCCAACCCGTCCCGCCGCCTCCTGAAGGCCCGCCTCCGCGACGCCTGGCCCCCCAGCGCGGCCCCCGACACCGACCGCCACCCCCTGACGATCCCCTCCGGCGAACGCCGCCGCGTCACCACCCGCCTACGCCCGACCCGCCGCGGCGACCGCCAGGCCGACCGCGTCACCGTCCGCTCCTACGGCCCCCTCGGCCTCTTCGCCCGCCAGGGCACCCACAAAGTCCCCTGGACGGTCCGTGTGCTCCCCCCGTTCACGAGCCGCAAACACCTCCCCGCCAAACTCGCCCGCCTCCGCGAACTCGACGGCCGCACCAGCGTCCTCACCCGCGGCGAGGGCACCGAGTTCGACAGCCTGCGCGAGTACGTCCCCGGCGACGACACCCGCTCCATCGACTGGCGCGCGACAGCCCGCCAGACGACGGTCGCCCTGCGCACCTGGCGCCCCGAACGCGACCGCCGCATCCTCCTGGTCCTCGACACCGGCCGCACCTCGGCGGCCCGCGTCGACGACGCCCCCCGCCTGGACGCCGCCATGGACGCGGCCCTCCTCCTGGCCGCCCTGGCCTCCCGCGCGGGCGACCGGGTAGACCTCCTGGCCCATGACCGCCGCCCCCGAGCCCTCATCCAGGGCCGCACAGCCCGAGACGTCCTCCCCTCCCTGGTCACCACCATGGCCACCCTGAACCCCGAACTGGTCGAAACCGACACCCGAGCCCTGACCTCGACCATCCTCCGTACGACGCCCAGGCGCACGCTGATCGTCCTGCTGACGACCCTGGACACGGCCCCCGTCGAAGAGGGCCTCCTCCCCGTCCTCCCACAGCTCACCCGACGCCACACGGTCCTCGTCGCCTCCGTCGCCGACCCGCACATCGCGCGCATGGCCACCGCTCGGGGCGATGTCGACGCGGTCTATGAAGCGGCAGCGGCGGCCCAGGCGCAGACGGAACGACATCGCACGGCGGAGCAGCTCCGGCGCCATGGGGTGACCGTCGTCGACGCGACGCCTGATGAATTGGCGCCGGCGCTGGCGGACGCGTATCTCGCGCTGAAGGCGGCGGGCCGGCTGTAAAAACAAAAAGGGCTCCTCAAAAGAGGAGCCCTTTACAAAAAGACGCCGGAACGCAGAAAACCCCCGCATCGCGAGGATGCGGGGGTTTTCCATAAAATTTGTTCGGCGGCGTCCTACTCTCCCACAGGGTCCCCCCTGCAGTACCATCGGCGCTGTGAGGCTTAGCT
>NZ_JBVLTJ010000019.1:0-109853 GCF_055597585.1 Streptomyces sp. AMJ-169
GAACCCGTCCATCAGCAAGACCAGCCACCCCGCCGGGGCCCGGCTGGGATTCCTACACACGGATTAGGAACAAAGGGACATGTTCCGCACTGTGCGAAAGGCGCTGTACGCGGTCGTGGCCGCGCTGCTGCTGCCGTTCGGGCTGACCGCCGTGCAAGGGGGCCAGGCCGCTCACGCGGCGGCGGCGCCGGGGGCCGGGTACTGGCACACCAGCGGCCGGCAGATCCTGGACGCGGCCGGGCAGCCGGTCCGGGTCGCCGGGGTCAACTGGTTCGGCTTCGAGACCGGGAACCAAGCTAAAGCATACACGCTGCCTCGACAGGGGGTGTGTGGAAGTAAAGCCGCTGGTCGGAGCGATACTGACGGATCGTCAGAGATGGTCTGAGGGCTCGGCCTTGCTCTACCTGGCCGGGTGGCGTCCCGCCACGGACGGCAGTCGACCCCGGCGTTCATTCCCCTCTGAAACGCCAGGGTCGACTAGCTACCTAGTTAGATGTCGGTGCCTCGGGCGAAGCTGATGAAGGTTGCGAACGCGTGGGGGGTGAGGGCGAGGTGCGGTCCGTCCGGGATCTTGCTGTCGCGAACGGGGACAACGCCCGTTGCCCGCGCGTGCCCGGGAGCCCACTCCAGGCACTCGCCTCCGTTACTTCCGCTGTACGAAGACTTGCACCACGCGCTTTGCGAGATGAGGTGGTTCATGCAGAGTCCTTCAAAATGGAGTCGATCAGAGAAGCCGTCTCGTCTGGCGGCGCAGCCATGGCCTTGAGCAGATCATAGGCTTCTTGCGCCTCCCGAACGTCGTCCGGTCCTGTGAGGACATACCCACGAGGAAACCCGTCGACGTGCACCACGTCAGCTCTGTCGTTGAACGACAACAGCCCGAACGGACTGGTCGGGAAGCCATAGTGCAGCTCTCGGGCGGGGATGATCTGAACTCGGTTCCGGGGGACCTCCGCGAGCACCCGCAGGTGCTTGAGCTGTTCCCGCATTACCTCAGCAGAACCGACACGGTTCCTCAGCACTGCCTCATTGAGAACTAGCCAGAGGCGGGCCGGGTCAGGGTCCGAACGACTCAAGATCTTCTGACGGTTCAGACGACCCGCAACCAACTCGTCTAGGTTCTCCGGGCGGGTCGCCCGCAGAACCGCCCATGCATACCCCGGCGTCTGCACCAAGCCGGGGAGAAACTGCGGATGGAACATCCGTACGGCGGTCGCCCTCTCCTCCAGCTCCACGTAGGGGCGGAACCAATCTGGGTGTGCAAACAGCTTGAGTAGCCGTGTCCGCTGGCGGGCATATACCCCTGGCAGTTTCAACCAGCTGTCCATGGCTTCAGCGAAAGACTCCGACGCCAGCACTTGACCGGTCTCTACCTTGCTGATGTACGCCTGCCGGTAGTGCAGTTCGGTCCCGAACTGCGTCTGAGACATCTTGAGCTTCAGGCGAATCGCCTTGACCTCCTCTCCGAACTCGGCAGCAGCCGGACCAGCAACCGGCGAAGAGTTCTCGCTCACGTGTTCAACTCCCCAGTTATTCCTACGCGTTTGGAATATTCCTACCTCTTTTGGAATGCCCAAATCCCTAGTGAGCGTACCCCCCTGGGGTCCATGGTGTGAGTGGCCATCAGCAGATCGTCACAGCTCAGTAGAGGGGTCCGGCCGCTAGTCATGAACAGCAAGCAAGCGTTACCGGTCCAAGACGCCGTTGCAGAGCTGCATGCGCTCGTCGCTTCCCGGGCGTTCTGGCGGCTTGTCCCGTGGGATCACGGCGACTTCGTTGAGCGGGCCATCGAAGAAGCGTCAGCGAACGCTAGATCCGGGATGGTTGAGGAGGTGTCGCAGTGACCGAGGTGACGCGTCCCGCAGAGCTGGAGCCGGTACCGGTCCCTGGCTGCGGCTGCTGCCAACAAGTCGCGCGGAACCGTGAGTCGGCTAGGGGGCATAGCGCTGAAACCGTGGCGTGGGCCAACGAAGTGATACGGCATCACCCTCACCGTTCTCTTTTGCTGGGGGCGGCGTGAACACCCCTCGACAGCCCCGGGAACCTCAGGTTGGCCAAACCGTACGAGACACGGAAACTAACCGCCTCGGGCGGGTAATGGATCATTTTGCTGGCCGTATTCAGCTTCGCCCCCTCAATGGCGGAACCGAATGGGAAGCGCTCCCCGCTAACGTCGAACCCGTCTCCCTCTCCGACGCATTAGAGAAAACCCTCAGAGACGATCGAACCGAAGCTTTCGGCCGAATTCTGCGGAACCTTCCCCCCTCTAGTCTCCGTCCCTGCCGAGAATGTTAATTCCCCTCCTCGGCAGGGGCGGTCTCCCCCCCCCACCACGCACGAAAGAAACTCATGCGAAGAGCAATACCCGAAGCCGCTGCTTTCGTATCCCTTCTTCTAGCAGCAGTAATCACCGGGGCTCTGATTGGCGCGCTCGTAAACAACTAGCGAACGCTCTCCGGTCCGTCCCGTACTCCAGAACGGAACGGACCGGCCAAAGACCCTGTGTGGCTTTTGGACGGTGAAAGCCACACAGGCTAATCCCTCTCCGAGAAAGGACACCTGAATGGGAACCATCACCAACGGGCATACGACAAAGCCCTTCGAGAACCCTTCCGCTCCCGGCCTCGATTGGCGCAAGGCAAAGCGGACGGACCTTGACCCCATCGTCAAGGACTGCGTCATCGTCGCTGCTGCGTCGGACGCCGATGGGCACCCGCACCCGAGCGTGCCGGACGGTACCCGCATGATCGCGCTGTCTGACGACAAGGACGAGAACAGCCCCGTACTCTTCTTCACCCGCGTGGAGTTCACCAAGTTCGCGGAGGGAGTCAAAGACGGGGAGTTCGACGAGTTCATGGCCACTGACGCGGAAATGGATGCTGCCGCTGAGGTAGCTGAACTCAACGTCGCCTGATCCGGCCTGAGTTGACGCGGCGGTCCGCCTCCCCCGGGTGGGCCGCCGTACCGCTTTCAGAACCCCAGCTACCTTAGAGGTGAATATGGACTGGGCCACGCAGACACGACACGATCGGACCGTTCTAGCTAAAGCTTTCCAGCTTGGCAGCGAAGTCATGGACGCTTTCAACTTCGTTGCAAGAAACTACAACGGAACGCCCTGCCGGGCGTGCGGGAGTCGTCAGACTGATGCAGTCATCGCGGACGTCTCTATCGCCACCGCCTGCTGGGATTGCGGCTTGGTCTCAACGCTCGACCGCCTTAGGAATGTCTGGGAGCCCCGCGAGCACCCCAAACCCGAGATCCACAGGCGACGGCCGTAGACCGATTCTGAAAAGGAACCATTCATGCCCTGCCCGATACCTCGGGGCGGTGGTTGCGCCGGATGCGAGGAATGCAACCCCGAGATCTTCTTGCCCCTGCAAGATCCCTACCTCGGCCCTGGTGAGCCGGGCGGAGAGTACGACGGACACGTACAGCCGTTGGACCATCCGAACGTCGACGACTAAACCCGCTTCTCGCCGATGAGCTGACCTCGGTGGTACGGTTCCCAACACAACAAAACAAGGTGGCCCCGACAGGGACCGGAGTGCTGGTAACACTCCGCTGCCGGGGCCTGACGACACTGGTCTTGGAAGGACTGTCGCCGTGCGCCACTCTATCGCGCGCGCCCTCTCGGCGTGCCTGCGTACCCTGTTCGCGCTTCTGCTGCCCGGCAAGGGCAAGCACCGCAAGCCGGAGCCCGTAGAGGCTCCTTCTCCGGCTGAGGCCGTTGAGACTGCCGCAATGCCCCCCGCCTCCGGCTGGGGTGCCCCCTGGGGGCCGCAGTGTCCCCGAAGCCCCTACTCGGCCGAGAACGCAGCCAAGATCCCGCTGAGTGGTGAAGACCTCGACGCTGTTCCGTACTACTACCGCGACTTCGAGCGGAAGCAGTACCAGCGCGTCACGGCGGAGCGGCGGCGGGCGGCCGTCCTCGCAACGATGGGGGTAGACGTAGGCCCCGACGTGATCCACGGAGTACGGCTTCCTGCCGTCTAGGGCCTCCCCGCCTCCCGCACCAGCGCTGCCCCGTCGTGCTCGGCTTCGTGCACGGCGGGGCTTTCTGCTGTCTGCGGGGTCTCCTCCTGGCTGCCGGGAGCGGCTGTTCCTCCGGGACCGGCGGGGAGTCCGAGAACCGGCAGGAGACCGGCGGGCGTTCCTGCCGTCGTCCTTTTGCCGGCGGGAACGCCCGCCGGTCGCACCCCGGGAAGGGCCCCGGGATGTACCGATATGGGTGGGGCGGGCAACCGGCAGACGGCCAGCGGGCGTTCCTGCCGTCGTCCTTTTGCCGGCGGGAACGCCCGCTGGCCGGGCCCCCGGAGCTGGGCCCCGTGGGCGGGTGGCCGGACGGCTGGATGCCTGCGCGGCGGGACGGTGCGGTGCCTGCTGCGGCACGGCTGGCCGCGTGAACAGACAGGCTGTTCTGAATATGCATCTGGCATGTGTCCGGCCGATGAGTGAACCGTAGGGGTCCTGTGGCAATGGGGCCTTTCGGGCGGTACGTGGGGCATAGCCCCTGGTGGTGACAGCGCAGCGAAGTAGAGTGACCACCCTGTTTTCGCCAACGGCTGGGAAGTGACGGGGGGTTGGCCGGTGATCTGGTCAATGGGGCTTCAGGGAGGGATGAGCTGAGCTATGCAGGAGATACCAGCACCGGGAGGCTGGCCGGATGAGGCGGTCTGGCTGCCTGAGGTGGACTACCTGACGGGGTGGCGTGAGGCGGACGGGGCGGCTCGCGAGCTGTCTGCTGCTGCCGCGCGGGCGGGGCTTGATCTGCGGGTGGTGAAGCCTGTGCCGCGTACGGGTCCTGCGGGTGAGGGGGCCGTCTGGATGCAGCCGGACGGCGTGCGCCTGATCGCCGAGTACCTGAACTCGGTGACCGGCGTGGCCTGAGCTGGAAGAAACGTTCATCTGTAGCAACGGGAGGGACCATGCGGCCTCAGGAATGGAAGACGCGGGCGGGCTCGCGGGTGACGCTGATGAAGGACGCGCGGGGGGCTGAGTTCATCGCGTGCGACGGATGCCGCAAGACGCTCCGGGTCCGGGGCTTCGGACCGGCGTCGGCTGCCGCCAGGAAGCACGCTGAGACATGCCGACGGTGAGGCGGAGAACCGGCGGGAGAACCGCTGCTGACCTGCCGTCGTCTTTTTGCCGGCGGGTCAGCAGCGGTTCGTACCCCCGGGAGCTGGGGCCCGTGGGCGGGTATCTGGATGCCTGTACGGCGGGGTCATCGCGGTACCCCGTGCGGCATGGCCTTCCGCGCGGACGGGGGTGCGCCACGGTGATACGGGTGCGCGCGGGAGGCTGTGCCGTGCTCGCGGGGGGTCCCGGGGAGTGCGGAGCGCCCCCCGGGTACCACCGGCCCCGGTCATAGGCCGTTACGGCGGGCTGGTCCTGGTCGTGCCCGGCGTCCGGCGGTGGTCACCCCGTGTCGGCTGCCGGGGGCTGGACGGCGGGGTGCCGGGGTGGAAGGGCTTGGTCCTGGTGGTGGTTCTCGACCGGGGCCGACCGGGTACGACGGAGCCCACCTGAGCGGGTCCTCAGGTGGGCTCTGCTGCTGCTCGGGGTGCCGGCTGGGGTGCGTCGGGGCGGTCGCCGACCGGACGGGACCGGCCGCAGGCCGCATGCCCGGCCGGGGCGGGCGGTCCGCCCCGACGGCGCGCGCGGAGCGCGCGCCCTTGAGTAAGTGGAGAAGAGTTACACCGATCGGGCGCGGCGGGTGGTGCGCTTGGCTGGGGCCTGGGTCGGGGTGAGGGAGAAGACCAACTGTGTGGTGGCCGGGGCCTTCAGCTCCTCGCACAGCAGCGGCCGTCCGGTCTCCTGGTCGGTGGTGACCCGGTAGGTGATCAGTAGCGGGCTGGAGTCACTGAGTCCGAGCATGGCTTGCTCGTCGGACCACGCAGGGCGGGCGGTGACATGCTCGGTGAAAGCGAGGTCGGCGCCTGCTGCGCTGAGCTGGTCGTAGAGATCGCTCGTCGGCAGGGCGGGGGTGTCGGCAAGGGACGGAACACCGGCCGCCGTGGCAAGGGGAATGAAGATCCGGTAGGCGAATCGCGCCCCGGTTTTCGCGTCGTACAGAAGGCGGTCGACGGTGACTGCTTCCTCGTGCTGCCGGTCAAGCAGAAGTGCCGGAAGGCCGTCCAGAGCGCCCCGGCTGACAGCGGGTTCCTCGACCTGGGCCGCGTCGGGCAGGACCCACGCACCCCGGGCTGTGCGCTGCACTTCCCGCCGCACGGTGATGGTCGGGAGGGTTCCGCCGGTGCTGATCACGATGGACCCCTTGCCCTGCCGGGTCTCGATCAGTCCCATGCGCCGCAACCGGTCCATCGCCGTCCGCACGGTCGCCTTGCTGACCTGGTACATCGTCTCAAGCTGAGTTTCGGACGGCAGTGACTCCCCGACACCGTACCGGCCGTTCTTGATGTCCTGCCCGACGCGTTCAGCGAGTTGTGCGGCCATGGTCGGGCGGGGCTGGATCTGCTCTGGTGCTGTCATGCAATGCGTGTCCTTTCCTGCGGGGCGTCGGCTCGGCCGCGCCGCGTTGACTCTCGGCTACCCGTGATCTACACGGTCAGGCACTCATGAGAATAAGTGGTTGACCCTCTCCTGTGCAGGGGCCCAGCATGAACCAGCCACTCACTCATTCGAATGAGTGGATGACATGTTGAGTTGAGGAGAGGTGTGTCTTCATGCAGACGAAACCCATCGACACGGCCCGTCTGGGCACGATCCGGTGTGTCACGGCCCCTGAGGCGCGGATGACCCCGGACGGCCAGCCGCGCCGGGACCGGGAGGGGCGTCCCCAGTGGGTGACCGGTCTGGCGGTGCGTCAGGCGGAGGGGCGGCGGACCGACGTGATCGAGGTGGTCACCATCGGCGCGCCGGCGGGGATCGCGGAGGGTGCCGAGGTGGCGGTGGTCGACCTGTGGGCCACGGAGTGGCAGGTGGACGGCCGGTCGGGCACCTCCTACAAGGCGGGGGCGATCCGGCCGACGGCGGCGGCGCCTGCTGCGGCTGCGGGGTCCGCTCCGGCCGCCGCGCCCCGGGGCAAGAGCGGGGGTGAGTCCTGATGATGGACCGGTACTTCTGGGGCCTGGCAGCCCGCCAGAGAGACGGCATGGCCTGCGCTTACTGCGGCAGGGACTACCTCAAGGGCACGCGGACACCGTCCGTGATCGTCGGCCGTGCGGGGGAGGACGAACAGCCGGTACGGGCCTGCTCGTTCCCGTGCGCAAGCAGGGTCGCGGCTGAGGCGGCCTCGATGGTGCGGCAGATGAAAGAGGCTGCGGCCGAGAGCGGTACGGACTGGGACGCGGTGACCGTCGACGACGACACCGACTTCGAGTTCGGGGCGCTGCTGAAGGACCTGCGGGCCCTGTCCGGCCTCGAGGCGCTGCTGTCGGTGTCCGATGAGGCGGGGATCATCCGCTACCTGCTGAAGCTGACGCACCATCACGCGACCGAAACAAAGATCCGCGCGCGGGCGCTCATAGATCAGATGGAGGCGGGCAAGTGATCGCCTCGTGGCTGATCCTCGGACTGGGGTGGGCGTTCGTCGCCCTGTCGCTGACCGAGTGGTGGTGGCGTCCCGCGCTGGCGACCCGCAGGGCCAAGCGAACACGGTCGCCCCGGCCAACCTGGCCGTGGCGCTGGTGGCTGACCGGCTACCCGGCGACGGCCGTCCGCATCTGGTGGACGTGGCGCAAACTCTGTGACCACACCGGCCTCTCGGTCTACCTGACGGTTCGTCAAGTAGTGGGGTCGCTGGTCGTGCGGGGGACGGGCATCCGCCCCGAACCCCCTCGGCGCTCGCTGCCCCGGCCCACCCGCAACGGGCTGGTCCTGAAAGTGTTTCTGCACCCCGGGCAGACACCGCAGCTCGTGTACGACGCTGCGCGGGCGATGGAACACACCTGGAGGGTGCACGCGGTGCGGGTGCGCTCGGTACGCCGGGGTGAGGCCGTGATCACGGTCATGGCCAGCGATCCCCTGCGGGGTGAGGTCGCGGCGGGCGCGGCGGGCTGGACGCTGATGACGGCGGACGTCGGCCGCACGGATGAGGGGAACCGCTGGCTGATCGACCTGCGGGCGGTCCCCCACTGGCTCGTCACGGGAGCCACACAGTCCGGCAAGTCCACCCTCTTGGCGGCGCTGGTGCGGGGGCTCGCCCCTCAGCCGGTGGCGCTGGTCGGCATCGACCTCAAGGGCGGCATGGAACTGTCGGTTTTCGGGCGGCGGCTGACTGAGCTGGCCACCAACCGGCGCGAGGCGATCGACGTGCTGTCGGGGGTCCTGGAGGAGATCCACCATCGCGTCCTTGTCTGCCGGGTGGCGGGCGTGCGGTCCGTCTGGGCCCTGCCGGAGCATGACCGGCCCGTGCCCGTGGTCGTGATCGTCGATGAGCTGGCGGAGCTGTATCTGATGGACGGCACGCGCCAGTCCAAGGACGAATCCGAACGCGCGGGAACCCTCCTCCTGCGCGTCGCCCAGCTCGGCGCCGCGCTCGGCGTGCACCTAGTGGTGGCCGGACAGCGCGTCGGCTCCGACATCGGCGCCCGGGTCACCGCGCTGCGCTCGCAGCTCGGCGGACGCATCGCCCACCGAGCCCACGATGAAGCCTCCGCAGAGATGACCGTCGGCGACATCCACCCCGATGCGGTCGCGGCCGTCCAGTCGATCGCGGACGACGAACAAGGGGTTGCCGTGGTCACCGTGGCCGGGGGATGGGTGCGCGCCCGCTCCCACCCGGTCACGGAGGAGGAAACGGCGCAGATCGCGGCCATGAATCCCCCCGCTGACGCTCTCCTGAGCAAAGCGGGCCCCATCGAATTCCCGAAAGGCGGTGAAAACGCATGAGTTCGGCGGTGCTTTATTTCTGCTGCGCAATGCTATTTCTGTACATATACATGCTGGCGCGTGAAAGAGAAATTTCCATCACGCAGATCGCGATTCTGGTACTGGCTGGATTCCTGCTCGGAATGACCCCTCTGGGCGACCCGATACAGGCGCTCCTTACGGTCATCGCGAACGCGGTGACCGGTACCGGTGAACCGGCCAGCATCCACTAGCACCCTCCGGAAACACCGGAACCTACCACTCGAAGCCGGCATGGACCGCACCCCCTTTGACCTGGGGTTTTGCCCTGGCGGGGGTGCGGTTTCCGCAGTCCGGCCGGTCGTACCGGGAGAAGACCTATGACTGACCTGCCCCCCTGTGAAAGAGGCCCCCCTGATGCCCTCCCCCGACCGACCGGCGCGGCGCCCAGTCCCGCGAGAGGCTGGGCGCCCGTGCCTTCTTTCTGACACTGAACGCGACATGATCCGGCTCGCGAATGAGCCAGGATTCCCGCGCTGGCGTGAACAGATAAAAGGAACCGGAGGCTGCGCCCGTCCCGTTTATCTGGCCGGGCACACCATCACCCGGGATGCCCGGACGGGTGAAATCCTCCGCCATTACGACACCACCGGGGAGCCGGGCGGGCGGATGCCGGTACGGTGCCGCAACCGCCGGGAAACCGTCTGCCCCTCCTGCGCCCGCGTCCACGCCGGGGACACCTTCCACCTGGTCCGCTCCGGCCTCCTCGGCGGCAAAGGCGTCACCGGCCGGGTCCAGCTCCACCCCCGCCTCTTCGTCACCCTCACCGCCCCCACGTTCGGGGCCGTCCACCGTGCCACCGACCCCTCCGGGCCCCCGTGCCGACCCCGGCGCGACGGCGGAACCTGCCCGCACGGACGCCCCCTCGGCTGCGGACAACACCATGCCGACGGCGATCTGACGACAGGTCAGCCCTTGTGCCCCGAGTGCTACGACTACCCCGGACACGTCCTCTGGCACGCCCTCGCCGGACGGCTGTGGAACGTCTGGACAGGCGCCGTACGACGCCACCTCGCGACGGCGGCGGGCATCGCACAGGCACGCCTCGGCGAGCACCTGAGGCTGTCCTTCGCCAAGGTCGCCGAATACCAGCGGCGCGGCGCCGTGCACTTCCATGCCGTCGTCCGCCTCGACGGCCCCGACGGCCCGTCCACCCCTCCCCCGCTGTGGGCCACCCCGGAAGTCCTGGAAGGGGCTGTACGGGCCGCTGCGGCCTCTGTGGTCGTCCGGGCCCCGTACTCTCCGGCGACCGGCGAGAGGGCCGTGCGCTGGGGCACGCAGCTCGATGTGCACCCGATCGGCTCAGACGCCTTCACCGGCTCAACTGCCGTGACCGACACGGCCGTTGCCTCCTACGTCGCCAAGTACGTATCCAAGAGCGTCGGCGACTCCGGCGGCATCGACTACCGGGTCACCGACTACGCCTCGATAGCCCTCGCCCCGGTCAGCCCTCACCTGCGCGCCCTCATGGGCACGTGCTGGCGCCTCGGCGCCCTCCCCGAACTCGAACCCCTCCGCCTCAGGCTCTGGGCCCACACCCTCGGATTTCGCGGCCACATACTCACCAAATCCCGGAACTACTCCACCACCTACAGCGAACTCCGGGCCGCACGAACAGAACACCGGAATGGCGGCATAACCAATGACCACACCGACAACATCACAGACTCCACCTGGCGCTATGTCGGCTCCGGCCACACCTCGGCAGAAGCCGAGATAGCAGCGGGCATAGCCGAAGATCTGGCAGTCCTGCGAGAGATACGGAAGGAAGAGAGCAAGAGAACCAATGAACTGCATAGCTGGCGCCTTCTCTCCCGCGTTTGAGAAAGATCCCCGCGCCGCCCACCCTTTGGGATGGCATGTGACTTCTGATGACTGGCATATCGCGAACCGCATATCTTCCGCCTTCGGGGGGCGCGCCCAGACAGAGAAAGAGGAAGACGGAAAATGGGCCGTCCTTACCGAGTCAGAAAGCATTGACATAATCACAGAGCCAAATGCCGCCGACATCCTGTTCCGGATATTCGGAGAATCGAGCTTGGGAATCTTCCGGCTGACTTCTAAATCGAGCATGCTCACAGACGCTCTCCGGGGAGAGGTGGCCGAACTCCCGAACAATTCAATCAACCGGCTGTCCATCAAGACCGTTGAATTCACTACACTGAATGGGACTCCAGTGAACTACCTGCGGCCGGTTATCAGCCGGATCGCACCCTGACAAGATCGGCTCCCAGCTGCGGTGAGCCGAAAACGGACGCAAGAACAGCGGATGTCCCTGCCGTCGTCTTTTTGCCGGCGGGGACATCCGCTGTTCGCACCCCCACCGATGCTGACTGTCTGGACGCATCAACAGTGAAGCCCCGGCGTAATCTCACGCCGGGGCTTCACTGTGTCTACTTCCCTCTGCTTCAGCTAACGGCTGAAGAATTGACCTCCGAATCAGAGAGTCGGCCAATCACCCGGTCCTCAAGCGTAACCACCGCATGGAATCCATCCCGCCCGTCAAGATCCCAGTAGACCGAACTAACCGTGTGCTCTTCCGTAATACCCTCTGAGCCGGGCGCCCATCCGATGTGCTCCCCCACCCGGGGAACCACAGGGAGTTCCCGCATCTCCTCTTTCCCGTCAGGGTGAACAAACGCGACACGAATCATGGCACTACCCTTTCGCATGAACTCTATTCCTCTCTCGGGACGGCTGAACAATCCGACTCGTTCAGCTCGCCAACATGTAAGGATTCTTCCCCGTCATCTCAAACCTGTTAGACGCTTTCTTCGAGAACAGCTTGACCTTTATCCCGAACTCGTCGAGCATTTCTCGGCGCTCCGCATCGTCGCGTGCCTTATCCCATTTCTCGGCTACCGTTATCCCTGTCGGAACCATCTTCATGCCCGCAGGTTTTTCGGGGAGTTTCTTCAACCGCTCTATGTCGGCGCCAAGTTGAGCGTACCTGGTACGGAACCACTCGGCGTCATCGTCCGAGTCGTACAAGCCTGCTTCCCGGTCGTCCCGAAGCCTCTTCCTGTCCACCTCCAGTGCAGCTATCTGGGCGGCATAGCCCGTGCCTGGGTCGAAAATCTTTTTCATCACCTGACCACTGCCATACTCGGCCAGGAACTTTTCCGAGACTGCCGCCTCCAAAAGGTGAGCCATCATAGTTGGTGCTGGCCTACACTTCTGCGATTTCGGCATTCCGCGAACTCGTGCCGTGCACCCGTACCCTTTACGTCCGCCTGCGATCAGGCGCACTCCGCATTCGCCGCAATCGGAAATATCTGCCAGAAGTTTGGTTCCCTGAGGTGCCCTTTTCCTCTTTTGTTTCTGTTTTGGTTGGGTCTTCGCGATCAATGCCAGACGTGTTGCGCTATCCCACAGGGGTGGTGCTATTTGAATGGGTCGCCCGTCCTCGCCCAAAACCGGCTTCCCGTTATGCATGAGATATCCCAAAGCGGCTTCGCTGCATAGAATTGACCGCAGCGATTCGTAGACCCATGGGGCGCCCTTCGGCTCTCGTCCGTACATAACCGCAAGCCGGTCATGTGGGGTTAGTACTCCTTCGCGTGTCAGCCGGGCGCACTCAGAGTTGACGGTTATCTTTCCGGTTGTGTCGGCGAGAAGTCGCTGAGCAACTTTACGTATCTGCTTCGTGGATTCAGGATGTAGGGCTACCTTGGTGACTTTTCCTGTCGGGATCTCCCGAACGTACATGTATCCATATGATGGCTTCTGTTTCGGCTGTCCCGCATTTCGGGCCCGCACGTGCTCTTCTTGAATGCGTACCTTGGTCGAACGGTGTTCAAGCTGGGCGCCTAGGGCCTTGACAAGTAGTTCCGATTCCTGGTTCGGGTCCGAAAGGTCCCAGACTCCCGGGTGATCGGCAGTGATGAGGAGTTTTCCGGCTTCATAGGTCGTATACGCCGTGTTGAGAACGTCCCGCGCGTTGCGGCCGATCCGGTCGACTGCTGCCCCAACGATGCCGCTATACGGCCCCATTTTCCCTCGGAGCCACGGACCGAACTTGGGCCTTTCCAGTGGGTCAATAGCGCCTGACACTTCCCAGTCATCGGCCCACCCGATGATGTGGCCGCCAACCTCGGCTGCGGCCTTCAAGATTAGGTCTCTCTGCTTCTCCGGGCTGTTCGTTTTCTCGTTCTTGCGCGATAGACGGCGAACCGCTACCAGGCACCTCCCGCACCCGTCGAACTCGGTGACCTCGGGTTGTTCCATGGCATCCATGATCCAGGAACCTCCAAAAACTGTCTCTTGGATTAGTTCCCGACGGCCAACTACACGGTCCACGGCCTCTGGTCGCGCGACTACAAGAGCATGATCGACCAGATGAGGTCGCTCGGCTACAACACCATCCGCATCCCGTACAGCGACGACATCTTCAAGGCCTCGACCGTCCCCAACAGCATCGACTTCTCCAGCGGCAAGAACGCCGACCTCCAAGGGCTCAACTCCCTTGGTGTGCTGGACAAGATCGTGGCGTACGCCGGCCAGGACGGCATGCGGATCATCCTCGACCGGCACCGGCCGGACGCGAGCGGGCAGTCGGCGCTGTGGTACACCGCCGCCGTGCCGGAGTCGACGTGGATCGCCAACCTCCGCGCGCTGGCGACGCGTTACGCCGGCAACTCCACCGTCGTAGGCATCGATCTCCACAACGAGCCGCACGATCCCGCCTGTTGGGGCTGCGGGGATGTCGCGACCGACTGGCGGCTGGCCGCGCAGCGGGCCGGGAACGCGGTGCTCGGGGTCAATCCGGAGCTGCTGATCTTCGTCGAGGGCGTGCAGAGCTTCAACGGGGTCTCGGGGTGGTGGGGCGGCAATCTGATGGGCGTCGGGCAGTACCCGGTACAGCTCAACGTCCCTGACCGCGTGGTGTATTCGGCCCACGACTACGCCACCAGCGTCGCCCAGCAGAGCTGGTTCAGCGACCCCGCGTTCCCCGCCAACATGCCGGGGATCTGGGACAAGTACTGGGGCTACATCTTCAAGCAGAACATCGCCCCGGTGTGGGTGGGGGAGTTCGGTACGACGCTCCAGGCGGGCGTGGACCAGCAGTGGCTCGCGGCGCTGGTGAGCTATCTGCGGCCGACCTCGTCGTACGGGGGTGACTCCTTCCACTGGACGTTCTGGTCCTGGAACCCCAACTCCGGTGACACCGGGGGGATTTTGAAGGACGACTGGCAGAGCGTCGACACCGTCAAGGACGGGTATCTCGCGAGCGTCAAGGCGCCCCTCTTCCCGCCGGTCGGGGGCGGAAGCGGGGGCGGCGGGGGTGGTGGCTCTTCGGCCGCCTGTACCGCCGCCTACTCCGTGACCAGTGACTGGGGGAGCGGGTTCAACGGCGAGGTGACGGTGGTGAATTCGGGGTCGGCCGCGATCTCGTCGTGGAAGGTCACCTGGAGTTTCGCCGGCTCACAGCAGGTCTCCAGCATGTGGAACGCCTCGTACACACAGAGCGGACCGGCGGTGACCGCTGTCAACGCCGCGCACAACGGGGCGCTGGCGGCGGGGAGTTCGGCCACTCTCGGGTTCAGTGCGGCGCCCGGCGGGGGGAGTTCGCCCGCCGTGAGCTGTACGGCGGCCTGAACTGCGCGAAGGGCGCCCGGAGTTCACCGGGCGCCCTTCGTCGTCGTACCGATCGCGTCAGAGGCTGTCGATGATGTAGTCGACGCACTTCGTGAGGGCCTCGACGTCCGACGGGTCGATCGCCGGGAACATCGCGACGCGCAGCTGGTTGCGGCCGAGCTTGCGGTAGGGCTCGGTGTCGACGATGCCGTTGGCGCGCAGGGCCTTGGCGATCGCGGCGGCGTCGATGTCGTCGGCGAAGTCGATCGTACCGATGACCTGCGAGCGCTTCGCCGGGTCGGTGACGAACGGCGTCGCGTGCTTCGACTCCTCGGCCCAGGTGTAGAGGCGGGTGGAGGAGTCCTTCGTCCGGGAGGTGGAGAAGGCGAGGCCGCCCTGGCCGTTGATCCACTTGAGCTGCTCGTTCAGCAGGAACAGGGTGGAGAGCGCCGGGGTGTTGTACGTCTGGTTCTTGCGGGAGTTGTCGATCGCCGTGGGGAGGCTGAAGAACTCCGGGACGTGCCGGCCGGAGGCGTGCACGCGCTCGGCGCGCTCGATCGCGGCCGGGGAGAAGACGCCGATCCACAGGCCGCCGTCGGAGGCGAAGGACTTCTGCGGGGCGAAGTAGTAGACGTCGGTCTCGGCGATGTCGACGGGGAGGCCGCCGGCGCCGGAGGTGGCGTCGACCAGGACCAGCGCGCCCTCGTCGGCGCCCGCGACGCGCCGGATCGGGGCCGCGACGCCGGTCGACGTCTCGTTGTGGGTGAACGCGTACACGTCCACGCCGGCCTCGGCCTGCGCCTCGGGGTGGGTGCCGGGGTCGGAGGAGATCACGGTCGGCTCGGCCAGCCAGGGGGCCAGCTTGGCGGCCTTGGCGAACTTCGAGCTGAACTCGCCGAAGGTGAGGTGCTGCGACTTGTTCTCGATCAGGCCGTGGGTCGCGACGTCCCAGAACGCGGTCGAGCCGCCGTTGCCGAGGACGACCTCGTACCCCTCGGGCAGCGAGAACAGCGCGGAGATGCCCTCGCGGACCTCGCCCACCAGGTTCTTCACCGGGGCCTGGCGGTGGGACGTGCCCAGGAGGGAGGTGCCGGTGGCGGCCAGGGCGTCCAGCGCCTCGGTCCGCACCTTGGAGGGGCCCGCGCCGAAACGACCGTCGGCGGGCTTGATGTCAGCGGGAATCCGGATCTCAGCCACGAGGGGAGGGTAGCCCGTAGGGGAAACCCCGGTGAAACCTGTTCCGGCCGCTGAGACGCGGTGGGGCTCCTGGTGAGACGCGGGACGGGAGCGGGTTCGGACGCCGTACTGATTTCCTGTCCCCATGCCGAATCTGGAAGCTGAGCTGCGCAAGGCCCTGCGAGGTGAGGTCGGGTTCGACGTCACCTCCCGGGCGCTCGTCACGATGGACGCGTCCAACTACCGGAGGGTGCCCCTAGGGGTGGTGTCCCCTAGGGACGACGACGATGTGGCCGCCGCGCTCGCGGTGTGCCGGGAGCACGGGGTGCCCGTCGTCGCCCGGGGCGGGGGTACCTCGATCGGAGGACAGGCCACCGGCACCGGCGTCGTCCTGGACTTCACCCGGCACATGAACCGGCTGCTCGAACTGGACCCCGGGAGCCGTACGGCCGTCGTCCAGCCGGGGCTCGTCCTGGACCGGCTCCAGGAGGCCGGTGCCCCTTACAGCCTCCGCTTCGGCCCCGACCCCTCCACCCACGGCCGCTGCACCCTCGGCGGCATGATCGGCAACAACTCGTGCGGCTCGCACTCGGTCGCGTGGGGCACGACCGCCGACAACGTCCGCACCCTGGACGTGCTCACCGCGCGCGGCGAGCGGCACACCCTGGGCCCCGGCTGGTCCGGCGCCCCGGAGGGCCTGCGCGCCCTGGTCGACACCGAGCTGGCCCGGCTGCGCACGGGCTTTCCCGAGCTGCCCCGGCGGATCTCGGGGTACGCCCTGGACGCGCTGCTGCCGGAGAAGGGCGCCGACACGGCCCGCGCGTACTGCGGCTCCGAGGGGACCCTGGCGGTGCTGACCCGGGCGACCGTACGCCTGGTGGCGGCGCCCCGCGCGCGGGCGCTCGCGGTGCTCGGGTACGGCGACGAGGGCGCGGCGGCGGAGGCGGCGTCAGGGTTGCTCCCCTACGGGCCGCTGACGGTCGAGGGGATGGCGGCGGACCTCGTGCCCGAGGGCTCGGGGTTGCCCCTAGGGGGTGCCTGGCTGTTCGTCGAGACGGGCGGGGAGAGCGCGGGGGAGGCGCGGGCGCGGGCGGAGACGATCGTGCGGGCGGCCGACGCCGTCGACGCGCTGATCGTCACCGACCCCGGCGCCCAGCGGACCTTGTGGCGGATCCGGGAGGACGCGAGCGGGACGGCGACCCGGATGCCGGACGGCCGGGAGGCGTGGCCGGGCTGGGAGGACTGCGCGGTGCCGCCCGCCCGACTCGGGCCCTATCTGCGGGAGTTCAGGGGGCTGCTGGCTTCTCATGGGCTGCGCGGGACGCCGTACGGGCACTTCGGGGACGGGTGCATCCACGTGCGCATCGACTTCGATCTGCTCTCCACGCCGGGGGTGGCTCAATTCCGGCGGTTCTCCGAGGAGTTGGCGGATCTCGTCGTCGCGCACGGGGGGTCGCTGTCCGGTGAGCACGGGGACGGGCAGGCGCGGGCGGAGCTGCTGCCGCGGATGTACGGGGCGGAGATGGTGCGGCTGTTCGAGCGGGTCAAGGGGGTGTGGGATCCGGACGATCTGCTGAACCCCGGCATCCTCGTGCGCCCCGCGCCCCTGGACGCCAACCTCCGCTTCGCGCCGCTGCCGCGTACGCCGGTGCCGGTGGAGTTCGGATATCCGTCCGACGGCGGGGACTTCGGGGCGGCGGTGCGCAGGTGTGTGGGGGTCGCGAAGTGCCGTACGGCCGAGCCCGCGGGGGCCGGTGTCATGTGTCCTTCGTTCCGGGTGACCGGGGAGGAGGAGCATTCGACGCGGGGGCGGGCGCGGTTGCTGCACGAGATGCTCGCGGGGGAGGTGGTGACCGACGGGTGGCGGTCGGCCGAGGTGCGGGACGCGCTGGATCTGTGTCTGTCGTGCAAGGGGTGCCGGTCGGACTGTCCGGTGGGGGTCGATATGGCGACCTACAAGGCGGAGTTCCTTCACCACCATTACGCGGGGCGGCGGCGGCCGGCCGCGCATTACAGCATGGGGTGGCTGCCGGTGTGGCTGGGGTGGGTGGCCCGGACGCGGAGTGCGGGGGTGGTCAACTGGGCCGGATCTGTAGGGGTGTTGGCGGGGTTGGGGAAGCGGGTGGGCGGGGTTGCGGGGGAGCGGGGGGTGCCTCGGGTGGCTTCGGAGACGTTGGGGCGGTGGTGGGGGAGGAGGAGGGTTGCGGGGGTGGGTTCTCGTGCGGAGGTGGGTTCTCGTGCGGGGGCGGGTTCGGAAGGGGCGGCGGTTTCGGAGGGGGTGGGTCGTGCGGAGGGGGCGGGGCCTGCGGAGGGGGCCGGTCCTTCGGAGGGCGCGCGGGCGACGGTGGTGTTGTGGCCGGACACGTTTACTGAGTATCTGTCACCTGAGGTGGGGCGGGCGGCTGTTGAGGTGCTGGAGGCGGCGGGGGTGGGGGTGGAGCTGCCGCCTGCGGTGCGGGGGAAGAAGGTGTGCTGTGGGCTGACGTATGTGTCCACCGGGCAGTTGGAGCGGGCTCGGGGGGTGATGCGGAGGACGTTGGATCTGCTGGACGGGTATCTGGCGGAGGGGGCTGGAGCCGGCGGGGCCGGGGTTGTTGAGGGGGTCGGGGTCGGCGGGGCCGGGGTTGTTGAGGGGGGCGGGGCTGTCGGAGGGGGTGAACTCGCTGATGAGGGGGGCGACTTCGCCGGTCCGGCTGAACTCGCTGATGAGGGAGCTGACTTCGTCGGTGCGGCTGAACTCGCCGGTGCTGAAACCGGCTTCGCCGGTGCGTCTGAACACGCCGGTACTGAAACCGGCTTCACCAGTGCGTCTGAACCCGCCCGTGCTGAACCCGACTTCGCCGACACGCCCGTCGACTTCGTCGTCCTGGAGCCCAGTTGTGCCGCCGCTCTCCGTACCGACCTTCCCGAACTCCTCCCGGACGACCCCCGTTCCGCTCGGCTGGCGGCCCGTGTCCTGACGTTCGCGGAGGCGCTGGAGAAGTACGCGCCCGGCTGGACGCCTCCTAGGCTGGACCGTCCGGTTGCCGGCCAGACCCACTGCCACCAGCACGCGGTCCTGGGCGACTCCCCTGACCGGCGCCTGCGCCAAGCGGCTGGCCTCACCGGCGAGTTGTCCGGCGGCTGCTGCGGCCTGGCGGGCAACTTCGGCTTCGAACAAGGTCACTTCGAGGTCTCCCGGGCCTGCGCGGAGGAACAGCTCCTGCCCTCGGTGCGCGAGGCCCCCGAGAACGCGGTGATCCTCGCGGACGGCTTCTCCTGCCGGACCCAGCTGGAGCAGCTGGGCGGAGTGCGGGGGCGGCATCTGGCGGAGGTGCTGGCGGAGGGGGTCCGGGAGCGGAAGGGGGAGGCGGGGTGACGTACACGGCTGCGGGAGCAGTTGGAGAGGGCGAAGTGGCGTACGTGGCTGCGGGAGCGGCAGAAGGAGGCGAAGTGGCTTACACAGTGAGGAATCTGATGGTGAATCAAGTAGCGGTCCTCTCCGACATCCACGGTGTCCTGCCCGCCCTGGAGGCGGTGCTGGCCGAGCCGGAGGTGGTGGCGGCCGACCGGATCGTCCTCACCGGGGACATCGCGGCCGGGCCCCAACCCGCCGAAGTCATCGACCTGTTGAGGGAACAGGGCGAGCGCGTGCTGTGGGTGGCGGGCAACGCGGACCGCGAGCTGGTGGAGTACCGGCGCGGTCTGCGCGACGAAATCCCGGACCCCATAGGCCCGTTCGCGGCGGAGGCGCTCACGGAGGAGCAGGTCGACTTCCTGGCGGGGCTGCCCGCGACCGTGACCCTTGAGGTGCGGGGCCTGGGCGACGTCCTGTTCTGCCACGCAACTCCCCGCGACGACGAGGAGATTGTCCTGGCCGACTCCCGCCCGGAGCGCTGGGCGGAGGTGCTGGCCGGCGTCGACCCGGACGTACGCGTCGTCGTGTGCGGACACACCCACATGCCCTATGTCCGGCTCGCGGAAGGGAGGTTGATCGTCAACCCGGGCAGCGTCGGCATGCCGTACGGCCGGCCCGGCGCCCACTGGTGTCTCCTCGGTCCCGGGACCGACCTGAGGGTCACGGCGTACGACATCCCGGCGGCGGTGAAACGGCTGGTCGGGGAGTGTGAATACGACGGGATCGACGCGTGGGCGGACACTTATCTGTATGCGCGGGTGAGTGACCGGACAGCGCTGGAGGTGTTCGGTCCGCGGGACGGCCGCTAAAGGAACACTCAGGTTCTCCAAGGGGATTCACAGTGCCTCTTTGCCAATTTTGCCTCCCGGAAACATGAGGAGCGTGTAAGTTCCTCGGTATCGGGTTCCGGACGCGGAATTCGGCGAAATTGAAGGTTCAGCGCAATCCCCCCAAGGAGTTGGAATGAGCTTCAAGAAGCTTGCCCCGCTGCCCCCGAAGCCCAAGTCGAAGCAGCTCCCCCCGCCGCCCAAGCCGAAGCCCAAGGCCAAGAAGCCGGTTCCGCCGGCGCCTAAGCCGATCCCCGGCCAGGACGACTGATCTTGAAATGAACCCGAGAGGGGCCGACGGTGCACTGTCGGCCCCTTTTCCGGTTTATGCGCGCAAGCAGGAGGCGGCGGACGGAAAAGGGCGGTTCGGATGAGCGGCAGGAATATAGAAAATGATGCCCGCGATATTGATCACGGCATCGGTCCTGATTCCGATGAATATGAATACGACACCCCGACCATTCCCTCCAAGGTCGCGTTCCGCCGCTTCTGGCCGCTGACCAGGGGACTGCGCAAGTGGCTGCTGCTGGTCTGGGGGTGCACGATCGTCGCGGCGCTCGCCGAGACCGAAGCCATCCTGCTCTTCGGCGACTTGACCGACCACGCCCTCAACCAGGGTTCGCTGAGCGCCTTTTGGGCGCCCGCCCTGAAGTGGCTGGGTGTCGCGATCGTCGGCGCGATCGTCGCGTACGCCGGCAACTCCCTCGCCGCCTGGGCCACCGAGCGCTTCGTGATGAGACTGCGCGAGCATGTCTTCGACCACGTACAGCAGTTGCCCCCGCACTTCTTCCAGTTCCACCGCCAGGGCGACCTGTTGTCCCGGCTGACCAGTGACGTCGAGGCGATCGAGACGCTGGTCGTCTCGGGCCTGATCGGCGCCGCCTCGGCCGCCTTCAGCGCCCTGTTCTACGCCGCCGCCGCGTTCTGGCTGCGCTGGGACCTCGCGACCGCGACCTTCGTCCTGGCGCCCCTCTTCTGGCTGGCCGCCCGCCGCTTCTCCGGCTCCATCAAGGACGTCTCCCGCGAGGGCCGCGTCGCCGACGGCGCGATCACCTCCGTCGTCGAGGAGTCCCTGGGCAACATCGTCCTCACCCAGGCCTACGGCCGCCGCGACGCCGAGCGCCGCCGGCTGCACGAGGAGGCCACCGCCTGGTTCCGCGCCTCCGTCCGCTCCACCCGCCTCAATGAGGCCTACGAGCAACTCGTCCAGGTCATCGAGACGGTCTGCGTCCTCGCGGTCATCGGCATCGGCGCCTGGGAGATCTCCACCGGCCGCATGACCCTCGGCCAACTCCTCGCGTTCGCCGCCTTCTTGGGCTACCTCTACCCGCCGGTGCGCGGTCTCGCCCAGCTCGGCCTGACCATCACCGCGGCCACCGCGGGCGCCGAACGCCTCATCGAGATCCTCGACGCCGAACCGGCCGTCGCCGACCCCCGCAGCCCCGTCGACACCGGCCGCCCGGACGGCGCCGTCGAGGTTCGCGACGTCTCCTTCCGCTACCCCGGCGCCGACGACCCCACCCTTAGGGGTCTCTCCTTCCGGGTCAGCCCCGGCGAACTGGTCATCGTCACCGGCCCGAGCGGCGCCGGGAAGTCGACGGTCTCCAAACTCCTGCTGCGCTTCTACGACCCCGACGCCGGTGAGATCCGGCTCGACGGGATCCCCCTAGGGGACTTCCCCGTCAACCGGCTCCGGGAGTACGTCACCCTCCTGCCCCAGGAGACCCTCGTCCTGCACGACACCGTCCGCGCCAACATCGCCTGCGGCCGGTCCGGCGCCAGCGACGAGGCGATCGAGGCCGCGGCCCGGGCGGCCGACGCCCACGACTTCGTCGTCCGCCTCCCCGACGGCTACGACACGCGGATCGACCCCGGCACGGCCCGCCTCTCCGGCGGCCAGCTCCAGCGGCTCGCCATCGCCCGCGCGATCCTGCGCGACGCCCCCGTCCTCGTCCTCGACGAGCCCACCACCGGCCTCGACGCGATGGCCGCCCGCCGCGTCGTCAAGCCCCTGCGCCGGCTGATGACCGGCCGTACGACCATCATGATCACCCACGATCTGAACCTCGCCCCCGACGCCGACCGCATCCTCGTCGTGGACCGCGGCCGGGTCGTCGAGACCGGCCGCCACGACGAACTCCTCGCCCGCGGCGGCGCCTACTCCCGCCTCCACCGCTCCCAGAACAACGCGGCCATGGACACCGGCGAGCTGCGGCTGCCGCTGTTCACGGAGGGGACGGAGGGGGTGGTCCCGCTGTTCACCCCGGAGCCGGTTCCGGCAGCCGCCCCCACCTGGAGCACGCCCCCCGAGAACCCCGAGCACCCCTACGGGCCTTACGGGTCCTACGGCCACTACGGCCACTACGGGACTTACGGGTCCTCAGGGTCCTCCGGGACTTACGGGCCCTACGGGTACGACACCCCGCCCCCCGCCGCCCCCGCCGCCCCCGTCGAACAGAACCCTTACGCCGCCTACGACCCGTACACCCCCTACTACGGCCAGGTCCCCCCGGCCCCCGCCCCCGCCGTCGTCACCACCCTCCCCGACGGCCGCCCCCTCTTCCGGGACGACGAACCGCCCTGGCCCGGTATCTGACATCTCACGCTCCGAGACAGCGGCTAAGTGGGTTCACACACCTGTCTCGGTCCATTACCGTGGACTCGGCAGTACACCGAGATGAACGAACGCCGAGCCCCCGGGACCGCACGTGACCACCCCTGAACCCACCACCGCAGCCCAGCCCGCTGTCGCGCCCCCTACGGGAACACCCGGGGACCACCCCGACGTGGGCGCGGCCCCGCGCGGCAGCAGGTTCGGCGCTCTCGGGCCCGTCGGCCTGGTGCTGGCCGGCGGGATCTCGGTGCAGTTCGGCAGCGCGGTGTCGGTGACGCTGATGCCGCGGGCGGGCGCGCTGGGCGTCGTCACGCTGCGGCTGCTCGCGGCGGCGCTCATCCTGATGCTGGTCTGCCGCCCCCGGCTGCGCGGCCACTCGCGCGCCGACTGGGGCACGGTGATCGTCTTCGGCGCCACCATGGCCGCCATGAACGGCCTGTTCTACCAGGCCCTGGACCGCATCCCGCTCGGCCCGGCGGTCACCCTCGAAGTGCTCGGCCCGCTGGCGCTGTCGGTGCTCGCCTCGCGCCGCGCGATGAACCTCGTCTGGGCGGCCCTCGCGCTCGCGGGCGTCTTCCTGCTCGGCGGCGGGAACGTCGGCGGACTCGACCCGGCGGGCGTCGCGTTCGCGCTGTCGGCGGGCGCGGCGTGGGCGCTGTACATCGTCTTCAGCGCCCGTACGGGTCGCCGGTTCCCGCAGGCCGACGGGCTCGCCCTGGCCATGGCTGTAGGGGCCATCCTGTTCCTGCCGCTGGGCGCGATCGAGGCCGGCTCCCGGCTGCTCGACCCGAGGACGCTGGCCCTGGGTGCGACGGTCGCCGTCCTGTCGTCCGTCCTGCCCTACACCCTCGAACTGCTCGCCCTGCGCCGCATGCCCGCCTCGACCTTCGCGGTCATGATGAGCCTCGAACCCGCCATCGCCGCCCTCGCGGGCTTCCTCGTCCTCAGCCAGACCCTCAGCCTTCCGCAGACCCTGGCGATCAGCCTGGTCATCGCGGCGAGCCTGGGGGCCGTGCGGACCCAAGTGGGGCGCGGCAAGCGGAAGTCGGCCGAGGCCGCCGCCTCCTGAACACCCGCCGGCTTATACAAGCACGTTTGCTTGTTTATACGTCCGCTGCCATGCTCGCCCCCATGGCCGACCCCACCCCCGTCATCGACGACCTGCGCGCCGAGAGCGACGAACTCGACCTCCTGGTCGCCGAGTTGACCCCGGAGCAGTGGCTGCTGCCGACGCCCGCGCCCGGCTGGACCGTCGCCCACCAGATCGCCCACCTCGCCTGGACCGACCGCAACGCCCGGCTGGCGATGACCGATCAGGCCGCCTTCTCCCGCGAGGTCGAGAAGGCGCTCGTGCAGCCCGGGGATTTCGTCGACAACGGCGCCGAGGAGGGCGTACGCAGGCCGCCCGTACGGCTGTTGGGCGGCTGGCGGGCCGAACGCGCGGCCCTGGAGAAGGAGTTGCGCGCGGCGCCCGCCGGGGCCCGCTTCCCCTGGTACGGGCCGCCTATGACGACCGCGTCCATGGCGACCGCCCGCCTGATGGAGACCTGGGCGCACGGCCTCGACGTCGCCGGCGCGCTCGGCGTCACCCCCGCCCCCACCGGCCGGCTGCGCCACATCGCCCGACTCGGCGTCCGCACAAGGGACTTCGCGTTCAGCATGCACGGGAAGGTCCCGCCGTTCGAGGAGTTCCGCGTCGAACTCGCCGCGCCCTCGGGTGAGTTGTGGGTGTTCGGGCCCGAGGACGCCGACGGGAAGGTCACCGGTCCCGCGCTCGACTTCTGCCTCCTGGTCACCCAGCGCGCCCACCGCGCGGACCTCGCGCTGCGGGCCGAAGGGGCGGACGCGGAGGGGTGGTTGGACATCGCGCAGGCGTTCGCGGGGCCGCCGGGGGCGGGGCGGAAGCCTTCCCGTGGGGGCGGGGCGTGAGTCTTGACGTTGCCCGGCCGCAGTCGTGTCCGTGGCGTCGAGAGGCTCAGCCTCGACGCCACGGACATCCCGCAACGCCCTCTCACGGCTAAGGTTCTGGAGACTTTCGACCGGGATGCGACGGGAGCCCGCATGGGTGCTGTGACCATGGCCGACCGGGTGCCGGGCGACCGCGTCCCCAAGCAGGACCGCAGCCGCGCCACCCGGCAGCGGCTCCTGGAGGCCGCCGTCGCGTGCCTCGCCGAGCACGGCTGGGCGGGCTCGACGGTCGCCGTCGTCGCCGAACGCGCGGGCGTCTCCCGGGGCGCCGCGCAACACCACTTCCCGACCCGCGAGGACCTGTTCACGGCCGCCGTCGCGTACGTCGCCGAGCAGCGCTGCGCCGCCCTGCGCACCCTGTTCCCCCAGGGCGCCGCCGACCGCCCGGCCGTGGTGGGCGCCCTGGTCGACCTCTACACCGGGCCCCTCTTCCGCGCGGCGCTGCACCTATGGGTGGCCGCCTCCAACGAGGAGCAGCTGCGCCCCCAGGTGACCGAGCTGGAGGCGAAGGTCGGCCGGGAGGCCCACCGCATCGCCGTGGAGCTGCTCGCCGCCGACGAGTCGCGCCCCGGGGTCCGGGAGACCGTACAGGGCCTCCTGGACATGGCCCGGGGCCTCGGCCTGGCCAACCTCCTCACCGACGACCGGCCGCGCCGCGAGCGGGTCGTACGGCAGTGGGTGACGCTGACAGAGGCCGAGCTGGGGTGAGAAACGGCAGGTCAAGGGCGTTGTCAGTGGCGGAGGTTACGGTGGTCGCAGTTCAGGGGCTGAGCCGCTCCACCCGCCAGCCCCCGTCCGGTTCGGCGACGTAACGGAGGCGGTCATGGAGGCGGTTCTCGCGGCCCTGCCAGAACTCGACGGACTCGGGGGCCACCCGGAAGCCGCCCCAGTGCGGGGGGACGGGGACCTGCTCGCCCTCGGGGTAGCGGGAGGTCAGCTCCTTGTAGGAGTCGTCCAGTTCCGCGCGGGAGGCGATGACCGAGGACTGGGTGCCGGCCCAGGCGCCGAGCTGGGAGCCGTGCGGGCGGGTGCGGAAGTAGCGGGCCGTCTCGTCGCGCGGGGTGCGGCGGGCGACGCCCTGGACGATGACCTGACGGGCCATGGGGTGCCAGGGGAAGAGGAGGGCCACATGGGGGTTGGCGGTGAGCTCCTGGGCCTTGCGGGAGTCGTAGTTGGTGTAGAAGACGAAGCCCTGGTCGTCGAAGTGCTTCAGCAGGACCGTGCGCGCACTGGGCCGGCCCTCGGCGTCGGCGGTGGAGACGACCATCGCGTTGGGCTCGGCGATCCGTTCCTCGGCGGCGGCCTGCCGGAACCAGCGGGCGAACTGCTCCAGCGGGGTCGCGGCCAGATCGTCCTCGGTGAACCCCTCGGCCCTGTACTGCGTACGCATCGAGGCGGGGTCCGGGGTGGCGGCGTCACGGTCGTTCACACGGGCCATCCTGCCGTACCGGAGGCCGGCGGCGGGGGTTTGCCGGAGGATCACGCCCAGGATGCCCGGATGGCACTGAGTGCCGCGAACTCTCCCCATGGTTGACACTCGGGGATAGGGTGCTGATGCCGCCCCGGCGGGACGCCGGGCGTCGGCCCAGCCCTTACCCCGAGGAGCCGCCTGATGTCCGACTTCGTACCCGGGCTCGAAGGAGTCGTCGCGTTCGAGACGGAGATCGCCGAACCGGACAAGGAGGGCGGCGCCCTGCGGTACCGGGGCGTCGACATCGAGGACCTGGTCGGCCATGTTTCGTTCGGCAACGTCTGGGGCCTGCTCGTCGACGGCGCCTTCGACCCCGGACTGCCGGCCGCCGAGCCGTTCCCCATCCCGGTCCACTCCGGCGACATCCGCGTCGACGTCCAGTCCGCGCTCGCCATGCTCGCCCCCGTCTGGGGCCTGCGGCCCCTCCTGGACATCGACGCCGAGCAGGCCCGCGCCGACCTCGCGCGCGCCGCCGTGATGGCCCTGTCGTACGTCGCCCAGTCCGCGCGCGGCCAGGGGCACGCGATGGTGCCCCAGCGGGAGATCGACAAGGCGACGTCGGTCGTCGAACGCTTCATGATCCGCTGGCGCGGCGAGCCCGACCCCAAGCACGTCGCGGCCGTCGACGCCTACTGGACCTCTGCCGCCGAACACGGCATGAACGCCTCGACGTTCACCGCCCGCGTCATCGCCTCCACCGGCGCCGACGTCGCCGCGGCCCTCTCCGGCGCCGTGGGAGCCATGTCCGGGCCACTGCACGGGGGCGCGCCCTCCCGGGTGCTCGGCATGATCGAGGAGATCGAGCGCACCGGCGACGCCGAGGCGTACGTCAGGCGGGCGCTCGACAACGGCGAGCGCCTCATGGGCTTCGGGCACCGCGTGTACCGCGCGGAGGACCCTCGCGCGCGCGTGCTGCGCCGCACCGCCCGCGAGCTGGGCGCCCCGCGCTTCGCGGTCGCCGAGGCGCTGGAGAAGGCCGCCCTGGCCGAGCTGCACGCCCGCAGGCCCGACCGGGTGCTCGCCACCAACGTGGAGTTCTGGGCGGCGATCGTCCTCGACTTCGCCGAGGTCCCGGCCCACATGTTCACGTCGATGTTCACCTGCGCGCGCACGGCCGGCTGGTCGGCGCACATCCTGGAGCAGAAGCGGACCGGCCGGCTGGTGCGGCCGTCCGCGCGGTACATCGGTCCGGGGACGCGCGACCCTCGGGAGATCGACGGGTACGAGGGGATCGCGCACTGACGCGAGCTGCGCAGGTAAGGGGCGTTCTCCTGGAGGGGCGCCCCTTACAACTTGGCTTCCTTAGGGCAACCCGGCTTCCTTAAGGTTCGCCGCTACGCCGGGGACAGCAGGTCCGCGTGATGCCGCTCGGCCACCAGAGGGTGGGCTCGCATCTTCCCCTTCAACTCATTGAACCCGTACTCCGCGAACAAGGGGTTCGTCGGATCGGCCGTCACCCCAGGGGCCGTCGAGGCGTGCGGGAAGGCCAGGGGCTCCACGCGTGCGTCGAGGCGCGGGTTGTAGAAGAACGGCACCGAGAAGCGCTCGACGGCCCCGGGCGGGGAGACCACGCGGTGGTTGGTGGCCACCAGGTAGCCGTTGGTGGCGACCTCCAGCAGCTCCCCCAGGTTGACGACGAACGCGCCCTCCAGGGGCGGCACGTCGTGGAAGAGACCGTCCTCGCGCTGCACCTGGAGCCCGCCGACCTGGTCCTGGAGCAGCAGGGTGAGGAAACCGTAGTCCTTGTGCGCGCCGACGCCCTGGCCGGCGCCGTCGCCCGCGCTGCCCGGGTAGCGGACCAGCTTCAGGTGCGGATGCGCGTGGGCGCCGAAGACGCCGTCGTAGAAGCCGGGGTCGGCGCCTATGGAGGCCAGCAGCTCGTGCAGCAGCTTCTCGGCGACCCCGCTGAGCCGGTCGACCCAGCGCAGCGCGGCCGTCCGCAGCTCGGGCAGCGCGGCGGGCCACTGGTTGGGCCCCTCCAGCCACCAGTACGGCGGCTCGCCGGGCGCCGGTACGCGCGCGGGGCGTTCGGCGCCGATGTCGAGCTGGTCGCGCCAGTCCTGCCGGCCGCCGGTGCGTTCATCACCCGTACGTGTGTAGCCCCTGAAATGCGGCGAGTTGACGTTGTCCAGGGCGAGCCGGTCGGCCTCCGGCAGCGCGAAGAACGCGCGCATCGCCGACACGAGGCTCGCGGTCTCCTCGTCGCTCACCCCGTGCCCCACGAGCTGGAAGAACCCCACGTCGTGCGCCGCGCCGTGCAGCCGCGCCCGCAGCTCCTCACGCGCTCGGGGCCCCGCGTCGGCGGCGGAGAGGTCGATGATCGGCAGCTGCTGGTACGACGGGTGCGTCATGGTCTGTCCGTGGGTGTACGGGGGCCGCGCGGGCGTCATGGGTGGGCGCGGGCGCGATGCCGGGTGAACGGGAGAGAGGAAGGCCCGCAGGGCGGCCGAGGGGCCGGTGCGGAAGGGGCCGGAGGCTCAGACGGAGCGTCGACAGCCCATGCTCGTGACGCGGACGTAGTCCACGTGGCGGCGTCGTACGAGCGAAAGCACGAGGTCAGCCTACTGCGCGGAGGGAGAACCGGATGTGATGTGGATCACGTCCGGGGCGGGCGGGGGCCGGGAACGCAGGCGACCCGCGAACCAGGTTCCTCCGGGGAGGAGTCGGCCGGACGTACCGGCGGTTCGCGGGTCGGGTGACTGCTCGGGACTGGGCCGGCTGCGCGCTTGGCTCGCGCGCGGGTCCGGCACCGCACTGAGTGGGTGACGGGCGCTAGCCCGCAGTCACCTCACGCGTCCGGTATTCATACATCTGCCGAACCACCTCCCTTCTCGTGTGCCCCACACAGTAGGTACGCCCTGGACGCCGCTCAACCTCTTTTTTCGCGGACTCTTTTTCGCCGGCCCACGAGCTTTCGGGAACACCGTGTGGGCTGTGTCACGTTCCAGTTGAATGAAGGCGAACGAGCGGACCGGCGCGCCAGACGCGCGGCGGCTGGCAGGGGGTCCAGGTGAGCGCTTCCCGGAGCAGCGGGACCACTGACGAGGTGGGCCCGGACGAGCCCGGCAGGGACGGCCCGTACGGGTCCGACCTGCTGGCCGCGCTGCTCGACGGCATGGACGCGGCGCTGTGCGCGTTCGACGCCGACGGGGTCGTCACGCACTGGAACCGCGAGGCGGAGCGCCTCCTCGGCTGGAGCGCCGAGGAGGCCGTGGGGCGGCGCGGCTTCGCGGGCTGGGCGGTGCGCAGCGCGGACGCGGCGGAGGTTCAGTCCCGCCTGCTGGCGGCGATGCACGCGGCCGGCCGCCAGGTGCACGAGTTCGCGCTGCTGACCAAGGACGGCGGCCGGGTCCTGGTGCGCACGCAGTCGGCGGCCGTGCGCGGGCCCGACGGCGAGCCCGCCGGCCTGTACTGCGCGTTCAGCGAGGTCCACGCGCAGATCGACCTGGAGCGGTCCATCGCGCTGAGCGAGGCACTGTTCGAGGACGCCTCCTGGGGTGTCGTCCTCGTCGACGCGGACCTGCGCCCGGCGGTCGTCAACGCGCACGCCGCGCGGTCGCTCGGCACGGGCCGTACGGCGGCCCTGGGGCGTCCCCTGGGCGATCTGCTCACCCAGGGCGTGCAGGAGCTGGAGAGCGCCCTCACGCACGTCCTGGCCGAGGGCGCGCCGCCCGCGCCGGCCGAGATGTGGATCGGGGTGCGCACACCGGACGGCGAGGAGCGGCGCTGCTGGCGCAGCGGCTTCCTGCGGCTCGCCTCGCCGCTCACGGAGGAGCCCGTGCCGCTGGGCGTCGGCTGGCTCTTCCAGGACGTCACAGAGGCCAAGCAGGGCGAGCAGGAGGCCTCCTTGCTGCGCTTCCGGGCCAACCAGCTGCACCGCGCGGCCCGCGCGGCGGCCGAGTGCGAGGACCCCGCCGAGGCGGCCACCGTCCACCTGGACTTCGCGCTCGCCGGGTTCGCCGACCACGCGATCCTGGACCGCGTCCTGGGCGGCCCGCACACGGACGCAGGACCGGAGGACCCGCAGGCGCCGGTCCGCCTCGCGCGCGTGGCCGCGACGCCCTCCACCGGGCCGGGACCCAGCGTCCTGTCCGGCCACCCCGGGCTGCCCGTCGGCTACCCGGAGAGCCACCCCGCGCTCCAGAGCGTCGCCCGCGCGGGCACCGTCCGCACCGGCGCCGGCAGCGTCCCCGCCGACCAGGCCCGCCTGTGGGCGCGCGCCCGCCAGTGGCCCGACAGCACCGTCCACGCCCTCTCCACCGTCCTGCGCAGCCGGGGCCGCACCCTGGGTGTCGTCACGTTCCTGCGCGGCAGCGGCCGTACGGCCTTCGAGCGGGCCGACTCGGCCTACGCGGAGGACGTCGCCGTACGCATCGCGGCGGCGCTGGATCTGGCGGGGACCCTGGGGGCCGGCGCCCCTTAAGGACGCAGCTCACGGCCCGTAGAAGATGCGGTCCCGGTACGTGTCCATCACGCGGGCGTTCCACTCGTGGCCCCCGTCGACGTTGCCCGAGCGCAGCAAGGGGGGTTCGATGCCCCGGTCCGCCAGGACCTCGGCCGCCGTGGCGACGACGGCCTGGAGGAGGGCGGAGGCGACGACCGTGGAGGCGGGGGCGAAGGGCGCCGGGACGGCCGGGTGGGTCAGCTCCGCGTCGCCGACAGCGATCTTGGAGTCCAGGACGACGTCGCAGTGGTCCTTCAGGAACGTCCCCGAGGAGTGCCGGGAACTCGTCCCTGAGGCGTAGGACAGCGAGGTCACACCGATGACGCGCACCCCGCGTGCGCGCGCGTGCCGCGCCATCTCGACGGGCAGCGCGTTGCGCCCGGACAGCGATACGACGATCAGCGCGTCCCCCGCGCGCAGCGGCGAGGTCTCCAGGACGGCCGTCGCGAGCCCGTCGACGCGCTCCAGGGCGGACCCCAGGGTCGCGGGGCGCACATCGACGCCGACGAGCCCGGGGGCGGCGAGCAGGTTCATCACCGCGAGCCCGCCCGCGCGGTAGACGACGTCCTGCGCGGCCAGCGAGGAGTGCCCGGCGCCGAACGCGAAGAGCCGTCCCCCGCGCGCGACGGTGCCCGCGAGCAGCGTCCCGGCCGCCTCGACGGCCCCGCCCTCCTCGTCGCGCACCCGGCGCAGCAGCGCGACGGCGGCGTCGAAGAACTGCTCACCGAGCCTGCGGTCACTCATACGAGGGCCCCTCCACCGATGCCGTACGCGCGGGATGACCGGTCCGTGTCCGCTCCGCCGCTCACCGTGCGGTCTGGACCACTGCCCTGTCAATACGCCGGAGGCCCCTGCGGGCCCCCGGATCGGCCCCCGCCGCACGTCAAAGGCGCGCGCCCGGCTGTCGGCCACCTCGTAACCCCGCTGTTTCCCCGGCGCGGCACGGTTGTCAGTGGTATCCGGCAGAATTGACGACAGGGCCAGCGCACGCGCCGGAGAGCCCTTCAGCCTCCGGCAGAGCAAATCGAGGGGCACGTATGTCCGGACTGATCGACACCACGGAGATGTATCTCCGCACCATCCTTGAGCTTGAGGAGGAAGGTGTGGTCCCCATGCGCGCCCGGATCGCGGAGCGGCTCGACCAGAGCGGGCCGACGGTGAGCCAGACGGTCGCGCGCATGGAGCGCGACGGACTGGTCTCGGTCGCCAGCGACCGTCACCTGGAGCTGACCGACGAGGGCCGCCGGCTCGCCACGCGCGTGATGCGCAAGCACCGGCTGGCCGAATGTCTCCTGGTCGACGTGATCGGCCTGGAGTGGGAGCAGGTCCACGCGGAGGCGTGCCGCTGGGAGCACGTGATGAGCGAGGCCGTCGAGCGCCGCGTCCTGGAGCTCCTGCGCCACCCCACCGAGTCGCCCTACGGCAACCCCATCCCGGGCCTGGAGGAGCTGGGCGAGAAGGACGGCGCCGACCCGTTCCTGGACGAGGGCATGGTCTCCCTGGCCGACCTCGACCCCGGCTCCGAGGGCAAGACCGTCGTCGTACGGCGGATCGGGGAGCCCATCCAGACGGACGCGCAGCTGATGTACACGCTGCGCCGCGCGGGGGTGCAGCCCGGGTCGGTCGTCAGCGTGACGGAGTCGGCGGGCGGGGTGCTGGTCGGCAGTGGGGGTGAGGCGGCCGAGCTGGAGGCCGATGTCGCGTCGCACGTGTTCGTGGCCAAGCGCTGATCCTCAACTCCGGGTGGTTCAGGCCCAGTTGGGGCTTCCCATAAGGGCCTGCCGGAGCCGAAGATTCCCTGTGTCGAGGGGCGGCGCTCCGGCGCCGCGCGTGCAAGGCTGTCGCGTGAGGCATATGACAGGAGGGGCGGGGACGATGGGCCACAGCCGAAGTCGCTGTCATGGGAAGAGCCCCGGTGCCTCGCGGCACCGGGGCCTGTCCTCCCCTTTGCTGACCCGGAGCCCCGAGCTCTCAGGGTCATTCCCCTCGGACCGGTTTCCCCGATCGGTCCGCCTCCCGCTGAAGATCTCCCCTCGGCAGCGGCGATCATTCCTTGAGGGTGGTCACTCGAAAGAGGGGTGTTACGGGCCGAGTCTCCCTTGTTCGAATACGCATTCGATACGCTGCGGATGAGGGAAGCAGTCCGTCGAGAGCGGGAGATCCGCGCCGGGCGGGCGGGCGAGGCACGGAAGGCGGCAGCGCGAGCAGCACAGCGGTAGTGGTACGACGGCAGACACGAAGCGGTTGTCTCGGACCGGCGGGCTCTAGCGGGAGCGAGCGGTCCGAGCGGAGCCAGGGGGGTGCCTGGACCAATGACGCGACGCATCGACGTGACCGGGACCGGCGGCGTGGGACTCGCCGCGTGGGAGTTCGGCGATCCGCCGAAACCGGCCCCGGACCAGCAGGGCCCACCGGGCCCGCCCGGCCCGGGCGAGCCGTCGTCCGGTGTCCTGTTGCTGCACGGCCTGATGGGCCGTGCCTCCCACTGGGCGTCGACGGCCCGCTGGCTCTCCGCCCGCCACCGCGCGGTCGCGCTGGACCAGCGGGGCCACGGCCAGAGCGAGAAGCCCCCGCAGGCGGCGTTCACCCGTGAGGCGTACGTCGAGGACGCCGAGGCGGCCCTGGAGCAGCTCGGCCTCGCCCCCGCCGTCCTCGTCGGACACGCCATGGGAGCGCTCACCGCCTGGCAGCTCGCCGCCAAGCGGCCCGACCTGGTCCGCGGCCTCGTCGTCTGCGACATGCGCGCCTCGGCCCTCGGGGCGGCCTCCCAGCGCGAGTGGGCCGACTGGTTCGAGTCCTGGCCGGTCCCCTTCGCCACCCTCGCCGACGTCCGCCAGTGGTTCGGCGGCGACGACCCCTGGGTGGAGCGCCCCAACCCCGCGCGCGGCACGTTCTACGCCGAGGTCATGCACGAGTGCGCGGACGGCTGGCGCCCCGTCTTCGAGCCCGAACAGATGCTGAAGTCCCGCGAGACCTGGGTGTACGACGCCCACTGGGACGACCTCGCGCAGGTGCGCTGCCCCGCGCTGGTCGTGCGCGGCCTCGACGGCGAACTCGGCCGCGCGGAGGCCCAGGAGATGGTCCGCGTCCTCCCGCGCGGCCAGTACGCGGAGGTCCCCGACGCCGGGCACCTGGTCCACTACGACCAGCCGGAGACCTGGCGGGAGGTCCTGGAGCCGTTCGTGGACGGGGTGTTCGCGGAACGGTGAGGGGCGCTCCGCTGTGGTTCACGGCGCGGCTTCGGCCGACGCGAGCTGTGCTGCGGGTGCGGGACCGCGGCTGACGCGAGCTGTGCTGCGGGTGCACGACTGCGGCCGGCGCGAGCTGCGGGCGCCCCTCAAAACGCCCCCGCCCCAAACGCCCCCGCCCCAACGCCCTGCCCCAACGCCCCCGCCGCCCCTACCCCTTGCTCACCGCCCCCAGAATCTCCGGCAGTCTCCCCGCCACCTGAGGCGCCGCCAGCCGCAGGCCGCCCCAGCCGATCAGCACCCCGTACCCCGCCCCCACCGGAAGCAGCACCCAACGCCACTCCTGGCCGCCGGAGCTGACGGCCAGCCAGACCGCCAGCCCGATCACCGGGGCGCACAGCAGCGCGGCGCCGACCATGCCGCCGAGGATCGAGATCCACGCCAGCCCCGCCTGTCCGGGCGCGACGTTGCGGTTGCCCTCCTGCGGGATCGAGTACGGGAAGCGGGCGGAGATCCACGCCCCGGTCCCCAGCAGCGCCCCCAGCAGCGCCAGCGACAGCCCCAGCGTCTCCGGCAGCCGCGCCCACACGCCGAGCGCCGCCGTGGTCAGGACGGTCACGAGAGCGGAGTACGGGAGCGTGATCAGCAGCAACGCCCCAGCGCGCGCCCGCAGTTCGGCGTAGGCGTCGCGCGGGGACGAGATCGTCGCCGCGACCATCCAGAAGGCGGAGGTGTCCTGGCCGAACTGGTTGTACATCTGGATGCCGAGCATGCCGGCCGCGAAGCAGGCGAGGTAGACCGTGCCGGTGCCCTGCCAGGCGTTGAAGAGCGGGACGATCAGGCCGATCGCGAGCGCCGTCACCCAGGCCGACTTGGTCTTCGGATCGCGCCAGATGTAGCGCAGGCCGCGCTCCATGACAGCGCCGGTCCGCCCGTCGGGCAGCCAACTACCCTTCCAGGGCGAGGTGTTGGCGGCAGGGTCGGACGGCAGCGTCGACGCGTCCGGCGCCGTCATCAGCCGCGTCAGACTCCGCGCCCACACCCACCCCAGACCCGCCAACGCCAGTACGGACAGCGCGAGTTGGGCGGCGGCGGTGCCGTACGACCCCTCGCTCGCCGAGCGGGCCGCGCCGATCGCCGACGCCGGCGGCAGCCACCGTACGACGTCCCCGGCCGGGGCCAGTTCGCCGAGGCCCGCCGAACCGAGGCTCCGGGCGCCGAAGTTGACCAGCTGGGCGCCGACGGCGACGACGAGTCCGCTGAGGACGGCCAGGTCGCGGCCCTTGCGGCTGCTGAGCAGGCGGACGTTCGCCGTCGCCACCGTCCGCGCCAGCGCCACGCACACCAGCAGCGCGAGCACCACCGCGACGGCCCCGACGGCCCAGCCGGCCGGCCCCTCGGCGACGGCCGCCACGCAGCCGGTGAGCAGGACGAAGGTGAACACCGGGCCGGTGCCGACGAGCGACGCCAGCAGCAACGCCCGTACCAGCGGCCGGGGTTGGAGCGGCAGCAGCGCCAGCCGGGTCGGGTCGAGCGTCTCGTCGCCGCCGGGGAAGAACAGCGGCATCACCGCCCACCCCACCGCGAGCAGCCCCGTCAGCAGCACGGCCACCGCGTCCGCGTGCGCGTGCCCGCGCAGCGCCACCAGCCCCAGCAGCTGCACGGTGGCGAACAGCAGCGACACCACGACGGACACCACGAACGCGGCCCGCCGGCCACCGGACTGCCGCAGCCCGTTGCGCAGCAGCGACAACTTCAGCCGGACGAGGGTGAGTTCGGGACGGCTCGCGCCGACTCCCGGAGCGCCGCTCGCGCCAACTCCCGTACCTGAAGCGCTACTTACGTCGCCCCCCGACCCCCCGCTCACGCCGACTCCCCCCTCCCCAGCCAGTCCAGATCCGAGGCCCCCCGCCCGCTCGCCCCCACCAGCTCCAGGAACGCCCCCTGGAGCGTGGGGTGTTGGCCCCGCACCTCGGCCAGCGTCCCCGTCGCCCGGATCCGTCCCGCGGCCATCACCGCCACCCAGTCGCACAGCGACTCGACGAGTTCCATGACGTGGGAGGAGAAGACGACGGTCGCGCCGGAGCCGGTGTAGCGCTCCAGGACCTCGCGGATGGTCTGCGCCGAGACGGGGTCGACGCCCTCGAACGGCTCGTCCAGGAACAGGACTTCGGGGTTGTGCAGCAGCGCCGCGGCGAGGCCGATCTTCTTGCGCATACCGGTCGAGTAGTCGACGATCAGCTTTCCCCCGGCCCCGGCGAGATCGAGGACCTCCAGCAGCTGCGCGGCCCGCTTGTCGACCTCGGCGCCCGGCAGCCCCCGCAACCGCCCGCTGTAGCCGAGGAGTTCACGCCCGGAGAGGCGCTCGAACAGCCGTAGCCCCTCGGGCAGCACCCCGATGCGGGCCTTCACCGCCGCCGGATCGGACCACACGTCCCGGCCGCGGACGTGCACGGTCCCCCGGTCGGGCCGCAGCAGCCCGGTCACCATCGACAGCGTCGTGGTCTTCCCGGCCCCGTTCGGCCCGACCAGTCCGATGAACTTCCCGGCGGGCAAAGAGAGATCGATCCCGGCCACCGCGATCTGCGACCCGAACGATTTCCAGAGCCCCTGCACCACAACAGCGGACGAGTCCATGAAAGAACCCTACGGCGTATCCACCTGCCTGTTTTCAAAAGCCGAACACGCCCCGGGCAACCCCGAATGCGCCGGCCAAGGGGAAATGCTCAGCGGTCCCGCCCGCACGCATAGGCGAGCGGTGAGATCAACTCCTCGGCGTCCGGCAGCCAGCGGTTCGCCGCGGTCGGCCGGCAGGCCCACTGGACGGCGCCGCGCGAGCCGTACCGGGTGGGCGGCGCGGCGACGTAGCCGCCCTCGCCCAGCACGTCCAGATCCAGCGCGCCGATGCTCCAGCCGATCCTGCGCAGCAGGTCGGGGACCTTCACCGAGGCGCCCGGCAGGACGAAGAACTGCATCCGCCGGTCGGGCGTCAACGTGACGGGCCCCGGCGTGAGTTCCATGCGCTCCATGCGCGCGAGCGCGAGGAACCCGGCCGTCTCCGGCACGGAGATCGCGTCGAAGGTGCGTCCGGTGGGCAGCAGGATCGAGGCGTTCGGCTGCTTCTGCCAGAGCCGGCGCGCGACGGTCGCGCTGCCCGTCGCCTGCGTCGCCCAGTCGGGGCGCACAGGGTGTGCGCCGGGCGCGGCGCAGCCGGCCTCGCCGCAGGAGCACCGCTGCACCCCGTCGACGGCTTCCAGCCAGGCGCCGGGGAACACGTCCCAATGGCGCTCCTCGGTATAGCGAACGGCGGTTTCCAGCAGCGTTTCCCCGCGCTGCTTCGGGATTTGGGTGGCTTCGGCGACGCCGGCAATGGTCTCTTCCACGGTGTGCACAACTCTAGCGGTCACCAGGGGTTACGCACGCCCGAACGAACGCCCAAATGCGCGGGGGAGAGCACTGATTCGGGGGTCGGGGCGCATGGGTGCACGTCCGGGGGCGCGTGGCGGTCGACGGCGCCGGAGCGGGTAGGGACAGAGCGGGGGAAACGGGGAGTCACCCTGGGGGGACGGCTTCCACCCTTACTCCGGCAATCCTCGCATGTCCCGCATTTTCGTCATGTCCGCGGGGCACTGATCTTCACGGCCGGATTTTTTCGGCCGCCG
This sequence comes from Streptomyces sp. AMJ-169, assembly GCF_055597585.1. Taxonomy (NCBI): domain Bacteria; kingdom Bacillati; phylum Actinomycetota; class Actinomycetes; order Kitasatosporales; family Streptomycetaceae; genus Streptomyces; species Streptomyces sp. AMJ-169. Next base: position 37,193 of record NZ_JBVLTJ010000019.1, read on the forward strand.
GTCGAGGACTTTGAACACCCGGTCCGCGTCCGGTCCTTCCGGTGGAAGACACGTCAACTCGGTGCGTGGCAGGCACCGCAGCCACAGGGGGTTACGCCATGGCCGCAAGGCCGCTTGTCGCGCGGCAGCCGAACGAACGGTTGCAGGCGCTCATCCAGGAGGCGGGGTGCTCGAACGCCGGGCTCGCCCGCCGGGTCAACATGTGCGGGGCGGAGCACGGCCTCGACCTGCGCTACGACAAGACGTCCGTGGCCCGCTGGCTGCGCGGACAGCAACCTCGGGGCAGGGCACCGGCGATCATCGCCGAGGCGCTCGGCCGCAAACTCGGCCGTACGGTCACGATCGACGAGATCGGCATGGCCAACGGCAAGAACCTCGCCTCCGGAGTCGGTCTCCAGTTCTCCCCGACCGTGCTCGGCGCCATCGAGCAGGTCTGCGAGCTGTGGCGCAGCGACGTCGGCCGGCGCGACTTCCTCTCCGGGTCCTCCGTCGCCGCCTCCGCGCTGGTCGAGCCCAGCCGCGACTGGCTGATCTCCGCGCCGGACGCCCAGGTCGCGCGCACGGCGGGCCCGCGCGTCGGCCAGTCCGACGTGGCCGCCGTACGCGCCATGACCCAGGCCCTCGTCGACCTCGACCACCAGTACGGCAGCGGGCATGTGCGCCCGGTCGTCGTGCACTACCTCAACAGCGTCGTCTCCGGGCTGCTCGCGGGCTCCTACCGGGAGGCGGTCGGCCGGGACCTGTTCGCCGCGGTCGCCCGGCTGACCGAACTGGCGGGCTACATGGCCGTCGACACCGGCCAGCCCGGACTCGCCCAGCGCTACTACATCCAGTCCCTGCGGCTCGCACAGGCCGCGGGCGACAGAGGATACGGCGGCTATGTGCTCGCCGCGTCCATGAGCCATCTCGCCGCACAGCTCGGGAACCCGCGCGAGATCGCCCAGCTGGCGCGCGCCGCACAGGAAGGGGCGCGCGGACGGGTCACCCCGCGCGCGGAGTCGATGTTCCACGCCGCCGAGGCGCGCGGCCACGCGCTGCTCGGGGACGTCCGGGCCGCCCAGATCGCCTCCGGGCGGGCGCTCGCCGCACTGGAGGCGGCCGGCACCGACACCGGGGACGACCCCCAGTGGATCGCGCACTTCGACGAGGCCTACCTGGCCGACGAGTTGGCGCACTGCCACAGGGACCTCGGCCAGGCGGAAGCCGCCGCGCGCTGCGCCGAGCAGTCCCTCGCCGGCCATCCGCCGACCCGTGCCCGCCGCCGCGCGATCGGCTACGTCCTCCTCGCCACCGCCCAGGTCCAGCAGCGCGAGGTGGAACAGGCCTGCCACACCGGACTTAAAGCGCTTGAACTGCTGGAGACGCTGCGCTCCAACCGGGGCGCCGAATACCTCGACGACCTTCAACAACGCCTGGAGCCCTACCGCGACGAACCCGTCGTCCGGGAGTTCGGGGCCCGGCTGGACCTCCAGAGCGCGGCCTGAGACGCCGTCAGCCCATGGGGCCGCCGTACCGGTGGGTACGGCGGCCGGGGGCTGTTAGTGACGTCACAAGGAGGGAGGTCACGGACTTGACCGCGTAGCCCCTGCTTCAGGAGACCCGGTAGCGTGAGCCGACGACTGCCGAAATTCCCCCGTAAGTAGGAGTCCCGGTGACGCAGAGTGGACAGGGCGAGCAGCCCGCGGCGCGGACCGCGCGCGAAGGCATCGTGCTGCCCTCGGACGGCGGTGAGCCGCTGCTGCCGGGCATGACGGGCGCCGCCGCGCTCCCGCCCGCCCCACCGTCCTACACCCCCGGCCGGCCCCCGGCGGCAGGCCAGGGCTGGGGCGAACAGTGGGGCCCCGGCCACGGCCAGGAGGGCGCTCAGGCGTACGCGGGCGAGGAGGGCGCTCAGGGGTACTCGGGGGGTCAGGAGGGCGCCGCCCAGGGGTACGCCGGCCATGACGGCACCGGCCAGGGGTACGCCGGCCCCGCCGCGCCGCAGCAGCAACAGGGCTGGCCGCTGCCCGCCGACCAGCAGCAGCCGTACGGCTCCGCCGCGTCCGGGGCGATGCCGGGGGCCATGCCGGGCGCGACCATGGGGGGCACGCCGTTGCCGCCCGAGGGCGGGATGCCCGGCGGGTACGACGCCGGCGCGCAGGGTGCGTCGTACGGGCAGGGCACGGCGTACGGATACGAGGGCGCCGCTTCCTACGGCGGGGGCCAGGGGATGCCGTTGCCGCCGGTCGACGACGGGGCGACGCAGGTCATCCCCCCTGTGGTGGACGGGGGTTATCCGGGGTCCGAGGGCGCCACGCAGTATCTGCCCCCGATAACGGACGGGATGTCCGGAGGGTTCCCGGAGGGGGCGACGCAGGTGCTGCCGCCCGTTCCGGCGGGGCCCGCGTACGAGGGCGCCACTCAACTTCTGCCTCCCGTCGGTCCGGGCGCGCTGCCGCCCGAGGCGGGGGGTTATCCCGGGGCCGACTCCCAGCCCACGCAGGTCATCCCGCCGGTCCCGGCCGACGCCGGGCAGGCGCCGCCCGCCGGGTTCGAGAACCTGTTCCGGAGCGGGCCGGGGGCTGCTTCCGGGGCGGGGGTGCCTGGGGGTGCGATGCCGGGTGCCGCTGGGCCCGGGGCTGCGATGCCCGGTGCGGGCATGCCGGGGGCCGCTCCTGGGCCGTCGTACGCCCAGCCGCAGTACGGGCATCAGCAGCCGGCGTACGGGCAGCAGGCCGGGTACGCGCCGCCCGTCGCCGACGAGCGGCGGGGCAGGGGTGGCCGGCCCAAGTCCCGGGTGCCCCTGTTCGCGGCCGTCGGCGTCGGGATCGTCGCCGTCGGGCTCGGGGCGGGCGCCATGATGGGCGGCGGGGGCAAGAGCGACGACAGCAAGAACGTCGCCGTCGCCGCCGAGGCCACGCCGAGCGAGGGTGCGGCGGACGGCGCGCAGGCCCAGGCGCAGGCCCTCGACAAGCTGCTGGCGGACAGCGGCAGCAGCCGCACGGCCGTCATCAACGCGGTCGCCGAGGTCAAGTCCTGCTCCAACCTCGACCAGGCGGCGAGCGACCTGCGCGGCGCGGCCCAGCAGCGCAACGACCTGGTGACGAAGCTGTCGGCCCTCAAGGTCGACCAGTTGCCGGACCACGCCGATCTGACCGACGCCCTCACCAAGGCGTGGCACGCCTCGGCCGCCGCCGACAACCACTACGCGGCCTGGGCCGACCAGGTCTCCGGCAACAAGAAGAGCTGCAAGAAGGGCCAGGCCCGGACGACGTCCGAGACCGCCGCCGGCAACAAGGAGAGCGGGACCGCCACCCAGCAGAAGGCGAAGGCGGCGGAGCTGTGGAACGCGATCGCGAAGCAGTACGGGCTGACGGAACGGCAGCCGACGCAGCTCTGAGGCGCGCTGCCGGTGTAAGGGGCGTTGCCCTGGGCGGGCGCTCCTTACTTGAGGCGCGCGGTCACTTGAGGCTCGCCGTCTCCAATGACTTCGTCACGTCCAGGAAGCCCTTGCGGGCGGCGACGAGCCGGCCCTGGCGCACGACCTGGAGCGTCACATCGGCGTTCACCATCCGGGGGAACCCGACGGACCCGAGCCGCCCGGAGAACTCCCAGCTCAGGGTGGGGGTGAGGCCCCCGGTGGACACCTTGAGGCCGCCATCCAGGGCGCTGCGTACGGAAGTTGACGTCACGGCACCTCCCTTGAGCGACTCCACGGCCTGCTTCAGGACCGTGAACGCGAGGTAGGTCGTCTGCACACCCGTGTCGTCGGCGTCGATACGCGTGTCGGAGAAGGCCTCCTCCTTGATGACCTTCTTCATCTCGTCCCACCGCGCGTCGCTCGCGACCGGGTACCAGCCGGTGACGTACGACCCCTCGTACGGCCCCGCCGCCCCGCCCGTGGAGTCGACCTCGGTCTGGTCGACGCTGCCGAGCACCGACGCCGTGCGCACCTCGGGGTAGTCCGCGCGCAGCCGGCGGAAGGAGTCCATGAACGTGCTGGTGCGGTCGCCGAGGGCGGGGACGACGCAGCCCGTCTTGCCCGAGGAGCCGCCTGTGGCCTCCTTCAGGGCCCGTTCGGCGGCGGAGTTGTACTCGGTGGCGTCCTCGGCCGCGAGCTGGTCGGAGACGGCCGTGTGGCCGCCCGACTCCAGGCCCGCGTCGAGCATCACCGGCTGCGAGTCGCCGGCGATCGTGTCGGGCCGCACGAGCGTGATCCGCCCGCAGCTGTCGGCCAGCGACTCCCCGAGGCCGGCGAGCAGCGCGGGCTGGCCGCCGTTGACCGGGTAGGACAGCGGGCTGGTGAACTCGTTCTCGGTGACGCCGTAGCCGCCGATGTAGGGGACGCCGGCGCCCTCCAGGGGCGGGAAGAAGGACTTCGAGTACTGGCTGTAGGAGCCGACGACGGCGACGACGTCCGCCTTGACGGCCTGGCGCGCGCACTTGGCGGCGCCGACGGTGTCGTTGTGGTCGTTGCAGGTCAGGACCTTCAGGCGGCGTCCGCCGAGGCCGCCGTTGTCGTTGATCCAGCGCGCGTAGGCGCTCGCGAACGCGGGCATCCCGGGTTTGTTCGTCGCGGCCGTGCCGTCCGGGGCCCAGGTCATCACGGTGATCGTGCCGTCCCCGGAACCCCCCGTGGTGCCGGGGACGACACCGCAGCCGGCGGCGAGTGACGCTCCGGCCACCAGCGCCGCAGTAGCTCTTGCTCTGACGGACCTGGTGAAGCGGCCGGTCCCGGGGAGGAGGGTGCTGCGTATGTGTCGCCTGCCGGTCATGGGCACACACGCTTCCGTCACATCCCCAACTCGGGAGTGACTTGGAGTCAACGTGAGGTGACGCGGAGGTGAATTGCGGCTGCCGGAGGGGAGGGGGTGGGCTTATGGGGGTGCGATAGGTCGGAGATCATAGGATCTATGACCGCGCAAGCACCGGAGAACCCTTCCCGTCGGGGCCGTCGCTCGACCACCATGGGCGCCATGCCACTCAACGACATGCCATGGTGGCGCTGGCGCAGCAATGTGCGCTCCGCGCTGCACATGCTCTCCGACCAGACGTTCCAGCGGAGCGTCTGGCTGGCCGGCGTCGAAGGATACGGCGACGTCACCGACGCCGTGTACCGGCTGGTCGAGGACACCTGGCTGGACAACTGGTCCGCCGAGAAGTACGTGGGCACGATCTTCCGGGACTCCCAGGAGGCGGCGCTCGTCGACACGGCCGTGCTGCGGGTGCTGCGGATCATGCACCAGGTGGGGCCCGACGCGCCCGTCTCCGCGTACCTGGCGCACCAGGGCTGGCCGGAGGCCGTGCACGCCGCGCGGGAGGCGCATGTGCGGCTGGCCCTGGCGGACGGCGACGACCCGGAGGCGGTGCCGCAGTCGCTCGAGGTGCTGCGGATCGTGACGAGGTCGGCGTAGGGCGCGTACGGGGTGGTCCGCCGGTCGGACAGGTGGTCCGCCGGTCGGACGCCGACCGGCGCGCCCTGGCCGGTATGGGACCCTGTAGCGCATGAACGCGCAGTCCAGCCCCGCCGCCCCGGTCCCGGCCGAGCAGTACGTCCTGACCCTCTCCTGCCCGGACAAGCAGGGCATCGTGCACGCCGTGTCGAGCTACCTCTTCATGACCGGCTGCAACATCGAGGACAGCCAGCAGTTCGGCGACCACGACACGGGCCTGTTCTTCATGCGCGTCCACTTCTCGGCGGAGGCCCCGGTGACTGTGGAGAAGCTGCGCGCCAGCTTCGCCGCGATCGGCGACTCCTTCCACATGGACTGGCAGATCAACCGCGCGGACGAGAAGATGCGCATCGTCCTCATGGTCAGCAGGTTCGGGCACTGCCTGAACGACCTGCTGTTCCGCGCGCGGACGGGCGCGCTGCCGGTGGAGATCGCGGCGGTGGTCTCCAACCACACCGACTTCGCGGAGCTGGTCGGCTCGTACGGCGTCCCCTTCCACCACATCCCGGTCACCAAGGACACCAAGGCCGAGGCCGAGGCGCGGGTGCTGGAGATCGTCCGGGAGGAGAACGTCGAACTGGTCGTCCTGGCCCGCTACATGCAGGTCCTCTCCGACGATCTGTGCAAGCAGCTCAGCGGCCGGATCATCAACATCCACCACTCCTTCCTGCCGAGCTTCAAGGGCGCCAAGCCGTACCACCAGGCGCACGCGCGCGGGGTGAAGCTGATCGGCGCGACGGCCCATTACGTCACCGCCGACCTCGACGAGGGGCCGATCATCGAGCAGGAGGTCGAGCGGGTGGGGCACGGGGTGACGCCGGACCAGCTGGTCGCTATCGGGCGCGATGTGGAGTGCCAGGCGCTGGCGCGCGCGGTGAAGTGGCACGCGGAGCGGCGGATCCTGCTGAACGGGCGGCGGACGGTCGTCTTCGCGTAGACCTGCGGCGCGGGGGGTGTGTGTAATACCCGTCGTCCATGGAGGGGGCCCCTTACACAGAGGCCCCCTTTGTCGTCGCGTATCCCGGGCCGGGGTTACATCCGGCTCAGTGAGGCCGCCGCGAACAGCACGTCCTTGATGGCCTCCCGGTCCCCGTCCTGGCCGGCGGCGGCGTCCTCGGGGCGCACGTGTCCCGCCGCGAGCTGGCAGAACTCGACGTCGTCCAGGGCGACATGGGCCACCTCGTGCTCGGCGGAGCCCACGGCCGCGGGGGAGTCCAGCGGGATGTACCACTCCCCGCCGCCGAGCCCCTCGATCTCCAGCCGCAGACTGCGCCCGGGCGCTCCGGCGGGCGCGAGGTGGCGGCTGCGCACGGGGGAGGCGAGCCCCGCGCGGCGGCGGTCGGCGAGCGCCGTGGGCAGCAGCCGCGCGGCCAGCTCGATCATCTCGCGCAACTGCCGGGGCGCGGGCGGCTCGTAGGGGTAGTTCACGGCGTCGGCGATGTCCTCCGCGTGCACCCAGCACTCGAAGGCCCGGTCGACCAGCGCGTCCCGCAACGGCAGTTCGAACCGGCCGTACGACACCCCGAGCCCGCCGGCGCCGCCGCCGGTGAAGGACGCCGTGCGCACGATGTCGTGGCTCTGCTCGCGCCAGGGCGCGCGCACGGTGCGGGTGGGCGGGAAGCGGGACGCCTGCCAATACGCCTCGGTCCGCTCGGCGGGCCCTGCGGGCGCGTCCGGGCCGGCGGGGGCGATCGGGTCGTCGAGCCCCAGGGCGACGGCGACGAGGCCGTCGACGGCCAGCAGGTGGGCGATCACGCCCGCGACGGTCGTACGCCGCTTGACCTGGCCCTCCTCCTCGAACCAGCGCAGCCGCACGGGCGCGTGCCACTCCGCGTCGCCGAAGTCCTGGAGCAGGGCGTCCAGGCGCGCGGTCTCGGCGTCGTAGCCGCGTGTCCATGGGGGCACAGGGATGCGCGGCGGGCGGCGCTCCAGGCAGTTCTGGAGGACGCGGGTGCGCAGCCCGGGGTCGAGGTCGAGCGGTTCGGGGCGCTGGAGCAGCCCGACGGCCTCGCGCAGCCTGCGCGCCTCGTCGGCGCAGCCGCCGCACTCGCTCAGGTGCTCCTCGACGGCCTCCGCCTCCTGGGCCGAACAGGCAGCCAGCGCCCACGCGCCCAGAAGTGACATGAGCACCCTGTGCTCCAGAGAGGTGGCGGGAGGGCCGGGGGAGGAGGCCTGGGCGGGGATACGGGGTGCTGCGGGGACGGGGCTCCCGGCGGTGTCCCCGGTGTCGTCAGGCATGTCGGCGTCCCCCTGGGGCAGGCCTTCCAGCCGGGGCAGCGGCAGCCCGGTGTCCTCGACGGAGGCGCGGGGCAGCGGGATGCGCGGCGGGGCGGGGCTGTCGTACGGGTCCTGGGCGTGGCGGTCGGCGCCGGTCATGCCGCGCCTCCGTATCCGGGGGGTGCGTCGGGGGCCGCGGTGTCATGGGCGGTGGCCAGGAGCTGGAGGCCGAGGCGCAGGCGGCGGCGGGCCTCCTCCTCGGTGACATCGAGGTCGGCCGCGGCCTGGCGGTAGTCGCGGCGCTGGAAGTAGGCGAGTTCGAGGGCGGCGCGCAGGGGCGCGGGCATGGACTGGACGATGTAGTCCGCGCGGGCGGCGACGGCGGCCCTGCGCACGCGGTGTTCCAGGTCCTCCGGGGTGCCCGGGCCGCCGTGGGCGAGGGCGGCGGTGCCGGTGGCGCGCAGGCGCTGGACGGCGAGGTGGTGGGCGAGGGCGGCGATCCAGGTGCGCAGCGGGCCCTGCTTGGGGTCGTAGGCGTCGGGGTGTTCCCAGACGTGGGCGAAGACCTCGTGCGTGATGCGGTCGGCCGCGCGTTCGTCGTCGAGCACGCGGTGGGCGATGCCGTGCACGAGTGAGGCGAACCGGTCGTACAGCTCGCCGAGCGCGGCTGCCTCGCCGCGCGTGAGGCGCTGCTGCATCGCGCGGTCCCAGCGGGGCGGTGCGTCCTTCTTCGCCATGCGGCCCCCTCTACCCGAACGTCCGAATCCGGCCTGCGTCCACCGTCACCTCGAATGTAGTCGGACCCTCTGACAACGCACGCTCCTTTGTCGCAATGTGCACCCCTGGCGGGCCGGAGGGTGGTATTGGGCCTCGATCGTGGTCCGTCTACCCGCTTCTGCCCTCAGAGATGACCCGTAAGTGATCCAAAAATTGTCAGGAAGTGAATCGAACAGGATCGAATGCGACGGAAACAAGCCTCCTTCATTCACTTTCCGTTTTCAGGGGGGTGTTTCGGGGAACGGCCGCTGGGCAGCCGCGCTGCATGGAAGCGATGAGGAAGCGAAGGGACCGCTTCCGTACCGGCGAGCGAAGGGCGTGGTGGTGGCGTTCAAAGTGACCGGCGACGAGCGGGGTGAATGGGCCGTGCTCCACGTATCGGGCGAACTGGACCTGGTGACGTCACCGGCCCTGCGCCGGCGCGTCCACGACGAGGTGGCGCAGGGCCGCCGCGACCTCGTCCTCGACCTCTCGGAGGTCGAGTTCTGCGACTCCAGCGGTGTGGGTGTGTTGATCGCCACCCGCCGCCTGCTGCGCTCCTGCCGGGGCCGGCTGTGCCTGGTCCTGCCTGTGGGCGGGGCGGACTCCCACGTCAACAGGGTGTTCGGGGCGCTGGGGGTGCGGCGGCTCTTCGAGGTGCACCCTACGGTCGCCGCGGCGACGGCTGCGCAGGAGGAGACGGAGCGGTCGGGGGCGGTGTCGGCCTACTAGGGGGGCGGTTCACGGGCCGACCAGGATGGTCGGTTCAAGAGCTGGCCCAGGGTGGCCGGTTCACGTTCCGAAGCGTTCCCGCAGCTTGTACTTGAGGACCTTGCGCAGGGTGTCGTTGCGGGGGAGGGCGTCCACGAGCTCCAGCTGTTCCGGCAGCTTGTGCGGGGACAGGCCCTTCTCCCGCAGGTAGGCGGCCACCTCCTCCAGTGCGGGCGCCGGAGCGGTCCGTTCGAGGACCACGCACACCCGCTCGCCGCGCGCCGGGTCCGGGAGGCCGATCACCGCGGCCTCGCCCCAGGCGGGGTGGGCGGCCAGGAGGTCCTCCAGCTCCTTGGCGGAGATGTTCTCGCCCTTGCGGATGATGACGTCCTTCTGGCGGCCGGTGAGGACCAGGTGGCCGGTCCCGGTGAGGCGGCCCAGGTCGCCGGTGCGCAGGAAGCCCTCCTCGTCGAAGGCTTCCGCCGTCTGGGCCGGGTCGAGGTAGCCCTGGCAGACGGCCTCCCCCCGCAGGCGCACCTCCCCGTCGACGATCCGTATCTCCATCCCTTCCGGGGGCCTGCCTTCCGTGGTCGCCAGGTTCTCCGGGGTGTCGTCCGGCGCCCCCATCGTGATCATGGGGACCTCGGTCATGCCGTAGCCGTGGGTGAGCTGGACGTCCATCTCGCGGACGACCGCGTGGTACAGCTCCGGCGGTTTGGGCGCCCCGCCGCCCGCCAGGAGGCGGAGCGTCGGGATCAGCTTCGCGCGCGGCTGCTTGCGCTGCTCCGCGAGGAACATCGAGTAGAACGCCGTGGACCCGCCCGCGAGGGTCACGCCTTGCCGCCGGTACTCGGAGAGTGCCTCGGGAAGGGCGAAGCGTTCGAACATCACGGCCGGGAAGCCGTACAGCAGGAGCATCACGGTGTAGTCGGGACCCGCGATATGGGCGTACGGGAAGGCCATGGACCCCACGTCCGACGCCGACAGGTGGAGCGCGTGGGCCAGAGTGGAGCCGCCCGCGATGAGCGAGCGGTCTGTGTGGAGAACGCCCTTCGGGTCCGAGGTGGTTCCCGACGTCCAGTAGATCCACCGGACGGAGCAACCCTCGGCCGGCGGGGGCGGCAGGACGGCCGGGTCGCCGTCGGGCAGGCCGTCGTACGCCTCGAAGACGCCGCGTGCCCCGAGCCTGCGGGCCATCGCCGTGTGGTCGTGGCCGCGCCATACGCCCGGTACGGCGAAGAACTGCGCCCCGGACTCCCGCAGCGCGAAGCCGACCTCGCGGTCGCGGTAGAACGGGATCACGGGGCTCTGGACGGCGCCGAGGCGGGCCAGCGCGAGGGAGAGCACGGCCGTCTCGATCCGGGTGGGCAGCTGCCAGGCGACGACGGTCCCGGGGCGCACGCCCATGCCGTGCAGCCCGGCCGCCGCGCGCTCCGCACGCGCGCACAGTCCGCCGAACGTGAGCACCCGGTCCTCCTGGAGGAGCACGGGCCGGTCGGGGGTGAGCGCGGCGCGGCGTTCGGCGAGCTCCCACAGGGTGGCGGCGCGGCTCAGGGCGTGCGCGGTGTCGTTCACATCGGCTCCCGGGTCGTCCGGCGTTCGGGGGCAGGGTTCTGACGGTTCGTCAGGTGATGGCCAGAGCGTAGGTCCGGGCGCCTTGTCGGTCCAGGGGTGCGCGGCTAGTCTGCGCATCATCTGACGGTCCATCAGATAGCGAGTGGGGGTCCCCATGGGTGAGCTGCCGCGCATCGTCAGCGTCGACGACCACGTCATCGAACCGGCGCACCTCTTCGACACTTGGCTCCCGGCCCGCTACCGCGAGCGCGGGCCGCAGCCGCTGACCGCCGGGATCGGTGAACTGGCGTACGTCGGCGGCAAGTACCAGATCACGATGGACCCCGAGGGGCAGCCCACCGACTGGTGGATCTACGAGGACCTGAAGTTCCCGTACAAGCGCAACATCGCCGCCGTCGGCTTCGACCGGGACGAGATGACCCTGGAGGGCATCACCCGCGCGGAGATGCGCCCGGGCTGCTGGGACCCGGCCGAGCGGCTGAAGGACATGGACCTCAACCACGTCGAGGCCAGCCTGTGCTTCCCGAGCTTCCCGCGCTTTTGCGGGCAGACCTTCGCGGAGGCGCACGACAAGGAGGTCGCCCACGCGTGCGTGCGCGCGTACAACGACTGGATGGTCGAGGAGTGGTGCGGCGACAGCGGCGGCCGGCTCATCCCGCTGTGCCTGATCCCCCTGTGGGACGTCTCCCTGGCCGTCGCCGAGATCCGCCGCAACGCCGCGCGCGGGGTCCGCGCGGTGACGTTCTCGGAGATACCCACGCACCTGGGGCTGCCGTCGATCCACTCCGGCTACTGGGACCCCTTCTTCGCGGTCTGCCAGGACACCGGGACGGTCGTCAACATGCACATCGGGTCGTCCTCCCAGATGCCGGCCGCCTCCCCGGACGCCCCTCCGGCCGTCCAGGCGTCCCTTTCGTTCAACAATGCGATGGCGTCGATGATGGACTACCTGTTCAGCGGCGTCCTGGTGCGCTTCCCGCGCCTCAAACTGGCCTACTCCGAAGGGCAGATGGGGTGGATCCCGTACGCCCTGGAGCGCGCTGACGACGTCTGGGAGGAGCACCGCGCGTGGGGCGGCGTCCGCGACCTGGTCCCCGAGCCGCCGTCGACGTACTACTACCGGCAGATCTTCTGCTGCTTCTTCCGCGACCGGCACGGGGTGGCCTCCCTGGACGTCGTCGGCCGGGACAACGCGACCTTCGAGACGGACTACCCGCACGTCGACTCGACCTTCCCGCACACCAAGGAGGTCGCCCTGGAGCACGTGAAGGGCCTGGACGACGAGACCGTCCACAAGCTGATGCGCGGCAACGCGATCCGCATGCTGGGCCTGGACCTCGACGAGCGGCGCTGATGGACCTCGACGCCACGCCCGAGGAGGAGGAGTTCCGCGCGCGTCTGCGCGCATGGCTCGCGAGAACCCTCCCCGGGCTGCCGCCGAAACCGTCCCCCCAGGACTGGCCGGCCCGCCGCGCCCACGACCTCGGCTGGCAGCGCAGGCTCTACGACGCCGGCTACGCGCACGTGCACTGGGACGCCGCCCCGGCCGTCCGCCTGATCTTCCTGGAGGAGACCGAGCGGGCCGGGGCGCCGTATGTGGGCGCCGGTTTCGTGGGCCTGCTCCACGCGGGCCCGACGATCGCCGCCGAGGGCACGAAGGAACAGCGCGCGCGCTGGCTGGAGCCGATCCTGCGCGGCGAGGAGGTGTGGTGCCAGGGCTTCAGCGAACCCGGCGCCGGCTCCGACCTGGCCTCCTTGCGCACGCGCGCGCGACGCGACGGCGACGTCTACCGGGTGAGCGGCTCGAAGATCTGGACGTCCCACGCGCAGGTCGCCGACTGGTGCGAACTCCTCGTGCGCACCGACCCCTCGGCGCCCAAGCACCAGGGCATCACCTGGCTCGCGATGCCCATGGACGCCCCCGGGATCACCGTACGGCCGCTGCGCACGCTCGCCGGGTCGGCCGAGTTCGCCGAGGTGTTCCTGGACGACGTCCCCGTCCCCGTGGCCAACCGGGTGGGCGAGGAGAACGACGGCTGGCGCGTCACGATGGTCACGCTCTCCTTCGAGCGCGGCACCGCCTTCGCCGGCGAGGTGGTCGCCTGCCGCCGCGTGCTGGCCGAAACGGCGCGCGAGGCACGGGAGAACGGCCGCTGGGACGATCCGGCCCTACGACGCCGTCTGGGCCGTCTGAACGCCGAGTTCCGGGCGCTGTGGCGGCTCACGCAGTGGAACGTCAGCGCGGCGGCGGCCGGCGGCGTCCCCGGCGTCGGCGGGTCGGTCTTCAAACTCCGCTACTCCCAGGCCCGCCAGCAGCTGTACGAGGCGGCGGCCGAGGTCCTGGGCGACGCCGCCCTCGACCTCGACCGGCCCTGGACGCTGGAGCGGCTGTCGTCGCTGTCGTACACCATCGCGGCCGGCACCTCGCAGATCCAGCGGACCATCGTCGCCGAACGCATCCTGCGGCTGCCCAAGGGGCGATAAGGAGGGCCTGGTGGACTTCCGGCTCACGGACGAACAGCGGGCCCTGCGCGCGGGGGTGCGGGAACTGCTCGCGCGGTGCTTCGGCGCCGACGCGCTGCGGGCCGCCGTACGGGAGCACCGGCTGGACCGGGCGCTGTGGCGGACCCTGGGGGAGGCCGGGTTCTTCGCGCTGCGGCTGCCCGAAGAGGCGGGCGGCGCCGGGGCGGGGCTGCCGGAGGCGGTCCTGGCGTTCGAGGAGGCCGGGCGGGCGCTGCTGCCGGGGCCGCTGGTGGCGACCCACCTGGCCGCCGGGACGGTACCGGGGGCGGCGACCGGGGAGGCCGTCGTCGCTGTGGTCGACGGGGAGTTGACGGAGTGGTGGGGCGCGGCCGACGTCGTCCTCGGGTATGACGGGCAGGGCGCCGTGGGGGTGCGGTCCGTCGATCCGCTGACGCCGCTGCACCGGGTGACGGGCGCGCGTCCCCGGTGGGGTGATCCGCTCGCCGGTCTGCTGACGGCCGCCGAACAGCTCGGCACCGCCGCGCGCGCGTGCGAACTGGCGGCCCATCACGCGCGTACGCGCGAGCAGTTCGGGCGGCCCATAGGGGCCTTCCAGGCGGTGCAGCACCTGTGCGCCGACATCCTCGTGCGCGTGGAGGTCGCGCGCGCGGCCGTCTACGCGGCGGCCGTCACCGGGGACGCGGCGGACATCGCGTGCGCGCGGGTCCTCGCGGACGAGGCCGCCGTCCAGGGCGCGCGCGACTGCCTCCAGGTGCACGGCGGGATGGGGTTCACCTGGGAGGCGGAGGTGCATCTGCTGCTGAAACGGGCGTGGGTGCGCGCCCGCCGCGCGGGCGGCACGGCCCACGGGGAGGAACTCCTCGCGTGCGAACTGCTGTCCGCGGAGCGGTGACATGGTGACGGAGCGTCGATACCGGGTTGTGTCCTGCGCGTGACCCGTCACGGCGCGGAGTCGGTGTCCGGCTCCGGTACCTTCGGGGGATGCGAGTGCGTCCGGGCGGGTACGGCCCCGGTGTTGCCTGTCCGACCGCCCTTGGAGGGAGTCGCGCAGTATGCCGCACGGATGGTCCTCCGCGCTGGAATATGCCTGAAGCGCTTGTAGGGGTGACGGAACGTCAATCAGGCTGTTCCGCAAGGGAATCACGTTCTGTCACGGTACGCGCGGCCATGTGTCCGCCGGTTCGGATGGTGTGAACGGTGCAGGTGCTTCAAGTGCAGCTGGAGATCCGGCCCGACCCCGCGGAAGTGGGCCGGGCCCGCAGATGGGCCTGCGCGCGGCTGGCCGGGTCCGCCCTGGGCGACGACGAGTCGCTGTCCGAGACCCTCGCGCTGATCGTCTCCGAACTGGTCACCAACGCGGTCGTGCACACCGGCGGCCCGGCCGTCCTGAAGCTCTCCCTGGACTGCGAGGCGGCCGAACGCGGCACGCTGCGCCTGGAGGTCGCCGACGGCAGCGACCGGGCCCCTGTGCCCCGCTGCGCCGGCGAGGACGCCACCGGCGGGCGCGGCCTCGCCCTCGTCGACGGCCTCGCCGACCGCTGGGGCTGGGCCAAGGAGGGCGCGGGCAAACGGATCTGGTGCGAACTGGACCGCCGCGCGGAGCGCCGCGAGAGCCGGGGGCTGCGCTACGGGCTGGGCGCGTTCGAGGGGCTGGCCTACGGCGTCGTCTAGCGCGCGGGTGGCGTGCGTCCGGTGCGCCTGGGCGTGCTTCCGTGCGCGCCCGGCGCGAAGCGGTCTCACCTCCATAAATCCCCGAGAGGTGTTGACGCGGCGTGTCCGTTTGATCACGCTTGTGGTCAGCGATTCGCCGCGAGGGGACGGCGAGGGCGACGGTGACGGAGGCCCTCGGCGAGTGTGGGTCGTTGACTCGGCGCCGGTTCCCTCTCGGGGCAGAGGGGACGTGGGGTGGGCGCGCCGGGTCCGGACGGCGGCGCGCGGCGCCGTGCTCGGGGCGGGCGCAGCGCGCCGCCGTTCGGAAGGGGCCCCGCAGGCCCTCCAGCGGCCCGGCTGAGCGGCCCGCGCGTCACAGGACGGCCACCGGCGCCACCGGGGCGCCCGTCGCGCCGGAGAACGGCTCGGGGGTCGCCGTCAGCAAGAACGCGTACCGCCCGGTTTCTCCACAGGCTGTGGACAACTCCTCCAGGTTCCAGTTCTGCCCCTGCGGCATCCCCATCTCGACCAGGTCCAGCGCGTGCACCGCCAGCCACAGGTCCTCGATCTCCGGCGGCAGGATCTCGAAGGTCAGCGTGTCGTTCGCGACGGCCGCGACATCGCGCGCGTGGAACCACTCCGGGGTGCGCACCGACAGCCCCGGCGACGGATACGCGTAACCGTGCCGGTCCCCGGCCAGATACACCCGCACCTGCCCCGTCCGCACCAGGACGACGTCTCCCGCGCGCACGCGCACACCGGCGAACTCCTCGGCCGCCGACAGGTCTTCGGGCGTCACCGCGTGCTTTCCCGGCAGCCGGTCGACGCCCCGCGCGCGGGCCACGTCCAGCAGCACCCCGCGCGAGACGAGGTGGCGCACCCGGCCGATCCCGCCGAACTCGGCGCCCCCGTGCGCGGTGACCGTGCCCGCGGGCCGCCCGTTGTAGAGCCGCCCGGAGTGCGAGGCATGGCTGAGCGCGTCCCAATGGGTGCCCGCCTGGAGCCCCATGGTCACCACGTCGTCGCTGCACGCCACCCCGCCCGGCCCGAACACCTCCTGGTTGATCTGCACCATCGCGTGCAGCGGATTGACCCGCCCCGGGATCGCCCCGCTCTGCACCCCGTCCTCCTTGAGGGCCAGCGCGAGCGGCACCCTGAGGCCGCTGCGGACCTCGGCGACCGCCGCGCGGACCACGTCCTGGGTGATCAGGTTGAGCGTGCCCAGTTCGTCGGCGGCCCCCCAGCGCCCCCAGTTGTTCACGCGCCCGGCCAACTCGTGGAACTCGTCCGGCAGTGCCATCCGGTGCCTCCCCGGGGCTTGTCCTCGCCCGTCGGGCGCGCCATAAAATCTAACGGTCCGTCAGAAACCGCGGGAAGGGGCGAGGCGTGGGGAACTTCTTGGCCGGCAAGGTCGTCGCCGTCACCGGCGCCGGGCGCGGCATAGGCCGCGCGGTCGCCCTCGCCGCGGCGTCCCAGGGCGCGCGGGTCGTCGTCAACGACTACGGCGTCGCCGTCGACGGCGCCTCACCCGCCAGCGAGGTCGCCGAGGACGTCGTGAAGGAGATCACCGCGGCCGGCGGCGAGGCCGTGGCCGTCGCCGACGACATCGCGACGATGACCGGCGGCCAACGGGTCGTCGACACCGCCCTGGAGACGTACGGCCGCCTCGACGGCGCCGTCTGCGTCGCGGGCATCCTGCGCGAGCGGATGCTGTTCAACATGACCGAGGACGAGTGGGACTCGGTCCTCGCCACCCACCTCAAGGGCACTTTCACGGTGTTCCGCGCGGCCTGTGCCGTCATGCGCGAGCAGGGCGGCGGTGCCCTGGTCGGCTTCACCAGCGGCAACCACCAGGGCTCCGTCTCGCAGGCCAACTACAGCTCCGCCAAAGGCGGGATCATCTCCCTGGTGCGCAGCGCCGCCCTCGGACTGCACCGCTACGGGGTGATCGCCAACGCCGTCGCGCCCGTCGCCCGCACCCGCATGTCGGCCGGCGTCCCGATGGAGCTGACCGAGATCGGCGAACCCGAGGACGTCGCCTCGCTGGTGATCTTCCTCTTGTCGGACCGCGCACGTGACCTGTGGATAACCGGGCAGGTCTACACGGCCGCGGGTGCCAAACTCGCGGTGTGGGCGCAGCCCCGGGAGGTCCGGGCCGCGTTCGCGCCCGGCGGCTGGAGCGTCGAGCAGGTCGAGCGGGCCCTGTCGGGCGTCGTCGGGGTGGAGCGCATGCCGCTGCTGGAGCAGCTGGAGCGGATGCGCGAGGCGGCTGCCGAAGGCCGGCGGCCCAACGCGTGAGGCAGGAGGGGGCCATGGAGTTCGCATTCGCCGCCGAGGACGAGGAGTTCCGCCGCGAGGCCCGCGCCTGGCTGCGCGCGCGGGACCCCTTCCCGGCCGACCGCCGCGCCTGGGAGCGCGCCCTGGGCGCCGCCGGCTGGATCGGCCTCGGGTGGGGCGAGGAGGGCTACGGCAACCGCTGCGCCACCCTCACCCAACAGGTCGTGTGGGCCGAGGAGTACGCGCGCTCGGGAGCGCCCCCGAGGGCCGGGCACATCGGCGAGAACCTCCTCGCCCCCACCCTCCTCGCGCACGGCACCCCGGAGCAGAAACGCCGCTTCCTGCCGCCGGTCGCCGCCGGCCGCGAGACCTGGTGCCAGGGCTACAGCGAACCCGGCGCCGGCTCCGACCTGGCGTCGCTGCGCACCCGCGCGCAGCGCTGCCCCGGCGGCTTCCGGATCACCGGGCAGAAGATCTGGACGTCGCTCGCGCACGAGGCGGACTGGTGCTTCGTCCTCGCCCGCGCGGAACCCGGCTCGACCCGCCACCGGGGCCTGGTGTTCCTCCTCGTCCCCATGGACCAGCCCGGGGTCGACGTACGGCCCATCCGCCAGCTCACCGGGACGAGCGAGTTCAACGAGGTGTATTTCGACGGGGCGTTCGCCGCCGACGAGCACCTGGTGGGCCGCCTAGGGGAGGGCTGGACGGTCGCCATGAGCCTCCTCGGCTTCGAACGCGGGGTGTCCACCCTCGCCCAGCAGATCGGCTTCGCCGAGGAGCTGGACGCCATCGCGCGCGAGGCCACCGTCGCCGACCCCGTCGTACGCGAACGCCTGGTGCGGCTGTGGGCCGAGCTGCGGGTCATGCGGTGGAACGCCCTGCGCACGCTCGGGGGCGCGCAGGAGCCCGGCGCGACCAGTGTCGCCAAGCTGCTGTGGAGCGGCTGGCACCGGCGGCTCGGCGAGACGGGCGCCCTGGTGCGCGGCGCCCGCGCGGCGACCGGCCCCCGCGACTGGACACCGGACGCGCCCTACGAACTCGACGACGCACAAAGGCTGTTGCTGTTCTCCCGGGCCGACACGATCTACGGCGGCTCGGACGAGATCCAGCGCACGATCATCGCCGAGCGCGTGCTCGGCCTGCCGAGACAGCCCAAGGGGGCGGCGTGATGCGGGGTGTCGTGTACGACGGGACACGCGTCGAGGTCGTCTCGGATCTCCAGGTGCGCGCCCCGCGCGCGGGTGAGGTGCTCGTCGCCGTCGCGGCGGCCGGGCTCTGCCACAGCGACCTCTCCGTCGTCGACGGGACCATCCCGTTCCCGGTCCCCGTGGTCCTCGGCCATGAGGGCGCCGGGGTCGTCGAGGCCGTCGGCGCCGGGGTGACCCATGTGGCCCCCGGCGACCATGTGGCGCTGTCCACGCTCGCCAACTGCGGGGCCTGCGCGGACTGCGACCGGGGGCGGCCCACCATGTGCCGCAAGGCGATCGGCCGGCCCCGGCGGCCCTTCACGCGCGCGGGCGCCGAGCTGTACCAGTTCGCGTCCAACTCGGCCTTCGCCGAACGCACCGTCGTCAAAGCCGTCCAGGCGGTGCGCATACCCAAGGACGTGCCGCTGACCTCCGCCGCGCTCCTGGGGTGCGGGGTGCTGACCGGGGTGGGCGCCGTCCTCAACCGCGCGCGGGTCGACCGCGGTGACAGCGTCGTCGTCCTCGGCACCGGCGGGATCGGGCTCAATGTGCTCCAGGGCGCGCGGATCGCGGGCGCGCTGCGGATCGTCGCCGTCGACGCCAACCCGGCGAAGGAGGAGGCGGCGCGCGCGTTCGGGGCGACCGACTTCCTCACCTCCCCCGACCGCGTACGGGAGTTGCTGCCCACGGGCGCGGACCACGTCTTCGAGTGCGTGGGCCGGGTCGAGCTGGTGCGGGCGGCGATCGACCTGCTCGACCGGCGCGGCCAGGCGGTCCTCCTCGGCACCCCGCCCGCCGACGCCGAGGCGTCCTTCAAGGTCACCTCCCTCTTCCTCGACAAGGCGGTCCTGGGCTGCCGTTACGGCTCCTCACGGCCGCAGCGCGACATCGCGCTGTACACCGGGCTGTACCGGTCGGGGCGGCTGCTGCTCGACGAACTGGTCAGCCGGACGTACGCGGTCGAGGACTTCGAGAAGGCGCGGGCGGACGCGGAGGCGGGGCGGGTGGCGCGGGCGGTGCTGACGTTCTGAACAGGGGCTTTCCAGGCGGGAGTCGAGGGCCGGCGCGGGTTGTGGAAAACCCGGTTGGCGTGGACATGGGCGGAGTTGTCCACAGGCCGGGCGGGATGTCAGTGGCGGGCCGTACCGTCGTCGTGTGAGCCGGATCCGGAGCTGGTGCGGAAGGTGCGGCGGTAGGCGGTGGGTGTGACGCCGAGCGCCGACTGGAGGTGCTGGCGCATGGACTGGGCGGTGCCGAAACCGGCGTCGTGGGCGATGTGATCGACGGAGAGGTCGGTGGATTCGAGAAGGTGACGAGCACGTTCGACACGCTGGCGGGTCAGCCACTGTCCGGGGCTGACACCGGACTCCGCGCGGAACCGGCGGGTGAAGGACCGGACGGACATGGCCTCCTGGGCGGCCAGGTCGCGCAGCTGGATCGGCTCGTGCAGCCGGGCCAGCGCCCAGGCGCGGGCGCCGGCCGTGGTGGTCTGCCGGGCGTCGGGCACGGGCCGCTCGATGTACTGCGCCTGCCCGCCGTCGCGGTGCGGCGGCACGACGGTGCGGCGGGCGACCTCGTTGGCGACGGCTGTGCCGTGGTCGCGGCGGACCATGTGCAGGCACAGGTCGATCCCGGCGGCGACCCCGGCCGAGGTCAGGATGTCGCCGTCGTCGATGAACAGGACGTCCGCGTCGACGTCGACCTTCGGGAAGAGTTGCTGGAGCCGGTCGGCGTCGGCCCAGTGCGTGGTCGCGCGGCGCCCGTCGAGCAGCCCGGCGGCGGCCAGGACGTAGACGCCGGTGCAGATCGACGCGAGCCGGGTGCCGGGCCGTACGAGGGCCAGGGCCGCCGCCAGCTCCGGGGTGAGGACGCCCTCGGTGAAGACCGGGCCCATCTTGTAGGAGGCGGGGACGATCACGGTGTCGGCGCCGGCCAGCGCCTGCGGCCCGTGCCCGACGTCGATGCTGAAGTCGGCGTCGGTGCGCACCGGCCCCGGCGGGCGGACCGAGCAGGTGACGACCTCGTACAGCTTGCGGCGCAGGGCGTCCTTGGGGCGGCCGAAGATGCGGTGGGGGATGCCGAGTTCGAAGGGGAGGATGCCGTCCAGGGCGAGGACGACGACGCGGTGGGGACGGAAGCCGTCCTCCGGGGGACGGGGGCCTTCGCTGCTGCCGGGCATGGCCCGATCCTAACGAACGCTGTCCTTCGGGCCACTCGAAGGAGGTGGTCGCGATGCCGAAGCTTGACGGCGTGAGCAAGACAGAAGAGAGCACCGTCCCCGTCCAGGCACCCCCTGGGAAACGCCGCGTCCACCGCGCGTGGTTCGTCGCGGCCGTCACCTTCGTCACGATCATCGGCGCGGCGGCGTTCCGCTCCCTGCCGGGCCTGCTGATCGACCCGCTGCACGAGGAGTTCGGCTGGTCGCGCGGGACGATCGGCGCCGCCGTCTCCGTCAACCTGGCGCTGTACGGACTGACGGCCCCCTTCGCCGCCGCGCTGATGGACCGCTTCGGCATCCGCCGGGTCGTCGCCGTCGCGCTGACCGTGATAGCCGTCGGCGCCGGACTGACCGTCTGGATGACGTCCCCCTGGCAGCTCATCCTCTGCTGGGGCCTGCTGGTCGGCCTCGGCTCCGGCTCGATGGCGCTGGCGTTCGCGGCGACCGTCACCAACCGCTGGTTCACCGAGCGGCGCGGCCTGGTCAGCGGCATCCTCACCGCCGCCTCCGCCTCCGGCCAGCTCATCTTCCTGCCGCTGCTGTCCTGGATGGTCACCAGCTACGACTGGCGCCCCGCGGCGGTGACCGTCGCACTGGCCGCCCTCGCCGTCGTCCCCTTCGTCTGGCTGCTGCTGCGCGACCACCCGGCGGACGTCGGCCTCGCCCCGTACGGCGCGCGGGAGTTCGTCGAGAAGCCCGCGCCCGTGCCCGGGGCCGCGCGGCGGGCGCTCGCCGTGCTGGGGCGCGCGGCGCGCACGGGGCCGTTCTGGCTGCTCGCTGGGACCTTCGCGATCTGCGGGGCGTCGACGAACGGCCTCGTCCAGACCCACTTCGTGCCCGCGGCGCACGACCACGGCATGCCCGTGACGGCGGCGGCCTCGCTGCTCGCGGTGATCGGTGTCTTCGACGTCGTGGGGACCATCGCCTCCGGCTGGTTCACCGACCGGTTCGAGGCGCGCCGGCTGCTCGCGGTCTACTACGCGCTGCGCGGCATCTCCCTCGTCTTCCTCCCGATGCTGCTCGCGCCGTCCGTGCACCCTCCGATGGTCTTCTTCATCGTCTTCTACGGCCTCGACTGGGTCGCCACCGTCCCGCCCACCCTCGCGCTGTGCCGCGAGCACTACGGGGAGGACTCCGCGATCGTCTTCGGCTGGGTCCTCGCCTCGCATCAGATCGGCGCGGCCCTGGTCGCCTTTCTCGGGGGCGTCGCCCGGGACGTGTTCGGCTCGTACGACGTGGTCTGGTACACGTCGGGGGCGCTGTGTGCGGCGGCGGCGCTGATGGCACTGGTGATACGCCGGAGGCCGGCGGCGGGGGCGGGGGCGGGGGCAGGGCTGGGGAAGGGGTTGGCGGCGGTGTAAGGGGCGGTGTCCTGGATTGCGGGGCTTACAGGGGTGCGCTTACAGGGGTGCGCGCGCTTACAGGGGTGTGCGGCTTGCGAGGCTTGCGCGGATACAAGACTTGCGCCGCTCGCAAAGCCCACGTGGCCACAAGGCTTGCGCCGCTCACAAGCCCACGCGGCCTACAGAAAGCGCCCCTTGTGGAACAGCAGCGGCGCCTGTTCCTCCCTCCTCTCCTCCCCGCCCTCCGCCGTCCCCAACGCGTTGACCCTGCCCACCACGATCAGATGGTCCCCTCCGGTGTGGACGGCCTGGATCGCGCAGTCCACCCACGCGAGGGCGCCGGTGAGGCGGGGGGCGCCGGAGACGGGCGCGGTGTCGTACGCGACGCCGGTGAACTTGTCCCCGCCGCTGCGCGCGAACGCCCGGCACAGCTCGGCCTGGCCGCGCCCCAGGACGTTGACGCAGAAGGCGCCGGCGAGGGCGATGCGGGGCCAGCTCGCCGACGTGCGCCCGACCATGAAGACCACCAGCGGCGGGTCCAGCGAGAGCGACGAGAAGGACTGGCAGGCGAACCCCGCCGGGCCGGGCTCTCCGGGGACAGCCGGTGCTGTCACAACGGTCACGCCGGTGGCGAAGTTCCCGAGCACGCGGCGGAACTCGGCTTGGTCGACGCCGGTGTCGATACGGGTGCCGACGGTGCTGCGGACCCCGGTGTCCGGGCCGATGCCGGGGCTCGCGCCGACAGCGACACCGGCAGCAACACCGGCACCGGCAGCGTTCCTGGCACCGACAGCGCCCCCGGCGTCGACAGCAACACCGGCACCGACAGCCACATCGGCCCCAAGCTCCCCCGCCGCCCCACCCCCCTGACCCGGCGCCCGCTCCCCCTCCCCGACGCACCGCAGCTCAGGCCGCGCGCGCGGAGAATCATCGGTCAGCCCGCCACCGGGAAGGGCCCTCAGATAACGGACAGCTGCTGCTGCCGCGCCGGCATGTCCCATCACGGTTCCCATTGAAGCTGACGGAGCGTCAGACAGGAAGGGGTGGTGAACCCCCTTCGTGCGCCCCTGTTTACGCTCCCCTTATGAAGTGGGGGGATCTGAACGCGGCCCGGCTGAGCTGGACGCAGGCCGACCTGAGGGCGGCGGTGGCGACGGCCGTGGCGCAGTTGCCGGCCGCGCTCGTCGTACAGGTGGCGGACGTCTCCGGGCAGGACGACTACGGCGGCAGCGGGTACGGCGGTGCCTTCGGTGTCGTCTGCGTCCTGATCTTCGCCCCGTTCTGGCTTCCGGCGATCGGCTTGGTGCAGATGGTGCTGCTGGGCCGGCCGGCTTGGACGCTCGCCTGGTTCATGACCCGTAAGGGGCCCCTTAAGGGGCGTGGCCCGGAGTGGGGGTGGCAGCTGGCGGCCGTGGCGGTGATCGCGGCCTTCTGGTCGGCGCTCGCGGCGGTGACCCTCGGTGCCTCCTACCTGTCAACCACCCTCTGGCTCACGGCACTTGGCGCCCTGCCCGCCCTCGCGGTGCTCGCCCAGCGGCGCCGCGCCCGCGCGTGGTCCACCTCGGGCCTCGTGTGGAGCGCGGTGCTGGGGGCGGCCGGCGTGTTCTTCAGCGCGTTCATCGCCCTGGCGGTGCTGGACACGAACGGCCTCCTCCCCGAGTACAAGCCCCCGCAGCTCTCCGCCGACCGCCTCGCCGGCGTCTGGCGCGGCGAGGACCACGCCGAACTCCGCCTCCACCCCGACGGCCGCGCCGAGGCGACGGCCCTGCCCGCGGAGCGTGACGTCTCCGCCGAGTCCAGCGACAAGGAGTACGAGGTCTGCGCCGGCCCCGGCACCTGGTTCCTCGACACCGAGGGCCGGTACGACCACTACGGCGCCGAAGGCCCGGAGCAACGGGACGGCGTGGTCGTACGGTTCGACGGCGGCGCCTGCGGGGAGGACACGTACTGGGTCATCGGCGGGACGACTGCGGAGCCCGAACTGTTCGTACGCTTCGGCGACCCGGACGCGGGCGACCTGCGCATCCTGCACCCGGCGTCGGCCGCAGGGGGACTCGGGACATGACCGAACACTGCTGCGAGACCATGACCGCTCAACTGAACGCCGCGCGCTGCGGTTTGCACGCCGATCCCTACGACTGCCCCGACGCGCTGGTCGAATTCAGCGCGAAATTCCAGGAGTACGGGCTGATCATCCACGACGGCGGCACGGCGAGCGTCACGATCGGCTTCTGCCCCTGGTGCGGGACACGCCTTCCCGAGTCCCAACGGGACCGGTGGTTCGACGAGTTGGAGCGGCGGGGGATCGATCCGGGGGAGGAGACGGTACCGGCGGAGTTCGAGAACGCACGCTGGCTGACCCTGTGAGGAACCGGCGCTATCCACCCGTACAGAACACACACCCCTCCCAATACGGCAGCGCGCTGAGTACGCGGTGGCGGGTGCAGGAGGCTGTGGTTGCTTGGGTTTGGGTGGGGAAGGTGGTGTCGGTGCGGGGAGTTGGGGTGTGGGTGGTCAGCATTGCTTTGAAGTGGGTCAGGTGGTTCTCGGCGGAAGCCGGGGTGTAGTCCAGCTCGTTCCAACGGTGCTTGTTCAGGGCCAGGTTGGTGACCCGTACGACGAACTCCCTGTTTCGCGCGCACTGTTGAGGTGACTCGCCCCAGTCGATGTCCTCCAGGTCGAAGCCGACCGCGAACACGGCCGTGCCGCCGTTGCTCAAGTAGAGGCTGTCGTCACCGCTGTTGAAGGTGTTGCCCACCGGCCCAGGCTACGGTCCTCACCGGCCCCCGAACTCCGCCCCACGCCGCTCCACGAACGCCCGTACCCCCTCCCTCGCGTCCGCCGTCGTCATGTTGATCTCCTGGGCGGCGGCCTCGGCTGCGAAGGCGGTGGCGCGGTCGGTGTCCAGGGAAGCGTTGATGAGCTGTTTCGTCAGGGCCAGGGTGCGGGTCGGGCCGCAGGCCAGGCGGGTTGCCCAGTCCTGGGTCGTCTTCGTCAACTCCCCATCGGGGACAACCCTGTTGACCAGGCCCAGCCGTTCCGCCTCCGTAGCTGTCAGCGCGTCGCCGAAGAACATCAGCTCCTTCGCCCGCCGCGGACCGACCAGCCGGGGCAGGAGGTAGGCGCCGCCGCCGTCGGGGACCAGGCCCCGGCGGACGAACACCTCGATGAAACGGGCCGATTCGGCGGCCAGCACCAGATCGCAGGCGAACGCCAGATGCGCGCCGAGCCCCGCCGCAGTGCCGTTCACCGCCGCGATCACCGGCTTCTCGCAGTCCAGCACCGCAGCTATCAGCCGCTGGGCACCCCGCCGGAGCGTACGAGCCACATCCCCCGCCACCCGCTCGGCCTCACCACTCCCACCCCCTCTCAGATCCGCCCCCGAACAAAACCCCCTCCCCACCCCGCCGAGCACCACCACCCGCACGCCCGGATCACCCGAAGCCTCCTCCAACAGCCCTACCAGCACGTCCCGTTGGCCAGGCGTCAGCGCATTCAATGTCTCCGGACGGTTGAGCGTCAGATACATGACCCCGCCCTCGGCCCGCCGCAGCAGCTCCTTCACCGGCACACCGCCAACGCGTCCAACGCCACCGCCCCCTGCCCCCTAGGCAGCACGATCAGCGGATTGATGTCCAACTCCGCGAGTTCACCGGAGAGTTCGAGCGCCATCCGCTGCACCCGGAGAATCGTCTCCACCAACGCGTCCACATCCGCCGCCGGCCGCCCCCGCACCCCCTCCAGCAGCGCCCGCCCCCGCAACTCCCCCAGCATGTCCCGCACTTGCTCCTCCCCGAACGGCGGCACGCGGACGGCGGTGTCGCGCAGCACCTCGACCAGGACCCCGCCGAGCCCGGCGGTGACGGTCGGCCCGAAGAGGGTGTCGTGGCTCATGCCTACGACCATCTCGACGCCCCGCTCGACCATCTGGCAGACGAGGACGCCGTCCAGGGCGACTTCCTCGTACCGCGCGATGTCGGTCAACTCACGGTAGGCGTCGCGGACTTGGCTCGCCGAGGTGAGGCCGACCTTCACCAGGCCCAGCTCGGTCTTGTGCGCGATCCGGGCGCCGGAGGCCTTCATCACCACCGGATAGCCGACGAGGCTCGCCGCCCGTACGGCACCGGCGGCGCTGGTGACCAGCTGCTCGCGCGGCACCCGGATGCCGTACGCGCGCAGCAGCTGCTTGGCCGCGTGCTCGCTCAACTGCTCGCCGGAGCGCATCAGTTCGCGGGCCTTGCGGAAGGAGGGGGAGGGGGTGCGGGGGGCGCGGTCGAAGGGGGAGCGATAGTCCCGGATGAAGGTGTGGTGGTCCAAGTAGGCCTTCACAGCCTTCAGGCAGCCCGGGACCGTACGGAACGTCGCCACCCGCCGGGAGCCCAACAGAACTTCCCGGTAAGCCTGTTCGGTCCCCACCGGTGAGCCCCACACCACGCACACCAGCTTGTCCGTCTCCTCCGCGGCGGCCACGAGATCGCCGACCAGGCGGTCGCTGAGCGGCGGGAACGGGCCCGTGATCGGGCAGACGAGGACGCCTACGGCCGGGTCGGCGAGGATCGCGTCGATGATTCTGCGGCCCCGGTGGTCGCCGACCGGGTGGCCGCCGTTGTCGATGGGGTTCGCGACGCTGAGGAACTCCGGTATCCACTGGTGCAGTTCGGCCTGCTTGGCGGCGTCGAGAGCCGGCAGCCGCAGGCCCGCCGCCGTCGCGAGGTCGGCCACGTGGGCGCCGGTGCCGCCGGAGATCGCGTACACGGCGACGCCGTCGGCGAGGGGCGGCTTGGCGCGCGCCAACAGGGTTGCGGTGTCCTGGAGTTCGTCGAGGGCGTCGACGCGGATCACGCCGTACTGGCGCATCGCCGCGTCAACTACGTCGTCCGCGCCGGTGAGTTTGCCGGTGTGGGAGGCCGCCGTGCGCGAACCCGCCTCTGTGCGGCCGACTTTGACGGCCACCACCGGGACGCCGCGGCGGGCCGCGCGGTCGGCGGCGAGGAGGAAGGCGCGGCCGTCCTTCAGGCCCTCGACGTAGGCGGCGATCGCGCCGGTCTCCGGGCGTTCGGCGAAGTACGAGATGAAGTCGGCTGTCTCCAGGTCGGCTTCGTTGCCGGTCGGGGCCCAGTGGGAGAGGCGTACGCCCAGTTCCTGGAGGGCGAAGACCGGGCGGCCCTGGTGTCCGGACTGGGTGATCAGGGCGATCGCCGGGCCTTCGAGGTCGGTGCGGAACTCCTCGAAGGCGTTGAGGTTGGTGTTCGGGCCGAGCAGTCTGAGGCCGGCGCGCTCGACCGCCGCCGTCAGCCGGGCCTGTGCGGCGGCGCCCTCCGGTCCGGTCTCGGCGAAGCCGGAGGCGAAGGCGACCGCGAACTTCACCTTCTTCTCGGCGAGTTGGCCGATCAGCGGGAGCGGGTCGGCCACCAACAGGACGGCCAGGTCGACCTGTTCGGGCAGGTCGGCCACGCTCGGGACGCAGGGCAGGCCGAAGACGGCGGGGCGGGTGGGGTGCACCGGGTGCAGCCGGGCCCCCACCCGCTTCGACCAGGCCAGCAGTTGCCTGGTGATCCCGGTGTTCGGCCGGCCCTCGGCGTCCGAGGCGCCGACCACCGCGACTGATTCCGGCCGGAAGAACCGCTCCAGGTCGGGTACGTCGGCGTACAGTGGCCGTCCGCTGACGTCCAGTCCCTCCGTGTCGGCCGGACGTCCGTGCACCGCGGGGCCCGGCTGTTCGCCGCACGCGATGACCCGGGCCCGGCGGGAGCCGGTGGTGAGGGTGCCATGGGTTGATCCAAGCATCGGTCCGCCCGCTCCTGTGTGACAGAACATGGGCGCCATAGCTGACGCACTGTCAGATTACAGAACTGACGGTTCGTCAGGAATGGGGTTGCGGTGAAAGGTTGGGAGGGGGGTCGGGGGAGGGCGCGCGCCGCCATGCGTACGCCGCTCAGCCCGCGAGGCGCTCACCCCGTGAAGTCGTACACGGTGAAGTCCTCCACCGCTCGGTACCCGAGCCGCTGATACAGCGCGTTGCTCGTCCGGTTCGCCAAGTCCGTGAAGAGCAGCACCTCTTGGACCCCGTCGGACGCCCGCGCGCGGCGGCTTGCCTCCGCCGTGACCGCGCCCGCGTAGCCCTTTCCCCGGTGCTCGCGCGGTGTGTAGACGGTCGCGATCCGGATCTGCCCGGCCACCACCGCCGTCACCCCCGCCAGCGAGACCGGCTCGCCGGCCGGGGTCTCCCAGAGGGTGTACGCGCCGGAGGCGATCCGCGCGTTCACCAGGGCGGGGCCCGGGCCGGCGCCGAGTACGCCGACCTCGTTCGTGAACTCGCCTATCCAGGTGAGGAGTTGGTCGCGGTCCGTTGGGCGTGCCGGGCGGGGGCGGCCCGGTGGGGTGGGGGTGGGTACGGTCAACTCGCCCAGTCGGTACAGGCGTTCGCGTCGGTGCAGGGAGAACGTACCGCCGGTCGCGCGCCGCCATGCCTCGGCGATCGCGGTCGACGTTCCGGTGGCCGACGACACTCCGGAGACCTGGTGCCCCCGCTCCAACAGCGCCTCGACCAACGCCTCGGCTTCGGCGGACGTTTCGGCATCGGTCTCCGCCCCAGCGGCAGCCGACCTCCCGAGCGGGGTGACGTTCAGCTGATAGGGCGGGGTGTGCAGGAGAGCGGCCCTGACCTCGCGCCCGGCCCCGCCACCGACTCCGGCCGCGCTCCCGACTCCGGCTCGCCCTCCAACTCCGCCCCCAACCCCCTCAAGCACCCCGAACAACGCCACCCCCTCCCCGTACAACCCCACCCCCTGCGTCCGCAGATTCTCTGTCACCGTCAGCAGAACGGTGTGCAGAGCCGGCTCCGTACGCAGGAACTCCCCCGCCCACCCCAGGAATTCGGACAGCTCCCCCGTCAACTTCCACTCGGCCCCGCTCACTTGGCCCCCCACTCCAGCTCCGGGTCCGTCGACAGGCGGGCGTGCAGGTGGATGTCGCGGAAGGTGTCGTGGCGGCCGGCCGCGAACAGGGCGTCGCGGAGGGTTCCTTCGTACGGGTACCCGCAGCGCGCGGCGACCCGGCAGGACCCTTCGTTGCCGATCGCGTGGCCCAACTCCAGCCTGTGCATGCCCAGTTCGGTGAAGGCCCAGCGGGAGCCGAGGGCTAGGGCGGCGGAGGCGATGCCGCGGCCCCGGTGTTCGGGCAGGACCCAGTAGGCGACGCGGGCGCAGCGCGTGACGCGGTCGATGAACTGGACCGCCATCTGGCCGAGCGTCTCCCCGCTCGCGGCGTCGGTCACGCGGAACGACATACCGGTCCCCGCCTCGACCTCCGCCAGCTTGGCCCGCATCGAGACGCGGGCGCTGTCGAGGTCGTCGACCGGTCTCAGCGGGGTGTTCCAGCGCCGGAACTCCTCGTCCCGCAGCCCGCGCAGCCACGCTTTCGCCTGGTCAGGGGCGTCGGGGTCCCAGGGGAGGAGGGCGAGGCCGTGCCCCTGGGGGGCGGGGTCGGGGTACGGGATGGCTGTCGAGTTCATGCCGACATTGAAGCCGCAGCCGGCCCTGCGGTCAGCCCGATTTCCCGGCGCGCCCGGCGTCGGAGCGCGCGCCCCGCGTCAGACCGTGCGCCTCGCGTCAGACCCGCGCCCCGCGTCAGAAGGCGCGCCCCGTGTCAGCCCGCGCCCGGCATCAGAAGGCGCGCCTCGCGTCAGCCCGCGCACCCCGCGTCAGACCCGCGCCCCGCGTCAGAAGGCGCGCCCCACCTCAGCCCGCGCCCGGCACCAGAAGGCGCGCCTCACGCCAGACCGCGCACCCCACCTCAGCCCGCGCCCCACGTCAGAATGCACGCCCCACCTCAGCCCGCACCCCCCGTCAAACGGCACCCACATCAGACGCCCCCTCCTCAGCGCCCCCCGCCCCCAACTCCCCCGCCCCCAACTCCGCCACCCCCTCCTCAGCAGCCCCCACCCCCAACCCCACCGCCCCCACCCCCACCGGCCCAAACACCAAAACCCCCTCCCGAACCCCCACCACCACCTCAACCCCCGCCCCCAACTCCCGCGCCCCCACCCCCCCTTCCCCGAACCCCACCAGCTCCGTCACCACCCGAGGCCCCTCCTCCAACTCCACCACCCCCACCACATAAGGACACCGCCCCCCGAACGGCTCCAGATCATTGCGATGCACCACCGACCACGTGTACACCCACCCCCTCCCGCACGCCTCCTCCCACCACACGTCCTCCCCCCAGCACCGCGGACAGAACTCCCGCGGATAGTGATGCGCCCGCCCGCACCCCCCGCACCGCCGGATCAGCAACCGCCCCTCCCGGGCGGCCGCCCAGTACGGCCGCGTGAAGGCGTCCTCCTCGGGCACGTCGTACCGCATCAGAACCACCCCGCCCAGCTGTCCACCGACCACACCTGCCACGCCATCCCGAACAGCGCGACCACCGAGATCAGCGCCATCATCGAGTTCTGCCCCTGCTCACCCCAGTCATGGATCATGAGCACGAAGTACAGGACGTTGAGCAGCAGCCCCCCGACCAGCGCGACCGGCGTCAGCACCCCGAGGATGAGCCCGAGCCCGAGGGCAAGCTCGGCATAGGCGACGATGTACGCCATGAGCCGCGGCCGGGGTACGACGGCCGCCCGGAAGCCGTTGCGTACGACGCCCCAGCGGTGCTTTTCGGCGACGCCGGCCGCCCAGCGGATGCCGGCCCCCTCGAACCACGTCTTCTTGTCCTTGTGCCGCCAGCTCTCCAGCCACCACAGCCCGAGCCCGATCCGCAGCACCGCCAGCCACTCCGCCCCACCGAGCCAGACCGTGTCCATGTGACTCCCCGCCGCTGGTTTCTGACGGTACGTCAGTTCAGCGGACGGGGGTGGATTTGGCAAGGGCCCCGCCCCCTCGTGTGGCCGAACCGAACCTGTGCCTCCACCATGAATCTGTGCGTCCCCCGTGAATGCCACCCATATTGTTGACGATTTTGTCGCCCGACCCCTACGTTCATTCGCGAGAGCAAGGCCAGGCGAGAGCAGACGAGCCGGCACCGGACGAGAGGCAGCACCGTGAAGCACAGGTCAGGGGCAGTGAAGCGCAGGACGCTCGTCCTGGGAGCCGGAGCTGTGGCCGGAGCCGCGGCGGCCGGCGGCATCGCGCTCACCGCGAACGCGGCCGGTGACTCCTCGAAGTCCGCCCCGAAGCCCGCCACGGACGCGAGCCTCACCTTCGACCCCACCGCCTACACCGAGCTGACCACCACGGTCACCGACACCGAGGGCACCGAGCACTCGGTGACGTACCACTTCTGGAAGGCGCTCACCTACGTCGCCAAGCCGGTCGACGCGACGTACCAGAGCCTGAACGTCAGCGTCCCGGTGAAGATCGACGGCAAGGCGGTCGACGCGAGGAACGCGCCGATCCTGTTCGCGAACTCGGTCGGCGGCTACATGCCCTCCTCCGTCGCGGACGCGACCGGCGTCGGCGGGGGCGGCACGGCCGGTGGCGGCGGCGCCCCGAGCGGCGCGCCCTCCGGCGGCGCGGCCCCCTCCGCCCCGGGTGCCAACGGCAACACCAACGCCACCGGCGGCGCGCTCGACAGCAACCAACTCCTCGCCCTGGCCGCCGGGTTCGTGATCGTCGAGCCCGGCGCGCGCGGCCGTACGCTGAAGAACTCGGCGGGCGAGTATTACGGCGTCGCCCCGGCGGCGATCGTCGACCTGAAGGCGGCCGTGCGGTACGTGCGCGCCAACAAGGGCCGTATCCCCGGGAACACGGACCGGATCGTGTCGGCCGGGACCAGCGCGGGCGGCGCGCTGTCGGCGCTGCTCGGTGCGTCCGGCGACAGCCCGCTCTACGCCACGTACCTCAAGGAACTCGGCGCGGCCGACGCGAGCGACGCGATCTTCGCGACCGGCGCGTGGTGCCCGATCACCGACCTGGAGCACGCGGACGGCGCGTACGAGTGGAACTGGGGCGCCAACGCGACGAGTTCGGGCGCCAAGGTCGACCAGACCGTCTCCAAGGAACTCCAGGCGCAGTTCGCGCAGTACCAGGCGGGCCTGAAGCTGAAGGGCCTCGGCGGCTTCGGCGCCCTCAACGCCCGTAATCTCGACGCCTACTTGGTGAAGCAGTACCTGGAGCCGTCGGCGACGACGTACCTCAACTCCCTTTCCCAGACGGCGCGTACGGCCTACCTCACCGCCAACTCCTTCATCACCTTCAAGGGCGGCAAGGCGACCTTCTCCTGGGCCGGCTTCCTCACCCACGTCGGCGCCCGCAAGAAGAGCGTCCCGGCCTTCGACGCCTTCGACCTGTCGGCCGGCGAGAACAACCTCTTCGGCAAGGGCACCACCCTCTCCCGCCACTTCACCGAGTTCGGCGCGAAGAACGACACAACAGGCCTGGCCGGCAAGCGCGTTGCCAGCGACATCCCCGAGCTGCTGCACCTGATGAACCCGATGCCGTTCCTCACCGAACAGCCCAACTCCGCCCGTACGAAGCACTGGTGGATCCGGCTCGGCACCAAGGACTCGGACACCGCCCTCACGGTCTCCGCCAACCTCGCCGCCGCCGCGTACGGCCTCGGTGACGACGTCAACCACAAGTACTACTGGGACGAGGGCCACGGCGCGAACACCGACCCGGGCGACTTCATCACCTGGATCGGCAAGGTCACCGGGTACAAGAGCAAGTAAGCGGTAGCAAATCGGGCGCACGACCGGCGCCCGCCCCCGAACGTGGTGACCGGTGCCTCCCGTCATATGGCACCGGTCACCACTCATGTGCGGGCGGTCATCACTTATTCTCGCGGCTATGCCACAGCCCAGCGAACCCACAGCGGCGATACAGCCCTTGCCCCCCGCGCCCCCCGCAGCCGACCGCCCGGTCTACGTCATCGGCGGCGGCCCCGGCGGGCTCGCCGCGGCGTACGCGCTGCGGGAGCGGGGCGTCAGGGCCGTCGTACTGGAGCGGGAGAACCGCGTCGGGGCCTCCTGGCGGCGGCATTACGACCGTCTGCATCTGCACACGACCCGGCGCCTTTCCGCGCTCCCCGGGCTCGCCATGCCGCGCCGCTTCGGCCGCTGGCCGGCCCGCGCGGACGTCGTGCGCTACCTGGAGAAGTACGCCGAGCACCACGAGCTGGAGATCGTCACCGGCGTCGAGGTCTCCCGCGTCGAACGCACCCCCGACGGCACCGGCTGGCTCCTGCACGCCACCGGGGGACGGGAGTTGACCGGCGCGGCGGTCGTCGTGGCAACCGGCTACAACCACACCGCGTACGTCCCCGACTGGCCCGGCAGGCCCGAGTACCCCGGCCGCCTCACCCACGCCGTCGAGTACCGCAACGGCGCCCCGTACAAGGCGAAGGACGTCCTCGTCGTCGGCGTCGGCAACACCGGCGCCGAGATCGCCGTGGACCTCGTCGAGAACGGCGCCGCCCGCGTCCGCCTCGCCGTCCGCACCGCCCCCCACATCGTCCGCCGCTCCACCGCCGGCTGGGCCGCCCAGTACACGGGCATCCTCGTACGACGCCTGCCGGCCTTCCTCGTCGACCGGCTGGCCCGCCCGATCGCCAGGATCAGCGTCCCCGACCTCTCCGCGCACGGCCTGCCCCGCCCCGGCACCGGTCTGTACAGCCGCGCCAAGGCCGGCGCGATCCCCGTCCAGGACGTCGGCCTCATCAGCGCGATCCGCAAGAGACGCGTCGAAGTCGTCGCCGCCGTCGAGGGGTTCGCCGCCGGGGACGTCCTCCTCGCCGACGGCAGCCGGATCAAGGTCGACGCCGTCATCGCCGCGACCGGCTACGTCCGCGCCCTCGAAGAGCTCGTCGGCCACCTCGGCGTGCTGCGCGCGGACGGCCTCCCGGTCGTCAACGGCCCCCGCGCGCCCAAGAACGCGGCCGGGCTGTACTTCACCGGCTTCGTCACCCCGATCAGCGGCACGTTCCGCGAGGTCGCGCTGGACGCGGAACGGATCGCGAAGCGGATCGCGCGGGAGCGGGAGCAGGAGCGGGACCGGGGGAAGCGGTAGGGGCGTGGCTCACGGCCACAGGAGGGGCTGTCACGGCCACAGGAGAGTCTTCGTCCAACTCCCTTCCGTACGGCGGTACTCCAGCCGTACGTGTCTGCGCCGCTCGTCGCCCTGGAAGAACTCGACGGTGTCCGGGGCCAGTTGGTAGAGGGTCCAGGTCGGTGCGGGGGCGTCGGGCTCGCGTGCCGCCCGTTCCCACGCGGACTCGGATGCTGCCGCCAACTCGGCCAGGGAGCCCAGGGGTTGGCTCTGGGCGCCGGTGAGGGCGGCGGCCAGGGCGCCGGTCGAGCGGGCGTGCAGGTCCGCCTGCGACTCGGCGGGCGGGGCGGTCGTCACCCGGCCCCGGAGGCGGACCTGGCGGCCCAGCGCCGGCCAGTAGAACACCATCGCCGCGTACGGGAGTCGGTCCAGCTGCCTGCCCTTGCGGCTGGTGGAGTGGGTGGCGAACGACCATCCGTGCGCCTCGTCGGCGCCGTGCAGCATGACGACGCGGACGTCCGGGGTGCCGTCCGCGTCCGTGGTGGCGAGGGAGACGGTGTGCGGTTCCCTCTCACCTGCGGCGACCGCCTCGGCGAACCAGGTGGTGAAGAGGGGGAGGGGGGTCTCCGGGGCGGCGTCCGGGTCCAGGGGCGGGAGGGCCGTCGCTTCCGGGGACCAGACGCGGAGGGTGCGCAGGAGGGCGGGGAGGTCGGGGGCGTCGGGACCGTAAAGGGCGCCGTCGGGGTGCTCGGTGGTCATGGGGTGAGTATTAGGGGTGCGTGGGGTGGGCTCGGGGCTGGGACCTAGGGGTTCTCGCTAGGTACCCTAGTTGCATGGATGCGCAACAAGAGGTGTGGGAGTCGGCCTGGGACTCGGCAGCCGCGGATCGGGCGGTGGCCGTGCTGAAGGCTGCCGCCGACCCCTCGCGCTACCGCCTGCTGTGGGCCCTCGACGGCCGCGAACTCCCGGTGAGCGAGCTGGCGCGCATCCTCGGCGCGCATGTCGCCGCCACGTCCCAGCATCTGGCGAAGCTGCGGGCGGCGGGCCTGGTCACGACGCGCCGCGAGGGCACGCGTATCTATTACCGGGCGGCTGCGGTGCGGGGCCTGCTGGAGGAGGCCCAGCTGGTGGCGGACGCCGACGACACCTCGTCCGGGCCGGGGGAGGGGCCGGGACCTGGGGCAGAGGGGGCTGCGGAGGCGACGGCGACGGCGGCGGTACGGGGGCGGGGACGGGCGGGGGTACGACGCGGGGTGCTCGGGGTGTCACACCCGTAGGGGCGGGGCTCTCCGGAGCCGTCCCTTAAGGGGCTGACTCCCTAGGGGAGCGTCCCTTAGGGCGCCTGCCCTTAGGGGATCGCACCCTTACGGGACCTGCCCTTAGGGGACCGCACCCTTACGGGACCTGCCCTTACGGGACTGCACCCTTACGGGGCCCGCCCCTAAGGGACCGCACCCTTAAGGGCCCCGCTCCTCCAACGCCTCGCCTCCAACACCCCCGCCCCTCAAGCCCCCCACCCCTGCTCGTCCAACCGGTACTCCTCCGGCTCCGCGTCGTACGAGTACAGCTCCGCGTACCGGCCCCAGTCCGTCGCCGTCTCCAGCTGCTGGGTGACCTGTTCGCTCGTGAAGTGGTGGGCCAGCAGGTCGCGGAAGAAGCCTGCCCGGACCGGCGTGTCGGGGTTCTGGCGGAGGCTGTTGGTGATCAGGCGGACCAGCGGGACCCGGAGCGCCGCCGGAGCGAAGATCTTCTTGGACTCCTGGACGTCCGCGGCGGCGAACGCCGTGCCCGTCTTGGTCAGCAGGAGGTCGTCCCCGCTGACGACGGCGAAGCCGAGCAGGTCGAGGGCGTCCACCTGGGGGAGGAAGTCGTCCACCTCCAGGCCGAGATCGTCGGCGAGGTCCGGCAGGTCGCAGCGCCCGCCCCGGCTCAGGACCAGCTCGGCGAGGCCCGAGAGCCCGTCGACGCTGGCCGGGGGCAGCGGGGTGTTGGCGGGCGTCCGCTTGTCGTGCTCGGCGGACCCGGCCGCCCCCTCGAGCCCCGGCAGCCCCTCGGCCCCCGAAAGTCCCTCAAGACCCTCCAGGCCCTCCAACCCTTCCAGCCCCTCCAGTCCCGTCAGCTCCCCCGCCCCCGCAGGCCCGGCCTGCCCCGGCGCCCCATGGTGGCCCCGCCCCTGCCCCTCCTTCTGCCGGCCGGTCATGGTCCGGTACACCCGGTCGATGAGGTCGGCGAAGCCGTCGGAGTCCCGGTCGCGCGGCCGGTCGAGCCCGACCTCGAAGACCTCGCGGACCATCCCGTAGGGGCGAGCCCCCAGGACGACGATCCGGTCGGCCATCAGGACGGCCTCCTCGATGTTGTGCGTGACGAGGACGATCGCCCGGGTCGGGAACTGCCCCGACTCCCACAGCTCCATCAGCTCCCCGCGCAGATTCTCGGCGGTCAGCACGTCGAGCGCGGAGAACGGCTCGTCCATCATCAGCACGTCCGGCTCGACGACCAACGCCCGCGCGAATCCCACGCGTTGCCGCATCCCGCCGGACAACTCCTTGGGGTACGCGGACTCGAAGCCGTCCAGACCGATGAGGTCGATGGCCTGCCGGGCGGCCTCTGCGCGCTCCTCGGCGCCAACTCCCTTGGCTTCGAGGCCGAGTTCGACGTTCTGCTGGACCGTGAGCCACGGCAGCAGCGCGAAGGTCTGGAACACCATCGCCGTCCCCGGGTTGGCGCCGGTGAGCGGGGCGCCCCGGTAGCTGACCGTGCCCGAGCTGGCGGGTACGAGTCCGGCGAGGCAGCGCAGCAGCGTCGACTTGCCCGAGCCGGAGCGGCCGAGGAGGGCGACGACCTCGCCGGCCCGGACCTGGAGGTCGATGCCGGACAGGACGGGGAGTTCACCGTCGGCGCCCGCGTACGACTTGGTCAACCCGACGGTCTCCAGCAGGAGTTCGCCGTCGGCGGGGCGGCCGGAGCGGGGAGTGGCGGCGAGCGAGGGGGCGTTGCGGGCGGCGCGCAGTCCGCGCAGCGGGTTCTTCAGCACCATGACGTGCTCCAAATACAGTGTCGTACGCGGAAGTCGGCAAGTTCAGAGGGAGTACCGGGTCTCGGCGAGCCGGTACAGGCGGCGCC
Source organism: Streptomyces sp. AMJ-169 (assembly GCF_055597585.1). NCBI lineage: Bacteria > Bacillati > Actinomycetota > Actinomycetes > Kitasatosporales > Streptomycetaceae > Streptomyces > Streptomyces sp. AMJ-169. The sequence continues at coordinate 74,156 of NZ_JBVLTJ010000019.1, forward strand.
AGAAGAGGCGGTTGAGGCAGACGACGTAGACGCTCATCACCGCGACCCCGGCCAGCAGATGCGGGTAGTCGCCGTGGGCGGTGGCCTTCGCGATGTACGCGCCGAGGCCGGTCGCCGTGAGGGTCGTACCGCCGAAGGTGACGATCTCGGAGACGATCGAGGCGTTCCAGGCGCCGCCGGACGCGGTGATGCCGCCGGTGACGTACGCCGGGAAGATGCCGGGGATGATCAGGCGGCGCCAGCGCTGGCGGCCGGTGACGCCGAGGTCGTCCATCGCCTCGCGCAGGTCGGTGGGGATGGCCATGGCGCCGGCGATGGTGTTGAAGAGGATGTACCACTGCGCGCCGAGCGCCATCAGCAGCGTGCCGCCGATGTTGATGGACAGGCCGGTCTTCAGGAAGAACCAAACCGCCAGCGGGAAAAGGAAGTTGGCGGGGAAGGAGGCGAGGACCTGGACGACCGGCTGGGCGATGCGGGTGAGCCTCGGCGAGAAGCCGATCTTCACGCCGACGGGCACCCAGATGAGGGTGGAGACGGCGACGAGGGCGATCACGCGGGCCAGCGTCGCGAGCCCGAGCAGGAGGGGTTCGCCGAAGACGCCGAGCCCGGTGCGGTCGTGCAGATACTCGCCCAGATCGGCGAGACCCCACAGGATGAGGCCGCCCGCGACGAGGGTGAAGACGACGTCGCCGGTGCGCCGCCGGCCCGGGCTGACGGTCAGCGGCCGGTCGTCGCGCCCCAGGATCCGCCCCGCCCGCCCGAGCGCGCGCCCCACCGGCCGCAGCGCCCGCCCCGCCAACTGCGGCCAGTGGGACCGGCGCAGGAAGTCGAGTACGACGGACCGCTGGACCTCGGTCGCCTCGGACTGCTCGTTCTTGAAGCGCTCCGCCCACGCCGTCAGGGGCCGCCAGAACAGGAAGTTGACGCCGATGACCATCACGGCCATGGTCAGGATCGCCCAGCCGACCTTGCCGAGGTCGCCGGCCGCGATCGCCGCGCCCGCGTAGGAGCCGACGCCGGGCAGCGCGTAGCTCTGGCTGTTCACGCTGATCGCCTCCGACGCGACCAGGAAGAACCAGCCGCCGCCGAAGCTCATCATCCCGTTCCAGACCAGCCCGATCATGCCGGCCGGCACCTCGACCTTCCAGAACCGCATCCACCGCGTGAACCCGAACGACCGTGAGAGCTCGTCGAGTTCGCGGGGCAGCGAGGTCAGGGAGTAGTAGAAGCCGAACGTCATGTTCCACGCCTGCGAGGTGAAGATGGCGAAGATCGACGCGCACTCCAGGCCCAGCATCGAGCCCGGGAACAGGGCGATGAACCCGGTGACGGCGACGGTCAGGAAGCCCAGCACCGGGACCGACTGGAGGATGTCGAGGGCGGGGATCAGCACCCGTTCGAGACGCCGGCTCTTCGCGGCGGCGTAGGCGTAGCCGAAGGTGAAGACGACCGACAGGGCCAGCGCCACGAACATCCGCAGCAGCGATCTCGCGGCGTCGTACGGGAGTTGGGACGGGTCGGTGTCGACGTGCGTGTTGACGTGCACGTTGAACGCGACCGTCGTGCCGTGCCCGACGCGCAGCACGACGTACAGCAGGACGAGTACGGCCGCCGCGACGGCCGCGTCCACCCATGTGGGGCGGGGCAGCCGGGACGGGCCGGAGAACTGGGGGAAGCGGGTACGGAACGACATCACGGGACCTCCGCCCACACTCTGGGCACGCCGAACCGCCCCGATCGCGGCGGACGCGCCGACGGCGGGGGGAGGTCACCCGGGCAGCATGGGGGTGTGGCAGGGGAAGGTGAGGGGAGGGGAAGGGGAGGGGTGCGGGGGTGTCACCTAGGGGGCTGTTCCTTAGGGGGCCATCCCTTAGGGGAGCGGTCCCTTAGGGAGTCGCCCTTAAGGGGGCCGTCCCCAGGGAGGGTGCCCTTAGGGGAGCCGTCCCTTAGGGGAGCTGTCCCTTAGGGGAGCCGTCCCTTAAGGGGCCACCCTTGGGGGCGTGCCCCTAGGGGGCACCCCTCGCATCCGGGAGAAGTCAGCGAGCGCCTGCGAGGCGGCTGCTCGGACTGGGAGGGTCTGCGCCCATGGCCGCCTCCGTTCCGTGTGCTGGACCCACGTGCTGGATCCGTGTACTCGGGCTGTGCCGTCGTACTGGGCTGTGCCCGTCCGGCGCCGGTCGCGCGCAGACGGGTTCCGTCGCGACGAGTCTGCCACCTTATTGCGTTAATACGCAAATACCTGCCCTGGCCTGCGGGTAAGAGTCTGGTCAGCGCTGGGTGAACTGGAGGGAGGTGCGCTGGACGGTGTCCGGGCGGACCGGGAGCGCGGGGGTGATCAGCTGCTGCCCGTAGATGTCCGTGATCCTGATCGCCGCGCCGCAGCCCACGCCCTGCTCGGAGAGGAAGAAGTTGTACTCGGCCCGGTCCAGCGCCTTCCAGCCGCCGCCGCTGCGGACCTCCAGCCGGGCGACGGGGTTGCGGTGCCCGATGACCTGGATCCCGCACCAGTACTGGCTGGACCCGACCTTGTACCGCACGGAGACGGTGTCCGACAGACCCGGGCTGACCAGGCTCCACGTGATCGCGATCCGCCCCACGGACAGATCCGCGAGCTTCTCGAACGCCGCGTGACTCAGGTCGAGTTGACCGGGTGCGCAGGGGGCGGGGCATTCGTTGGTGATGCGTACGGTGATGGCGGCGGCGCCGGCCCGGACGCGGATGTACGCGCCGCAGGCCTTGGAGGTCTCGTAGTCGGCGGTGTTCATGGCGGCGGTCATGGTGTCGCCGGTCGGGCCGAAGGAGCAGGCGCCGTTGCCGTCGCCGACGTCGTAGGAGGTGGCGACGCCCTTGTAGGTGGTGCCGGGTTTGATGCGGGTGGCGAGGGGGGCGGAGCTGGTGCCGGAGCTGCCTTTGCTGCCGCCGGAGGCGGTGTTGCCGCCGGCCTGGCTGGTGCCGCTGGCCTGGCTGTTGCTCCCGCCGTTCCCGCTGCTTTGGCCGCTTTGGCTCTGGGGGGCCGGCGGGGCGGATGTGCGGGGTGCCTCGGGGCTGCCCTTAGGGGGCGAGGAGGGTGTGGCGGCGCTGGGGGAGGGGCTGTTCGGGGTGGACGGGGGTGCGGAGGGCGAGGCCGCCGGAGACCCCTGAGCCTCTACGACGGTCCCCGCACCGGCCTGCGCCGCCCCGCCCGAGTCCGGCCGGAACGCCACCACCAGCGAGACGGCGACGGCCACGGCGGCGAGGGCGGCGCCGGGTATGAGGGCCGGGTGACGGCGGGGCTGTCGTACACGCCCGGTACGGCGTCGATGGGAGCGGTGTGCCACGGGTACGTCCTTCGGTCGGGGTTCCGCCGATCTCCGACGGACGGGTCCGACACATCAGTCTCCACAGGGGCGTCAAAGGTTGCCGGGGTTGCGGAAAGTCGGCGGGGCCTTTTGGGACGCGGGGGCCTCTTGATGCTCTGGGGCGGCGGTCTGTTCGGTGCGGCTCTGTTCAGGCCGCCGCCGGAGCTGTTTCAGAGGAGGTGGTCCGCCTTACCCGCCTTGATTTCGAGGATCAGGGCGCGGAGGGATTCTTGGGTGTCCATGAGGGGGGTGTCCTCCTGGCCGGCCACTGCGATGTAGGCGTTGCCTGAGGGGTCCGTGCCCAGGCGGAAGCAGGCGGAGCCCTCTTGACAGAAGGGCTCTTCCCAGGTGATGTCGCTGTGCATGGTGATCCTTAAAGTTCTCGGGCAACAGTAAGGATGAAGTCGCGCGAGGCCGCCGGTGACAGGGCTGCGGTGTCCATCCAGCTCATGTGTGCACGGTACTTCGCGAGTTGGGCATCCGCGTCGGCGAATACGGGGCCGCTCGTGGAGTCCAGCTGCACGGTGTCGAGCTGGGGGACGGGTCCGTCGGCGTACAGCATGGTGTGCCCGGCGCCGGGGAAGTCGATGACGGTCATCGGGATGACACGGATCTCGATGCAGTCGCGTTCGGACTGCTCGATGAGGTGGGTGAGTTGGTTCCGGGTGGCTTCGATGCTGCCGAAGCGCATCCGCAGAGCGGTTTCGTGGATGTAGGCGGTGAAGGCGGCCGGACCGGGCCGGTCGAAGATCTGCTGCCTGGCCAGGCGATGGGCGACCCGCAGCTCGATCTCCAGGCGGCTGATCGGGATCAGCCCGGCGCCGAAGATGCCGCGCGCGTACTCCTCGGTCTGGAGCAGCCCCGGCGGGTGCATGAACTGGACCACGCACATGCGCGCCGCGTGCCACTCCAGCTCCGCGATGTCCAGCAGTCCGGCGGGCAGCGTTCCCCGGTACTCCTCCCACCAACCCCGTTCCTTGTGCTCCGCCATCGCGATCAGCGCGTTGACGTAACTCTCGTCCGTGCAGTCGTAGTTGCAGGCCAGCGTACGGATCGGATCGGCGGGGAACACCCGGATCCCCGACTCCATGTTGGACAGCTTGGTGCGGTCGACGCCAAGGATCCCTGCGGCGTACTCGGTGGTGATGTCGGCTGCTATCCGCATCTTGCGCAGCTCCATCCCCAGACGCCTCTGCCGCTGGGTCGGCGTTCGTCTCGTGCCCATGCTGCCCCCTTACGCGTGTGGTCGCTCCAAGTCTGCCGCCGGGAGGATAGCCCCGTCCAACTCGTTGGTGGCAATTATTGGCGAACCAGTAGACACGATGTAGCCGCTGTCCCTACATTCGGTCATGGCTCAGTTACAGAGCCGCAACCAGTCCAACCCACCCTGAATCACACCCACTCTCCCCCCATCCCCCCTGCACAGAAACGGAGTTGCCATGTACCTCGAAGACCCCGCCGACGGAGTCTGTAATTCCCCCAAGTCCGACCCCGCCGACCTCCCCTACGTCCCCGCCGACCCCGCCGCCCTCCGCTACAGCTTCACCCTCCCCGCCGGCTTCCAGTCCCCGGGCATCGCCAGGTACGCCACCCGCACGATCCTGGAGGTGCACAACCTCGCGGAGATGGCCGACGCCGCCGTCCAGGTCGTCAGTGAACTCACCGCCTGCGCCTGCCGGTTCGCCGCCGAAGGGGAGGTGTACGTGTCGCTCAGCTACCGCGAGGGGCTGCTCCGCGTCACCCTCTTCGACGATCACCCCCGGCACACCAGCACCCCGCTCAGCGAGGCCTGCGACAGCCACCGGTGCGGGGTGCTCACCGTGCTCGACGGGGTCGTGCAGAACTGCGACGGCGAGTGGGGGATCGACGGCGGCGCCGAGCTCGGCGGGACCCGGATGTGGGCCGTGCTGCCCCGCAAACAGGCCGCCGAGTATCTGACCCCCGCCGCAGCGTAAAGCCTGGCCGGGAAGTCCCGAGCGGCACCAACTACCAGGCAGCCACACCCGAGTTGTCGAAGTACCCGCCCGTCGGGCCGTCCACCCCGATCGACGCCATCCGTACGATGACCTCCGCGCCCGCCTCCACGGGCTGTGTCCCCCGGTTGTCATTGATGTCCGTCGCCGTATAGCCGGGGTCGACCACGTTGAACCGGATCCCGGGGTACGCCTTCGCGTACTGCACCGTCAGCATCACCAGCGCGGTCTTCGAGGAGTTGTAGTCCAGCACCTCCACCCCGAACTCCTGCCGCGACGGATCGGTCACGGCCGCCCGGGACCCGAGCCCGCTGCCCACGTTCACCACCACCCCGCCCGCCGCCAGCAGCGGCAGGAACGCACGGGTCACGCGTACGACGCCGAAGACGTTGACGTCGTAGACGCGCAGCATGTCGGCGGCGGTCACGTCCCCGACCCGGCCCAGCACGTGCCGGTTCACGATCCCCGCGTTGTTGACGAGGACGTCCAGCGCGCCGGCGTCCTCGCGCACGAACTCCGCCGCCGCCTCCACGGAGTCCTCGTCGGTCACGTCCAGCTGGACGAACTTGGCCTGCGGGCCCAGGAGTTCGGCCGCCTTGAGGCCGCGTCCGGTGTCCCGGGCGCCGATGTACACCGTGTGGCCGTCCGCGATGAGGCGGCGGGCCGTCTCGTAGCCCAGGCCCTTGTTCGCGCCGGTGATCAGGGTCGTCGTCATGGAGGGCTCCCTAGCAGGAGAAAAAGTCGGTCCCCCTCACCCTGCGCCTCCCGCCCCGTCACAGACAGTGCCCCCCGCTGCCTAGGGACTCGCAGTACCAGGCTGTTCCGGCGCCCCCGCCGGATACTGGACCCATGAATGACCTCGGCAAGGCCCTGCGCGGCTGGCGCGACCGGATGGCGCCGGAGGAGGCGGGGCTGCCCTCCGGCGGGGTGCGGCGGGCCGCCGGGCTGCGGCGGGAGGAGCTGGCGCTGCTCGCGGGGCTCTCCGTCGACTACGTCGTGCGGCTGGAGCAGGGGCGCTCCACGGCCCCCTCGCCGCAGGTCCTCTCCGCCCTCGCCCGCGCGCTGCGCCTCACCCGCGCCGAACGCGAGCATCTGTACGTCCTCGCGGGGCAGGCCGCCCCGGGGCACGGACAGGTCTGCACCCACATCCCGCCCAGCGTCCGCCGCATCCTCGACCAGCTCGACGGCGCCCCGCTGAGCGTCTACGACGCGGCCTGGAACATGCGGCTGTGGAACCCCCTGTTCGCCGCCCTGTACGGCGACCCCTCCAGCTGCCGGGGACGTGAACGCAACGTCGCCTGGCGGCAGTTCACCAAGGCGCCGTCCCGCTTCCGGCTCGACCCGCAGCAGAAGACCCAGTTCCAGACGGCCCTCGTCACCGACCTGCGCGCGGCCTCGGCCCGCTACGCCGACGACGCCGAACTGCACACCCTGGTGCGCGAACTGCGCGCCGCCGCACCGTGTTTCGCCCAGCTCTGGGACAGCGGGGCCGTCGCCACCCACGGCCACCACGCCAAGGCCGTCACCCATCCCGAGGTCGGCACCTTCTCCCTGGACTGCGACGTCCTCACCGTCCCCGGCAGCGACCTGCGCATCGTCGCCTACACCGCCGCCCCGGGCTCCGAGGCCGCCGACCGGCTCAAGCTCCTGTCCGTCATCGGCACCCAGCGGATCAGCGCGGCCCGCTAACGGCCCAGCACCACCGTCCCCGACGAGCAGAACCAGCCCCCGGTGCCCGACGCCACCCCCAGCCGGGGCAACTGACCGTCCCTGCCCGTCACTTGCCGCGCCCCCGCCTCCCCCCGCAGCTGCCGCACCGCCTCCACCAGGAGGAACAGCCCCCGCATCCCCGGGTGTTGAGCCGAGAGCCCGCCCCCGTCGGTGTTCACCGGCAGCCCCCCGAACCGCTCCTCGACGAACGCCCCGCCCTCCCCCTTCGCACAGAACCCCAGATCCTCCAGCGTCACCAGCGTCATATAGGTGAACGCGTCGTAGACCTGCGCGAAGTCCATCTCGCCCGGCCCAACTCCCGCCCGTGCAAAGGCGAGCCGCCCGCTCACCGCCGCCGGCGACACCGTGAAGTCCTCCCACTCCGACAGGCTCGCGTGCGAGACGTACTCCCCACTGCCCAGCACCCACACCGGAGTTGACCGGCAGTCCCGCACATACTCCTCCGCCGCCAGCAGCACCGCCGCGCCCCCGTCGGACCGGATGCAGCAGTGCAGCTTGGTGAACGGCTCCGCGATCGGCTCGCCGGCCAGGACGTCGTCCACCGTGATCGGGGTCCGGAACATCGCCTCCGGATTCAGCGCCGCGTTCGCCCGCGCCCGCACCGCCACCGACGCCAACTGCTCGGCCGTCGTGCCGAATTCGACCATGTGCCGACGCGCCGCCAGCGCGTACTTCGCGATCAGCGTCGCCCCGTACGGCACCTCGAACTGACTCGGCCCCCGGCCCCCGAACGCGAGCGTCCCGGTCCGCCGGCCCGCCCGTACGTCCGCCCGCGCGGTCGAACCGTACGCCAGCAGAACGGCGTTGGCGTGCCCGGCGGCGATCGCGTCGGCCGCGTGCGCCGCCATCACCTCCCAGGTCGAGCCGCCGACCGAGGTCGAGTCGACCCAAGTCGGGCGCAGGCCGAGGTAGTCGGCGACCTCGACCGGGGCGAGCGTGCCGAGGCCCGCCGAGGCGAAGCCGTCGATGCGCGCCCGGTCCAGACCCGCGTCCGCCAGCGCCCGGCGGGCCGCCTGGGCGTGCAGGGCGTAGGGGGTCGTGTCGTCGAGGCGCCCGCAGTCGGAGAGGGCCGCGCCCACTATCGCCACCTTGCGAGACAGCATGGATCTGACGGTACATCAGATCCCTTCTCTTCTGTATGGCCCGGGGTTTTGATATGACGGACCGTCAGATCACCTGGAGGCCCCATGGACGCCGGTCTCACCGCCGAGCAGCGCGAGATCCAGCACACCGTCCGCGAACTCCTCGCCAAGCGCTGCGGCTCCGCCGAGGTGCGCGCCGCCGTCGGCACCCCGGCCGGTCACGACCCGGCCCTCTGGTCGGCCCTCGCCGGCCAACTCGGCCTCCCCGGCCTCGCGTTGCCCGAGGAGTACGGCGGCGTCGGCTGCGGCCCCCTCGAACTCGCCCTCGCCGGAGAGGAATTGGGCCGCTCCCTGGTCCCCTCCCCGCTCCTGGCCACCGCCGTCCTCGCCGCCCCCCTGCTGACGCGGCTCGGCACCCCCGCCCAGCGCTCCGCCTTCTTGCCCCGCGTCGCCTCGGGCCAGCTCACCGCGACCCTCGCCGCCCCCCTGGCCGCCCTCGCGCTGACCTGCGGGAACGACGGTGACTGGGCCGGCGGCGGGCGGTCCGGGGGAGTGCAGGCCCGGCCGGTCGCGGACGGCGGCTGGCGGCTCTACGGGGAGGCCGGCCCCGTGCTCGACGGGCACCGCGCCGGGCTGCTCCTGGTTGCCGCCCACTGCGGAGGGTTCGCCCGGTCGCGGGTGCGGCTGTTCGCCGTACGCGGGGACGCCCCCGGAGTCGTACGCGCCCGGCTGACCTCCCTCGACCCGACCCGCTCCCTCGGGCGTGTGCAACTGCGGGACAGTCCGGGGGAGTTGCTCGGCGAGGACGTCGACGTCCTGCCCGCCCTCGCCGCCGTCGGTGATCTCGTCGCCGCCCATCTCGCCTGCGAGGCCGTCGGGGGCGCGGGGCGGGTGCTGGAGCTGACCGTGCAACACGTCAAGCAGCGCGTGCAGTTCGGGCGGGCGGTCGGGGAGTTCCAGGCCGTGCAGCACCGACTGGCCGATGTGTACGTCCAGTTGCAGGCCGCCCGGTCGGCCGCCTACTACGCCGCCTGGGCCTCGGCGCGGGGGGAGCAGGTGGGCGGGCTCGCCCTGGCCTGCGCGCTGGACGCCTTCCAACTGGCCGCCGCGGAAGGGATTCAGCTGCACGGGGGGATCGGGTTCACTTGGGAGCACGACGCGCATCTCTACTTCAAGCGGGCCACAGGGGATGCGCTGCTCTTCGGGCCCGCGCATCTGCTGCGGGCGCGGGCGGCCCGGCTACTGGAGGTTGGTACGTGAGTCACGTCACAATGCGGCTGGTCCAACGGGTCTCGTCCACCAAGGCGTTCGGCAGGCTGGCGCCTTTGTGGGTGCCGCCCCTCGACCGGGCCGTGCACCGGATGACGCGTGGGAAGGTGCTGCTCAGCGCGCTGATGCTGCCCGGGGCGATCCTGACAACCACCGGTGCCCGCAGTGGAGTTGACCGCAGGACTCCGCTCGCCTGCCTCCCCGAGAAACCGGAAGAGTCCCAGACCCCATCCGCCTGGCTCCTCGTCGGTTCCAACTTCGGCCGCACCGGACATCCCGCCTGGACCGCCAACCTCATCGCCCACCCGCACGCCGAGATCAGCTGGAAGGGCAGCGAAATCCCGGTCACCGCACGGCTGTTGGCGGGGGAGGAGCGAGCGGCGGCCTGGCAGCGGGCGATCGCGCTCTGGCCCCCGTACACGGAGTACCAGGCCCGGATCGACCGGCGGATCCGGCTGTTCCGGATCACCGCAACGGCAACGGGCGGCAGCCACCCCCCGGTGGACCGCCGCCCGTGAAGACAGGACGAGTCAGGACTGGACGCCGGCCTCGCCGATGCCGGGCTGCTTGCCGTCGGCTGGTTCGGTGCCGCCCTACTTGGTCGGCTTCTTGCCGGTGACGCCGAGGTACACCAACAGGGCCAGGTTCGGCTTGAGTTCGGCCTGCTTCACACCCCAGCTGGTGAATCCTTTCTGGTGCGAGGCGACGGCGGCGAGCATCGCGACGAGCGAGCCGGCGACCGCCGCCGGGTTCACGTCCTTGTCGACCTTGCCCTTGGACTGGAGCTCGGCGACCGCGTCCGCGAGGGAGTTGTTCACCGAATTGAGGATCTTCATCCGGAGTTTGTAGAAGCGCTTGTCGCCCTCGGCGGCCCCGAGGTCCACGACGCGCAGGATCGCCTCGTTGGACCGCCAGAACTCCAGGAATCCGTCCACGAGTTCCTGCGCCGTCTGCCAGCCGGCCTTGCCGACCCACGAGCGGCCCTCCAGGAGCTCGGTCAACCCGGCTCCCTCCGCGGCCATTTGCTCGGCGATCTCCAGGACGGCGCCTTCGACGTCCGGGAAGTACTGGTAGAAGGTCGCGGGCGAAGTACCCGCCTTCCGGGCGACATCGATGACCTTGACGTCCCGGTAGGGAGAGGAGCTGAGCATCTCGCTGAGGCAGTCCAGCAGCTTCTGCCGCGTGGCCTGCCCACGCCGACCGGCTACGCGGCCGTCGACGGTACGCACTTGTCCTGTCATGCCGTCAGCTTACCGAGGGGTGATCGGAGCGCGATTCGGCCGATCCAAATGGGGTGCACCCCGGGCTGTGAGGATGGTCTCCCTGGTCTGCGCGGTGCGGGCCGCGCGGTTACTTTGTGCACATGGCCGAAAACAGGGCATCGGTGTACGGAGAGGGCGTCCCCTGCTGGGTCGACGCCCAGCTCCCCGACGTGGACGCCGGCAGGCGGTTCTACGGGGAGCTTTTCGGGTGGACCTTCGAGGACCCCGACCGCCCTGACGACCCCGGAATTCCCGGCTCCGGCGCCGCACTGTGGGCGTACAAGGGCGGCGCCCCCGTCGCCGCCCTCGCGCACAAGACCGACGGCCGTATGCCCACCGTGTGGACCGTCTACTTCGCCACCCCCGACCTGCGCCGCACCGCCGGGCGGATCGTCTCCGTCGGCGGCCAGGTCCTCATGGCGCCTTTCCCCGTCGCCCGGCACGGCACCGCCGCCCTGGTCACCGACCCCGAGGGCGCCGTCTTCGGGCTCTGGCAGGCCGGCCGCCACCCCGGCTTCGGCGCCCGCCACACCCCGGGCACCTTCGCCTGGGCCGAGCTGTACGCCCGCGACACCGACGCCGTGAACGACTTCTACGGCGGCCTCTTCCACGACGCCCTCTTCGGCCCCGGCGCCCGCCCCGACTTCGGCCGCGCCCCCGTCACCGACGTCTTCCCCGCCGAGATGCCCCCGCACTTCCTCGTCCACTTCGGCGTCGAGGACTGCGCCGCCGCCCTCGGCACCGTCGTCCGGCTCGGCGGGCGGGTGCAGGCGGGGCCGTTCTCCACCTCCTACGGCGTCGTCGCCGTCGTATCGGACAATCAGGGCGCCTCCTTCGCGCTGCTGCAACGCTGAGGCGTGCCGATTCCGGCACCGCCGGACGGCTTCTGACGTGCCGGTTCGATGACCGGTCGGCCGCTATGTCCTGATAGATAAAGTGACACCCCATATATCACCGGGTTCGCAACCAGCCGCCCGGCCAGGAAGAATCGGGGTGCGTGCCGCCATGGCGGTGCGGTGGTGAGACGCTGCACGGGGCCGCGAGACAACGTGGCTTGACGCGGCCCGTACGGGGAGGTGGCAGGCAAATGGTGGATCAGCTGACGCAGCACGATCCGCGCCGGATCGGGCCGTTCGAGGTGCTGGGACGGCTGGGGGCCGGCGGCATGGGGCTGGTCTATCTGGCGCGCTCGGCGTCGGGGCGGCGGGTCGCCATCAAGACGGTGCGCACCGAGCTGGCCGAGGACCAGCTCTTCCGCGTCCGCTTCACCCGCGAGGTCGAGGCGGCCCGCGCGGTCAGCGGCTTCTACACGGCGGCCGTCGTCGACGCCGACCCGCGCGCGGCCGTGCCGTGGCTGGCCACCGCGTACGTGCCCGCGCCCTCCCTCGAAGAGATAGTGAACGACTGCGGGCCGCTGCCGGCCCAGGCCGTGCGCTGGCTCGCCGCCGGGGTCGCCGAGGCGCTCCAGTCCATCCACAGCGCCGGGCTCGTGCACCGCGACCTGAAACCCTCCAACGTCCTCGTCGTCGAGGACGGCCCCCGGGTGATCGACTTCGGTATCGCCTCCGGCGTCTCCAACACCCGCCTGACCATGACGAACGTCGCCGTCGGCACCCCCGCCTACATGTCGCCCGAGCAGGCCAAGGACTCCCGCAGCGTCACCGGCGCCAGCGACGTCTTCTCGCTCGGCTCGATGCTCGTCTTCGCGGCCACCGGCCATCCGCCGTTCCACGGCGCGAACCCGGTCGAGACCGTCTTCATGCTGCTGCGCGAGGGCCCCGACCTGGAGGGCCTGCCCGAGGAGCTGCGCCCGCTCATCGAGTCCTGCATGCAGATGGAGGCCACCGCCCGCCCCGGCCCGGCCGACCTCCAGGCCCAGCTCGCCCCCCACCTGTTCGGCTCCGGCACCGACGACAGCGGCACCGCGTCCGCGTGGCTCCCCGAGAAGGCCGTCGCCCTCATAGAGGGCCGCCGGGGCGGCCGTACGGCGCTGCCGCCCGCGCCGGCCGGGGGGCGCGGCGGGGGCGGGGTCCAGCTGCGGCCGGCCGTTCCGCCGCCGCCCTCGCACGACCCCGTCGTCCCCGCGCCGCTGCCCGTCCCGATCGGCGCCCCCGACGCCGGTCCGGTGCGGCTGGCCGGGGCCGCCGTACCCATCGGGCCCGGCCCGCGCATCGCCGACATCCGGGCGACCGCCGCCGTCCGCGCCCCCGCGCCCGAACCGGGGCTCGTCGCCTCCTGGACGCGGGTGCGGGCGGGAGACTTCGCGCTGCCGGTGCCCGCGCCCGCCCCGCAGCCGCAGCCCGGCCCGGTGGAGACGCCGCCCGGGTGGCGCCCCTGGCGGTTCCGGATGTCGAACGACGTCTGGGGGACCCCGGCGGTCGACGGCGACCTCGTCTACGTCACGTCCTTCGAGGTGCACGCGCTCGACGTCGCGACCGGCCGGCGCCGTTTCAAGACGCGGGACGTCGCCTGGTCGATGGCGGTCTCCGACGGCCGCGTGCACGCCTCCGACGGCCCCACCCTCTTCGCCCTCGACGCCCGCGAGGGCACCGACCTGTGGCGGCTGCCCACCGACGCGTGGGTGTACGCGCTGCGCGCCGGCCGCGGCACCGTCGTCACCGGCACGCGCGGCGGCGGCGCCCAGGGCTGGGAGGCGTCCAACGGCCAGAAGCTCTGGGAGATCACCGGCTGCCAGACCGACTTCGAGGCCCCCGAGGCCGGTCCCGTCCTGCACGAGGGCACCGTCTACGTCTGGCAGGACGCCCGCCTGCGCGCCCTTGAGGCCCGTACGGGTGAGGAACGCTGGTCGTATCCCGTAGGGGACGCGGCCTCCTGCGGCGGGGTTCCCGTACGGGTCACCCCCGCCCAGGACGGCAACGTGTACGTCTCCGCCGGGACCCGCGTCCTCGCCGTCGACATCGCGAGCGGCATGGTCCGCTGGCACTTCGAGGCCCCGGCGGCCTTCCTGTCCCCGCCGGCCTTCGTACCGGGTCCGGCGGTCGCGGGCGGGGGCGTGTACCTGGCCGACTACTTGGGCACGGTCTACGCCCTCGACGCCACCGACGGCCGCGACCGCTGGCGCATCGCGACCGAGGCACGGGGGTCGGTGGAGCCGGTGCTGGTGGCGGGTGGGCATGTGCACGTGGGGAGCGGGAAGGGCCTGTACACCCTGGACGCGGTGACCGGGACGCCGAAGTGGCGGTTCCAGGCGGGCGGGGACATCGTGGGGTCGCCGGCGGTGGCGGAGGGGCGGATCCATTTCGGGTCGACGGATTCGCTGTTGTACACGTTGAAGGCGGATGACGGGCGGTTGCGGTGGAAGCTGGCGACGGGGGGCGAGATCACGGGGTCGCCGGTGGTGAGGGATGGGGTGGTGTATGCGTGCAGTAAGGATCGGTGTGTGTATGCGTTGGATGCGGAGAAGGGGACGGGGACGGCTAGGGCGGTGTGAGGGGGGAGCTGGGAGCGGGGGTGCCCTTAAGGGCTGGGGTCCCCTAGGGGGAGGGTGCCCTTAGGGGGCGGGCGCTCTTGAGAGGGCCCTTGGGGGCGAGGTCCTTAAGGGATGCGGGGCTGCATGGATAGGCGGCGCAGCCGCCTTCTAAGGGGCGCGGGGCTGTGTCTGATTTGCGGCTACCGCCGCGTGGGCGCGACCAGCCACAATGGCGCCGCACCCGCCCGACAACAGCTCCCGCCACCCCCTGAGGCGCTACCCCTGCTCCGCCCGCAGCTCAGTCAAGAAGCTCACCAACAACTCGCTCACCTCGCCGGGCCGCTCCTGCTGGGTCCAATGCCCACACCCCGGCAACACAACCGGAGGCCGCCGCAACCCAGGCACCAACTCCGGCAACTTGGCGATGAGTTCAGGCGTCCCCGGGAAATACGCAACAGGATCCCGATCCCCATAGACGAACAGCGACGGCGGAGTGATGCCCGCCCCCTGCCACGCCGCGGACAACTCCCAGTTCCGATCAAGGTTCCGATACCAGTTCAGCGCCCCGGTGAACCCATCGGCGTACCCCGCAGCCAACTCGTCCAGATCCGCCTCACTGAACCAGTCCGGGAGTTGAGCCGGCTCAGGCAGCTGATCGATCCAGGGCGTACCGGGCTCGATGAGGGCCTGGTGAATACCCGGCTCACCCGGCGCCTCCCCAGACATCGCATACACGAACCGCCGCAGCGCCGTACGCGGATCCTTCCCGAACTCCTCGTCGGCGACGCCCACTTGATTGAAGTACGTCCAGTAGAACCGCCCCCCGTAAGCGGCGTCCACGACGGGCAGCGGAGCCCGGTTCCCGCGCGGCGCAGGGGCGACGCTGAGCCCGGCGACCCCACGCACGACGTCCGGCCGGATCAGCGCGGTGTGCCACGCGACCGGCGCCCCCCAGTCGTGCCCGACGACGAACGCCCGCTCCTCACCGAGCGCGTGGATGAGCCCGACGACGTCCCCGGCGAGGTGCATCAACGTGTACGACTCGACGTCGGCCGGCTTGTCGCTGCCGCCGTACCCGCGCTGGTCCGGCGCCGCGACCCGGAAGCCGGCGGCGACGAGCGGGGCGAACTGGTGCCGCCAGGAGTGCCACGACTCCGGGAAGCCGTGCAGAAGAACGACCAGGGGACCTTGGCCGGCCTCAGCGACGTGCAGGCGGATTCCGTTCACTTCTACTGTGCGGTGTTGGATCATGTGCATGAGCATAGGCTGGCGCCGGGGCGTGTCAGCGGTCGGCTGCGGCGCCGTTGTGGCTGGTCGCGCCCACGCGGCGGTAGCCGCAAATCAGACACAGCCCCGCGCCCCTAAGTAGGCGGCTGCCCCGCCTATTCAGCCCCGACCCCCTCCCTCACCGCACCCGAAACCCCCTCCCCCTCCCCCCGAACAACCTCCCCTGCTCCTCCCCCGGCAAATTCCCCAGCGCAATCAGATGCGGCGCCTGCGCGTACCCGGAGGCAAGTGCCGCCTCCCGCCCGGCCCACAGCGCCCGCACCGTCCCCTGTACCCCCGCCGGCGGATACCCGGCGATCACCCGCGCCCGCTCGACGGCCGCCCCCGCCGCACCTCCCGGCGCCGTCACCTCCGACACCAGCCCCACCTCGTACGCCCGCCGCGCGGACATCCGCTCGGCGGTGCCCATCAGCATCAGGCGGGCGGCCTCCCCGTAGGGGACGCGGCCGGCGAGCAGGACGGACTCGTACGCGCTGACCATCCCGTAGGGGGTGTGCGCGTCGAAGAACTCGGCCCCCTCCCCGGCGATGACGAAGTCGCTCTCCCCGAGGAGATAGAAGGCACCCCC
Organism: Streptomyces sp. AMJ-169; assembly: GCF_055597585.1. Lineage (NCBI taxonomy): Bacteria > Bacillati > Actinomycetota > Actinomycetes > Kitasatosporales > Streptomycetaceae > Streptomyces > Streptomyces sp. AMJ-169. Next base: position 90,096 of record NZ_JBVLTJ010000019.1, read on the forward strand.
GCAGGCCATCCCCTCCACCGCCGAAATGACCGGCTTCCACAGGTCGTTGGACTTCGGGCCGATCCGCAGCAGCGGATCGTCCTGCATATAGGGCGAGTTGGGCTGCCGCACGACGGTGTCCCGGTCGAGCCCGGTGCAGAAGGCCCGCCCGCCCTCGCCGGTGAGGACGACGGCCCGTACGCCGTCGTCGAACCGCAACTGCCCCCAGACCTCGGCCAGTCGGGCGGCGGTCGGCACGTCGATGGCGTTGAGCCGCTCGGGCCGGTCGAGGGTGACGACGGCGACCCCGGTGTCCTTGTCGACGTCGAGCCGCGGACTCACGCGAGCACCCACTGAGGCAGCCCGCCCGCGGCGAAGACGACCCGGACCCGGGCGCCGATCCGAATCCGTTCCGGGGCAACGGAGTTGAGCGGCGCGCCCGCCTGGCTGACCACGTTCCCGACGAGCCGGATGCGCGGGGCGTCGTCCAACTCGACGAGGACCACGTTGTAGGGGGCCTGCGCCGCGTAGTCGGGCAGCAGCGGGGGGTGCGGGACGACGTACGACCAGACGCGGCCCCGGCCGGAGACGGGACGCCAATCGGACTCGAACGAACGGCAGTTGGGGCAGCACGGGCGGGGCGGGAAGCGGAGCTCTCCGCAGCCGGCGCAGGACTGGACGCGGAGTTCGCCCTGAGCGGCGTAGGCCCAGAAGGGGGCGCCGTCGGGGTCGGTGAGCGGTTGCAGCATGTGCCGGTCTCCTTAGAACGGGCCTCCTGAGGCGACCCCGGGTTCCTGAGGGGCCTACTTGGTCCTGAGCAGCAGCGCCGACGTCGGGACCCCCTCGCCCGCTGTGACGAGACAGGTCGCCGCCCCCGGGACCTGCGCGGTGCTGGTGCCCCGCAGCTGCCGTACGCCCTCGTTGATGAGGTTGAAGCCGTGCACGTAGGCCTCCGAGAGGCCGCCGCCCGCGGTGTTGAGGGGGAGCCGGCCGCCGGTCTCCAGGGCGCCGCCCTCGGTGAACGGGCCGCCCTCGCCGCGCCCGCAGAAGCCGTAGCCCTCCAGGGAGAGCGGGACGAGGGGGGTGAACGCGTCGTAGATCTGGGCTACTTGGACGTCCGCCGGGGTGAAGTCGGCGTGTTTCCACAGGTGTCGGGCCGCCGCCCAGGAGGGGCCGGTGAGCGGGTCGTCGGTCCAGTAGTTGACCATCCCGTGGTGCTGGGCGGGCAGGCCCTGCGCGGCGGAGTGGACGTACACCGGGCGGCGGCGGCAGTCCCGGGCGCGCTCGGCGGAGACCACCACGCACGCCAACGCCCCGTCCGTCTCAAGGCAGTTGTCGAAGAGGCAGAGGGGTTCGCTGATCCAGCGGGACGTCATGTACAGCTCGCGGGTCAGCGGGCGGTCGTACATGATCGCGGCCGGGTTCTGGTTGGCGCGGTTGCGGCAGGCGAGGGCGACGTTGAAGAGGTGGTCGCGGGTCGTGCCGTACTCGTGCATGTGGCGGCGGGCCAGCAGCGCGATCTCGTCGGCGGGGCGCAGCAGGCCGAAGGGGCGGGTCCACTGGGCGGGGGTGGGGAGCTGGACGGTCGTGTTCGTCCAGGGGCGGGGGCCGCTGCCGCGTTTGCGGGAGCGCCAGGCGACTCCCACGCTGGCCTGGCCGGCGGCGATCGCGGTCGCGAGGTGGGCGACCGTCGCGCAGGAACCGCCGCCGCCGTAAGGGGACTTGGCGAAGAAGGTGAGGTCCCCGAAGCCGACCGCCTTCGCCAGCTCGACCTCGTCGGTCTCCTCCATCGTGTAGGAGGCCAGCGCGTCGACCTCCCCGGGCTCGATCCCGGCGTCGTCCAGCGCGGCCAGCACCGCCCGGCAGGCCAACGCTCTCTCGCTCTGGGGGAGTTGCCTGGCGAACGGCGTCTGCCCGATCCCCACGATCGCGGTGGCGTCCTTGAACCCGGCCATGTTCCCCTCCCGATCAGCCCGGCTGACAGCCCGTCAGGTTACAGCTAATCTGACGGTCCGTCAGCTGTGGTGCAGGGAGGCCGGCATGGTGGAGTGGCAGAGCGTTCCCGCCCTGGTCCGTACGGCGGCCGAGCGGTACGGCCCCGCCGAGGCCGTCGTGGACGGCAGACACCGGGTCACCTACGCCGGGCTGGGCGCGCGCGTCGAGCGGGCGGCGGCGGCCTGTCTCGCGGCCGGGCTGCGCACCGGCGACCGGGTGGCGATCTGGGCGCCCAACTCCCTGGACTGGATCGTCGCTTCGCTCGGCGCGGTGTCGGCGGGCGGGGTGCTGGTGCCGTTGAACACGCGGTTCAAGGGGGCGGAGGCGGTGGAGGTGCTCCAACGGGCGGGCGCGCGGCTGCTGTTCGTGACGGGGGCGTTCCTGGGGACGTCGTACGTGGCGGCGCTGCGGCGGGCGGCGGGCCGACTCGCGGCGGCCGGCGGGGAGTCGCCCCCCGGTCCGTTCCCCTCCCTTCCCGTCCTGGAACACGTCGTCGTCCTCGCCGAGGACGCCCCGCCCGACTTCCGCACCTGGAAGGACTTCCTCGCCGCCGGTGGAGCCGTGAGCGGCGCCGAAGTCCGCGTGAGGGAAAGTCAGTTGACCCCGGACACCCCCTCCGACATCGTCTTCACCTCCGGCACCACCGGCCGCCCCAAAGGAGCCGTCATCACCCACGGCCAGACCCTGCGCGGCTACGACCTCTGGAGCGAACTGGCCGGACTGCGCGCGGGGGACCGCTACCTCATCGTCAACCCCTTCTTCCACACATTCGGTTACAAGGCGGGCGTCATCGCGTGCCTCACGCGCGGCGCGACGATGGTCCCGCAGCCGGTGTTCGACGTGGAGACGGCGCTGGCGAACATCGCGACGGAGCGGATCACCGTCCTGCCCGGACCGCCCGCCCTCCACCAGGCCCTCCTCGACCACCCGGCGCGGGCCGCGCACGACCTGTCGACGCTGCGGCTCGTGGTGACCGGCGCGGCCGTCGTACCGCTGCGCCTGGTCGAACGGCTGCGCGCGGAGCTGGCGGTGGCGAACGTCCTGACCGCGTACGGGCTTTCGGAGGCGAGCGGGATCGTCACGATGTGCCGCCGGGACGATCCGGCGCGGGTCGTCGCGGCGACCTCGGGGCGGGCGATCCCCGGGGTGGAGGTGCGGATCGCCGGACCGGAGGGGACAACTCTCCCTCCAGGGACGGCCGGTGAGGTCCACGTACGCGGATTCAACGTGATGCGCGGCTACTTCGAGGACGAGGAGGCGACCCGGCAGGCGGTCACGGCGGACGGCTGGCTGAGAACGGGCGATGTGGGGGTCCTGGACGCGGCCGGGAATCTGCGTATCACGGACCGGCTGAAGGACATGTTCATCGTCGGCGGCTTCAACGCCTACCCGGCCGAGATCGAGCAACTCCTGGGCGGACATCCGGACGTAAGCGATGTAGCGGTCATCGGAATACCGGACGCCCGGCTTGGGGAGGTGGGAAAAGCGTACGTCGTGCGGCGGCCCGGATCGGTGACCACCGGTGACGATCTGATCGCCTGGGCACGGCGGGAGATGGCCAATTACAAGGTGCCGAGGGCGGTGGCGTTTGTCACCGAATTGCCCAGGAACGCCAGTGGGAAGGTGGTGAAGGGAGAGTTGGGCCCGTGAAGCCGCGGGGTGGTCCGGGAACCGTGCGCGCGGCCGCTCTCGTCCTCCCCATCCCGGTGCGGAGAGTATGTGAGAGACACGTGGACCCCTGTGTGCCGCCGTGTGATCGCAGTTTCCTGTAGCTGACGCATCAGGCATGGACAGGGCAAACTGGGCTGGTCAACAGAGCGCACAGGGAGACCGCGATGGACGACCGAGTACCGCGCGTGCCGGGGCAGCGACGGCGAGGGTCGTCGCCGGAGCCGAAACCGGCACCGCGGTTCGGCGTGCTCGGACCGGTCCGCGCCTGGCGGGAGGACGAGCCGCTGCCCGCCGGATCCCCGCAGCAACGCGCCTTGCTGGCCGCCCTGTTGCTGCGCGAGGGGCGGACCGCGACCGCCGGGGAGTTGATCGACGCGCTGTGGGGCGAGGAGCCGCCCTCGCAGGCGCTGGCCGCGCTGCGGACGTACGCCTCGCGGCTGCGCAAGGCGCTCGGGCCCGACGTCCTCGTCAGCGAGTCCGGCGGCTACGCCGTGCGCGTGACCGAAGGCGCCCTCGACCTCGCCGTCGCGCGCACGCTCGCCGAGGAGGCACAGGAGTGCCGGACGGCCGGAAACCTGCGCAAGGGACGGGAGTTGCTGGATCGCGCACTCGCCCAGTGGGAGGGCGAGGCGCTCGCCGGACTGCCGGGGCCCTACGCGCAGGCGCAGCGGGTGCGGCTCGAGGAGTGGCGGCTGACGCTGCTGGAGAGCCGCCTCGAACTCGACCTGGAACAGCGCCGGCACGCCGAGGCCGTCTCCGAACTCACCGCGCTCACCGCCGCGTTCCCGCTGCGCGAACGGCTGCGGGAACTGCTCATGCTCGCGCTCTACCGCAGCGGCCGGCAGGCCGAGGCGCTCGCCGTGTACGCCGACACCCGGCGGCTGCTCGCCGAGGAGCTGGGCGTCGACCCGCGCGCGGGCCTCCAGGAACTCCAGGAGCGCATCCTGCGCGCCGATCCCGACCTCGCCGAACCCGAGGCACCGGCCGCCGAACCCGCCGTCGTACAAGTACGCCCCGCCCAACTCCCGGCCACCGTCACCGATTTCACCGGAAGGGCGGCATTCGTACGGGAGTTGACCGAAGTGCTCGCCGAGTCCTCCGGCACCGAGAGCCGGGTCATGGCGCTGTCGGCCGTCGCCGGGATCGGCGGCGTCGGCAAGACGACGCTGGCCGTGCACGCCGCCCACCAGTCCCGGTCCTCCTTCCCCGACGGGCAGTTGTACGTCGACCTCCAGGGCACCAGCGCCCAGGCCGCCGAACCCGAGACGGTCCTCGGAGCCTTCCTGCGCGCCCTGGGCACCGCCGCCTCCGCCATCCCCGAGTCGCTCCAGGAACGCGCCGCGCTCTACCGCTCGGTCCTCGACGGGCGGCGCGTCCTCGTCCTGCTCGACAACGCCCGCGACGCCGCCCAGATCCGGCCCCTGCTGCCCGGCACCCCGGGCTGCGCCGCCCTCGTCACCTCCCGCGTCCGGATGGGCGACCTCGCCGGCGCGCACCTCGTCGACCTCGACGTGATGTCCCCCGAGGAGGCGCTCACGCTGTTCTCCCGCATCGTCGGCGAGGACCGCGTCGCAGGCGAGCGCGACGCCGCCCTCGACGTCGTCGGCGCCTGCGGCTTCCTGCCGCTCGCGATCCGCATCGCCGCCTCCCGGCTCGCCGCCCGCCGCACCTGGACCGTCTCCGTCCTCGCCGCCAAACTCGCCGACGAGCGGCGGCGGCTGGACGAACTCCAGGTCGGCGACCTCGCCGTGGAGGCCACCTTCGAACTCGGCTACGGCCAGCTGGAGCCCGCCCAGGCCCGCGCCTTCCGCCTCCTCGGCCTCGCCGACGGCCCCGACCTCGCCCTGCCCGCGGCGGCCGCCCTGCTCGGCCTCACCCCGGACGACACCGAGGAGTTGCTGGAGTCCCTGGTCGACACCTCGTTCCTGGAGTCGGCGGCGCCCGGCCGCTACCGCTTCCACGACCTCGTCCGGCTCTACGCGCGCGCATGTGCGGAACGTGACGAACTCCCCTCCAGCGGACGGGAGTCGGCGCTCTCCCGGCTGCTGGACTTCTACCTCGCCACCGCCGCCCGCGTGTACGCGATCGAACGCCCCGGCGACCGGCTCGTGGACCACCTGGAGCAGACCGCCTACCCGGGGCTGGAGTTCACCGACCAGCACGAGGCGGAGAACTGGCTGTACGCCGAGGCCGGCGGACTGCTGTCCTGTGTACGGCAGTCGCTCGTGGACGGCAGGCTGCGCCGCGCCGTCGATCTCCTGTGGGTGGCGAAGGACTTGGTGGAGTCCGGCGCCAACTACCGTGACTACGAGGTGACCGCCGAGGAAGCCCTCGAACGGGCCCGCGCGGCCGGTGACGGGCACACCGTCGCCCGCGCCCTCGTCACCCTCACCGAAGTCCACATGTTCGGCGGGCGGTTCGACCAGGCCGACGCCGTGGCCGCCGAGGCGTACACGCTCGCCGAGGGCGCCGCCGACCCCGTGGCGCGCTGCTGGGCGCCCAACACCCGTGGAATCATCGCCGGTTACCAGGGCCGGCACGCGGACGGCGAACGCTATTTCACGCTCGCCATCGAGCACTTCCGCGACAACGAGGACCGCGTCGGCGAGGCCAGCGCCCTGTGCAACCTCTCCCGCGTCCACCTCGCCACCGACCGGGTGGAAAGCGCTGTCACGCTGGCCCGCGAGGGCATTGGCATCTACGACGCCACCGGCAACGCGCTGCGCGGCGCCAACGGCCGCTACGCGCTGGGCCTCGCGCTCACCCAGAGCGGCCGGCTCGACGGCGCCACGCGCATCCTGCGCGCCGCCCTCGACACCTTCCGAGACAGCCGCCAGCGCTTCTGGGAGGGCATGACACTCTTCCGCCTCGCCGAGGTCGACCTCGCCGCCCGCCGCCCCGCCCAGGCCGCCTCCAACGCCGACCTCTCCCTCACCACCCTGCGCGGCATGGGCGGCGACTGGCGCCGAGGCCTCGTCCTCACCGTCCTCGGCCGCGCCCTCAACGAGATCGGCCAGTCCGGTCGCGCACACGTCTGCTGGACCGAAGCCCTGGAGATCTACGACGAGTTGGGCTCGCCCGAGGCGGCGGAGGTACGGCGGCTGCTGGTGTCGTCGGCGGTGGCGTGAGAGGGCCGGCGACGGCTCGCGACGTGGGGGCAAGCGCTTTCGGCGAGCCCTTCGACCACGTTCATCGAACGTTTATCGCCGTCCGTCATAGTCATCACATGGTTCCGGCGCTTCGGGGGGCGAGCGGAACCGGGCGAGCCGCAGGGTGAGGTGAGCGGCCCGCACGTCCGTCCGGCAGCAGCTCGGGGGAGCCGCCGGGCGGACGTTCCTCGCCCTGCGCGGCACGCCACACACAACGGGGAGACAAGATGAGCGAGCACAGCAGCGAGCCTGGTACACAGGTCCAGTTGGCCGACGACGACCTGATCATCACCGACCAGCACATGTCGACGGAGCCGGTGAACGTGCTCGGCCTGGGGACGGCCGCCACCACCGCGGTCGCCACCGAGGCTGTCGTCACGCCCGACGACCAGCACTCCACGGACGACAACTCCTGACCCACAGACCGCAGTTCTGACGGGGGACAACGGCCGCGGCGGCGCCTTGGGGGGAGCCGCCGCGGCCGACGCATGTCTTTCCCGGGGCCCGTCCAGTTGCTGACGATCCGTCAGATCGGCGCTACCGTGGCCGACATGGAGACCCCAGACTTCCCGCTGATCATCTCCGTCGACGACCACACCGTCGAACCCGCGACGGTCTGGCAGGACCGGCTGCCGAAGAAGTACGCGGACTCCGGACCGCGCGTGGTCCGCGCGCCGCTGAAGGAAATGAGCTTCCTGGGCGGCCACTTCAGACCGGTCATGGGCGAGCCGGGCGACGAAGGACCGCTCGGCGACTGGTGGGTGTACGAGGACCTGCGCCGCCCGCTGACCCGCCTCGACACCGCCGTCGGCTTCAGCCGGGACGAGATCAGGCTGGAGGTCATCACCTACGACCAGATGCGCCCCGGCTCCTACGACGTGTCCGCGCGCCTCGCCGACATGGACGTCAACCACGTCCAGTCCGCCCTGTGCTTCCCGACGTTCCCGCGCTTTTGCGGCCAGACCTTCACCGAGGCCGCCGACCACGAGCTGGGGCTGCTGTGCGTGCGGGCGTACAACGACTGGACGGTCGAGGAGTGGTGCGGTCCCGAGGCGGACGGGCGGCTCATCCCGCTCACCCTGATCCCGTTGTGGGACGCCGAGTTGGCCGCCGCCGAGGTACGGCGCAACGCCGCGCGCGGGGTGCGGGCGGTCGCGTTCTCCGAGATCCCGCCCTTCCTCGGACTGCCGTCCGTGCACTCCGACGGCTGGGACCCCTTCCTCGCCGCCTGCGCCGAGACCGGCACCGTCATCGCCATGCACATCGGCTCCAGCAGCCGTATGCCGTCCACCTCCAAGGACGCGCCCCCGGCGGTCGGTTCGACCATCACCTTCGCCAACTGCTGCTTCTCCATGGTGGATTGGCTGATGAGCGGCAAGTTCGAGCGGTTCCCGGACCTGAAGGTGATGTACGCGGAAGGCCAAATAGGCTGGATCCCCTACATCTTGGAGCGCGCCGACGTCGTCTGGGAGGAGAACCGCGGCTGGGGCGGCGTCGCCGACAAGGTCCACCGCCCGCCGTCCGAACTCTTCGCCGGGCACGTCTACGGCTGCTTCTTCGACGACGCCTTCGGCCTGCGCAACCTCGACGCGATCGGCGTCGGCAACGTCCTGTACGAGACCGACTACCCGCACTCCGACTCGACTTGGCCGAAGTCCCGCGAGGTGGGCGAGCGCCAGATGGGCCACCTGGACGCCGGGACGGTCGAGCGCATCGTCCGGGGCAACGCCATCGACCTGCTGGGCCTCACCCCCGACGGCCGCTGGCCGGGCCCCAAGTGACCCGCCTCGCCTACGGCATCCAGCTGCCCGTGCAGTCACAGAGCCGGCTGTACGCCGAGCCCTGGGAAGAGACCGCGGGGCCAAGGGAGTTGGTGACCCTCGCGCAGGCGGCCGACCGGTCCGGGTTCGACTACGTCGCCTGCTGCGACCACGTCGCGGTGCCCCGCCGCCTCGCGCCGGCGATGGGCACGGTCTGGTACGACCCCGTCGCCACCCTCGCCCACCTCGCCGCCGTCACCTCCCGCGTCCGGCTGCTGAGCCACGTCGCCGTGGCCGCCCTGCGCCACCCCCTCGCCACGGCCAAGCAGTACGCCACCCTCGACCACCTCTCCGGCGGCCGGCTCATCCTCGGCGTCGGCGCCGGACACGTACCCGAGGAATTCGCCGCGCTGGGCGCCGACTTCGGGCGCCGGGGCGCTGTCCTGGACGAGACGATCGACGCCCTGCGGTCCGCGTTCGGGGCCGAATTCCCGGTCCACCACGGCACGTTGTACGACTTCGAGGAGCTGGGGCAGCGGCCCCGGCCGGTGCAGGCGCGGGTTCCGGTGTGGGTCGGGGGCTCCTCGCCGGCGGCCGTGCGGCGGGCGGCGCTCAAAGGGGACGGGTGGCTGCCGCAGGGGGACCCGAGGGAACGGATGCCGGAGCAGATCGGGAGGCTGCGGCAACTGCGGCCGGTGAAGGGCGACTTCACGATCGGCGCCCTCACCGAGCCGCTGTACGTGGGCACACCGGCGTGGGACGTGGGACGCCGGACCCTCACCGGGAGCCCGCAGGCGCTCGCCGAGTCGCTGACCGCCTACGCGGAGATGGGCGTCGACCAGATCCAGGTCAGGTTCCGCAGCCGGTCGGTGGACGAACTCGCCGATCAGATGAGGGAGTTCGGGACGGAAGTGGCCCCTCTCTTGAATCTTTGAACATGTCCCCGCCGGGCTGCGTACGTACGAACGTACGGACGTGACCGTTCCGGCGGAAGGACCCCCCACCGTGAGATCTTCCGAACGACTCTCCGTCGCCCTGGCCAGCGCGGAAGGAGCTTCCTGGCCGTACCCGGACTGGCCCGCGCCCGATGACGCCTATGTCGGCGGGTTACTCCATGTCGCCCCGCCCTACCGGGAGTTGGCCGCCATCAAGGTCGACGCCGTGCTGCTGGGCTGCGCCGAGCCCGCCCTCGCGCTGCCGCCGCTGACGGACGTGCTCGGCGGGCGGGGCGTGCCCGTGATCGTGCTCAGCCCCCGGCGCGACGCGGGCACGGTCGTCGAGGTGTTCCGGGCCGGCGCGGGCTACCTCGTGGACGGCGACTACTGCGCCTGCATGCTCTCCTCGGCCGTCCTGGCGGCCACCGTCGGCCACACCTACCTCTCGCCCGCCGCCTGCCTCGCGCTGCGCGAGGGGGCCCGCGAGAGACCCGGCGCGGGGGAGGCCGTCGAGCGGCTGCGGGCCCTGCTGTCACCGCGCGAACGGCAGATCATGGAGCTGCTCTCCACCGGCCTCGGCGCCCAGGAGATCGGGCTGAGACTGCGGCTCAGCGAGAAGACCGTGCGCAACAACCTCAGCAACATCTATGCCAAGTTGGACGCGCGGGGGAGCACGGACGCGGTGCTGCGCTGGCTGGGGGCCACACCGGGGACGTCCGTGCTTCGCGCTTGAGAATTTTCTGGCTTGTTATTTGGTCAGAGCGCGCTGATCTCGTCCAGCGACACTTCCACGTCGCTCACATTGCCGCCGCCCTCACCGAAACCGGGCTCCGCGCGCAGGCTGTTCCCCGAGTTCTGGATGCCGTTCGCCTCGGGCGTTCCGCATTTCACGTTCCGCAGCCAGAGCCGGCCGTCGGGAGTGCCGTTCTTCAGGATCTGCGGATAGAAGACGTGCACGCTCGACGCGCCTTCGCTGGGCGCGAAGAAGACTTTCTGGCCGTCCTGCGCGTCCTTGTACGTGGCGCGCAGGAATCCGCCGACGTCGGTGCGTTTCGCGGACCACATGAAGAAGGCGATGCTGTCGCCCTGGACGGTGTCGGTGCGGTTGAAGCTGAGGCCGGTCGTCGTGTCGTCACGGGTGATATTGATCTCCGAGGTGCTGAACTTCACACCGATCTCGAAGAAGGAGTTGCCGAGTTTCGTGTCGGCGCCCGCGGTGAATCCGTCCTCCAGCTGAATGGTGCGCGTCACCGACGTACTGACCGCGAAAGTCTTCGACGCCGTACCGCTGATACCGCAGTTGTCGGTGACGGGGGAGACCCGCTGATTCGGGCCGAGGCTGTTCGCCTTGAACTGGACGTCGACGAACTCGCAGTTCTCCAGTTTGTCCGAGTCCGCCGCGCAGTCGGCGGTGACCTCGTTCGGGGTGGCGGCGCCGGCGGAGTTCATGAGCGGGATCGCGACGGCGAGCGCGGCGACCGGGGCGAGGGCGAGCGTGATGCGCTTCTTGCGGCTGCGGTGGCTTCTGGGCATGGCTGACTCCAATGAAATGGCTGTTCAGGGTGGTTGGGTGCGGGGATCAGCAGTCTTCGAGGACGGCCTTGGAGACCCCGTCGACGACCCCGGGCGCGCCGGCCGCGCCGGGCAGGACCACCGGGCCCTCGACGACATCGGGGGCGACGAAGTTCTGCTCCGGGGTGGCGTTCGTGACGGTGGTCGCCTCCCGGGCGTCGATCCGCACCCGCCATTCCCCGGTCATCCGCTGCATCTTCGGCGTGAATTCCATATGCAGGACCTTGCCCACGGGTACGTCACGCTGTTCCGTGTCCCCGGCGGTCGCCGATTTCACGGTCATGTCCAACGTGCCCTTGTGCTTCACCCAGGAACCGCTCAGGAACCCGAAAAGACCGCCCCCGCCGCCCTGCTGGGTGACCGTGTACTTGCCCTCGCCCTGCGCCGCCGTGGCGGACCAGGTGATGGACACCTTGGCCGGTTCCGCGGCGTTCGGCTCACAGTTCGGGAAGTCCACGGAGGATTTCTCGGTGGGCCCGTCGAAGGTCTCGAAGTTCGTCTCGACGAAATCGCAGTTGTCGGCGGCGAACCCATCGGCGAACCCGCCCCCGAAGTCGCGCACCGAACGCTGCTTCCCGCTGACGACCGCCGACCGCTCGCACATCGACATGATCTGTTCCGGCGTCTTCTGGTCGTCGGCCGCGTTCGCCGAGGGAAGCAGCGCGACGACCACTCCGCCGGTCGCCAGCGCCGCCCCGATCGCGACGTAACGGACCTTCTTGTTCCTGAGTTTTCTCTTGGCCATCTCTTGTTCCTTCCTTGGCAACGCCTTTGTCGGCCCGACGGATTATGGAAGGCGCCGAAGGGAAGGCGACAGGGTCAAATATCCCTACTCACCGGTCACATGACATTGCTCACGCAATGCCTCCTCAGGTATCTGACGCTGTGTCAGCTGCGGCGCTACGATGCTGGCCTCCACCGATGCCGAGGGGGTCCCATGGACAACACGGGCAAGCTGGACGGCCGCGTAGTGATCGTCACCGGCGCCGCGCGAGGCCAGGGCGAGCAGGAGGCCCGGCTCTTCACGGCGGAGGGCGCCCGGGTCGTCGTCGCCGATGTGCTGGACGAGCAGGGCGCGGCGCTCGCGGCCGAACTCGGGGCGCTGTACGTGCACTTGGACGTCGCCGAGGAGGACGGCTGGCGCGCGGCGCTGGCGGCGGCGAAGGAGCGGTACGGGCGGGTGGACGTACTCGTCAACAACGCGGGCATCCTGCGGTTCAACGCCCTCACCGACACCCCGCTGGACGAGTTCATGCAGATCGTCCGGGTCAACCAGGTCGGCTGCTTCCTGGGCGTCAAGACGGTCGCGCCGGAGCTGACGGACGGCGGGGCGATCGTGAACACCGCCTCCTACACGGCCGTCACCGGCATGGCGGCGGTCGGCGCGTACGCCGCGAGCAAGCACGCGATCCTCGGGCTCACCCGGGTCGCCGCCCTGGAGCTGGCGCCGCGCGGCATCCGGGTCAACGCGATCTGCCCCGGCGCCATCGACACCGCGATGTCCAACCCCTCGCGGCTGGACCCGAGTTCGGACCCGGAGGAGACGGCCAGGGCGCTGGACTCGCTGTACCGCAAGCTCGTGCCGCTCGGGCGGGTGGGCCGGCCGCAGGAGGTGGCGCGGCTCGCGCTGTTCCTGGCGTCGGACGACTCGTCGTACATCACCGGGCAGCCGTTCGTGATCGACGGGGGGTGGCTGGCGGGGGTGTCGATCGTCTGACGTGCCGTCAGCTATTGACGCTTACGGGGCCCGGTGCCAGAGTCGCCCCAAAGTCAGACCTGACGATCCGTCAGTTGATGAACTGGGGACGGTGAACCTCCTTGGAATTCGGGCTCTTTGTACAGGGGTACGTCGGCAAGCGGGGCGAGAGCGATCCGCTGGCCGAGCACAAGGCGCTGCTGGAGGAGACCGAGTACGTCATCGAGGCGGACCGGTCCGGGTTCAAGTACGCCTGGGCGTCGGAGCACCACTTCCTCGACGAGTACTCGCACCTCTCGGCCAACGAGGTCTTCCTCGGCTACCTCGCCCACGCGACCGAGCGCATCCACCTCGGCTCGGGCATCTTCAACCCGCTGGCGCCCGTCAACCACCCGGTGAAAGTGGCCGAGAAGGTCGCCATGCTCGACCATCTCACCGGCAACCGCTTCGAGTTCGGCAGCGGACGCGGCGCAGGATCGCACGAGATCCTCGGGTTCCTGCCGGGCATCACCGACATGAACCACACCAAGGAGATCTGGGAAGAGACCATCGCCGAGTTCCCCAAGATGTGGCTCCAGGAGGAGTACCCCGGATTCCAGGGCAAACACTGGCAGTTGCCGCCCCGCAAGGTCCTGCCCAAGCCGTACGGCAAGTCCCACCCCGCGATGTGGTACGCGGCCGGCTCGCCCGCCTCCTACTCCATGGCGGCCCAAAAGGGCCTGGGCGTCCTGGGGTTCAGCATCCAGAAGGTCTCCGACATGGAGTGGGTGCTGGAGCAGTACAAGACGGCGATCGTGAACGCCGAACCCGTCGGCGACTTCGTCAACGACAACGTCATGGTGACGACCACCGCGATCTGCGCCCCCACCCACGACGAGGCGATCCGGACCGCCGTCAGCGGCGCGCTGCACTACCTGCCGTCGCTCGTCTTCCGCTACCACGACACCTTCCCGCGCCCCGAGGGCTTCCCCGTCTGGCCCGAGACACTGCCCGAGTACACCGCCGAGTTCGTCGAACTCCTCGTCGAGGAGGAGCTGTTGATCTGCGGCGACCCCGACGAGGTGCTGCGCCAGTGCAAGCGCTGGGAGCAGGCAGGCGCCGACCAGCTGAGCTTCGGACTGCCGGTCGGCGTGCCCAAGGAGGAGACGCTGCGCACGATCCGGCTCATCGGGGAGCACGTCATCCCGAAGATAGACACCGATCCCGTGCACCGGACGACGCGGTTCCGGCAAGGGGCGTGACCGATGCTCGACCACGTCATCAAGGGCGCCCTGGTCGTCGACGGCACGGGCGCCCCCGGTCGCCGCGCCGACATCGGCATCCGGGGCGGCCGGATCGCCGTCGTCGGCCAAGTCACCCAGGAATCCGGGACAGTTGAGGACGCCGCCGGCCTGATCCTCTGCCCCGGCTTCGTCGACCCGCACACCCACTACGACGCCCAGCTCTTCTGGGACCCCTACGCGACGCCCTCCCTCAACCACGGCGTGACCACCGTCGCCGCCGGCAACTGCGGCTTCACCCTCGCGCCCCTCCACCCCGGCCGCCCCGAGGACGCCGACTACACGCGGCGGATGATGTCCAAGGTCGAGGGCATGTCCCTGGTCGCCCTGGAGGACGGCGCGCCCTGGAACTGGCACTCCTTCGGCGACTACCTGTCCGCCCTCGACGGCCGCATCGCCGTCAACGCCGGTTTCATGGTGGGCCATTGCGCCCTGCGCCGGTACGTCATGGGCGCCGACGCCATCGGCGGCCGGCCGTCCGAGGCGCAACTCGCCGAGATCGTACGGCTGTTGCACGACGCGATGGACGCGGGCGCCTGGGGGTTCTCCACGACGCAGTCCAGCACCCACTCCGACGGCGACGGCGCACCCGTCGCGTCCCGGCATGCGCGGCCGGCCGAACTCCTCGCCATGGCCAGGGCGGTTGGGGAGCACGAGGGCACGCAGATCGAGGCGATCGTCGCCGGCTGCCTCGACCAGTTCAGCGACGCCGAGATCGACCTGCTCGCCGACATGAGCGCCGCCGCCGGGCGCCCGCTCAACTGGAACGTCCTCACCATCGACGCCGCCGTACCCGAACGCGTACCGCGCCAGCTCGCCGCAAGTGAGCGGGCCCGCAAGGCCGGTGGGCGGGTGGTCGCGCTGACGATGCCGATCCTCACGCCCATGAACATGTCCCTGGGCACCTTCTGCGCGCTGAACCTCATCCCGGGGTGGGGCCCGATCCTGGGGCTGCCCGTTCCCGAGCGGATCGCGAGGCTGCGCGACCCGGACGTCCGCGCGGAACTGCTTAGGCGGGCCAACTCCAAGGAGGCGGGCGTCTTCCGGCGGCTCGCCGACTTCGGGCGGTACGTCATCGGCGACACCTACAGCGCCGGGAACGAAGGGCTCACCGGGCGGGTCGTCCAGGACATCGCCGCTGAACGCGGCCAGGACCCGTTCGCCACGCTCGTCGAGATCTGCTCCAACGACCGTCTGCGCACGGTCCTTTGGCCGATGCCCCGCGACAACGACCCCGCCTCCTGGGCGCTGCGCGCCGAGACCTGGCGGCACGAGGACGTCCTCCTCGGCGGCTCCGACGCGGGCGCCCACCTGGACCGGATGTGCGGGGCCCCGTACACGACCCGCTTCCTGGGCGACTGCCTGAGAGGCCGTCAACTCGCCTCGCTGGAACTGGCGGTGAAGATGCTGACCGACGATCCGGCGCGCCTCTTCGGACTGCGGGGGCGGGGCCGGATCGAGGAGGGCTTCCACGCGGACCTCGTACTGTTCGACCCCGAGCGGATCGACGCGGGCAAGGCGACGCTGGTCCACGACCTGCCGGGGGAGAGCCCGCGTCTCGACTCCAAGGCGATCGGGATAAGGGCGGTGTGGGTCAACGGGGTTGAGGTGCTCCGGGATGACGTGGTGTCGGGGGCGGTGCCGGGGAAGGTGCTGCGGTCGGGGGTTGATACGGGGACGGTGAGTACCAAATGAGGGGGTGGCAGGGGGAGTTCGGCGGCGGGGGCTGGACTGGGTCGGGCGGCGGATGTCGGGTCGGGTCGGGCGGCGAGGGCTGGACCGGGTCGGGCGGCGGATGTCGGGTCGGGTCGGGCGGCGAGGGCTGGGCCGGGTCGGGCGGCAGGTGTCGGGTCGGGGCGGCCGGCGTTCGGCAAGCGGCTCTTGGGGTGGCCGGCAGCCGGCAAGCGGCCTTCGGGTCGGCCCGTGTTCAACGGCAGGCGCCGGGCCCGGCCGGACGGGCAGGTGCCAAGTGAACGACGTACAACGGCTGTTCATCGGCGGGGACTGGGTCGAACCCGCGCACGGGCACTACCCCGTCCTCGACCCCGCCACCGAAGACACCGTCGGGCTCGCCCCCGAAGCCTCTGTCGGGCAGGTTCGTGATGCCTGTGCGGCGGCCCGGGAGGCGTTCGGGGCGTGGGCGCGGACGGCGGCCGAGGAGCGGGCCGCGATTCTCGGGCGGGCCGCCGAGCTGATCCGGGCCCGGGCCGGGGAGTTCGCGGCGCTCGCGCAGGCCGAGACCGGGGCCACCGCCGGGACCGCGCGCGGGATGCAGGTCGGGGTGGCGGCGGCCCGCTTCCGGCGCTACGCCCGCGTCGAGCCCGCCGAGTGGGCGATACCCCCGCAGCTCAACGCGGCGGGCCCGATGGGCGGCGCGTCGGTGCTGAGCGCGCTCGCGATCCGCCAGCCGGTCGGCGTCGTCGCCTGCGTCACCTCGTACAACAACCCCTGGGCCAACCCGGCGGGGAAGATCGCGCCCGCGCTCGCCATGGGCAACACGGTCGTCGTGAAACCGGCCCCGCAGGACCCCCTCTCCGTGTACCGGACGGCGGAGGTCCTGGAGGCGGCGGGGGTGCCGCCCGGAGTCGTGAACGTCGTCTCCGGTACGGCAGTTGGGATCGGCGAGGAGACCGTCGCCGCCCCGGACGTCGACATGGTCAGCTTCACCGGCTCCACCGCCGTCGGCCTGCGGATCGCCGAGGTGTGCGGGCGCGGGATGAAACGGCAGCTGCTCGAACTCGGCGGCAAGGGCGCGGCGTTGGTCTTCGACGACGCCGACCTCGCCTCGGCGGTCGCCGGCATCGGCACGACCTTCTCCTTCTACAGCGGCCAGATCTGCACCGCCCCGACCCGGGTCCTGGCCCAACGGGGCATATACGACAGGCTCGTTGAGCAACTAGCCGGGTATGCGGGGAAGTTGAGGATCGGCGACCCCCGTGACCCGAGGACGGTCGTGGGCCCGCTGATCAGCGCCGCGCACCGGGACCGCGTGCGGTCGTACGTCGAACTGGCGGCGGAGGAAGGCGCGAAGGTGCTGCTGCCGTCCGGCGGAGACGTCCCCGCGACCGGCTTCTACCACCCCCCGGCCGTCCTCGCCGACTGCACCAACGACATGCGCGCCGCCCGCGAGGAGATCTTCGGCCCCGTCGTCGCCGTCGTCCCCTTCGACGAGGAGGAGGAAGGCATCGCGCTCGCGAACGACTCCGAGTACGGCCTGATCGACTACGTCTGGTCCGCCGACGTCGCCCGCGCCTTCCGCGTCGCCCGCCGGCTGCGGGCCGGGGGAGTGGGCGTCAACACGGTCGGCCGCAACATGGAGGCCCCGTTCGGGGGGTTCAAGCGGAGCGGCGTCGGACGGGACGTGGGGTCGTACGCGCTGCACGCGTACAGCGAGGTGCAGGCGGTGGTGTGGTGAAGCGGGGTGGTGAGGCGAGGCGAGGCGGTGTGGTGAGGCGGGGTGGTGAGGCGGGGTGGGCGGCGCGGCTGAACGGCCGCCGTGCCTTGCGCCGACGCGGTCCGAGCTGCCGATGCGGCCTGGGCTGCCGACGCGGCCCGAGCTGCTGACGTGGCCCGCGCTATCGACGTGGCCCGCGCCACCGATACAGCCCCGTCGGCTGCCGGCCGCGCCCCCGGCGCCCCGCCGCGCCCCCTGTCGCGAAAGCGAACACACCGTGCACCATCGGCACATGAGCGAAGCAACAGGCACGGCGGTGAAGGTCGACGGCGGCGAGGTCTGGGCCGAGGACTCGGGCGGCGGCGGGCTCCCGCTGGTGCTGCTGCACCCCGGGGTGGGCGACTCCCGCATCTGGGACCCGGTCCTGCCGGCCCTTAGGGGACATCACCGAGTCATCCGGTACGACGCCCGTGGCTTCGGCCGCTCGCCGGCGCCGACCCGGACGTACACCCAGGGAGATGACCTAAGGGCCGTCCTCGACCACTTCTCCGTCCCGCGTGCCGTCCTCGCCGGCAGCAGCATGGGCGGCGAGACCGCGCTCGCGTTCGCCCTGAGCGACCCCGAGCGGGTGGCGGGCCTCGCCCTGATCGTCCCGGGGGTCTCCGGATACGAAGGGCTGGAGTCCCCCGAGGTCACGGCGGAGGTCGAACGGCTGGCGGGCGCCGGGGACATGGACGGCCTGCTCGCCCTGAGCCTGCGCGTGTGGGGAGCCGCCGGCACCCCGCCCGACCCCGAGGCCACGGCCCTCCTGCGCGCCGCGATCCCGGCCTGGCTGACGACGTACGCCCACGAGATCCGCCCCGCCCCCGCCTACGACCGCCTCCCCGAACTGACGGTCCCCAGCGCCCTGTTGCTCGGCGAACTCGACCAGCCGGAGGTCGTCCGCTGCAACGAGGACACCGCCGCCCGCATCCCCGGCTGCACCCTGATCCGCCGCCCCGACTGCGACCACTTCCCGACCCTGCGGGCACCGGAGGCGGTGGTGGAACTGGTGGAGGGGGTGTACGGGAGGCTCTAGGGGAACCCCGGCCCCTTAGGGACCCTGGCTCCCCTAGGGACCCTGGCTCCCCTTACGGGCCCTGACTTCCCTTAGGGACCCTGACCTCCCCTAGGGACCCTGGCTCCCCTTACGGGCCCCGGCTTCCCTTAGGGACCCTGACTTCCCCTAGGGACCCTGACTTCCCTTAGGAACCCCGACTTCCCCCAGGAACACCGGATTCGTCACCCCCGCCAACGCCCCCGGCAACACCGCCCCCGCCGCCGGATGCCGTACCTCCGCCCTCACATACGCCGCGTACCCCGGAGTCGTCCGCCACTCGAAGACCCCCGACCCCGAGTCCCCTACGGGCTGCTCCCCGGTGAACAGAACGCCCTCGTCGGTGACGAACCGGACCGTGCAGCCGGGGACGCCGGAGACCTCCAGGCGGACGGCGACCTGGGCGTCGTCCGCGAGAGGCAGCCGCTCGCCGATCCCCGCGTGTTCGCCGCGCGGGCCGGTCGCCGTGAACTCCAGGGTCACGTCCTTCGACTCGGCGATGTAGGAGCGGCCCGCGCGGATGCCGTCCTGGATGGCGCGGCGGGTCAAGTCCTCGGCGAGGACCACGGTTTGGGGGAGGCCGACGACGTCCGGGTCGCGGTGGGCGTCGCTGTTGCCCATCGCCGGGAGCCAGGCGCGGTTGTCGCGGACCGAGGCGACGAGGGTGGCGTCCCAGGAGGCCAGCGCGATCTCGTCGTCGGGCGTGTAGGGGCCGTTCCACACCTCCACCGCGTCCGCCTCGCCGAAGCCGAACTTCCAGGCGCAGCCGATGCACGTGGCGTGCGGGTGGGCGGGGACGACGAGGCCGCCGGCGCGGTGGATCTGGCGGGCGAACCGGGCGAAGCGGTTCTCGCGGGCCCGGTAGCGCCAGTCGACGAACGTGCCCGGGTCGGTGCCGAGGGCGACGACGTGACCGTTGCGGGTGGTGACCTCCTCGCCGAGCAGGATCAGCAGGTCGTCCCCCGCCTCGGCCGCCCAATGCGCCTGCGAGGCATGGGTGTTGTGCTCGGAGGTGTTGATGAAGTCGAGCCCCGCCGCCCGCGCCAGCGCCGCGATCTCGGCGGGGGTGCGGCGGCCGTCGGAGTACCAGGAGTGCAGATGGCAGTCCCCCCGGTACCAGTCCCGCCCCCGCCCGCGCGCCCGCTCCGGCGGATAGACCGCCCTAGGAGCTGTCCGGCGGATCATGTGACTGTCGGCTTGGCTGCTCGTTGGTCTTGGCATGGGGCGGGGT
>NZ_JBVLTJ010000020.1:0-109505 GCF_055597585.1 Streptomyces sp. AMJ-169
GTCCTTGCGGGTTTCGAACTCCATCGCATCCCCTGAGCTGGGGTGTTGCGACGACCACTAGAACGGAAGCCCGGGCGGGGGCTTTTCACGTCGGCGCGGGCATCGTCGTGCATCTGCGACACTGGACGGGTTATGCCTAAGCCCGGAGAACTCACTTTCATCGCCCCCCGCGGAGCCAAGAAGCCGCCGCGGCATCTCGCCGACCTCTCGCCCGCCGAGCGGAAGGAAGCGGTCGCGGAGATCGGTGAGAAGCCGTTCCGGGCCAAGCAGCTGTCGCAGCACTACTTCGCGCGGTACGCGCACGACCCCGAGCAGTGGACGGACATCCCGGCGGGCTCGCGCGGCCGGCTCCAGGAGGCGCTGCTGCCGGAGCTGATGACCGTCGTCCGGCATCTCTCCACCGACCAGGGCACGACCCGCAAGACGCTGTGGCGGCTGTTCGACGGGACGCTCGTCGAGTCGGTGCTGATGCGCTACCCGGACCGGGTCACCATGTGCATCAGCTCGCAGGCCGGCTGCGGGATGAACTGCCCGTTCTGCGCGACCGGGCAGGCGGGCCTCGACCGCAACCTGTCGACCGCCGAGATCGTGCACCAGATCGTCGACGGCATGCGCGCCCTGCGCGACGGCGAGGTGCCCGGCGGGCCCGCGCGGCTGTCCAACATCGTCTTCATGGGCATGGGCGAACCCCTCGCCAACTACAAGCGGGTCGTCGGCTCCATCCGCGCGCTGACCGACCCCAACCCCGACGGCCTCGGTCTCTCGCAGCGCGGGATCACCGTCTCGACCGTCGGACTCGTCCCCGCGATCCACCGGTTTGCCGACGAGGGCTTCAAGTGCCGGCTCGCGATCTCCCTGCACGCCCCGGACGACGAACTGCGCGACACCCTCGTCCCCGTCAACACCCGCTGGAAGGTCCGCGAGGTCCTCGACGCCGGGTTCGGGTACGCGGAGCGCTCCGGGCGGCGGCTGTCCATCGAGTACGCGCTGATCCGGGACATCAACGACCAGCGCTGGCGCGGGGACCGGCTCGGGCGGCTGCTCAAGGGGCGGCCCGTGCACGTCAACCTCATCCCGCTGAACCCGACGCCCGGCTCGAAGTGGACCGCGTCGCGGCCCGAGGACGAGAAGGCGTTCGTCGAGGCGATCGCGGCGCACGGGGTGCCGGTGACCGTCCGGGACACCCGCGGGCAGGAGATCGACGGGGCGTGTGGACAGCTCGCCGCCACCGAGCGGTAACCTGAGCCCGTACGGCTGTACGTACATCTGCATATCCGACAGGGGAGCGCATCAGCGCTGAGAGTGCGGCGAACGGGCCGCAGACCCTCTGAACCTCGCCCAGGTCATTCTGGGTAGGAAGTTCGGTCATCATCGTGAAGAAGTATTTCGCTGTTGTCGTAGGACTGGGTCTGATCTCGCTGTCCGCGTGCGGATCGTCCGACAGTCAGACCTCCTCCGGCAGCTCCAAGACGGTCACCCTCGTCAGCCACAGCTCCTGGGCCGTCTCCAAATCCGTCCTCGCCGACTTCGAGAAGACCTCCGGCTACAAGGTCAAGGTCCTCACCGACGGCGACGCGGGCCAGGCCGTCAACAAGGCGATCCTCACCAAGGACAACCCCCAGGGTGACGTCTTCTTCGGCGTCGACAACACCCTCCTCTCCCGCGCCCTCGACAACGGTCTGTTCCAGCCGTACGAGGCGAAGGGTCTGGCCGGTGTCGATGCCAAGTACCAGCTCGACGCGGCGAAGCACCGGGTTACGCCCATCGACTACGGCGACATCTGCGTCAACTACGACAAGAAGTACTTCGCCGACCACAAGCTGACCCCGCCCGCGTCCTACGCCGACCTGGCCAAGCCGGAGTACAAGAACCTCCTGGTCACCGAGAACGCGTCGACCTCCTCGCCGGGGCTGGGCTTTCTGCTCGGTACGGCTGCTCAGTACGGGGACGACGGCTGGCAGGGGTACTGGAAGAAGCTCAAGGCGAACGGCGTGAAGGTCGTCGACGGCTGGGAGCAGGCGTACAACGAGGAGTTCTCGGGGTCCGCGAGCGGCAAGAAGGCGGGCGGGGACCGGCCGTTGGTGGTGTCGTACGCGTCCTCGCCGCCGGCCGAGGTGATCTACGCCGATCCCAAGCCGGCGTCGGCGCCGACCGGGGTGGCCGCTGGGACCTGTTTCCGGCAGATCGAGTTCGCAGGGCTGTTGAGCAACGCGAGGAACACCGCCGGGGGCAAGGCGCTGATCGACTTCCTGATCGGCAAGGAGTTCCAGCAGGACATGCCGCTGAACATGTTCGTGTACCCGGTGCTGACCGGGGCCGCGGTGCCCGCGGAGTTCACCGAGTACGGGCCCGCGGCGAAGGACCCGGAGACGATGGCTCCGGCGAAGATCGCCGCGGATCGCGACAAGTGGGTCAAGGCGTGGAACGCGCTCGTACTCAAGTAGCGACGCGCGCCCAACTGGCCGCGCAGCTCGGGCTGTTGGCGGTGCCGCTGGCCTTCTTCGGCGTCTTCTTCGCCTACCCCGTCGCCGCGATCCTGCTGCGCGGGCTGCACGACGGCGGGACCTGGCATCTGGGCCGGCTCCGGGACGTCGTCGCGCAGCCCGACATCCGGCACGTGCTGTGGTTCACGACCTGGCAGGCGCTCGCGTCCACCGCGCTGACCCTGGCGGTCGCGCTGCCGGGCGCGTACGTCTTCGCGCGGCTCGACTTCCCCGGGAAGCGGGTGCTGCGGGCGGTCGTGACCGTGCCGTTCGTGCTGCCGACGGTCGTGGTCGGGACGGCGTTCCTGGCGCTGGTCGGCCGGGGCGGGCTGACGGACGAGCTGTGGGGGCTGCGGCTGGACACCACCGTGTGGGCGATCCTGCTGGCGCACGTCTTCTTCAACTACGCCGTGGTCGTGCGCACCGTCGGCGGGCTGTGGGGGCAGCTCGACCCCCGGCAGGAGGAAGCCGCGCGGATGCTGGGGGCGTCGCGGCTGCGGGCGTTCCGTACGGTCACGCTGCCCGCGCTCGGGCCCGCCGTCGCCGCCGCCGCGCTGATGGTGTTCCTGTTCACGTTCACCTCCTTCGGGGTGGTGCAGATCCTCGGCGGGCCCACCTTCTCCACGCTGGAGGTGGAGATCTACCGGCAGACCTCCGAGATCTTCGACCTGCCGACGGCGGCTGTCCTCACGCTGGTCCAATTCGCGGCGGTGGGAGCTGTGCTGGCGGTGCACGCGTGGACGGTGCGGCGCAGGGAGGCGGCGCTGAAGCTGGTCTCCCCGGTGCCGCGCCGGCCGCACGGGGCCGGTCAATGGGCTTTGCTGGGCGGGGTGTTGGCGAGTGTGGCGGTGCTGATCCTGCTGCCGCTCGCGGTGCTGGTCCAACGGTCGTTCGGGGGAACGGACTTCGCGTACTACCGGGCGCTGACGTCGGATACGTCGAACGTGTTCCTGGTGCCGCCGATCGAGGCGGTCGGCAACTCGCTGGAGTACGCCGTCGTCGCGACGCTCATCGCGGTGGCGGTCGGGGGGCTCGCCGCCGCCGCGCTGGCCCGGCGGGACGCGGGGCGGCTGGTGCGGGGGTTCGACGCGCTGCTGATGCTGCCGCTCGGGGTGTCGGCGGTGACCGTCGGCTTCGGGTTCCTGATCGCGCTCGACAAACCCCCGCTGGAGCTGCGCAGTTCATGGATCCTGGTGCCGCTGGCGCAGGCGCTGGTGGGGGTGCCGTTCGTGGTGCGGACGATGCTGCCGGTGCTGCGGGCGGTGGACCAGCGGCTGCGGGAGGCGGCGGCGGTGCTCGGGGCGTCGCCGTGGCGGGTGTGGCGGGAGGTCGATCTCCCGTTGGTGCGGCGGGCGTTGCTCGTCGCGGCCGGGTTCGCGTTCGCCGTGTCGCTCGGGGAGTTCGGGGCGACCGTGTTCATCGCGCGGCCGGAGAATCCGACGCTGCCGGTCGCCGTGGCCCGGCTGCTGGGGCGGGCCGGGGAGCTCAACTACGGGCAGGCGATGGCCCTTTCGACGATCCTGATGCTGGTGTGCGCGGCTTCCCTGCTGGTGCTGGAGCGGCTGCGGGCCGAGGGGAGCGGGGAGTTCTAGATGCTGGCGCTCGAGGGTGCGACGGTCCGCTTCGGCGGCCGGGCCGTGCTGGACGGGGTGGATCTGGCGGTCGCCGGGCACGAGGTGGTGTGTGTGCTCGGGCCCAGCGGGAGCGGGAAGTCGACGCTGCTGCGGGTGGTCGCCGGGCTCCAACCCCTCGACGCGGGGCGGGTGTTGCTCGACGGGCGGGATCAGGCCGGGGTCGCGGTGCACCGGCGTGAGGTCGGGCTGATGTTCCAGGACCATCAGCTGTTCCCGCAGAAGGACGTCGCCGGGAACGTGGCGTTCGGGCTGCGGATGCACGGGGTGGCGCGGGACGAACAGGCGTCCAGAGTAGGGGAGTTGCTGGAGCTGGTGGGGCTGCCGGGCGCGCAGCGGCGGGCCGTTGGTTCGCTGTCCGGGGGCGAGCAGCAACGCGTCGCGCTGGCACGGGCGTTGGCTCCCCGGCCCCGGGTGCTGATGCTCGACGAGCCGATGGGGCAGCTCGACCGCTCGCTGCGGGAGCGGCTCGTGGTCGAACTGCGGGAGCTGTTCGGGCGGTTGGGGACGACCGTGCTCGCCGTCACGCACGACCAGGGGGAGGCGTTCGCGCTCGCCGACCGGGTGGTCGTGATGCGGGAGGGGCGGATAGCCCAGTCCGGTACGCCACTTGAGGTGTGGCAGCGGCCCGCCGACGCGTTCGTCGCGCGGTTCCTCGGCTTCGACAACGTCGTCCGGGCGAGCGTCGAGGGGGAGACCGCGCTCACCCCGTGGGGCAAGGTGCCGGTGCCCGCCGGGTCGGCGCAGGGCGAGCGGGACGTGCTGGTGCGGCCGGCCGGGGTGCGGCTGGGGGAGGGGGTGCGGTGCGCCGTCGTGGGCAGGACGTTCAAGGGGACGCATGTCGCGGTGCAGCTGGAGCCGGCGGACGGGGGGCCGCGGCTGGAGGCGGCGGTCGCGCTGCGGGCGGCGCCTGAAGTGGGGGCGTCGGTGGGGGTGGGGTTCGAGGCGGAGGACGTGGTCGTACTGGGCTCGGAGTGAGGCGTCGGCTGCTTGAGGTGTCCGCCCCCTGCTGCTTGAGATACCCGGCGTCCGTCGCTTGAGGTGCTTGCCACCCGTGCCGCCCGTATCGTGAGAAGCGTGACGCTTCTCCCGTACGAGCGGTACTGCTCCGAAATCGGGCTCCGGGTCGGGGAGTTGAGGGAGCTGGTGGGCTCCGGCGCCGATCTGGACGTCCCCGTGCCGACCTGTCCCGGCTGGTCGCTCGGTGATCTGCTGCGGCATGTCGGGGGTGCGCTGCGGTGGGTCGAGGCGCTGGTGCGGGCGCGGGCCCAGGAGTATCCGCCGGCCGGCGCGGACGAGCGGCTGCTGGAGGACATCGGGGTCGTCGAGGCGCTGCTGGCGGCCGGGCCCGGGGTGCGGGTGTGGTCGTGGGCCGGGCGGCGGGACACCGGGTTCTGGGCGCGGCGGATGGCGGCCGAGGTGACCGTGCACGGCGCGGACGCGGCCTTCGCGGCGGGGCGGCCGTACGCGGTGGCGGCGGAGGTGGCCGCCGATGTCGTCGACGAGTGGCTGGACATCGTCGTGTGGGTGCAGCGGAACATGCCGCATCCGGCGGCGCGGGAGCTGTACGGGGAGCGGGTGCGGTCGGTGCGGCTGGTGACGCCCGAGGCCGAGTGGCTGGTGGGGTGGGGGCCCGGCGGGGTGGAGTGGCGGCGCGGGGGCGCGGACGCGGTGCTGTGCGCGGCGCCGGACGGCGTGCCCTGCGCGGCGGCCGTGCACCACGAGAGCGCGGACGTCGTCCTGCGCGGGCCGCTCACCGACGTGATGCTCGCCTTCTACCGCCGGCTGCCCCTGGACTCGCCCGGCCTCCGGATCTCCGGCGATCGGGCGGTGCTGGAGTACTGGCTGGAGCGGGCGCGGATGGGGTGAGCCGCCGGTGTCCGGCGGCTCACCCCTGCCGGCCGGGGGTCAGCGGTTGCTGCTGCCCCGGCGGCGCATACCGAAGAAGATGGCTCCGCCGCCTACGACGACCAGGGCCGCCGCGACGCCGGCGATGAGGCCGGTGTTGGAGTTGGCGCCGGTCTCGGCGAGGTGGGAGTCACCGACGGCCGGGGTCGGGGCGTTGCCGGTGACCGGGGTCGCGGAGTCGCTGCCGGAGGGCGCGGGGGTGGGCGTCTGCTCCGGGGCCGACTCGGAGGGGGCCGGGGACGGGGAGTCCTCCGCCGGCGCCGAGGGGGTCGGGGAGGGGCTCTCCTCCTCGGTCTTGCAGGCCTTCGACGGGGTCGTCAGGTTGGGGCTGATGTCCTCGTCGACCAGGACGCGGCTGCCCTGGGCGGCCTTCACGTGGACGCGGTAGACCGCGCCCGGCTGCCAGTCCTCGGAGAACTTCACGGTGACGCCCTCACGGGTGCCGGTCACCTGCTGCGTGTCGCCGACCTTGCGGACGTCGGCGTTGTTGTTCTCCAGGAAGACACTGATCTCGGCCGGGGTGCCGGAGGCGTCCTTGTCGACGACCGTGATGACACCCTGGTCGCCTTCGCATCCTGCGGCGGCCGAGAACTCACTGATGTTGCAGGCGAGAGCGCTGCCGGAAACGCTGACGACGATGGCCGCCGAAGCGGCGGCGACACCGAGGAGACGCGCCGTACGGGCGGTGGTGCGGCGGGATATGGACACTTTTGTCCTTACGGGAAGCGCAACTGCGGGGGGTTTTCGGGGAGTTGGGCGCCCCGGAGAGGGGAGCACCAAGGACCCCGTGAGGCTCACAGGTCTATAAGTGCGCCATAAGGAGTGTCAATGCGCGCATCCCATATGACCGTTGGCTTTGCCCGCTTATTAACCGGCCGCGTGTTTCAGGGAGTTGGGGGTCAGCCCTGGACCGCCGCCGGGTCCATCCAGACGATCTCCCACGTGTGGCCGTCCAGGTCGTCGAAGGCCCTGCCGTACATGAAGCCCATGTCCTGCGGGTCCCTCGGTTCCGTCGCGCCCAGGCTCAGCGCGCGGTCGACCAGTTCGTCGACCTTCTCCCGGCTTTCCGCGCTCAGCGCGACCAGGACCTCGCTGGTCTTCGTCGCGTCCGCGATCTGCTTCTTCGTGAAGGTCGCGTAGAACTCCTTCTTCAGGAGCATCGCGACGATCGTGTCGCTGATCACCACCGATGCCGCGTTGTCGTCGCTGAACTGGGCGTTCAGGGGGTAGCCCAGCTCCGTGAAGAACTTCTTCGTGGCGTCCAGATCGGCCACCGGGAGGTTCACGAAGATCATCTGCTGGTAGGGGGTGGCGGTCATGGGTGCTCCTTGGGTGTCGGGCTCGGTGTGTTCGGTGGGTAGACCTCGGGGGGTTCGCGGACTCATCGGCCCAGCGGGGATTTTTTCGTACAGGTTTTCCGGTCGGCTCAGTGGCTGAGGGGGAGGGTCGCCAGTTGGGCCACCAGCAGGGTCAGGGGGGTGAAGACCGCCGCCAGGGCCGCGCCGCGCAGTGCCGCCGCGCTGCGGAGGGTCGTCGCGGGGGCGCCCAGGCGGATCAGCGCCGCCGTCGTGTCCGCGCGGGACTGTCTCGCCTCCACCGCCGCCATCATGAGGGTGCCGATCGCGCAGCCGGTGACCAGGAGGGCGCCCAGGACGGAGAGGGGGCCTGAGGTCTTGTCGCCGCCGAGGGCCGTCATCGCGTAGACGCCGGAGGCCACCGCGCAGAGGATGCCCAGGGGGCGGCCGATCCGGGCGGACTCCTCCATCAGGCCCCGGCCCGCGAGGAGCCGTAGCGCACCCGGGCGGACGGCTTGGAGGAGGCGGCCGCAGAAGTGGGTGAGCCCGGGGCCGGCGAAGGCGAGGCCCACCGCGGTGAGGGTCCAGCCGAGGAGCACGGCGGCGGGGCCGGTGGGGAGGCCCGCGGGGAGGGTGAGGAGGGCTGAGGAGGGGGTGGTGCGGGCGGCGTAGGACTCGATCGCCAGTCCTGCGGCGAGGAGGGCGGCGCCCCAGGGGAGGGCGGTGGCGGAAGGGGGTTGGGGGTGCGAGTCGGTGGGGGCTGGGGCGGCGGGTGGCTCGGGACGCGTGGTCTGGTGCCGGCCGGTGGGGGCTGAGCTGGGCGGGGTTTCGCTTGCCCGCGCTTGCGGGGTGCCGTCTCTCTTTGGGTCGGTCGCCGCCCTTGCGGCACGAATGCCCGCAGGCTGGATGGGGTCCGGGTCGGCGGCGTCGCTGTCCGCAGACTGCGCCGGCTTCTCCTCCGGCTTCGCCTCCCGCCGCGCCCCGAACCTCCCGTACGACCCGAACGTCTCCCGCCCCCGCCCCCTCCCGAATCCCCCCAGCATCCGCGTCGCCCGCCCCGCCCCCCGCGTCTCCCTCGGGTGCAGCATCCACGCCACCGCCGCCGACGTCGTCACCGGGATCAGCGCCAGCAGTGTCAGCGCCGCCGGTAGCGGCAGAGGTTGCCCTGCTGCCAGGAAGTCCGATGCCGCCCCCGCCAGCGGGACGCCCGTCACGTCCCCCCGCAGGTGCAGGAACACCAGCAGTGCCAGACCCGAACCCGCCAGCGTCGACAGGGCCGTCGTCAGCGTCGAGATCGCCATCAGTTTCGCCGGGCCCAGGCCGATCGCCGAGAGGCCGGGGCGGGGGCGGGTCGACGGGTCGGTGCGGGCCACCGACATCGAGAAGTACGTCGTCGCCGCCAGCGGGATCGCGCACCAGGCCAGCCGCAGGGCCGAGTCCGCCGTGGAGTCGGGGTGGCTCAGTGCGTGGCCCAGGGTGGAGAGGAGGAGGAAGCCCGTGCCGGTCGCCGCCGCCGTCACCGCGAAGCGGCGTGCGTGGACCGCCGGGTGGGCGGCTCGGGTCAGGCGGAGAGCGAGCACGCGGGGCGGCCTTCCGAGTCGGCGGGCGGGGGGAGGTGGACGGTCTTCACCTGGCGGCCGTCCAGCAGGGTGACCGTGCGGTCCGCGAGCGCCGCCGTGTCCTGGTCGTGGGTCGCGAGGATCACCGTGATGCCGTGGGAGCGGGCCGCTGTCGTCAGGGTGCGCAGGACGTGCGCCCGGTCCGCGCGGTGCAGGGGGGCCGTCGGCTCGTCCGCGAAGAGGATCGACGGGGCGGGGGCCAACGCCCGGGTGATGCACACCCGTTGGCGTTCGGCCTGGGTCAGTTCCCGCGGGTTCTTCTTGGCCTTGTCGCCGACGTCGAGGCGGTCCAGCCACTCCAGGGCCGCCGCCTTCGCCCGGCGCCGGCTCGTGCCGCGCAGCATCAGGGGCAGGGCCGCGTTCTCCCAGACGTTCAGCTCGGGGACGAGCACCGGCGCCGGGTCGATCCAGGAGAAGCGGTCGCGGCGCAGCCGTTCGCGGGCCGTCGGGCCCATCGTGTGGACGGGGACGCTGTTGAACCAGACCTCGCCGCGCTGGGCGGGGACGAGGCCGGAGAGACAGTGCAGCAGGGTCGTCTTGCCGCTGCCGCGCGGGCCGCCCACGGCGAGGATCTCGCCCTCGCGCACCCCCATCGAGATACCGCCCAGGCCCGAGGAGCCGTCGCGGTGGGTGAAGTGGAGGGAACGTGCCCAGAGCACGTCGTTGTCCGGCGGGGCCTCCATGGGCGTACACCTTCGTTCTGATCCGTGATTCCCGTGCCGTTCGCTTCCCCCGAATTCCCCCGACCGGGGGAACGAAGGCAGGGGCTGTCGGTCACTGCACGCTAGGCAGCAATTCCACGGGGGCGGACGGCACACGGCCCCGGAGCGCCGATTCTCACTCGAACGGGCGGCTGCCGGGGCCGTCGTAGATCAGATTTTTGTCCATGCCTCCGTCAACGTCGTGCGCAGGATCGCCTCGATCTCGTCGAAGGTCTCCTGGGTGGAGATCAGCGGCGGGGCCAGCTGGACCACCGGGTCGCCGCGGTCGTCGGCGCGGCAGTACAGGCCGTTGTCGAAGAGGGCCTTGGAGAGGAAGCCGTAGATGATGTGCTCGGACTCCTCGGGGGTGAAGGTCTCCTTCGTGGCCTTGTCCTTGACCAGTTCGATGCCGTAGAAGAAGCCGCTGCCGCGGACGTCGCCGACGATCGGGAGGTCGTGCAGCTTCTCCAGGGTGGTGCGGAACGCCGCCTCGTTGTCGAGGACGTGCTGGTTGAGGCCCTCGCGCTCGAAGATGTCGAGGTTCGCCAGCGCGACCGCCGCGGAGACCGGGTGGCCGCCGAAGGTGTAGCCGTGCAGGAAGGCGTTGGAGCCCTGGTAGAAGGGCTCGGCGATGCGGTCGGAGATGACGCAGGCGCCGATCGGGGAGTAGCCGGACGTCATGCCCTTGGCGCAGGTGATCATGTCGGGGACGTAGCCGAACTTCTCGCAGCCGAACATCGTGCCGAGCCGGCCGAACGCGCAGATCACCTCGTCCGAGACGAGCAGCACGTCGTACTGGTCGCAGATCTCGCGCACCCGCTGGAAGTAGCCGGGCGGCGGCGGGAAGCAGCCGCCCGCGTTCTGGACCGGCTCCAGGAAGACGGCGGCGACGGTGTCGGCGCCCTCGAACAGGATCTGCTGCTCGATCTGGTCGGCGGCCCAGCGGCCGAACGCCTCCGGGTCGTCGCCGTGGATCGGGGCGCGGTAGAGGTTGGTGTTGGCGACCTTGTGCGCGCCGGGCACCAGCGGCTCGTAGGGGGCCTTCAGGCCCGGCAGGCCGGTGATGGACAGGGCGCCCTGGGTGGTGCCGTGGTAGGCGACGTGCCGGGAGATCACCTTGTGCTTGGTGGGCTTGCCGGTCAGCTTGAAGTACTGCTTGGCCAGCTTCCACGCCGTCTCGACGGCCTCGCCGCCGCCGGTCGTGAAGAACACCTTGTTCAGATCGCCGGGCGCGTGGTGCGCGATCCGCTCGGCCAGCTCGATCGCCTTGGGGTGCGCGTACGACCACACCGGGAAGAACGCCAGCTCCTGGGCCTGCTTCGCGGCGGTCTCGGCGAGTTCGGCGCGGCCGTGCCCGGCCTGGACGACGAAGAGGCCGGCGAGCCCGTCGATATAGCGGCGGCCCTCGCTGTCGTAGATGTCCGTGCCCTGGCCCCGCACGATCGTCGGCACGGGGGCGTGCTCGTACGACGACATGCGGGTGAAGTGCATCCACAGGTGGTCGTAGGCGGTGCGGCTGAGGTCCTTCGTCATCGGGTTCCCCACATGTAGGTCTGCTTCTTGAGCTTCAGGTAGACGAAGCTCTCGGTGGAGCGCACACCGGGGACGGCCCGGATGCGGCGGTTGATGACCTCCAGGAGGTGATCGTCGTCCTCGCAGACGATCTCCACCATCAGGTCGAAGGAGCCCGCGGTCATCACCACGTACTCGCACTCGGACATGGCCGCGATCGCGTCCGCGACGGCGTCGACGTCGCCTTCGACGTGCACCCCGACCATCGCCTGCCGGCGGAAGCCCACCGTCAGCGGGTCGGTGACCGCGACGATCTGCATCACGCCCTGGTCGAGCAGCTTCTGCACCCGCTGGCGCACGGCCGCCTCGGAGAGGCCGACGGCCTTGCCGATCGCCGCGTAGGGGCGGCGGCCGTCCTCCTGGAGCTGCTCGATGATCGCGAGGCTGACGGCGTCGAGGTGCCGGTCCTGCTTGTCGGGGGTCTTGTCGGTGCTTCGGTTGGCCACGCGCTTCACTGTGCATGACGTCTCATCCGTTTCGCAAGGCGTGGGCGATGAAATCCGTTGTTTACGCGCTCTTAGTCTGCGGATTTCGTAATCGGCTTAGGGTGCGGGGGTGTCGAAGATCCGATCACCCGACTAGGGTGGGTATCTCAGCAAGTGGACACCTGATGACCTTGGAGGAGTAGCCGTGAGCAGCGAGCCGCGCCGTCTGCGCAACTACATCGGCGGGGAGTTCAAGGACGCCGCCGACGGACGGACCACCGAGGTGGTCAACCCCGCGACCGGCGAGCCCTACGCGAGCGCCCCGCTGTCCGGGCAGGCGGACGTC
The DNA here is from genome assembly GCF_055597585.1 of Streptomyces sp. AMJ-169. Taxonomy (NCBI): domain Bacteria; kingdom Bacillati; phylum Actinomycetota; class Actinomycetes; order Kitasatosporales; family Streptomycetaceae; genus Streptomyces; species Streptomyces sp. AMJ-169. The sequence continues at coordinate 11,981 of NZ_JBVLTJ010000020.1, forward strand.
GACGCCGCGATGGCCGCCGCCGCCGAGGCCTTCCCCGGCTGGCGCGACACCACCCCGGCCGACCGCCAGAAGGCCCTGCTGAAGATCGCCGACGCCTTCGAGGAGCGCGCCGAGGACCTGATCGCGGCGGAGGTCGAGAACACGGGCAAGCCGATCGGCCTGACCCGCACCGAAGAAGTGCCGCCCATGGTCGACCAGATCCGCTTCTTCGCGGGCGCGGCCCGGATGCTGGAGGGCCGTTCGGCCGGCGAGTACATGGAGGGCATGACGTCCTTCGTGCGCCGTGAGCCGGTCGGCGTCTGCGCGCAGGTCGCGCCCTGGAACTACCCGATGATGATGGCCGTGTGGAAGTTCGCCCCCGCGCTCGCGGCCGGCAACACCGTCGTCCTCAAGCCCTCCGACACCACCCCCGCCTCCACGGTCCTGATGGCCGAGATCATGGGCGCGATCCTGCCCAAGGGCGTCTTCAACGTCGTCTGCGGCGACCGCGACACCGGCCGCGCGATGATCGAGCACCCCATCCCGGCGATGGCGTCCATCACCGGCTCCGTCCGCGCCGGTATGCAGGTCGCCGAGTCCGCCGCGAAGGACCTCAAGCGCGTCCACCTCGAACTCGGCGGCAAGGCCCCGGTCGTCGTCTTCGAGGACACCGACCTGGCCAAGGCCGTCGAGGACATCTCGGTGGCCGGCTTCTTCAACGCGGGCCAGGACTGTACGGCCGCCACCCGCGTCCTGGTCCAGGAGAGCATCCACGACGAGTTCGTCACCGCCCTCGCCAAGGCCGCCGCCGACATCAAGACCGGCCGGCCCGACGACGAGGACGTCCTGTACGGGCCGCTGAACAACCCGGGCCAGCTCAAGCAGGTCAGCGGGTTCATCGAGCGGCTACCCGCGCACGCCAAGGTCGAGGCCGGCGGCCACCGGGTCGGCGAGCAGGGCTACTTCTACGCCCCGACCGTCGTCTCCGGGCTCAAGCAGGACGACGAGATCATCCAGAACGAGGTCTTCGGGCCCGTCATCACCGTCCAGTCCTTCACCGACGAGGACCAGGCCGTCGAGTGGGCCAACGGCGTCGACTACGCCCTCGCCTCCTCGGTGTGGACCAAGGACCACTCCCGCGCCATGCGGATGTCCAAGCGCCTCGACTTCGGCTGCGTGTGGATCAACGCCCACATCCCGCTGGTCGCCGAGATGCCGCACGGCGGCTTCAAGAAGTCCGGCTACGGCAAGGACCTCTCCGCCTACGGCTTCGACGACTACACGCGCGTCAAGCACGTGATGACCTCACTGGACGCGTAGTTGACGACCGACCACCGCGACGGGCGAGCCCGGCTCGCCCGCCGTTCACTGCTGCTGGGCACCCTGGCCACCACGCTGGCCGGGTGCGGGGTCAAGGCCGCGTACGTCGATCCCGGCGCCCGCGCCGCCGCCGACCGCTCCGCCGGGGAGCGGCGGCTGGAGTTCGCCAACTGGCCGCTCTACATCGACACCGACGACCACGACGCGACGAAGCGGCCGACGCTCGCCGCCTTCACCCGCGCGAGCGGGATATCCGTCGACTACGTCGAGGAGATCAACGACAACGACGAGTTCTTCGGGAAGATCAGCCCCGCGCTGATGAACCACCAGTCCACCGGCCGCGACCTCATCGTCATGAGCGACTGGATGTGCGCCCGCTTCGTGCGCCTCGGCTGGGTCCAGGAGATGGACCGCGCCCGCCAGCCGCACGTCGCCGCCGACCTGGACCCCCTGCTGCGCGACCCCGCCTTCGACCCCGGCCGCAAGTACACCGTGCCCTGGCAGTCCGGGATCACCGGCATCGCCTACAACCGGCGCAAGCTCGGCCGCGAGATACGGGCGGTGAAGGACCTCTGGGCGGGCGACCTCAAGGGCCGCGTCACCCTGCTCTCCGGGCTCGACGAGGCGTTCGCGCTGCTCATGCAGGGCAACGGCGTCGACGTCACCCGCTGGCAGGCGGCCGACTTCGACCTCGTCTGCGAGCAGGTCGAACGCGAGGTGCGGCGCGGCCAGATCCGCCGCTTCACCGGCAACGACTACACCAAGGACCTGGTCAGCGGCGACGTCCTCGCCTGCCAGGCGTACTCGGGCGACGTCATCCAGCTCCAGGCCGACAACCCCGACATCCGCTTCGTCGTCCCCGAGGAGGGCGCCGAGCTGTGGTCGGACTCGCTGATGATCCCCGACCTCGCCGCGCACAAGGCCAACGCCGAGGCGCTGATCGACTTCTACTACGAGCCGCAGACCGCCGCCGAACTGGCGGCCTGGGTGAACTACGTCTGCCCGGTCCCCGCCGCCCAGGCGGTCCTCGCGGCCTCGAAGGACAAGGACAAGGCCGCCCTCGCGGAGAACCCGCTGATCTTTCCCGACCGGCAGATGCGGGAGCGGCTCGTGATCGCCCGGGACATCACCTCGCGGGAGCGGGTGGGGTACGCGAAGCGGTGGAACGCGATCGTGGGGCTGTAGCCGTAGCCGTAGCCGTCATGGCTTCGGTACGACCCGCCCCCGTGCCTCCCCGAACCCGATCCGCCCCCCGTCCGCCCCCGGTGCCGTCGCCCGCAGGACCACCTCGTCGCCGTCCGCCACGAAGCTCCGCTCGGCGCCCGCCACCGTCAGCGGTTCGGCGCCGCCCCAGGACAGTTCGAGGAAGGAGCCCCGCTGGCCGCGCTCCGGGCCGGAGACCGTGCCGGAGGCGAAGAGGTCGCCGGTGCGGGTCGGGGCGCCGTTCACCGTCAGGTGGGCCAGCATCTGGGCCGGGGACCAGTACATGGTCGAGTACGGCGGCCGGGACACCACCTCGCCGTTCCACTCCACCTCCAGCGCGATGTCCAGACCCCAGGGCCGCTCCAGCGCCAAGTAGGGCAGCACGGCCGGGACCTGGGGCGGGGTGTCGACGCGGGCCGGGGCCAGCGCCGCCAGCGGGACCACCCACGCGGAGACCGTCGACGCGAACGACTTGCCCAGGTTGGGGCCCAGCGGGACGTACTCCCAGGCCTGGATGTCCCGCGCCGACCAGTCGTTGAACAGGACCGCGCCGAACAGGTGCCGCTCCGCCTCCGCCACCGGGATCGGGGTGCCCTGCGCATTGCCCGTGCCGACCACGAAGCCCACCTCGGCCTCGATGTCCAGCCGTTGCGTCGGACCGAACACCGGCGCCGGGTCCTGCGGGCCCTTGCGCTGGCCCGACGGGCGGATCACGTCCGTGCCCGAGACCACCACCGACGCCGCCCGGCCGTGGTAACCGACCGGCAGATGACGCCAGTTGGGCAGCAGCGGCTCCGCCGCGTCGGGGCGGAAGAGACGGCTCGCGTTGGTCGCGTGGTGCTCGGAGGTGTAGAAGTCGACGTAGTCGGCGACCTCGAAGGGGAGATGGAGGGTCACCTCGGAGAGGGCGTGCACCGCCTCCCGCGGGACCTCTTCCGTCAGCGCCGCCGCGATCGCCGACCTGACCTCCGCCCAGCGGTCGTACCCCTGCGCCATGAACGGGTTCAGCGCCGGCTCCGCGAAGACGTCGTCGCCGAGGAGGAGGGCGAGGTCGACGACATGGCCGCCGTAACGGGTGGCGACCCGGGGGGACGTGCCCGGGGTCGAGTACACGCCGTAGGGGAGATTGGCGAGGCCGAAGAGGTCGGTGGGGGAGACGGTCAGGCGGGGCATGCGGGCTCCTGGAGGGGGCGGCGACGGCGGAGTGCGGCCGGCGCGTACGCCGGCGTACCGCAACCGATCTTCGGCCTACCACAGCCGCAGTACAAGAACCGCTCGTGAACGCCTCTCCCGCAGGATGACCTGCGGGTACCCGGGGCGGCATCGTTCACTGCGGAGATCTCACCCGGACCCGGAAGCGAGCAGATGGCCCCCAGCCTGGAGCGGTACTCGGAGCGCTACCCGCGTGCCACGGACACGGTGACGGTCGTGGCGCTGTACGCGTGCGTCGTCTTCGGCGCCTCGCTCACCACCCCCGGCTTCCAGCAGCCCGACACCCGCTGGGTGCCCAAGGTGCTGGCGGTCCTCTCCTGCGCGGCGGTGATGCTGTGCCGCACCCGCCCGCGCTCGATGCTCGCGCTCACCACGGGCTGCACCACGGTCCTCGCCGTGCTCGGCTACCTGCCGAGCCCGCTGCTCATGGCACCGGTGATGGCCGCCCTGTACTGGCTGGCCGCGCTCACCGACTCCCGCACCACCCGGATCTGGGGCCGCGCCACGGCGGCCGTACTCATCCTGACCTGGGTGTTCGCCGACCCCGTCGCCGATCTGTTCCTGCTGAAGACCGTCGGCACCGGGCTGTGGCTGCTGCTGCCCATCGCCGTCGGCAGCCGCTCCCGGCTGCGCCGCGCCTACCTGGAGTCCGTGCAGGCCCGCGCCGCGCACGCGGAACGCACCCGGGAGGAGGAGGCCCGGCTCCGGGTCACCGAGGAGCGGATGCGGATCGCGCGCGAGCTGCACGACGCGGTCGCCCACCACATGGCCGTCGCCAACGCGCAGGCCGGCACCGCCGCCCACCTCGCCGTCTCGCACCCCGAACAGGCCCGCAAGATCCTCGCCGAGCTGGCCGGCACCACCTCCGCCGCCCTCCTCGAACTGCGCGCCACCGTCGGTGTCCTGCGCCGCCCGGACGAACCCGACAGCCTGGAGCCCGCGCCCGGCCTGGAACGGCTGCCCGAGCTGATCGCCGGCTGCCGCTCGGCCGGGCTCGACGTGCACGTCCACACCGAGGGCCTGCCCCGCCCGCTGCTGCCCGGCGTCGACCTCACCGCGTACCGGATCATCCAGGAAGCCCTGACGAACGTCACCAAGCACGGCGACGGGAACGCGGCCGAGGTCCGGCTCGCCTACCAGCGCTCCCGGCTGGTCGTCACGGTCACCAACGAGGGCGGCGGCGCGCAGGAGCGGCCCGGCGGCTTCGGGCTCATCGGGATGCGCGAGCGCGCCCACTCCGTCGGCGGCGACCTGTGCGCGGGCCCCCGCCCCGAAGGCGGCTTCGAGGTCACCACCGCGCTGCCCCTGCACCCCCACCCGCACACCGAGGACGAGGCCCCCGAGTGACCAGCCCAGTGATTCGTGTCCTGCTCGCCGACGACCAGGCCCTCCTGCGCGGCACGTTCCGGCTGCTCATCGACTCCTGCCCGGACCTGGAGGTGGTCGGCGAGGCCGCCAACGGCCAGGAGGCCGTCGAGCTGGCCCGCCGCCACCGCCCCGACGTCGTCCTCATGGACATCCGCATGCCCGGCTCCGACGGGCTCGCCGCGACCGCCGAGATCTGCGCGGACCCGGCCCTCGCCGGGACCCGCGTCCTGGTCCTGACCATGTTCGAGACCGAGGAGTACGTCGCCCACGCGCTGCGCGTCGGCGCCAGCGGCTTCCTCGGCAAGTACGTCACCACCGACGTCCTCCTCTCCGGCATCCGTGTCGTCGCCTCCGGCGAGTCCCTGCTCTCCCCGGGCGCCACCCGCGCCCTCATCACCCGTTTCCTCACCACCCCCGCCGCCGCCGCGAACCTCCTCGCCTCCCCCGACCGGCTCGCCGAACTCACCCCGCGCGAACGCCAGATCACCACCCTGGCCGCCGAGGGCAGGTCCAACGACGAGATCGCCGAGGACCTCACCCTCAGCGTCCTGACCGTCCGCACCCACGTCCACCGCGCCATGACCAAACTCGGCGCCCGCGACCGCGCCCAGCTTGTCGTCATCGCCTACCAGACCGGCCTGGTCCGCCCCGCGGGCCACCGCTGACTACCGCGTCCGCAGTACACGGCCCCCTCCAGATGTCGGCAGCCGCACGACGACGCGGCCCGCCTCCGCCGGGGACCCTGGACCGATGAGGACGATACGGACGACGGGTACGGGGACCAAGCTGGGCATCGCGGGCGCCCTGTCCTGCGCGGCACTGGTGACGGCGGTCGCCGTGGGACGCGGCGACGGGGGCTCCACCGCGCCGGAGACCGGCCCGTACGTCGCCCTCGGCGACTCCTACACCGCCGGCCCGAAGATCCCCGGCCAGGCCGCCGCCCCCGCCGGATGCGAGCGCTCCGACCGCAACTACCCGGCGCTGGTCGCCCGCCAACTCGGCCTGTCCGGAGCCGAGTTCCGCGACATGAGCTGCACGGGCGCGACCACCGCCGACCTCACCGCCGCCCAGAAGACCGACTCCGGCACCAACCCGGCCCAGCTGTCCGCGCTGACCGAGGACACCCGGCTGGTGACCCTCGGCATCGGCGGCAACGACATCGGGTTCAGCTCGATGATCACCACCTGCGTGAAGGCGGGCGTCCGCTACCAGCTGGAGAAACTGCTGGGCGGCACGGACGACTCGCCGTGCCGCGACTCCTACGGCTCCGGCGAGGTCGAGTCCCGCATCGACAAGGCCGGCGGCAAGCTCACCGCCGCGCTGAAGGAGATCCGCCGCCGCTCGCCCGAGGCCCGCGTCCACGTCGTCGGCTACCCCTCGATCCTGCCCGCGAAGGGCGACTGCACCGAGATGGGCCTCGCCCCGGGCGACGTGGGCTTCCTGCGGGAGCAGGAGGAGCGGCTGAACTCCGTGCTGCGGACGGCGGCGAAGGACGCGGGGGCGGCGTACGTCGACACGTACGCGCCGTCCGCCGGGCGGGACGCCTGCTCCGATCCGGGCACGCGCTGGGTCGAACCGCTGCTGCCCAAGGCGCCGGCCGCCCCCGTGCACCCCAACGAGCGGGGCGAGGCGGGGATGGCGCGGGCGGTCCTGGACGGCATTTCCAAGTAAGGGGCCCTTTAAGTAAGGGACGTCATCCCCAGGTAGGGGGGCCTGTGGTCCTCGGGGACCGGTCCCGCTCGTCCCCCGGGAGGAGCAGGCACCCCGCCCGGATACCGCGATCCCGGTACACGGAGGGCCGCTCCTTCCACCGTTTCAGCAGGGCGAAGTGTCCACAGCGGGACGACGACTCGGCAGGGGTCCTGCCGGGAGGCTTGAGCGGTACCCGAGACCCTGACCTGGAGCGCCACGTGGCCACCTTTTTGTACCGACTGGGCCGACTGGCCTTCAGACGACGCTGGTACGTCGCCCTCATATGGGCCGCCGTCCTCGGCTGCGTGGGCGCCGGCGCCCTGAGCGCGTCCGGCACCACCGACGAACAGTTCTCGATGCCCGGCATCGAGTCCCAGAAGGCCTTCGACCTCATGGAGCAGCGCTTCCCGGGGACGACCGCCGACGGCGCGAGCGCGCGGATCGTCTTCGTCGCCCCCGGCGGACAGAAGGTCACCGCGAGCGGCAACAAGAAGACCATCGAGGAGACGGTCACCGCGCTCGCCGACGGCTCCCAGGTCTCGGGCGCCGCCGACCCGTTCAAGGCCGGCACCGTCAGCAAGGACGGCTCCACCGCCTACACGACCGTCAATTACAAGGTCACCGCCACCGACGTCAGCGACGCCAGCCACCGCGCCCTGGAGAAGGCCCTCGGCGCCGCCCGCGACGCCGGGCTGACCGTCGAGGCGGGCGGTACCGCCATGGACAGCGGCGCCGGACCCGGCGGCACCGCCGAGATCGTCGGCATCGCCGTCGCCGCCGTCGTCCTCCTCGTCACCTTCGGCTCCCTCGCCGCCGCCGGGCTGCCGCTGCTCACCGCGCTCATCGGCGTGGCCCTGACCATGCTCACGATCACCCTCCTCGGCAGCGCGCTCGGCCTGTCCAGCAGCACCGGCACGCTCGCGATGATGCTGGGGCTCGCCGTCGGCATCGACTACGCGCTGTTCGTCGTCTCCCGCTACCGCGAGGAGCGGGCGCGGGGGCGGGCGCCGCAGGAGGCGGCGGGGCTCGCCGTCGGCACGGCGGGTTCGGCGGTCGTCTTCGCGGGGCTGACCGTCGTCATCGCGCTCGCCGGTCTGATGGTCGTCGGCATCCCGATGCTCACGAAGATGGGGCTCGCGGCGGCGGGCGCGGTGGTCGTGGCGGTGTTCGTCGCGCTGACCGTCGTCCCCGCGCTGCTCGGGTTCTGGCCGGACGCGGTGCTGCGGCGGGCCGAGCGAAAGGGGGCGCGGGTGCGGCGGGACCGTACGCAGCTGGTGCGCGGGAAGTCCGGGGTGGCCGGGCGCCGTGTGCTCGGCGTGGTCCCGTCCGCCGGGGAGGAGACGGCGCCTTCCGTCAACATGGGCACCCGCTGGGCCCGCTTCGTCCTGCGCCGCCCGCTGCCCGTCCTGATCCTCGGCGTCGTCGGACTCGGCGCGCTCGCGCTGCCCGCGACCGGGCTCCAGCTCGGGATGCCCGGTGACGAGGCGAAGCCGACGTCCACCACCGAGCGGCGGGCCTACGACGCGCTCGCCGAAGGGTTCGGGCCCGGGTTCAACGGGCCGCTGACGATCGTCGTCGACGCGAAGGGCGCGACCGACGCCAAGGCGGCCGTGACGAGGATCAGCGACGAGATCGGCGCGACCGAGGGGATCGTGTCCGTCTCCCCGGCCCGCTTCAACTCCGCCGGTGACACGGCCGTGTTCAGCGCCACACCGGCCACCGCGCCGACCGACGAGAAGACGAAGACGCTGGTCAAGACGGTCCGCGCGGAGCGGCCCGCGATGGAGCGGCAGGCCGGGGCGACCTTCGAGGTGACCGGGACGACCGCGCTGAACATCGACATCGCCGACAAGGTGCAGGGCGCGCTGTTCCCGTACCTGTTCACCATCGTCGGGCTGGCCGTCGTCCTGCTGCTGGTCGTCTTCCGGTCGGTGCTCGTGCCGCTGAAGGCCGCCGCCGGGTTCCTGCTGTCGGTGCTCGCGGCGCTCGGCGCGGTCGTCGTGGTGTTCCAGGAAGGCCACCTGGCGAGCCTGTTCGGGGTCGACCAGACCGGGCCCATCATGAGCCTGATGCCGATCTTCCTGGTCGGGATCGTGTTCGGGCTCGCCATGGACTACGAGGTGTTCCTGGTCTCCCGGATGCGCGAGGGGTACGTCCACGGGGACAGCGCGGCCGAGGCCGTCGTCAGCGGGTTCCGGCACAGCGCCCGGGTGGTGGTGGCCGCCGCGCTCATCATGATCGCCGTGTTCGCCGGGTTCATCGGCGAGAACGACTCGATGATCAAGATGATCGGGTTCGGGCTGGCGGGCGCGGTGCTGCTGGACGCGTTCGTCGTCCGGATGGCGCTCGTGCCGGCCGTGCTCGCGCTGCTCGGGGACAAGGCGTGGTGGCTGCCGGGCTGGCTGGACCGGCGGCTGCCCAAGGTCGACATCGAGGGGGAGTCGCTGCGCAAGGAGGAGCCGGCGGCGCCTGCCGTCCCGGACCTCGCCAGCGTGTAGCTCCCCGGCAGCTGAGGGCCGCCTGTGATCCCACTGGGCGGCCCTCAGGGTTTTCGTGGGGAACTCTCAGCCGGGCGAGGGATGTCGAAGGTATGACAACCGTCCGGGTCCTGATCGTCGACGCCGAGCCCGAGCTGACCGACGTGCTGTCCCTCGCCGTCACCGGGGCGGGCCGGCAGCCCTTCCCGGCGCCCGACGGGCACACCGCGCTGACCCCGGCCCGCGGCTGCGCCCCGCACGCGGTGATCCTCGACGGCATGCTGCCCGACCTCGACGGCCTCCAGGTGCTGCGTTGGCTGCGCCGGCTGCGCTACGAGCACGCCGGCCTGCCCGTGCTGATGCGCACCGCGCGCGACGCCCTCGAACACCGCCTCGACGGCCTCGGCGCGGGCGCCGATGACTACGTCACCAAGCCGTTCTCCCTTGAGGAGGTCATGCTGCGGCTGTGCGGGCTGCTGCGCGGGCTGCTGCGCCGCTCGGGCGCGCGGGCGGCGGCGGCTGACGGGTCCGTGCACGTTCTCGGTGTCCTCGGTGACCTCGGCGTCCTCGGTGACCTCGTCCTCGCCGAGCGCACCCGTGTCGTGCGGCGCGGCGGCGATCCCGTCACGCTCACCGCCAAGGAGTTCGACCTCCTGCGCTTCCTGATGAGCCGGCCCCGGCAGGTCCTCAGCAAGGCCGAGATCCTGGGCCATGTGCGGAACAGCTCGTTCGAGAGCGAGGGCAATCTGGTCGAGGTGTACGTCTACAGCTTGCGCGGCAAGCTCGACAAGGGCCACACCGTGCGGGGCGCGGGCTATGTGATCCGGGCGGCGGGCGGGAGATGAGAACCCTGCGGGCCCGGCTGGTCCTCTTCGTGACCGCCGCGCCGGCTGTGGTCTGCACGGCGACGGTGGTGGCGACCGTCCTGGTCCAACGGGCCCACCTCCAGCACGAGTTGGACGTACGCGTCCGGGACGAGGGAGGTTCGCAGAGCCGCGCCGGGGGCGCGACCGACCTAGGGTTCCTCAACGAGCGCGGGCAGCCCGCCGGGACGGTCGCCGCGCGGCTGACGGACGGGAGGACGGTCGCGGGCATCAACGTGGCCCACGGCGCTGAGTTCCGAGCAACGGGCCGCACTGGACGGCATCACCGCCGACGGCTGCCTGTACACCCGGACCATCCCCGGCCTTGGCACGTACCGTCTGACCGCAGCGCGGGGCGAGGGACCGGCGGTCGTCGCGGGCCTGCCCACGGCCGTCATACGACGCCGGCTCCGGCCGCTCGGACGGGTCGCCGGGGTCGCCATCGCGTCGGCGATCGTGGCGGTGCGATGGGGGGTGGATCGGGGTGGAGAGTGTGCCGGGGCGGACGGAGTTCAGGGTGGAGTTGCCGGGGCCGGGGCCGGGGCCGGGGCCGGGGTTGGGGTTGGGTTCGGGGGCCGGAGTGTCTTTCGGGGCGGTGCTGTGAGAAAAGTGTTATCGCTCTGCCCCTCCCTCCGTCCCCGCCATGTGACCCCCGACATTGCCAACAGCCGCCCCCTGGCTGAAAAGGTGCACGTATGACGACGGACGTGGCGGATCAGGCGGGGCGGCGGCTGCGGGCCGTGATCGCCGCCGCGCAGGGCGGTGACCGCGCGGCGATGGACGAGCTGGTGGCGGGGTGGCTGCCGCTGGTCTACAACATCGTCGGGCGGGCGCTGAACGGGCACGCGGACGTCGACGACGTCGTACAGGAGACCATGCTGAGGGCCGTCGGCAACCTCGGCTCGCTGCGGGAGCCGGACAGCTTCCGGTCCTGGCTGGTCGCGATCACGATGCGGCAGATACGGGAGCGGGCCCGGCGCCGGGCCGCGCCGCAGGAGCTGGACGAGAACGCGGCGCACGGAACCTCGGACTTCGCCGAACTCACCGTCCTGCGGCTCCAGTTGGAGGGCCAGCGGCGTGAAGTCGCCGAGGCCGTGCCTTGGTTGGACGCCGAGGACCGGCAACTCCTTTCCCTGTGGTGGCTGGAGGTGGCCGGCGAGCTGAGCCGGCGCGAGCTGGCCGAGGCGCTCGGCATCAGCAGGCAGCACGCCGCCGTACGCGTCCAGCGGGTCAAGGAACGGCTGGAGGTGTCCCGGGGGATTGTCCGCGCCCTCGACGGGGCGTGCCCCGACTTGCGGGAGCTGACCGCCCGTTGGCCCGGCCGCCCGGACTCCGTGTGGCGCAAGCGGCTGGCCCGGCACATCAGGGGCTGCGCCTACTGCGGCGGGGCCCGCGAACCCGTCGTACCGGCCGAACGCCTGCTGGTGGGGCTCGCGTTGGTGCCCGTCCCGGCCGGGTTCACGCTCTCCCTCGCACTGGGCGGCAAGACGGCCGCCGCGGCCGGCTGGTCCGCGAAACTCGCCGGCGCCCTGACCAAACCGGCGGTCGCGGTGACGGCCGGGGCGACGCTGGTGGCGGGCGGCGCGTACGTCGTCGTAGGCACCCCCGGCGACCCGCAGCCCCGGCACGCGGTGATCGCGCCCACGGTCGAGACGGCCCCGTTGACCACCCCGACCCCGGTCAACTCCCCTTCGCCGAGCGCCAGTTCATCACCTTCCGCTGTTCCCTCGCCGTCCGCTCCGGCGAAGAAGGCGGCGGTGTACGGGAGTGTCGTCGACGCGGCCGACAGCGCGCCCGACCCCAACTCCCCTCCCGGGAGCCTGCCTTACCGGCCCGCCGCCGGGGTCACCAGCAGCGGGGGCGCCAAGGCGGTCATGCAACACCGGGGCGATCACGTCGACTTGAGCGGGCAGGGGTACGTCCTCGTCCGCTGGCAGATCTCACCGAAGTCGCGGCCCGGGGCGCTCGTCATGCCGAGCTGGACCGGGCTCGAAGGCAAGCTCTTCCACGTCGCTTCCGGCGGCGGCCGGCGGATGGACGACGCGCTGCCGGGCGCGCCCGACGGCTACGCGACCGGCATGGGCGGACCCGAGATCGGCTACACGGTGCTGCCCGAAGGGGCCCAGCAGATGTGGCAGAACGAGTACTTCTACCTCGCCGGGTCCGTCACGCTCACCGTCAACGAGCGGGGCGCGGACTACGGGCTGATCGTGTTCCCGTCCACGCGGGAGGCGGTCGTCGAGGACGTGGAGTACGGTCCGCCGGCCGGGGCGATCCGGTACGGGCTGGTGCGGGACACCGGCGGGGATGACACGCCGGTGCCGCAATATGTCAGCAGGGGCAGGCCGGTTGATCCGGCGACGGTGGCGCAGAGGTCGGTCGTATAGAGGGCGCTGCTGAACGGGGGGTCGCTTGCTGTTATTTGCTGCTATTGGCTGCGCAACTCGTGCAGGACGTCGACCCTGTTGGTGGTGATCGAGTCGACGCCGAGGTCGATGAGGCGGCGCAGGGAGCGGCGGGTGTCCGGGGTCCAGACCGAGACGAGGTGGCCCGAGCGGTGGACGCGGTCGGCGAGGGGGCGGTCGACCAGGGAGAAACGGTAGTTGAGCCAGCGCGGCGCGATCGCGGCGAGCAGGGTCGGGCGGACCGGGGCGAGGGAGGTGTGCGTCAGGGCGATCTCCGCGCCCGCGTCGGCCGCGCGCACCGCGAGCATCGCCTGGGCGTCCGCGCAGTAGTAGACCCGCTCCCCGGCCCCGGCCTCCCGTACGACGTCCACGACCCGCCGCGCGGCCCGCTCCTCGCGCATCCCCGGCAGGTCCACCATCACCCGGGCCCCCTCGGTGGCGGCCAGCGCCTCGGCGAGCGTGGGGACTGCGCCCTCCGTGAGCCCGCGCACCTCGGCGGCCGACAGCAGCGCGAGCGGGCGGTCGCGGCCCCACAGCCGGGCCAGCGTCTCGTCGTGCAGCAGGACCGGCACGCCGTCCTTCGTCAGCCGCACATCGATCTCGACCGCGTCGGCGCCTCGGGAGAGGGCGGAGCGCAGGGAGTCGAGGGTGTTCTCGCGGAACCGGTAGGGGTCGCCGCGGTGGGCCACGGCTGTCAGGGTCTGCATGGGGTCATTGTGGTGGGGGTGGGGGGATGGCGCTTGGGGTGGGGGGATGGGGAGGGGTGGGGGAGGGGGTAGGGCGAGGCGGGTTGGGGGTGCCGGGTGCGGGCTGGGGCGCCGGGGTTCTGCGGTTGCGGTTGCGGATGCGGATGCGGCTGTGGCGTTGGCGTCGGGTGAGGTCTGGGGGCGCCGGAGTTTTGCGGCTGCGGCGCCGGGCGGGCTCGGGGGGCGGCGAGTCTGGGGGCCGGGGTGGCCGGGGGCCGGGGTGGCCGGGCGGCCTGGGGCGGCCTGGCGGTTTGACGGCCTTGGGGTGATCGGTGACCGGCGATCTGCGGCCCGGGGTGAGCGGTGACCTGGCGGCTTCACGGCCTGGGGTGAATGGTGACCCGGCGGTTTGACGGCCTGGAGCGACCGGTGACCGGCGGTTTGCGGCCCGGGGTGCCCCGGCGGCTGACGGCCCCCGCCGCCGCGCTCACCTCGCCAGCCACGCCCCCGTGTACGCGTCGATCTCCCCGCTGATCGCCGTCTTCCCCGCGCTGTCCAGGAACGACGCCTCGACCGCGTTCTTCGCCAGGTCCGCCAGGCCTCGCTCGTCGAGGTCCAGGAGGCGGGCGGCTACCGCGTACTCGTTGTTGAGGTCGGTGCCGAACATCGGCGGGTCGTCGGAGTTGATCGTGACCAGTACGCCGGCCTTCACGAACTCCTTGACCGGGTGCTCGTCGAGGGTCGCGACCGCGCGGGTGGCGATGTTCGACGTCGGGCAGACCTCCAGCGGAATCCGCTCCTGCGCGAGGTGCTCCAGCAGCTTGGGGTCCTGGGCGGAACTCGTACCGTGTCCGATGCGCTCGGCGCGCAGATAGGTCAGCGCGTCCCACACCGTCCCGGGCCCGGTCGTCTCCCCGGCGTGCGGCACCGACCGCAGCCCCGCGGCGATCGCCTGGTCGAAGTACGGCTTGAACTGCGGCCGGGGCACCCCGATCTCCGGACCGCCGAGCCCGAAGGAGACCAGCCCCTCGGGCCGCAGCCGGTCGTCGGTCGCGAGCCGCGCGGTCTCCTCGGCGGCCGCGAGACCGGCCTCGCCGGGAATGTCGAAGCACCAGCGCAGAACCGTCCCGAACTCCTTCTCCGCCGCCTTGCGCGCGTCCTCGATCGCGTCCATGAACGCCCGCGGGTCGATGCCCCGCGAGGTCGACGAGTACGGCGTGATCGTCAGCTCCGCGTACCGCACCTGCTGGCGCGCCAGCTCCCGGCCCACCTCGTACGTCAGCAGCCGGACGTCCTCCGGGGTCCTGATCAGGTCCACGACCGACAGATAGACCTCGATGAAGCGCGCGAAGTCCGTGAAGACGAAGTAGTCGGCCAGGGCCTCGGGGTCGGTCGGCACCTTCGAGTCCGGGTGGACGGCGGCCAGCTCCGCGACGATCCGGGGGGAGGCGGACCCCACGTGATGCACATGCAGCTCCGCCTTCGGCAGCCCCGCGATGAAGGCGTGCAGGTCATGTCCGGCGGCTGCGGAACGGCTCTCGCTCAAGGTCCCTCCCAGGGACGGCACCCTCCCCGACGCGGCGACGAGGGCGCGGATGATCGGCTGATCGTTGCGCCGATCATCCTAGGCCGGACGGGGCCTCGGGGCCGATCCCATTTAGCATGGGCGGAACATACGGCGATGGGGGGCGACGAATGTCCGAGCAGGGTTGGGGCATGGGGATATCCGGGGAACGACGGGTAGGGGACGGGCGGGACCGGCGGGCGGGGGCGGCTGGGGCCGAGGGGGCTGCGGAGATGGCTGGGGCGTCTGGAGCTGAGGGTGCTGCGGCTGAGGGGGCGCGGGTTTTGGGGGAGCCCGAGGGCTTCGCGGGTGAGGGGACGCGGTTCGGGCGGGAGTCTGGGGAGGCTGTGGGGATGGCTGGGGTGTCTGGGACCGAGGGGGCTGCGGGGGCGGCGGCTGAGGGGACGCGGGCTCAGGGGGAGCCTCGTGATTCGGCCGGCGAGGAGACGCAGGTTCTGGGGGAGTCCGGTCGCTTGGTGGGTGAGGGGGTGCGGGGTGGGCGTGAGCTTGGGGAGGTTGCTGGAGCACAGGTTCAGGAGTCCGAGTCCGAGTCCGGGGAGGTCTCCGGCGTGCAGGCTCAAGGGGAGTCCGGTCGCTTGGTGGGCGAGGGGGTGTGGGCTGGGCGTGAGCCCGGAGAGGCTGTCGGAGCACGGGCTCAGGAGTCTCAGGCCGGGGAGGTCGTCGGCGTGCAGGTTCTGGGGGAGTCCGGTCGCTTGGTGGGTGAGGGGGTGTGGGCTGGGCGCGAGCCCGAAGGGACTGCCGGCGCGCTGGCTCAGGGGGAGTCCGAGGGCGCGGCTGACCGAGTCGCCCTCGGCAAGAAGACCGGCACTCCTGATCCTTGGGCTCCGCCTGCCGAGGGCACGTTCGGTGCGGGCGTAGCGCTGAGTCCGCCGCCGGCGGTGGGGGAGGAGGCGC
The DNA here is from genome assembly GCF_055597585.1 of Streptomyces sp. AMJ-169. Lineage (NCBI taxonomy): Bacteria > Bacillati > Actinomycetota > Actinomycetes > Kitasatosporales > Streptomycetaceae > Streptomyces > Streptomyces sp. AMJ-169. The sequence goes on from NZ_JBVLTJ010000020.1 coordinate 27,665, forward strand.
GGGGTGAGGGCGTGGAGCGGGTGGCGCGGGACGGGGAGGCCGAGGGTTGGCCGTCGCTTGAGGCTTCGGCGCATTCGACTGCCGGTTCGGTGGCTTCGGGTTCCGATATCCCGGGGCTGGCGGCTTCGGGTCATCCTGCCGACCTCGCAGCTCCGAGTCCCGCCACTCCTGGTCCTGCGGCTTCGGGTTTCAGCACCTCCGGTCCTGCGGCTTCGGGTTCCGTGACTGTCGGTTCCGCAGCTCCAGGTTCCGCGGCCCCCGGTCCGGCTGCTTCGGATTCCGGCACCCCCGGTCTTGCGGCTTCGGGTTCCGTGACTGTCGGTTCCGCAGCTCCAGGTCCGGCGGCCCCCGGTCCGGCTGCTTCGGATTCCGGCACCCCCGGTCTTGCGGCTTCGGGTTCCGTGACTGTCGGTTCCGCAGCTCCAGGTCCGGCGGCCCCCGGTCCGGCTGCTTCGGATTCCGGCACCCCCAGTTCCGCAGCTTCGGATCCCGCGACTCCCGGTCCTACGACTCTTACTCCCGAGGCCCCCGGTTCCGCGCCCCCCAATCCTGCGGCTTCGGATCATCCGACCGACCCCGCCACTCCCGGTCCCGCTACCCCCACAGCAGCCGACAACTCCGGCCGGCCCCCACAGACTTCCCACACGGCCAGTGACACGTACGGCCCCTCCACCCCGCCAACCCCCCAGACCTGGGCCAACCCCTACACGGCACCGCTCGCTCCGGGCGCCCCGCAGGGCACTTACCCGCCCCCGCCGAACCCCTTCACCCCGCCCCACCCCGCCGGCAACCAGGTCCCCCCGCCCCCGATCGCCCCGGACGGCCCCGGCCAGGTCCCGTACGGCTACCCGGGGCCGCAGGGCAACCCGGCGTACGCGTACCCGGCGCCGGGCCAGCAGCCTTATGGGGCACCGGGCCAGCCCTACGGTGCCCCGCCCGGCGGCCCCGGCTACTACGGCTGGGGCATGCCGCCGGTGCAGAGCAACGGGATGGGCACGGCAGCCCTGATCACCGGCATCTTCTCGGCCGTCGGGTTCTGCCTGTGGCCGGTCGCCCTGATCCTCGGCATCCTGGGCATCGTCTTCGGCACGATCGGCCGCCGCAAGGCGAAGCGGGGCGAGGCATCCAACGGTGGCCAGGCCCTGGCCGGCATCATCTGCGGCTCGGCGGGCCTGGTACTGGCGATCGCCTTCGTCGTCCTGATCACGTTCGCGTCGTCTACAGGCTGACACGACCGGCTGCTGGCCACCCAACTGCTTGGCCAGCAGCCGCTTCCTGGCCGGTAGCCGACCCCCGGTCCGGCAGCCGAGCCGGCTCCTGACCCGCAGCCACTTCCCGGCCGCCAGCCGGCTCCCGGTCAGCAGCCGGCTCCTGCCTGGCAGCCGATCCTTGGTCCGGCAGCCGAGCCGACTCGTGGCCCGTAGCCACTTCCGGCCGACAGTTGCCTCCTGGCCAGTAGCCGGCCTCGGTCCGACAGCCGCCCCCGGCTAGCAGCCAATCCCTGATCGACAACCGGCTCTCGGCCGACAGCGGGCTCCCGATCAGCAGTCGGCTCCTGTCCGGCAACAGACCCCCGGTCCAGCCGCCGAGCCGACTCCTGGTCCCTAGCCACTTCCTGGCTGACAGCTGCCCCCCGGCCAGTAGCCAGGCCCTGACCGACCGCTGGTTCCCGGCCGCCAGCCAGTTCCTGACCCGCAGCCATTTCCCGGCCGACAGTCGCCCCCGGCCAGTAGCCAGGCCCTGACCGACCGCTGGCTCCCAGCCGCCAACCGGCTCCCGATCCGCAACCGTTCCCCGACCGACAGCCGCCCCCCGGTCCGCAGCCGGCTGCTGGCCGCCAGCCATCTCCCGGCCGGCAACCAGCCCCAGACCGACAACCGCCCCCCGCTCACCGAAACACCCTCCAGCGACCGCAGACCCGCCCCACCACCTCCGCTCCGCCCGCCACCCAGCCTTCCGGCGACCAAGAACCCCCGCCACCTCCGCCCCCGCACGCCCCCCGCCCTCCAGCGACCGAAAACCCGGCCCGCCCCAGCATCTCCACCCGCCCAGCCACCACCCCCGCCAGCCACACCCCCCCCGCACCCCCGCCCCAATCACCCCCGCCCAACCACCCCCTCACCCCACCCCCAACCTCCCCCGAGCCACCATCAACGCGAACCCCAGCAAATTCTCCCCCCGCCACCGCTCAGGATCCCCCGCCCCCTCATCCCGGGCGCCCAGCCCGATCCCCCACACCCGGTCCACCGGACTCGCCTCCACCAGCACCCGATCCCCGGTCCCCAGCAGAAACTCCCGCAGCGCCGGATCGGAGGCGAACTTGTGGACGCTGCCCTCGACGACCGTCCGGAACCGCTCCCGCTCCCAGACCTCTTGGTCGAAGCCCCGCACCAGCCGGCCGGCCTTCTTCGCCTCGGCGGGGTGGGCGGCGGCGAGCGCCTGCCGCTCGGCCTCCGGATCGTCGAAGAGGCGGGCTTTGCGGGCCATCATCCAGTGCTCGGCGGTCGCGTACGTGACGCCGTCGACGGTGAACGGGGACGGCCACCACTGACTCAGACAGCTCGCGCCGACCCGGCCGTCGGCCCGAGGAGTGTGGCCCCAGAAGCAGAGATACTTGACGCCCGCCCCCGCCCGGACCGCCTCGATCAGCGCTTCCCGGGAATCGATCTTCTCCATGCCCGACAGCATCGCAGCCGGCACTGACAACGCGCCCCGCCATTCCCGCTCCAGCCGGCCGCCAGAATACAGATTTCGTCGCGTAACCAAAAGGCAACAACGGAATCCCTTGTTGCGGACATCCAGCTCTGTCAGGATCAGCGCTCAAATCCACCTGAAGCCACGCCCGCCCCGGTCCGCCGGGTCCGGGACGAAGGCGGAGGAGAGCGACATGCCCGACCGGTTCCCCGCCGCGGAACGTTTCGCCGAAGGCGCCCAGTACATCGGCGGCCGTCTCACCGACGGCACGTCCCCGCACACCCACACGGTCGTGGACCCCGCCACCGGCGCCCCCGTCCTGACGTACACCCTCGCCGCCCCGGCGGACGTGGACGACGCCGTGGCCGCCGCCCGCGCCGCGTTCCCGGCGTGGGCCGCCGCCACCCCGGGCGAGCGCTCGGAGGTGCTGAACCGGCTCGCGGCGACCCTCGCGGACCGCTCCGAGGAACTGGCCCGCGCCGAGTCCCTCCAGTGCGGCAAGCCCCTGAAGCTGACCCGCGAGTTCGACGTCCCGGGCACGGTCGACAACACCGCCTACTTCGCGGGCGCCGCCCGCCACCTCCAGGGCCAGTCGGCCGGCGAGTACTCCGCGGGCCACACCTCGTACGTCCGCCGCGAGCCCATCGGCGTCATCGGCTCGATCGCCCCCTGGAACTACCCGCTCCAGATGGCCGCCTGGAAGATCCTCCCGGCGATCGCGGCGGGCAACACGATCGTCCTGAAGCCCTCCGAGCTGACCCCCCTGACCGCCCTGCTGTTCGCCCAGGCGGCCACGGACGCGGGGCTGCCCGACGGCGTCGTCAACATCGTCAGCGGCACCGGACCCGAGGCGGGCGCGCACCTGGTCGCGCACCCGGACGTCGCGATGACGTCGTTCACCGGATCGACGGCCGTGGGCAAACAGATCGCCGCGACCGCCGCCGCGACCGTCAAGCGCGTCCACCTCGAACTCGGCGGCAAGGCACCCTTCGTGGTCTTCGACGACGCCGACCTGGAGGCCGCCGCCCAGGGCGCCGTCGCGGGCGCGCTCATCAACGCCGGCCAGGACTGCACGGCCGCCACGCGCGCGTACGTGCAGCGCCCGCTGTACGAGGCGTTCGTGGAGCGCACGGCCGCCCTCATGGAGACCGTCCGCGTCGGCGACCCCTTCGCCGAGGGCACCGACCTCGGGCCCCTGGTGTCGTACGCGCAGCGGGACCGGGTCGCCGGGTTCGTCGACCGTGCGCGCGCGTACGCGTGGGTCGTCACCGGCGGGAAGGCGCCCGACGACCCCGGCGCCTACTACCTGCCGACCCTGGTCGCCGACGCGCCCCAGGACAGCGAGATCGTCCAGGCCGAGATCTTCGGGCCCGTCCTCGCCGTGCTGCCGTTCGACTCCGACGACGAGGGGCTGCGGCTCGCCAACGACACGCCCTATGGTCTCGCCGCGTCCGCGTGGACCCGGGACGTGTTCCGCGCGGGGCGCGCCTCCCGGGAGATCGAGGCCGGGTGCGTGTGGCTCAACGACCACGTCCCGATCGTCAGCGAGATGCCGCACGGCGGCTACAAGGCGTCCGGTTACGGCAAGGACATGTCCCCGTACTCGTTCGAGGAGTACACCCGGGTCAAGCACGTCATGACCGACATCACCGCGGTCGCCCGCAAGCCCTGGCACCGCACCGTCTTCGGCGACTGACCAGGAGAAGGGCACCACGCGCCATGCGACACAACCTCTCACCGACCCGCCGTTCCCTGCTGCGCGCCTCGGCCGCCGGGACGCTCGCCCTGACGGCCGGCTGCGGCATCCCCGCGGCCGGCAAGGCCCAGGGCGGCACGTCCGCCGAGGACCACTCGGCGAAGGAGAAGACCGTCAACTTCTCCAACTGGACCGAGTACATGGACGTCGACAGCAGCGGCAAACGCCATCCCACCCTGGACACGTTCACCAAGCGCACCGGGATCTCCGTCAAGTACACCGAGGACATCAACGACAACGGCGAGTTCTTCGGCAAGCTCAAGCCGCAGCTCGCCGCCGGCCAGGACACCGGCCGCGACCTCATCGTCCTCACCGACTGGCTCGCCGCCCGCCTGATCCGCCTGGGCTGGGTCCAGAAGCTCGACGCGTCCCTCCTGCCGCACGCCTTCGCCAACCTCTCCGAGCAGTTCCGCAGCCCCGACTGGGACCCCGGACGCGCCTACTCGTACCCCTGGCAGGGCATCTCCACGGTCATCGCGTTCAACAAGAAGGCCCTGGACGGCGTCCAGGTGCGCTCGGTGTCCGACCTCCTGGACGTCAAGAAGCTCAAGGGGCGCGTCGGGTTCCTCACCGAGATGCGCGACACCATGGGGATGACCCTCCTCGACATGGGCAAGGACCCCGCGCGGTTCACCGCCGACGACTACGACGCCGCGATCGCCCGCCTCCAGAAGGGCGTCGACAACGGCCAGATCCGCCGCTTCACCGGCAACGACTACACCGCCGACCTCACCAAGGGCGACCTCGCCGCCTGCGTCGCCTGGGCCGGGGACGTCGTACAGCTCAAGGCGGACAACCCGGACGTCGACTTCGTCATCCCGGACAGCGGTTACATCACCTCCAGCGACAACCTGCTGATCCCCAACAAGGCGCGCCACAAGGAGAACGCGGAGCGGCTGATCGACTACTACTACGAGCCGGAGCCGGCCGCGCGGCTGGCCGCCCACATCAATTACGTCTGTCCGGTGGACGGGGTGAAAGAGGCACTTGCGAAGATCGACCCTGATGCGGCGGCGAACCCGCTGATCATCCCCGACAAGGCCATGCAGGCCAAGTCGCACTCCTTCCGCTCGCTGAGCGCGGCGGAGGACACGGCATTCGAAGCGAAGTTCGCGAAGCTCACAGGGGCGTGACGACCATGACGGACCACAGCGGAGACGTGCGCCTCTCCGGCATCGGCAAGACCTACGGCGCCTTCACAGCCGTCCACCCGCTGGACCTGACCGTCCCGCAAGGGTCGTTCTTCGCGCTGCTCGGCGCCTCGGGCTGCGGCAAGACGACGACCCTGAGGATGATCGCCGGCCTGGAGGAGCCCACCTCGGGCACCGTCCACCTCGGCGACCAGGACGTCACCCGGCTGCCGCCCTACAAGCGGCCCGTGAACACCGTCTTCCAGTCCTACGCGCTCTTCCCGCACCTCGACATCTTCGAGAACGTCGCGTTCGGCCTCAGACGGCGCGGGATCAAGAGCGTCCGCAAACAGGTCGAGGACATGCTGGAACTCGTCCAGCTGGGCGAGCAGGCCCGTAAACGGCCCCACCAGCTCTCCGGCGGCCAGCAGCAGCGCGTCGCCGTCGCCCGCGCCCTCATCAACCACCCCAAGGTCCTCCTCCTCGACGAGCCCCTGGGCGCCCTCGACCTGAAGCTGCGCCGCCAGATGCAGCTGGAGCTCAAGCGCATCCAGACGGAGGTCGGCATCACCTTCGTGCACGTCACGCATGACCAGGAGGAGGCCATGACGATGGCCGACACGGTCGCCGTGATGAACGCCGGCCGCGTCGAGCAGCTCGGCGCCCCGGCCGACCTGTACGAGAACCCGCGCACGACGTTCGTCGCGAACTTCCTGGGCACCTCCAACCTCATCGAGGCGGAGGCCGACACCAAGAGCGGCGGCGACGTCATCCTCAAGGTGGACGGCGGCGGGAAGCTCGTCCTGCCCGGCGCCCGCTGTCCCGTCCCGGTCCGCGCCGGCGGCAAGGTCCTCGTCGGCGTCCGCCCGGAGAAGGTCGCCCTCCTCCACGCGGACGACACGGCCGGCGTCCCCGAGGGCCGCAACCGGCTCACCGGGACCGTCGTCGACGCCAGCTACATCGGCGTCTCCACGCAGTACGTGATCCGTACGGCCGTCTGCCCCGAGTTCGCGGTGTACGTCCAGAACGTCGACCGGGACGTACGCCTGGTGCCCGGCGCCGACGTCGTCCTCCACTGGGCGCCCGGTCACACCTTCGGCATGGACGCCGCCCAGGACATCGATGCCGGCACCGAGGAAGAGGCGGCCGTCTGATGGCGGCGACGCTCACCGAAGAGCCTCCCGCGCGCGTGCGCAGGAGAGGCCGCTGGACGCCTTACTGGCTGCTGCTGCCCGGCATCCTCTGGCTGATCGTGTTCTTCGCGCTGCCGATGATCTACCAGGCCTCCACGTCCGTGCAGACGGGCTCCCTGGAGGAGGGCTACAAGGTCACCTGGCACTTCGCGACCTACTGGGACGCGTTCCAGGAGTACTGGCCGCAGTTCGTGCGCTCGGTGCTGTACGCCGCCGCGGCGACCGCCCTGTGCCTGCTGCTGGGCTATCCGCTGGCCTATCTGATCGCGTTCCGCGCGGGACGCTGGCGCAACCTGATCATGATCCTGGTGATCGCGCCGTTCTTCACCAGCTTCCTGATCCGCACCCTCGCCTGGAAGACGATCCTGGCCGACGGCGGACCGGTCGTCGGCGCCCTCAACACCCTGCACGTCCTGGACGTCACCGGCTGGCTCGGCTGGACCTCCGGCGACCGGGTCCTGGCGACGCCCCTGGCGGTCGTGTGCGGGCTGACGTACAACTTCCTGCCGTTCATGGTGCTGCCGCTGTACACGTCCCTGGAGCGCATCGACGGGCGCCTGCATGAGGCGGCCGGCGACCTCTACGCGCGCCCGTGGACGACGTTCAGGAAGGTCACCTTCCCGCTGTCCATGCCGGGCGTGGTCTCCGGGACGCTGCTGACGTTCATCCCCGCCGCCGGCGACTACGTCAACGCCGAACTCCTCGGCTCCACCGACACCAGGATGATCGGCAACGTCATCCAGACGCAGTTCCTGCGCGTCCTGGACTATCCGACGGCCGCCGCCCTGAGCTTCCTCCTCATGGCCGCGATCCTGGTCATGGTCACGTTCTACATCCGCCGCTCCGGGACGGAGGACTTGGTCTGATGTCCTGGCTCAAGCGCAACCTGGTGGTCATCGCGGGCCTGCTGACGCTCGCCTATCTGCTGCTGCCCAATGTCGTCGTCACCGTCTTCTCGTTCAACAAACCCAAGGGCCGCTTCAACTACGCGTGGCAGCAGTTCTCGCTCGACGCCTGGAAGGACCCCTGCGGGGTCGCCGGCATGTGCGGCTCCCTGTCGATCAGCCTCCAGATCGCCTTCTGGGCGACCCTGGGGGCGACCGCCCTGGGCACGATGATCGCGTTCGCCCTGGTGCGCTACCGCTTCCGCGCGCGGGGCGCCGTCAACTCGCTGATCTTCCTGCCGATGGCGATGCCCGAGGTCGTCATGGCGGCGTCCTTGCTGACGCTCTTCCTCAACATGGGCGCGCAGCTCGGCTTCTGGACGATCCTCATCGCGCACATCATGTTCTGCCTCAGCTTCGTCGTGACGGCCGTCAAGGCGCGCGTCATGTCGATGGACCCGCGCCTGGAGCAGGCCGCCCAGGACCTCTACGCCGGACCGGCGCAGACGTTCCTGCGCGTCACCCTGCCCATCGCGGCCCCCGGAATCGCCGCGGGCGCGCTGCTCGCCTTCGCGCTCTCCTTCGACGATTTCATCATCACCAATTTCAACGCCGGTTCCACAGTCACGTTCCCCATGTTCGTCTGGGGATCGGCCCAGCGCGGCACCCCCGTGCAGATCAATGTCATCGGCACGTCGATGTTCCTGATCGCCGTTCTTCTGGTGCTGGTCTCCATGGCGGTAGGGAACCGGCGCCGCAGGCAAAAGGCATAATCCTTAACCGCACCTGTCCCGGGAAACCCTTGAGGGAGTTGGAAATCATGGCCCCTAGCGCCATGAGCCGTGGCACACACACCCGATCGCTCTCCGCGGCCCAGCCGGTCGTGTACTGGCTGGAAGACCCCGGCAGGCCCCGCCCCGAGCCCGCGCTGACCGCCCCCGAGTCCTGCGACCTGCTGGTCGTGGGGGGCGGCTACAGCGGCCTGTGGACCGCGCTCGTCGCCAAGGAGCGCGACCCCGCGCGGGACGTCGTCCTGCTGGAGGCCCGCGAGGTGGGCTGGGCCGCCTCGGGCCGCAACGGCGGCTTCTGCGCCGCCTCCCTCACCCACGGCCTCCCCAACGGCCTCGCCCGCTGGCCGGACGAGATCCATAAGCTCCAGGAAATGGGCGCCCGCAATCTCGACGAGATAGAGAAAGCGCTCACAACCCACGGAATAGACTGCGATTTCGAGCGCACCGGAGAGATCGAGGTCGCCACCGAGACTTATCAGGCGTGGGAACTGCGCGACTGGTACCAGGAACTGGAGGAAAAAGGCCTCGCGACCGGAATGCAATTCATGACCGGTGACGAGGTCCGCGAACACGTCGACTCCCCGACCTTCGAGGCCGGCATCTGGGACCGCCGGGGCGTCGCCATGCTGCACCCCGCGAAACTCGCCTGGGGCCTGAAACGGGCCTGTATGCGCCTGGGCGTCCGCGTCTACGAGCACACCCCCGCGCTCGGCCTCGAACCCTACGGCGCCGGAATGGCCGTGAAGACGCCGTACGGCCGCGTACGGGCCCGCCAGGTCGCCCTGGGCACGAACATCTACCCCAGCCTCGTCAGGCGCGTACGCGCCTACACAGTGCCCGTCTACGACTACGCCCTGATGACCGAGCCGCTCACCTCCGCGCAGCTCGCGGAGATCGGCTGGCGGGGCCGGCAGGGCCTCGGCGACTCCGCGAACCAGTTCCACTACTTCCGCCTGACCTCCGACAACCGCATCCTGTGGGGCGGCTACGACGCGATCTACCCCTACGGCGGGCGCGTCCGCGCGGAGTACGACGACCGCCCCGCGACCTACGCCAAGCTCGCGGCGCACTTCTTCACGTGCTTCCCGCAACTGGAGGGGACCAACTTCACGCACGCGTGGGGCGGCGCCATCGACACCTGCTCCCGCTTCTCCGCCTTCTTCGGTACGGCCCACCGCGACCGGGTGGCGTACGCCGCCGGGTACACCGGTCTGGGCGTCGGCGCCACCCGCTTCGGCGCCGAGGTCATGCTGGACCTGCTCGCCGGGGAGCGCACGGAACGGACGTCCCTGGCCATGGTCCGCAAGAAGCCCCTGCCGTTCCCGCCCGAGCCGTTCGCCTGGACCGGGATCGCGCTCACCAAATGGTCACTGGCGCGCGCGGACGCGCGCGGCGGGCACCGCAACCTCTGGCTGAAGACCATGGACCGCCTCGGCCTGGGCTTCGACAGCTGACGGTGTGATCGGCTTCACTCCATAGAGCGCCCGCAACCCGCGTAATGCCGGCAAGGGACCTCCCTCTCCCTCGTGACGCGCCCGCGTCGACGACTGAAAGGGAGGTCTCTTCTGATGACTGGGGCGAAGACCGCGGTCGAATGGCTGGCATCCGTCGCACCCGACCCCGACTCCTGCCGCTGGGAATGGGAGCGCAACCCCCTGGGGGTCGCCCTCCTGCCCGCCGGCAAGGCCTGGGACGTGCTCATCCTGCCGGGCGACCTCGGCTATCCCACCCTCGACATCCTCACCCGCATCCTGGACCGCCCCGGCCCGGTCCTGGTCGACTTCGGCGACAGCCGCATGGGCTTCTTCGTCCCCCCGGGCACGGCGGCGCGCTGGCTGGGCACCGGGATCCGCGCGGCCGGCTCCGGCACCTGGATCGTCGTCCCCTACCCCGGCCGCGCCACAGGGGGCGTCCGCTGGCTGGTCGCCCCGGACGGCACCGGCACCCTGACGGACCCGGCCCTGCTGGAGCTGGCCCTGCACGAGGCGGCGGCGGGGCTGGCACAAGGGGGCGAGGACTGAGCCCGGGGGGCTCCCGCGCGGAGGCGGCCGGCCGGGTACGCACGCAGAAGGAGCCCGGCACCGGAAGGCATCGGTGCCGGACTCCTTCATGGGACGGCGGGTCAGCGCCGAGGCAGACGTTACATGAAAATGGTTCCCATTAGCTAGACCCCATTTTCCCGTCCCGCACCTGCGGCCCCGCGCGGCTAGAGAGCCAGCCCCGTCAGGACCAGCACCCGCTCGTACGTGTAGTCCTCCATGGCGAACCGCACACCCTCGCGGCCCACCCCCGACAGCTTGGCGCCGCCGTAGGGCATCTGGTCGGCGCGGTAGGACGGGACGTCGCCGATGATCACACCGCCCACCTCCAGCGCGCGGTGGGCGCGGAAGGCGGTCCGCACGTCGTGCGTGAACACGCCCGCCTGGAGGCCGTACTTGGAGGAGTTGACGGCGGCGAAGGCCGCTGCCTCGCCGTCGACCCTCTGGACCGTCAGGACCGGCCCGAAGACCTCCTCACAGGCCAGCGTGGCGTCCGCGGGGACGTCCGTGAGGACGGTCGGGGCGTACGCGGCGCCGTCGCGCTTGCCGCCGGTCAGCAGCGCGGCGCCGGACGCCACCGCCTCGTCCACCCAGGACTCGACGCGCTTCGCCGCGTCCTCGCTCACCAGAGGGCCGACGTCCGTCGCCGCGTCGGACGGGTCGCCCGTCACCTGGGCCTCGACGGCGGCGACCACGCGCGGGAGGAGGCGGTCGTACACGGACGCGTCCGCGATCACCCGCTGGACGGAGATGCAGGACTGGCCGCCCTGGTAGTTGGAGAAGGTGGCGATCCGGGCCGCCGCCCAGTCCAGGTCGGTGTCGGACGCGTAGTCCCCGAGGACGACCGCCGCGCCGTTGCCGCCGAGCTCCAGCGTGCAGTGCTTGCGCGGCACCGAGTCCATGATCGCGTAACCGACCTTCTCGGAACCCGTGAAGGAGATCACCGGCAGGCGCTCGTCCTGGACCAGGGCCGCCATCCGGTCGTTGGGGACCGGGAGGATCGACCAGGAGCCCGCCGGGAGGTCCGTCTCCGCCAGCAGCTCACCGAGGAGCAGACCCGACAAGGGCGTCGCCGGTGCCGGTTTCAGGATGATCGGGGCGCCCGCCGCGATCGCGGGAGCGACCTTGTGCGCGCACAGGTTCAGCGGGAAGTTGAACGGCGCGATGCCCAGGACGACCCCCTTGGGGAAGCGCCGGGTCAGCGCCAGCCGGCCCTGGCCGCCCGCGTCCGTGTCCAGGCGCTGCGCCTCGCCGCCGTTGAAGCGCCGGGCCTCCTCCGCCGCGAACCGGAACACCGACACCGCGCGGCCGACCTCGCCGCGCGCCCACTTGATCGGCTTGCCGTTCTCCGCGGAGATCAGCTGGGCGATCTCCTCCGTGCGCTCCGCCAGCCGCTTGCTGACGTGGTCCAGCGCCGCCGCGCGCACGTGCGCGGGGGTCGCCGCGAACTCCTCGCGCACCGCGTACGCGGCGGCCACCGCCTCCTCGGTCTGCGCGTCGGTCGGCACACTCACCGACCCGACCGGCCGCCCGTCCCACGGGGACGTCACCTCGAACGTGTCCGTACCGGTGGCCTGGCGCCCGGCGAGCCAGAAGGCATAGGTGGAAGTCATCGTCAGGGCCCTTCCCGCGAAGTCGAACGGTCGCTGTCCACCGTAGAGGCGCCCACCCCGTCCGGCGTTTGTCCTGTGCGTCCCATTGGGGGCCGCTCCCACTCCGCTTTGGCGCTCTCCCGCGCGCGGGAGGCCGGGGGAGGAGGGGGCGTCGGCGTGCGGGCGGCTGAGGGCGGCGGAGGCGCCCACCCCGCGCGGGCCACCGCCAGCCGCAGCGCCCCCAGCAGCACCCCCGCCAGGCACCAGCTCGCGAACACGTCCAGCGGCCAGTGGTACCCCCGCCTGACCAGCCCGTACGACACCCCCGCCACCAGCGCCCCGGCCAGCCGCACCGCCGCCCGCCGCGCCCGCGCCGACAGCCACGGCAGCAGGATCAGTACCGCGCCCCCGTACGCGATCGCCGCCGTCGCCGTATGCCCCGAAGGGAAGTACCCCGTCGCCGGCGGGACGGCCGGAGTCCCCGGGCGGTCCGTCCACACCTTCAGCGGGACGACGGTCAGCGGCACCAGGACCATCGCCGCCAGGGCGGCCAGCGGCGCCGCCCACCAGCGCGGCAGCCCGGCCCGCCGCCCCCGCCACGCCACCCACCCCGCGGCCAGCGCCAGCACGGGCACCGCCACCGGCGCGTTGCCCAGGTCCGACAGCAGCTCCGAGAACCGGTCCGGATGCCGCAGCACCGCACTCAGCCGCGCGTCCCACCGCAGCAGCGGGCCGGCCACCACCACCTGCCAGGTGGCCAGAGCCAGAAGCAGCAGAGGCACGGCGAAGGCCCCCGCACGGCGTGCGCTGATCGACATGGCCCCAGCTTCTCAGGCGCCACTGACAATCGTGCGGCTCCTCCCGGCGGCTGCCCCAGCCGCACCGGCTCCACCCGCGCGCGGGTTCGCGTGAGACGAGACGTGCCGTATCGCAGCCGGGGCAAAAAGAGACCCCGGATTGCGCCGGGGTCCGCTCTCTTGTGTGGTCCGCACCTCTGAAGGAGGCCGGCCGCCCCGGAACAGGGGGGGTGGTTCCGGGGCGGCCGATCAGATCGGGGTGCCGCCGCCCCGGGGGGTTTGGGGCGGGCGGCTGTCCGATCAGTGAGGAGATCCGGGGCCGAGACCCCGTTCCTGTGCGCGAGGCACGACCAGGAGAAGCTGGGGAGGCCCCGCCTGGCGTCGCTCACGGTCTCCCGTGAGCGGGTGTATCTCTCATCACGAGAGAAACTACGGCAGCGCCCGCCCCGAAAACAGGCCGCTCCCGGAGCCGCCATCCTCCCCGCACACCTTCTTCACAAGGGGAGCGGCAAGGGGGCGCCGGGAGGGTCAGACGCCCGCCAGCGCGCCCTCGATGATGTCCAGGCCCTCGGCCAGCAGGTCCTCGCCGATGACCAGCGGCGGCAGGAAGCGCAGCACGTTCCCGTAGGTGCCACAGGTCAGGACCAGCAGCCCCTCCTGGTGACACGCCTTGGCCAGCGCCGCCGTCGCCTCCGGGTTCGGCTCCTTCGTCGTACGGTCCTTCACCAGCTCGATCGCGATCATCGCGCCGCGGCCCCGGACGTCGCCGATGATGTCGAACTTGTCCGCCATGGCCAGCAGGCGGGTCTTCATGGTCGTCTCGATCGCCCGCGCGCGGGCGTTGAGGTCCAGCTCCTTCATGGTCTCGATCGCGCCCAGCGCGCCCGCGCAGGCGACCGGGTTGCCGCCGTAGGTGCCGCCCAGGCCGCCCGCGTGCGCGGCGTCCATGATCTCCGCGCGGCCCGTGACGGCCGCCAGCGGCAGCCCGCCCGCGATGCCCTTGGCGGTCGTGATGAGGTCCGGGACGATCCCCTCGTCCTCGCAGGCGAACCACTGGCCGGTGCGGCAGAACCCGGACTGGATCTCGTCGGCGACGAACACGATCCCGTTGGCGGCGGCGAACTCGCTCAGCGCCGGCAGGAACCCGCGCGCGGGCTCGATGAAACCGCCCTCGCCCAGCACCGGCTCGATGATGATCGCCGCCACGTTGTCCGCGCCGACCTGCTTGCTGATCTGGTCGATCGCCTGCGCGGCGGCCTCGGGTCCGGCGTTCTCCGGGCCCGTGGGCCAGCGGTAGCCGTACGCCAGCGGCATCCGGTAGACCTCCGGCGCGAACGGCCCGAAACCGTGCTTGTAGGGCATGTTCTTGGCCGTCAGAGCCATCGTCAGGTTCGTCCGGCCGTGGTAGCCGTGGTCGAAGACGACGACCGCCTGGCGCTTCGTGTACGCCCGCGCGATCTTCACCGCGTTCTCGACGGCCTCCGCGCCCGAGTTGAACAGCGCGCTCTTCTTCGCGTGGTCCCCCGGCGTCAGCTCCGCGAGCGCCTCGGCGACCTCGACGTACCCCTCGTACGGCGTGACCATGAAGCAGGTGTGCGTGAAGTCCGCCAGCTGCGCGCCCGCGCGGCGTACGACGGCCTCTGCGGACGCGCCCACGCTGGTCACCGCGATGCCCGAGCCGAAGTCGATCAGCCGGTTGCCGTCGACGTCCTCGATGATGCCGCCGCCCGCGCGCGCGGTGAACACCGGCAGCACCGAGCCCACGCCCTGCGCGACGGCGGCGAGGCGGCGGGCCTGAAGCTCCTGCGACTTGGGGCCGGGGATGGCGGTGACGATCCGGCGCTCCTGCGGAAGGTCGGTCATGAGGGCTCCTTGGGGTGTGGCGAACCGGGGCGTGACGACAAGGGATGCACCGAGAGGCGTGCCAGGGGACGGACCTCGGGAGTTCCTGTCGTCACCGGGACCTTTCTCGCAGGTTAGGACGGGCCCGACAGGCTGGGCATGCTCCATGTGGGCGCTTTCCGGGCGGCGCGTTGTCCGCCGTGGACAGTGGCGGCGTACGACGCTTGCACCGCTGCCGGGCGCGGGGTCGGTGAACTCCCCTTGCGGGGGCGTTAGATTGACCGCTGACGGTGGACAGAGGCTGGATGGAACGGCTGGTCAGGGGGCAGGGCGATGAACAGCGACGGGACGCAGGACGCGCGCGGCACGCACACGAGCCCGGTGCCGCGCCCCACCACCCCTCCCCACGTGCCGGGCGCGCCCGGAGTTCCCGGAACGTCCGGCGCCCCCGGTCTCCCGCCCAAGCCCGCGCACGCGCCCGGCGCCGCCGTCGCCGACTGGCTCGACACCCCGCGCCCCGAGGCCTGCCCCGGCATCTGGCGCCTCGGTTTCCGCCCTCCTAGGACGGCCGCCCCCAAGAGTGAACGCCTCGCCCCCGTCACGGTCGTCGGCCTGCTCATCCCCCTGGCCGTCGCCCTCCTGCTGTGGTCCCTGTGGCGGCGCGGCGGCGTCCCCTACCAGTTCGAGGTGCTGCGGCTGTTCACCCCGGGCGACTGGTGGTGGGGCGGCACCCTGGCCTCCGCGAAGACCATGGAGGGCGCCGAGGCGCGCGTGGTCTACGACGGGCTCTTCTTCGCCGCCCTGATGTACACCATGGGCCGCCTGGGCAGCTGGCCCGACGCCGTACGGCACTTCATCGGGCGCCGCCCGCAGCCCGCGCGCGCGGGACTCGCCGCCGTCGCCGCGCTCGCCGCCCTGAGTCTCGTCTTCCCCAGCGCCTTCCCCGGAGCCGGCTGGGACGCGCTGCCCGTCGTCGACCCCCTGTTCTCGCTGATCGCCCTGATCGCCGGCAGCTACGAACTGTTCACGTCCGTCCTGTTCACCGACGCCCTGTACGCCCTCATCACCGCTCTGGTGCTGTGGCCGTTCGCCCGGCTCGGCGGCTGGCTGCCGTACGCCAGGCAGCTGCTCGCCGCGCGCAAGGGCGGCGTCCAGGCGCCGGTGGCCGCCCCGCGCCCGCGCGCGCAGTGGCCCGCCCTGCACGACGCCGGACAGGCCGAGGCCGCCGAACGGCTGACCGCGGACGTCGCGGCCGGGCGGATGAACGACGTCGACTGCGCGCGCGTGGAGCACGCCTTCACCACCGCCCGCGCCCAGGCCGCGCTCACCGGATTCCGCGACACCGTGCTGCGCCAGGGCGCCGCCGCCTGGGCCCACCCCTCCGGCGCCCGCGACCTCCCCAGGCGCACCGCCCGCCACGACCTGCTCACCGCCCAGGTCCGCATCGGCCGCTGGACCGACACCGAACGCGCCCCCGAGACCTACCGGGGCGCGGGCGCCGCCCTCGGCCCCGACGTCCTCGGCACCTCCCTGCTGGCGGTCGGCCCCTCCGGATCGGGCAAGACCCGCACCCTCGTCGAACCCGTCACCGAAGCGCTCGCCCTCCAGGCGCTCACCGGAAGCTGCGCCGTCGTCGCCGTCTCCTCGGCCGGCAGCCCGCTCGGCGCCGACGGCTCCTTCGACGTCGTCGTCCGCATCGGCGACCCCGCCTCCGTCCACGACCTCGACCCCTACGCCGAGGCCGACGACCCCGACGAGGCCGCCGCGATCCTCGCCGAAGCCCTCGCCGGCGACCTCGCCGCCCCGCAGGCCGCCACCGCCCTCGCCCAGCTGCTCGGCCCCTACAAGGCCGTGCACGGCCGTTTCCCGGCCCTTCCCGTCCTGCGCGAGCTGCTGGAGGGCGCAGGGCCCCTCCAGGCCCTCAGGGACGCGCTGGCGGACGACGAGCCGATGCGCCGCGAACTCGACGCCCGCGTCCGCCAGACCGGCACCCCCGGCGACGTCGGCCGCGCCCTCGCCGACCGGCTCGCCCTGCTCAGCCGGCCGGTGTTCGCCGAATTCCTCGGCGGCGGCTCCACGCGCGCGCGGGCCTTCTCCCTGCGCGCCCTCGCCCACCACCCCCTGCGCGTGCGCATCGACCTCCCCGAACGCGGCCACGAAGAAGCCGGCCGCCTCCTCACCCGCCTCGTCCTCGCCCAGTTCCACGCCGTCGTACGCCAGGGCCCGCGCGCGCACTTCGCCTGCCTCGTCCTCGACGACGCCACCGGCACCGTCACCCCCGAGTCCGTACGCCACCTCCAGAGGCTGCGCTCCCGCAACGCCGGAGTCGTCCTCGCCCTGCGCACCGTCGGCGACGTCCCCGAAGCCCTCCACGGGCCCCTCTACGGTGCCGTCGGCTGCCGGATGGCCTACGCCGGCGTCACCACCTGGGACGGCAACCGGTTCGCGCAGACCTGGGGCACCGAGTGGATCGAGACCACCGAGGTCGCCAAGCACACCGTCTTCGCCGACCAGCCCATGACCCGCGCGATCCACGCCCTGCGCAAGCTCGTCACCGGCAAGGCCGTCACCACCGACGCCGTCACCGTCCGCCAGGTCGAACGCGAACGCTGGTCCGCCTCCCAGCTCGCCCACGAGGTGCCGCCGGGACACGCCGTCCTCTCCCTGACCAGCGTCCAGGGCGACCACACGCCCCCCCTGCTGGTCGACCTGCGGGGCTGAACCCGCGCGCGGGAGCCCCTCGCGCGCCCTGAGGCAGAATCGGCACAGGCCCCTGGGCCCACCACCGGCCCACCGACCTGAAGGCGCCATGCCACCGACCCTCGCCTCCCTCGTCCACCACTCCGCGCTGAAACTCGTCGTGCGCGCGGGCGGGGACCGGCTCGGCGTCCCGGTGCGCTGGGCGCACGTCAGCGAACTCCCCGACCCCGTGCCCTACCTGGAGGGCGGCGAACTCCTCCTGGTCACCGCGCTGAAGCTGGACACGGACAACCCGGCCGAGATGCGCCGCTACGTACGCCGCCTCGCCGCCGCCGGAGTCGTCGGCCTGGGGTTCGCCGTCGGCGTCAACTACGAGGACATCCCCCAGGCCCTCCTCGACGCCGCCGACGCGGAGGACTTCCCCCTCCTGGAGGTCCCCCGCCGCACCCCCTTCCTCGCGATCAGCAAGGCCGTCTCCGCCGCCATCGCCGCCGACCAGTACCGCGCGGTCACCGACGGATTCGCCGCCCAGCGCGAGCTGACCCGCCAGGCCCTCGCCACGGGCCCTGAAGGCCTCCTGAGCGCCCTCGCGGCCCAGGTCGACGGCTGGGCCGCCCTGTACGACGCCTCGGGCGCCGTGGTGGCCGCCGCGCCCGACTGGGCCGGCCGCCGCGCCGCCCGCCTCACCGCCGACGTCGAGCGGCTGCGCGAACGCCCCGCGCCCGCCTCCGCGGTCGTCGACGGACCCGACGGCGACGACCGCGTCGAACTGCACTCCCTGGGCACCGGCCGCCGCGCGCGGGCCGCCCTCGCCGTCGGCACCGCCGCCGCCCCCGGCACCGCCGCCCGCTACGCCGTCCACTCCGCGATCGCCCTGCTGACCCTCACCACCGAACGCTCCCGCTCCCTGCACGCCGCCGAACAGCGCGTCGGCAAGGCCGTCCTGCGCATGCTCCTGGCGAACGAACCCGCGCACGCGCGCGAGGTCGCCGCCGACCTCTACGACGGCCTCCTGGACGCCCCCTTCCGCGTCCTCGCCGCCGAACCCGGCGCACCCGCGCGCGAGCGGGCCGCCGAGAAACTGGAGAAGTTCGCCGAAGCCCTGGAGAGCGCCGCCGCGCGCGCGGGAGAGCCGGTCCTGGTCGTCCCCGAGGACGACGGCCTCCTCGTCCTCGCGGCCGACGGCGGCACGGTCCTCGCCGAAGCCGTCGCCCAGGCCCAGGCGCTCGACTCCGAACGCCCCCAGGACGGCCACGAACTGATCGTCGGACTGTCGGGGCCGGCCGGGCCCGCGACCGCCGCGACCGCCCACCAGCAGGCCCGCCAGGCCCTCTCCGTCGCCCGCCGCCGGGGCCGCGCCCTCGCCGAGCACGAGCACCTGGCGGCCGGCTCGGTCCTGCCCCTGCTCGCCGACGACGCCGTCAGAGCCTTCTCCGACGGCCTCCTGCGCGCCCTGCGCGAGCACGACGCGACCGGCCGGGGCGACCTCGTCGCCTCCCTGCGCGCCTGGCTCTCCCGCCACGGCCAGTGGGACGCCGCCGCCGCCGACCTCGGCGTCCACCGCCACACCCTGCGCTACCGCATGCGCCGCGTCGAGGAGATCCTCGGCCGCTCCCTGGACGACCCGGACGTCCGCATGGAGCTGTGGCTGGCGCTGAAGGCGACGGGGGAGTAGCCGGAGGGGAGCCGGCACCCTCCGGCGCGCACCCTCACCCGGTGAACCCCACGTGCGCGACCCGCACCGCCCCCCGCAGCCGCACCCGCAGCTCATGCACCCCGGACGCGGCGAACGGCGCCTCCAGCGAGACGTACGTATAGACGTCCTCCGTCGGCGTCACCAAACGCAGCGCGGCGAGCGGCCTGTCCCCGTCCAGGGACAGCTCCACCTCCCCCTCGCCCGCCACCGTGACCGACACCCCGGCCGTCCCCGCGCCGAAGTCGCAGGCCCGGTAGACGAGTTCGGCCGCTCCGGAGGAGCCCGGCGTCACCGCGTCCCCCGACTCCTTCGCCCGGTCGACCAGCTCCGCGCCGCTCTGCTCGTCGAAGTCGGCGACGGACAGCCTGAGTTGGGCGACGGCGCGCGGCGCGGCCGGCTCGCCGTCCAGCTTCAGCGTCGTCCGCAGCCGGACGTCCTCGCTCGACGCGCCCAGGAGGAGGTCGTACGGGCCCGGTTCCAGGCGCCAGCCCGGGCGGGTCACGTCCCAGAACTCCAGCGCGCTCAAAGGGACTTGGAGGAGGAGTTCGCGGCGTTCGCCGGGGGCTAGGGTCACGCGGGCGTGGGCGAGGAGTTCACGGCGGGGGCGGGGGACCGAGGGGTCGGCCGCGCGGGCGTACAGCTGGGGGACCTCGTCGGCGGTGACCTCGCCCGTGTTGGTGAGCGTGAACGTCACCGTCAGGGTGTCCTCGGTGACCTCCGTCCTCAAGTCCGTGTAGGAGAAGGCCGCGTAGGACAGTCCGTGGCCGAAGGGGTAGAGCGGGCGGCCCTCGAAGTAGAGGTAGGTCTGGCGGCTGCCGATGACGTCGTAGTCGAGGAGGTCGGGCAGGTCCGCGTCGGACTCGTACCAGGTCTGCGGGAGCCGGCCGGCGGGGGAGACGTCGCCGGCGAGGACGCGGGCGAGCGCGGTCCCGGCCGCCTGGCCGCCGTGCGCGGTCCACAACACCGCGCCCAGCGGGCCGGGTTCGACCGTGTAGGGGTACGACGACGTCAGCGCGAGGACCGTGCGCGCGTTCGCCGTGCGGGCCGCCGTCAGCAGGCGCTGCTGGTGCGGGGGGAGGGCCAGCGTCGAACGGTCTTCTGTCTCACGGCCGTTGATGTGCGGATCGTTGCCCGCGACGACCAGGACCACGTCCGCGTGCGCCGCGACCCGGGCCACCGCCTCCTCGCCGCGCTCCACCACCACGAGTTCGAAGACTTCCGGATCCGCCTCGGCAACCTTCACCCCGTCGGCGGCGACCGTGACATGACGGCCCGTGCCCAGATGCCGCAGGAGGTGACCGCCCGGATGGGGTTCGAGACGGAACGTCTCCTGCACGACCCAGCCGCCGGGCTGCCCGGCCGAGGCGCGGACGTACCCGTCCTCGGCGACCGACAGATAGCGGCCGTCGGACGCGCGCAGGGTCAGCACCCCATGTCCCCAGTCCACCAGGGCCAGTTCGGTGCCCGCCGCCGACACCGTCAGCGGCGGCAGATCCGTCCGCCCCTTCAACAGGGCCGGATCCAGGGCCGCTTCGGCGTCCTGGGCGTCGTCCAGCTCAACCGCCGTCACATGCAGGTGAGTTCCCGAAGAGGTGCGCAGCAGGACGCGGTCGACGCCCTCCGCGAACTCCACCTGGCCGGCGCCGAAACGCTCGTACAGGCCCTCCAGCGGGGTCGAGCGGTGCAGCAACGAGCCGCTGTACCAGTCGAGTTTGCACTCGTCGGCGAGCAGCCCGACCACCGCGAGCCGGGTGCCGGCCGGCAGCGGCAGCACCCCGTCGTTGCGCAGCAGGACGACCGCCTGCTCCGCCGCCTCCCGCGCCAGCTCGCGGTGCGGCGGGGTGTCGAAGTCCCGCACGCCCGCGTGCGGGTCGTACCGGGGGTCGAACTCCCCGAGCCGGAACCGCACCGAGAGCTGCCGGCGGACGGCCGTGTCGATGTCGTCCTGCGTCAACAGCCCTGCGGACAAAGCCCCCTTGAGCCGCTGCACGATCTTCGAGGAGTCCGTGCCGTGGTCGGTGAAACTGTCCACACCGGCCCGTACGGACGCCGCCGTCGCCTCCTCGTGCGTCCCGAAGTAGGCTTCCGAATCAACCAAGTTGGAGGGCGCGCCCGCGTCCGAGCAGACGAACAGCTCCTCCTGCGTCCACGTCCGCAGGTGCTCCCGCAGATACGGGGAGACGTGATTGGGGCGGCCGTTGACCAGGTTGTAGGCCGGCATCACCCCGGCCACCGCGCCCGCCTCGACCGTCTCGCGGAAGGCGCGCAGGTCGTACTCGTTGAGGACGCGCGGGCGCACGGACGACGAAGTGACGTCCCTGCCCGTCTCGTTGTTGTGCGCCAGCCAGTGCTTGAGGACGGGCGCCGTCCGCCAGTACGTGGGGTGGTCGCCGCGCAGCCCGTGCGTGTACGCGGTCGCGATCGCCGACGTCAGCCTCGGGTCCTCGGAGTAGCCCTCCTCGTTACGGCCCCACAGCGGATGGCGCAGCAGATTCACCACCGGCGCCCACACGTTGAGGCCGACCTTCGCGTCGTCGGCGGCCATCACCCGCGCCTCCTTCGAGACGGCCTCGCCGACGCGGCGCACGAGTGCGGTGTTCCAGGTCGCGGCCAGCCCCACCGCCTGCGGGAACACGCTCGCGCGGCCCATCCAGGCGACGCCGTGCAGGGCCTCCTGGCCGGTGCGGAACGCGGCGATCCCGAGCCGTTCCACGGCGGGCGCGAACTGGTGCAGAAAAGCGATTCTCTCGTCCGGCGTCAGCCGCTGGAGCAGATCGTCGACGCGCTTCGCGAACGGGAGCTGCGGATCGCGGAAAGGCGGCACGGGGGGCGTGGATGAGGTCACGTGGAGTTCCCTTTGCGGTGGACCTTGCGGGCGGCTGCGCGGCACTTTCGAAGCGCTTCGATGCTCGTTCGACGTCCCCTCGGATGTCAAGACGCCGCCCGCCGCCAACTGCGCCGCTCCGCCGCGATGTCAAGCGGCGTACGAGGCGCTGCGCATCCTCGAACACCTCCGAGGAATCTTGGAATCGACCCTTGTGCGCCCCCATGCTGTCACTTAACCTCACACCACATCGAAGCGCTTCGACTCCATCGATAAAGGGCCCGCTCCACTCACGACACCGCAGCCGACGGCCACCGCCGGGTGTCCTGGTGCGCCACGAAGGGTTGACGCAATGACGCCTCACGCCGCTTCCGCCTCCTCCGGACCCAGCCGGAGAAGCTTCCTCGCCTCAACGGCGGTCGCCACGGCCGCCGTTGCGGGCGGCATGCCACTGCTCGCCGCCTGCGGCGGCACGGACAGCGGCTCGGGCGCCGGCACCACCTCGGGCAAGAACGCGAAGAAGATCCTCCCGGCGTACGTGGCCAGCAACGTCGTGACCCCCGACATCCCCTCGAAGAACGGCTCCGCGGCCGGCTTCATCAGCAAGGTCGACCTCGCCACCCTCAAGACGTCGGTGCCGAAGAAGCTCGGCAAGGGCGGCAAGGTCACCGTCATGTCCCCGTTCTGGGGCTCCCCGCCCAAGGACGGCAACGCCTACTACAAGGCGATGAACGACCTGATCGGCGTCGACGTCGCCTGGCAGAACCAGGACGGCAACACCTACGACCAGAAGCTCGGCGCGGTCCTCGCCTCAAGTGACGTACCGGACATGGTCGTTATCCCCGGCTGGAACATGGGCGGCAAGATCCCCAGCGCCATCATCGGCAAATTCGCCGACCTGGGGCCCTACTTGTCCGGCGACGCCGTCAAGGAGTACCCGAACCTCGCCGCGATCCCCACCGACGCCTGGCAACGCGGCATCTTCGGCGGCAAGTTGCGCGGACTGCCCATGCCGTCGCCGTTCATCACCAACATCGTCCCCTTCTACCGCAAGGACCTCTTCGACAAGGAGGGGTACCAAGTCCCCACCTCCACCGACGAGTTCATGGCCCTCGCCAAGGAGATCACCAACGCGCGGGCCAAGCGGTGGGCGTGCGGTGACATGAAGTGGACCGCGTTCAACGCCTTCGGGGTCCTCTCCGGCAGCGAGAAGGCGCTCGGCTGGAACCTCACCGACGGCAAGATGATCTACCGCGTCGAGACCGAGGAATACCTCGAAGCCCTGGAGTGGACAAGGAAGTTGTTCGCCGCCGGCGTCGTCCACCCCGACGCCCGGCTCGGCAAGAGCCAGGCCGTCGACCCCAGCACCAAGTTCGCCGCCGGGGAGTTCCTCATCTACAACAACGACATCTCCAGCTGGTGGGGCCAGCAGGCCATCCAGCAGGGCCACAACCCCGGCTTCCAGATCTGGGGCATGGACATCTTCGGGCACGGCGCGGGCGCCCCCAAGCTGTGGGCCGCCAACCCCGCCAACATCTTCTCCTTCGTCAACAAGGGCGCCTCCGAGTCCGTCGTCCGCGACGCGCTCGCCGTCGCCAACGTGACCGCCGCCCCGTACGGGACGAAGGAGTACATGCTCACCAACTACGGTGTGGACGGCACGCATTACACGGTCAAGGACGGCGTCCCCATCAAGACCGACCAGGGCAACATCGACGTCGCCAACGCCTACGTCATGATCGCGAGCCCCGCCCCGGCCATCGCCCGCCCCGACTTCCCCGGCATCGGCCGCGGCGCCGTCGAGTGGCAGCAGCGCATGGGCGCCCTCACCCGCAAGTCCACCTTCTACGGCATGCAGATCACCGAGCCCACCCAGTACACCAACCTCTCCAACGACATGGAGCAGTTGGAGGACGACATCGTCCGGGGCCGCAAGAAGATCAGCGACATGCAGCAGTGGGTCACCGACTGGAGGAAGAAGGGCGGCGACGGACTGCGCGGCTGGTACCAGAAGCTGCACGACGACAACGCCGCCGCGAGCAGCTGACCCGAGGCGAGGAGAACGGCCGTGTCCCACAGCACGGTGCCTCGGAGCAGGGCCGAGGCCGACGAGAAGCGTCCGGCAGCCCCCCACAGCCGCCGCCCCCCGCGTAAAAAACGTTCCACAGCAGGCAAGTTGAGCCTGGGCCGGCGCTTCCGCCGCGACCGCGTCCTCATCCTCATGACCCTGCCGGCGATCGCGCTGGTCCTGCTCTTCAACTACCTCCCGATCCTCGGCAACGTCGTCGCCTTCCAGAACTACGACCCCTACGTCAGCTCCAACGGCGTCGTCGCCATCCTCCACAGCCCCTGGGTCGGCCTGGAGAACTTCCAACGCCTCTTCGAGGACTCCGCGTTCTGGGCCGCCGTACAGAACACCCTCGTGCTGTTCTTCCTCCAGCTGATCCTCTACTTCCCGATCCCGATCCTTCTCGCGCTGCTCATCAACAGCGTGGTCAGGCCCCGGATCAGGGCCGTCTCGCAGGCGATCCTCTACCTGCCGCACTTCTTCTCCTGGGTCCTCGTCATCGCCGTGTTCCAGCAGCTCTTCGGCGGCGCCGGCCTGCTCTCGCAGCTGCTGCGCGCCCACGGCTACGACGGCATCGACATCATGACCGACCCCGACACCTTCAAGTTCCTGGTCACCGCGCAGAGCGTCTGGAAGGACGCCGGCTGGGGCATCATCGTCTTCCTCGCCGCGCTCGCCTCCGTCAACCACGATCTGTACGAGGCCGCCGCGATGGACGGGGCCGGCCGGTGGCGGCGCATGTGGCACGTCACGCTGCCCGCGCTGCGGCCCGTCATCGCGCTGCTGCTGGTCCTGCGCGTCGGGGACGCCCTGACCGTCGGCTTCGAACAGATCCTCCTCCAGCGCGACGCCGTCGGGCCCGGCGCCTCCGAGGTCCTCGACACCTTCGTGTGGTGGAACGGCGTCCGCAACCAGGACTTCGGGTACGCCGCTGCCGCCGGGCTCGTCAAAGGCGTCGTCAGCCTCGGGCTCGTTCTCATCGCCAACAAAGTGGCCCATCTCATGGGCGAGCAGGGGGTGTACAAGAAGTGAGCGCGATTCTGGATAAGCGGGGAATGGAAGCTTCGGTTCAGCCGAAGAGACCCGGGCGGTGGGCCGCACCTCCCCGGCCCAGGTGGGAGGAGGAGCCGAGCAAAGCGGGTATCGCCGGGAAAGGGCTCGTTCTCGCTCTCGCCTGCCTCACGATCCTTTTCCCGCTGTGGATCGTCCTCGTCACCAGTCTTTCCTCCCGCGAGACCATCGACAAAGCGGGCGGGCTCGTCATGGTGCCGAAGGGGATCACTTTCATCGCCTACCGTGAACTGCTCAGCGGGGGGCAGGTCACTCGGGCCGTCGTCATCAGTGTCGCGATCACTCTTGTCGGTACGTTGTTCTCGATGGGCGTTTCCGTTCTGTGCGCGTACGGGCTTTCGCGGAGTGGGTCGCTCGGGCATCGGTGGATGCTGATGGTATTGCTGGCGACGATGTTCTTCAGCGCCGGGCTCATTCCTACGTATCTGCTGGTGCAGTCGCTGGGGCTGACGGACACGTATCTCGCTCTGATCCTCCCCAGCG
Organism: Streptomyces sp. AMJ-169; assembly: GCF_055597585.1. Taxonomy (NCBI): domain Bacteria; kingdom Bacillati; phylum Actinomycetota; class Actinomycetes; order Kitasatosporales; family Streptomycetaceae; genus Streptomyces; species Streptomyces sp. AMJ-169. The sequence continues at coordinate 53,225 of NZ_JBVLTJ010000020.1, forward strand.
CCGTCAGTGTGTTCAACATTCTTGTGCTGCGGGGGTTTTTCCAGGGGATCTCGCAGGAGCTGATCGACAGTGCGCGGATCGACGGGGCCGGGGATTTCCGGATTCTCTGGCAGATCGTGATGCCGTTGTCGCGGGCGGTGCTGGCTGTCATTACTTTGTTCTACGCGGTGGGTTATTGGAGTGCCTGGTTCAATGCGTCGTTGTACTTGAACAATCAGGACATGATGCCGTTGCAGAACGTGATGATCCAGCTGGTGCAGAAGCAGGAGGCGCCGGTGGGGTTGGGGCAGGCCATCAAGACCGGGGAGTTGTCCGGGCTGGCTGTTCAGATGGCGGTGATGGTGATGGCGTTGCTGCCGGTTGCTGTGCTTTCGCCGTTTGTGCAGAAGCATTTCAAGAAGGGGATGTTGACGGGGGCGGTCAAGGGGTAGGGGGCGCCTTTTGGGGAGGGGGTGTTGGAGCGTCGGCGGGTGCGGGTGGAGTGTGGCTGGTCGCGCAGTTCCCCGCGCCCCTGGGGAGGTGCAGTCGCGTCGGTCGAGAGGTTCGGGAGGTCTGACTGGGAGACGAGCGGTAACCGGAGTGGCGGGTAGGAGCCCCCCCGCAGCCGGCAGACGACGGATCCGCAGCCCGTGTCAGCCAGCCCAACCTCCCCAGCCTGCGGGCATGCGTACCGCTAGGGCGGCTCCCTCCCCAAGCGGGCGGCACCCCGCAAGCGCGGGTAAGCGACATCCCCCAGCCCCGACAGGCAGCACCCCGCAAGCGCGGGCAAGCGACACCCCCCAGCCCCGACAGACGGCCCCTCCCCAACCCCGCCCAGCGACACCCCCCAAAGCGACAGCCCCCCGAACCCCGGACCACGCACCCCACCCCCGCCAACCCGCACCCGCACCCGCACACCCCACCCCCAAGGACCCCCAATGCACCCCACCCGCCGCACACTCCTCACCACCACCGCAGCCACCGCAGCCCTCACCACCCTCCCCCTCACCCCGGCCCACGCCCGATCCCCCCAACCCCCACCCCACCCCGAACCGGCCTCCCCCTCACCCCCCTACCGCTGGCGCAACGCGACCATCGGCGGCACCGGATTCATCACCGGCGTCCTCTTCCACCCCACCGCCACATCCCTCGCCTACGCCCGCACAGACATCGGCGGAGCCTACCGCTGGGACGAACACCCCGCCCGCTGGACCCCGTTGACCGACCACCTCGGCTGGGACGACTGGAATCTCCTCGGCGTCGAGGCGATAGCCGTCGACCCCGCCCACCCCAGCCGCCTCTACCTCGCCCTCGGCACCTACGCCCAACCCTGGGCCGGAAACGGCGCGATCCTCAGATCCGAGGACCGGGGCGAGACATGGACCCGCACCGACCTGACCGTCAGACTCGGCGCGAACGAAGACGGCAGAGGAACGGGCGAACGCCTGCTGGTCGACCCCCGCCACAGCGACACCCTCTGGCTGGGCACCCGCCACGACGGACTCCTCAAGTCGACCGACAGAGGCGCGACTTGGAGCGCGGCGACGACCTTCCCGGCCACCCCGAACCCCACCGGCCAGGGCATCACCCTCCTCGTCGCGGCCGGCCGCACCCTCTACGCCGGCTGGGGCGACAGCGACGGCACGGCGACCACCCCCAACCTGTACCGCACGACCGACGGCACCACCTGGACCCCGGTCCCGGGCCAGCCCACCGGCACCGCCGCCAAGATCCCGATCAGAGCCGCGTACGACTCCCACACCCGCGAGTTGTACGTGACGTACGCCAACACCCCAGGACCCAACGGCCAGTCGGACGGCAGCGTCCACAAACTCTCGACCACCACCGGCACTTGGACGGACGTCACCCCGGCGAGACCGGCCGCCTCGGACACCTTCGCGTACGGCGGTGTGGCCGTCGACGCCCGCCGCCCCGGCACGGTGACGGTGTCGACCAACAACCGCTGGTCGGCGGTGGACACGCTGTACCGCACCACGGACGGCGGTCACAGCTGGACCTCCCTGAAGGACACGGCGGTGTTCGACGTCTCGGAGACCCCGTTCCTCAACTGGGGAGGAACGCAACCGAAGTTCGGGTGGTGGATCCAGGCGCTGGCGGTCGATCCGCACGACGGGCGCAACGTCGTGTACGGGACCGGCGCGACGCTGTACGGGACACGGGACCTGACCCATTGGGCGCCGCGCGTCAGGGGGTTGGAGGAGGCGTCGGTCGTCCAGCTGCTGTCACCCCCGGCCGGCGAGGCCCATCTGCTCAGCGGGTCACGGGACATCGGCGTCATGTACCACGAGCGGCTGACGTCGTCCCCGTCGCGCGGGATGGCCACGAACCCGGTGTTCTCATCGGCGACAGGCCTCGCGCAGGCGGCGGCCCGGCCGTCGTACGTGGTGCGCAGCGGCTGGGGGGACACCGGCAACGGGGCGTACTCCCTTGACGGCGGCCGGAGTTGGGCGCCCTTCGCGGCGCAGCCCGCGATCGCCAAGGACGCGCCGGGGCCGATCGCCGTCAACTCCGACGGCAGCGTGGTGATTTGGTCGTTCGTGCACTGGGACGGCACCAAGTACCCCGCCCACCGCTCGGCGGACGGCGGCGCGACCTGGACCGAGATCCCCGGCTTCCCCAAGGGCGCCACCCCGGTCGCCGACCCCGTCGACCCGGCCCGCCTCTACGCCTACGACCCCGACACGGGCACGCTGTTCGCCAGCACCGACAGCGGGCGCACCTTCACCGCCCGCGCGAGTGAACTGCCCGCAGGGGACAGCCAGTTCAAGCTGACCGCAGCCCCGGGCCGCACCGGCGACCTGTGGCTGAGCGCCAAGGAGAACGGCCTCTTCCGCTCCACCGACGGCGGCGGCACCTTCACCGAGGTCGCCGGCTGCCGCGCCGCGTACACCCTCGGCTTCGGCAAGGCCGCTTCCGGCGCCCGCTATCCGGCGCTCTACCTCGTCGGCGCCGTCGGGAGCGGCCCGGCCGTCCACCGCTCCGACGACGGGGCGAAGACCTGGACCCGCATCAACGACGAACGCCACCAATGGGGTTGGACCGGCGAGACCATCACAGGCGACCCGCGCGTATACGGCCGGGTCTACCTCGCCACCAACGGGCGAGGCATCCAGTACGGGGAGCCCATCTGATGCCCGACCTGAACGACGCCACCCGGGGCCGCATCCTCTTCGGCGGCGACTACAACCCCGAACAGTGGCCGGAGGAGACCTGGCGGGAGGACGTACGCCTCATGCGCGAGGCCGGCGTCAACTCCGTGACGCTGGGCGTCTTTTCCTGGTCCAGGCTCGAACCGCGGCCGGGGGAGCGGGACTTCGGCTGGCTCGACAGGCTGATGGACCTGATGCACGACCACGGCATCGGCGTCGTCCTCGCCACCCCCACCTCCTCGCCCCCGCCCTGGCTCGGCCGCCTCCACCCCGACACCCTGCCCCGCACCGAGGACGGCCGCACCGAATGGTGGGGCGGGCGCCAGCACTTCTCCCACTCCAGCGCCACCTACCGCCGCTACGCCGCCGCCATCACCGAAGACCTCGCGGCCCGTTACGGCGGCCACCCGGCCCTGCTGATGTGGCACATCAACAACGAGTACTGCACCTTCGACCACGGCGACGAAGCAGCCGCCGCCTTCCGGATCTGGCTGCGCGAGCGCTACGGCACCCTCGACGCCCTCAACTCCGCCTGGGGCACGGCGTTCTGGAGCCAGGAGTACGACGCCTGGGACGGCATCCTGCCGCCGCGCACCCCGCACTACCTCAAGAACCCCACCCAGGTACTGGACTTCAGGCGCTTCACCTCCGACGCCCTCCTGGAGTGCTACCGCGCCGAACGCGACATCGTCGCCCGGCACACCCCGCACATCCCGGTGACCACCAACTTCATGCCCCTGTGGAGCGGCCAGGACGCCTGGCGCTGGGCGGCGGAGGAGGACGTCGTCTCCGTCGACCTCTATCCCGACCCGCGCGACCCCCTCGGCGCCCAACACGCGGCGCTCGTCCAGGACTTGACCCGTTCGCAGGCCAAAGGCCCCTGGATGCTGATGGAACAGGCCGCGGGACCGGTCAACTGGCGGGGCGTGAACCACCCCAAACCCCGTGGCCTGAACCGCCTCTGGTCCCTCCAGGCCGTCGCCCGGGGCGCCGGCGCCGTCTGCTACTTCCAGTGGCGCCAGTCCCGCCAGGGCGCCGAGAAGTTCCACTCCGGCATGGTCAGCCACGCGGGGGAGCAGGGGCGGACCTATCAGGAGGTACGCCAGATCGGCGGCGAACTCCCGCTCATCGCCGAGCACTTGACGCACCCTCACAAAGCGGAGATCGCCGTCCTCCACGACTGGCACTCCTGGTGGGCCGGCGCCCAGGACGCCCGCCCCTCCGCCCGCGTCGACCTCCCCGACCTCCTCCACGCCTGGCACCGCGCCCTCTGGCAGGAAAACCTCACGACCGACTTCGCCCACCCCGAACACGACCTGACCGCCTACAAGCTGGTCGTCGCCCCCCAGCTCTACCTCCTCACCGACACGGCCGTGGACAACCTCCTCGCGTACGTCCGCCAGGGCGGCACCCTCGTCTGCGGCTTCTTCACCGGCGTCGCCGACCAGGACGACCGCGTCCGCCCCGGCGGCATGGACGCCCGCCTGCGCGACCTCTTCGGCATCCGCACCCTCCACGAGTGGTGGCCGCTGGAGGACGGCGAGACCGCCGGCTGCGACGGATTCCAGGGCACCCTCTGGTCGGAGGAGCTCGAACCCGACGGCCGCGCCGAGCACATCCCTTACAAGGGCGGCGAGTTGGACGGCCTGCCCGCCGTCCTCCACCGCGACCGCGCCTGGTACGTCTCCACCCTCCCCGAACCCCCCGCCCTGCGCGCCCTGTTGGCCCGCGTCGCCGCCGAGGCGGGCGTCCGCCCGGTGCTCGACGGGCTCCCCGACGGCGTCGAAGCCGTCCGCCGGGGCGAGCTGCTGTTCCTCCTCAACCACGGCCGCGACCCCGTGACCGTCCAAGTGCCCCACCCGGCACGGGACTTGCTCACCGGCACACCCATCACCGGCGAACTCACCCTCGCCCGCTACGGAGTGGCGGTACTCAAGCCATGACCGGCATCGGCCCCGTGCACGGCACGTGGGAGCAGACCCCGGCCGCCCGCTGGGAGGACGGCTTCCTCACCGGCAACGGCAGCCACGGCGCCCTCGTGTACGGCGACCCCGGTGACGACCGCGTCGTCGTCACCCACCACACCCTGGTCCGCCCCAACGGCACCGAGACGGCCCGCGCCCCCGAACTCGCCGCGCAACTCCCCGAGCTCCAGGACCGGTTGCTCGCCGGGGACCTCACGGCCGCCGAGGAGTTCACCGACCACCGCCCCCTCCTGTGGGTCCAGCCGTTCCACCCGGCCTTCCAGACCCGGATCGAGCGCGCCGGGGACATCACCCCCTCGCCCCGCTACCGCCGCACCGTCGACTTCACGACCGGCGTCACCACCGCGCTCGACGCCGACTGGACGAGCCGCGTCTTCGTCTCCCGCGCCGACGACGTGATCGTGCAGCACGTGACCGCGCCGGACCTCACCGCGGACCTCTCCCTGGACCACCGCCTGGCCGGGGCACCCGACCAACTGGCCGTGGAGACAAGCGCGTCGCTCGCCGAAGCGGGCACCACCGCCACCCTCACCCTCACCGCCCGCTACCCGGACAGCGCGAAGACCTTCACCGGCACCACCACCGTCACGGTCACCGGCGGCACCCTCACCCCCACCCCGACCGGCGGCCTCCACGTCGAGAACGCCCAGGAGGTCCTCCTCCTCACCCAAGTCCGCAGACACGACAACGCCCCCGAGAAAACCCCGGCCCCCGAAGCAACCCTGGAAACCCCCGCTTCCTACGACACCCTCCTCACCCGCCACCTCCCCCTCCACCGCACCCCCTACTCCCGCGTCACCCTCGACCTCCACGCCGACCCCGCCCAACGCGCCCTCCCCGGCTCGGAGTTGCTGACCCACCCCAAGAGCCCCGCCCTCCTGGAACGCCTCTTCGCCGCCGGCCGCTACCACCTCCTCTCCGCCAGCGGCGCCCTCCCGCCCCGCCTGACCGGCCTGTGGACCGGCGACTGGGACACCGCCTGGGCCGGCGCCTTCACCCTCGACGCCAACCTCAACCTCCAGACGTCGTCGGCGGCGAGCGCGGACCTACCCGAAGTCACCGAAGCACTAAGAAACTTGATTGAGCGTCAGCTGGACGACTGGCGCGCCAACGCCCGCGCCATCTTCGGCGCCCGCGGCATCCAGACCCCCGCCCACACCGACGGCGCGTCAGGACACTCCTTCCACTTCAGCCGCGAATACCCCCTCCACCTCTGGACCGCCGGCGCCGACTGGCTCCTCAAACCCCTCGTCGACCACGACGAGACAAGAGGCGAACAGGACCCCCGCACCGCCGCCGCGCTCGCCGAACTCGCCGAGTTCTACGAGGACTTCCTGACCCGCACGGAGAACGGCACCCTTGTCATCGTCCCCTCCTACTCGCCCGAGAACCGCCCGGCGAACGGCAGTTGGGGCGCGCTCAACGCCGCCATGGACCTCTCGGCCGCCCGCCACGCGCTCCTCACGGCCGCCGCGTACCATCCCGCAAAAGCCGCTCGCTGGACAGCCCTCGCCGACCGCCTCCCGCCCCACCGCGTCAACCCCGAGGGCGCCCTGGCCGAATGGGCCCGGCCGGACCTCCAAGACACCTACGACCACCGCCACTTGAGCCACCTGTACGCCGTCTGGCCGCTGGACGAGATCACCCCGTACGACACCCCGGCCCTCGCCGAGGCCGCCCACCGGGCGCTCCAACTGCGCGGCGCCGAGAACGACTCCGCGCACGGACACCTCCACCACGCCCTGATCGCGGCCCGGCTCCGCGACCCGCGACGGGTGGAACACGCCCTCGCCGCCGTCCTGGAGGGCGACTTCTTCCACGCCTCCCTGATGAGCGCGCACTACCCGCGCCGGCATGTCTACAACGCGGACGCCGCGCACACCCTGCCGACCGTGCTGATCGAGGCGCTGGTCCAGTCGACCCCCGGCCGGCTGGTCCTCCTCCCGGCGCCGGGCGCGGCCCTCGGCGAAGGCGAACTCCGGGGCGTGCGGACCCGGTTCGGCGCCACCGTCGACCTCGCCTGGGACGCCGCCGGCGCCCGCGCGGTCGTACGGCCCACGCGCACGCTCCGTGTGGAGCTGCGGACTTCCACCGGGGCGAGGTCGCTCGACCTCGTCGCCGGAGAAGACCACGACCTCGACCTGGGGGCGTGGTAACTCCCTGCGAAAACAAGGCACTTCCCCCCACCCATGGAAGGGACACCATGGCCAACGCAACACTCGCGCGAGTCGCCAAAGCACTGCTCGCCCCCGCACTGGCGCTCGGCGCCACCGTCGGACTCGCCGCCGCTCCGGCGTCGGCGGCCGTCTGGAGCTCCTGCGACCAGTGGGGCAACACGACCCTGAACGGCTACACCCTCTACAACAACATCTGGGGCTCCGGCGCCGGCAGCCAGTGCATCTGGGCCAATTCCGGCACCAGTTGGGGCGTCAACGCCAACCACCCCAACACCGGCGGCATCAAGTCGTACCCCAACTCCAAGAAGGTGGTCAACAAGTCGATCACCTCGCTCGGTTCGCTCACCAGCAACTACAACGTGACCGTCCCGTCGTCCGGCGCGTACAACACGTCGTACGACATCTGGGACACCGGCTACAAGTACGAGATCATGCTCTGGATGAACAAGACGGGTGCCGTCGGGCCGCTCGGCACCTCGCAGGGCAACCTCACGCTGGGCGGGCACACATGGACCGTCTACAAGGGCACCAACGGCTCCAACGAGGTGTTCTCGTTCGTCAGGACCTCCAACTCCACCTCCGGCTCGGTCGATGTCCTGCCCATCCTCAAGTGGATCAAGGACACCAAGGGCTGGTTCGGCAACGTCACCATCGGTGACGTGCAGTTCGGGTTCGAGATCACCAGCTCCTCCGGTGGTCTGGACTTTGCCGCCAACAACCTGACCGTCAGCAGCAGTTGACCTGAAGGTGGTGCGGATGGGGTTTGATGGGGGTATGCACAAGACCTCCCCCACCCGCCGTGTCCTCACCGCCGTCGCCGCGACCGCGGCCGTCGTCCTCGGGGCGACGGGCACCGCGGTCGCGGCCCCGGCCATCTCCGCGACGGCCGCCCCCCACAGCGCCGCGTACGCCGTCACGAACCCGCTGCACGATCTCGCCGACCTCGCCGACCTCGCCGACCTCGCCGCCCAGCGGCTGGCCACCGCCGACCTCGTCGCCGCCGCCAAGTTCGGCACCACCAGCCCCATCGACGACCCCGCCCGCGAGCAGCAGGTCCTCGACACCGTCGCCGCCCAGGCCACCGCGCTCGGCGCCGACCCCGACGCCGTCCGCGCGGTCTTCCGCGACCAGATCGAGGCCAACAAGTTCGTCCAGCGCGCCCTCTTCCAGCGCTGGACCGACCACCCCGACCAGGCCCCCACGACCCGCCCCGACCTCAGCGTGATCCGCGTCGAGATCAACCGCATCAACACCGCGCTGGTCCAGTCCCTCGCCGACACCGCCGCGGACCGCGCCACCCCCCTGTGCCGCCCCGAACTCGGCCTGGCCGCCGTCCAGGTCGTCCACGACCGCGCGCTGGACCGCCTCCACACCGAGGCCCTCGCCCGCGCCCTCCCGTCGGTCTGCGGCACCGAATGACCCAACGGGCGGCCCCTCCGACAGGGGCCGCCCACAAGTCATCTCACGAGCCGAAACCCCGTACCGGCAACTCCGCCCCATCCCGCAGGAACAACGGAATCCGCTCCAGCGGCGCCGCCACGGTCACCGCCGCACCCCCCTCGTACGACACCCCCGTCCACGCGTCCGTCCACTCCGCCCCCGCCGGCAGATACACGGTCCGCTCCCGCGCCCCCGCCTCCAGCACCGGCGCCACCAGCAGATCCCGCCCGAACAGATACGCGTCGTCCACCGGCCAGGCCGCGGGATCGTCCGGGAACTCCAGGAACAGCGGACGCATCGGCGGCAGCCCCTCCTCGTGCGCCTCCCGCATGACGTCCAGGACGTACGGCCGCAGCCGCTCCCGCAGCCGCAGGGACTCCGCGAGCAGCGCGCCCGCCTCCTCGCCGTACGACCACACCTCGTTGGGGCCGCCGGTCATGTCCGGGCCCAGCGCCATGCCCGGGTCGCGGAAGCCGTGCAGCCGCATCAGCGGGGACAGCGCCCCGAACTGCATCCAGCGGACCATGACTTCGCGGTACGCGGGGTCGTCCGGGTCGCCGCCGTGGAAGCCGCCGATGTCCGTGTTCCACCAAGGGATGCCGGACAGCGCGGTGTTGAGGCCGGCCGCGAGCTGCCGGCGCAGCGTCGGGAAGTCGGTGCCGATGTCCCCCGACCACAGCGCCGCGCCGTGCCGCTGACTGCCCGCCCACGCCGACCGGTTGAGGGTGATGACCTCCTCGCCCTCCGCCCGCAGCCCCTCCGCGAACGCCCGCGCGTTCTCCGCCGGATACAGGTTCCCGACCTCAAGTCCAGGACCCGCCCAGTACCGCAGGTTCTCGGAGAACCCCGGCTTCAGCTCAGGCTCGCACGCGTCCAGCCAGAACGCCGTGATCCCGTACGGGGCAAGGTAGTTGTCCCTGACCTTCGACCACACGAACTCCCGCGCCTCGGGGTTCGTCGCGTCGTAGAAGGCGACCTGCACGGTCGACGCGACCCCCTTGTCCGGCCAGTCCGCGTGCGCCATCGGACCGTACTGCGTGCCGATGAAGTAGCCGCGCTGCTCCATCACCGGGTGGTTCTCGCTCAGCGGCGACACCGACGGCCACACCGAGACGACCAACTTGACGCCCATCTCGGCGAGTTCACGCACCATCGCGGCCGGGTCGGGCCACTCCGCCGGGTCGAACTTCCACTCGCCGAGGTGCGTCCAGTGGAAGAAGTCGCACACGATCGCCGACAGCGGCAGCCCCCGCCGCCTGTACTCCCGTGCCACGCCCAGCAGTTCCTCCTGCGTCCGGTAGCGCAGCTTGCACTGCCAGAACCCCGCCGCCCACTCCGGCAGCATCGGCGTACGGCCCGTCGCCGCGCTGTACCGGCGCTGCCCGTCGGCCGGGGTGCCCGCCGTGATCCAGTAGTCGATCTGCCGCGCCGAGTCGGCGACCCAGCGCGTCCCGTTCGCCGCCAGCTCCACCCGCCCGACCGCCGGGTTGTTCCACAGCAGGGTGTAGCCCCGGCTGGACGTCAGCACCGGGATGTTCACCTCGGCGTTGCGCTGCACCAGGTCGAGGACCAGCCCCTTCTGGTCGAACCGCCCGTGCTGGTGCTGCCCGAGCCCGTACAGCCGCTCGTCGTCGTACGCGGCGAACCGCTGCTCCAGGCGGTGGTAGCCGTTGCCCACGGCCGTGTACAGCCGCGAGCCCGGCCACCAGAAGTGCGCGCGCTCCTCCGCCAGGATCTCCTCGCCGCTCGCCGTGGACAGGAAGCGGACCAGACCCTCGCCGGACACCTCCACGGTCAGCGCGCCGACCGTCAACTGCCCTGTGCCATCAGCCAACTTCACGGACGACGGCACGACGGGAGCCGCCAGCAGCGCCCCCGGCAGCTCCTCCAGGACCGGCCCCCCGAGCCGCGCCCTGACGCGGACCGCGTCCGGACCCCACGGCTCGATCCGGACGGTCTCCTGCCGCCCGCTCCACTCCAGCGCGCCGTCGCGTTCACGGAACGTGCCGACGGTGGGGGAGGACTGGGCCAGGCTGACCTTGGGCTGCGCTTCGGCGGGCAGATTCATGTGGCGTGCTCCTGATCAGAAACATGGCGAACCGCCGGCGACGGCTTCAGCCGGCCGGCGGCAACCTCAGCCGGACAAGGAAAATCTTCAGCCGGCGGCCGGACCCGAACTCGCCCGCACCGTCAACTCCGGGGCGATCAGCGAGACTTCGTCCTCCCGCCGCCCCTCCAGCTTGGCGACGAGCCGCTCCATCGCCCGCCGCCCCATCTCGTGCGCCGGGATGGCCACCGACGTCAGCCGCACCGGCGCCTGCACGGCCACCTGGTCCGGGCAGATCGCCACCACCGACACGTCCTCGGGGACCGCCCGCCCCTGCTGGCGCAGCAGGGACAGCAGCGGCTCCACCGCCGACTCGTTCTGCACCACGAACCCCGTCGTGGCCGGCCGTTCGTCGAAGATCCGGGCCAGCGTCGAGGCCAGCGCGTCGTACCCGCCCGCGCACGGGCGGTGCAGCGCGCGCACCCCCAACTCCCTTGCCCGGGACCGCAGTCCGTCCAGGGTGCGGACCGCGAAACCGGTGTGCCGCTCGTACACCGCGGGCGCCTCGCCGATGACAGCGATGTCGCGGTGGCCGAGCCCGGCGAGGTGCTCCACGCACAGCGCGCCCGTCGCCGACCAGTCGAGGTCGACGCAGGTCAGCCCGGACGTCTCGGCCGGCAGCCCGATCAGGACCGACGGGCGGGGCGTGGAGCGCAGCAGCGGCAGCCGCTCGTCGTCGAGCTGGACGTCCATCAGGATCATGCCCTCGGCGAGCCCGCTGCCGCTGACCCGGCGGACCGCGTCCGGGCCCTCCTCGCCGGTCAGCAGCAGGATGTCGTAGCCGTACCCGCGCGCCGTCGTCGCCACCGCCATGCAGATCTCCATCATCACCGGCATATACATGTCGGTGCGCAGCGGGACCATCAGGGCGATGATGTTCGAACGGCTGCTCGCCAGGGCCCGCGCGCCCGCGTTGGGGTGGTAGCCCAGCTCCTGGATGCTCTGCTCGACCCGGCGCCGGGTCGTCGTCGAGATCGACCGCTTGCCGCTGAGGACATAACTCACCGTGCTCGCCGAGACTCCGGCGTGCTGGGCGACCTCGGCGAGGGTGACCATCCGGCTCTCCAAGCTTTGTGAAGCGCTTCGACAGTGGGCGCTGCGGACACGGGCGAGTGTGAGGGTGGTTTGACATTAGCTTCAGTGCGGGCGGGGTGTCCATAGGTTGTCGAAGCGCTTCGATTGCGAGCCGTCCGGGAAATCGGCGGCAACCATTCCGCGCCGGGCGGCCACTACCCGGTCGTACGCGAAAGCCCCCCCCGGGAAGGACCCCCATGCAGCACCGTCGCCCCCGTCTGTCGAAGAAGGCGAGGACGTTCGCCGCGGCCTCCGTCGTGCTGGCCGCCGTCGCGGGTGTCTCCGTCGCGCAGGCCGGCGAGCCGGGCAGGAAGTGCGCGGCCTTCGACACCGTGACGCTCGGCAAGTACTACGTGAACAACAACCTCTGGGGGCAGGACAAGGCCACCGGCTCCCAGTGCGTCTGGGACAACTCCGTCAACGGCTCCACCATCTCCTGGGGGACCAGCTACTCCTGGGCCAACAACAGCAAGGGCACCGACAGCGACGTCAAGTCGTACGCCTCGACCGTCCTCGGCTGGCACTGGGGCTGGAAGGTCGACAAGGCGAAGACGGGCCTGCCGATCCGCGTCGGCGACCGCAAGCCCGTCCGCACGACCTGGGAGTTCTCCCTCCCCGCGCAGCCCGGCACGATGAACGTCGCCTACGACCTGTGGCTGCACACCAAGAACACCGCGGACTGGCAGGACCAGCCCACCGACGAGATCATGATCTGGCTGAACCGCCAGGGCGGCGCCGGCCCGCTCGGCACCAAGTACGGCAGCGTCAGCCTCGGCGGCGCGATGTGGGACATCTACCGGGGGAACATCGGCTGGAACGTGTACTCGTTCGTGCGCCAGGCCAGTACGACGAAGGCGACGCTGAACCTCGACGACTTCACCCAGGCCCTCGTCCGGCGCAACCTCCTCAGCGATGACAAGTACGTCTCCGGCATCGAGTCCGGCACCGAGGTCTTCAAGGGCACCGGGCGCCTCGACACCAAGACGTACTCCGTCACCGTGGGCTGAACGGGCGCGCGAGGGGTGGTCGGGGCCGCCGTAATCGGGTAGACGATCCAGTAGAACCGATCGGTAACCCCCTCTTCGCGGCGAGGTGACCCTCATGTCCGCACCACCCACCCGGCCCACCGTCTCCGAACGCGAGGCACGCCAGGTCGCCGAGGCGGCCCGGGAGCAGGACTGGCGCAAGCCCAGCTTCGCCAAGGAGCTGTTCCTGGGCCGGCTGCGGCTCGACCTGATCCACCCGCACCCCCTCCCCGCCCCGGACGACGTCCGCCGGGGCGAGGAGTTCCTGGCCCGGCTGCGCGACTTCTGCGAGACCAAGGTCGACTCCGCCCGCATCGAGCGCGAGGCCCGCATCCCGGACGAGACGATCGCCGCCCTGAAAGACCTCGGCGCCCTCGGCATGAAGATCGACACCGCGTACGGCGGCCTCGGCCTCACCCAGGTGTACTACAACAAGGCCCTCGCCCTGGCCGGCTCCGCGAACCCCGCGATCGGCGCGCTGCTCTCCGCCCACCAGTCGATCGGCGTCCCCCAGCCGCTGAAGATGTTCGGCACGCCCGAGCAGAAGGACCGCTTCCTGCCGCGCTGCGCCCGCACCGACATCAGCGCCTTCCTGCTGACCGAACCGGACGTCGGCTCCGACCCGGCCCGCCTCGCGACGAGCGCGGTGCCCGACGGCGACGACTACGTCCTCGACGGGGTCAAGCTGTGGACGACGAACGGGGTGGTCGCCGACCTGCTGGTCGTCATGGCCCGGGTCCCGAAGTCCGAGGGCCGCAAGGGCGGCATCACGGCGTTCGTCGTCGAGGCCGGCTCCGAGGGCGTCACCGTCGAGCACCGCAACGCCTTCATGGGCCTGCGCGGCCTGGAGAACGGCGTCACCCGCTTCCACCAGGTCCGCGTCCCGGCCGCCAACCGCATCGGCCCCGAGGGCGCCGGCCTGAAAATCGCCCTGACGACCCTCAACACCGGCCGCCTCTCGCTGCCCGCGATGTGCGTCGGCGCCGGGAAATGGGCGCTGAAGATCGCGCGCGAGTGGTCGGGGGTGCGCGAGCAGTGGGGCCGGCCGGTCGCGCGGCACGAGGCGGTCGGCGCGAAGATCAGCTTCATCGCGGCGACGACGTTCGCTCTGGAGGCGGTCGTCGACCTCGCCTCCCAGATGGCCGACGAGGACCGCAACGACATCCGCATCGAAGCCGCCCTCGCCAAGCTCTACGGCTCCGAACAGGCCTGCCTCATCGCCGACGAACTCGTCCAGATCCGCGGCGGACGCGGCTTCGAGACCGCCGACTCGCTCCGGGCGCGCGGTGAACGGGCCGTGCCCGCCGAGCAGTTGCTGCGCGATCTGCGCATCAACCGCATCTTCGAGGGCTCCACCGAGATCATGCACCTCCTCATCGCCCGCGAGGCCGTCGACGCCCACCTCGCCGTGGCCGGCGACCTCATCGACCCCGACAAGTCCCTTGCCGACAAGGCGAAAGCGGGCGCGCACGCCGGGGTGTTCTACGCCAAGTGGCTCCCCAAACTCGTCGCGGGCCCCGGCCAACTCCCGTCCGCCTACGGCGATTTCCGCCACGACGTCGACCTCTCGCCGCACCTGCGCTACGTAGAGCGCCACGCCCGCAAACTCGCCCGCTCCACCTTCTACGCCATGTCCCGCTGGCAGGGCGCGCTGGAGACGAAACAGGGGTTCCTGGGCCGGATCGTGGACATCGGCGCCGAGCTGTTCGCGATGAGCGCGGTCTGCGTACGCGCCGAACACCTGCGCGCCCAGGGCGAACACGGCCGCGAGGCCTACCAGTTGGCCGACGCCTTCTGCCATCAGGCACGCCTGCGCGCCGACGAACTCTTCGGCCGCCTGTGGTCCAACACGGACACCCTGGACCGCAAGGTCGTCGAGGGCGTCCTCGGGGGCGCCTACGAGTGGCTGGAGGAGGGGGTCGTGGACCCGTCGGGGGAGGGGCCGTGGATCGCTGACGCGACGCCCGGGCCTTCGGGGGTGCAGGACGTGCGGCGGAAGATCGGCTGAGACAGGGGCAGGGGGTACCCGGTACCCCCTGTCCGTCAGCGCGTCAGCACCAGATGTGGTCCTTGTTGCGCTTGGTCCACGTGCAGCTGTCGACCTTCGCGCCGTTCGCCTTGGTCAGGGTCGCGGTGTCGCCGTCGTTGTTCCAGACGTACGCGCGCCGGTTCTGGTACTTGTCGGCCGCCGTGTCGGTGCCCCGCCCGGTGTGGACCTTGACGGTCTTCCCGGCGCCGATGGTGACGTTCTTGAAGGTGTACTTGTGGTTCGAGGCGTCCTTCAGGACCCACCCCTTGACCGAGACGGCCGTCCGGCCGGTGTTCTTGAGCTGCACCCACTCGGCGTTGAGGCTGGCGTTGGAGCGGTCGTCCTTGCCGGGGCTGTCGAACCAGACGTGGTAGATGGTGACGCCGCCGCCCGCGGCCTGGGCCGGAGTGGCGAGAGCGGCGCCCGCGAGCAGGGCCGCGCCCGTGAGGACGGCGCCCAGCTGAGTTCTGCGCATGAAGAGATCCCCCCATGGATTTCGGATGCGCGGGCCCGTTGTCCACAGGCCCGGAGCGGAAGTCATATCACGCGATCTTCACTTGAAGCACATGAACTCCACTGATTTCCCAAGGCGCGCCTGGGGCCACACCAAGCGGAACGGGGGATTCCCGGTCCGGGCGGGGGACGGTGCACCCGGCGGGGGTACGCGCCGACCGGATCGACAGTGGTTGCGGCAACAATGGGGGGATGACCGACAGCGCAGCCCCACTCGCCGATCCGCATCTCGTCTTCGACCCTGTCGCGGGCGGCGGGCCGAAGGACGTGGTGATCCTCGGCTCCACCGGGTCCATCGGCACGCAGGCCATCGATCTGGTCCTGCGCAACCCCGGCCGTTTCAGGGTGAGCGCCCTGTCAGCGAACGGCGGCAGGGTCACCCTCCTCGCCGAACAGGCCCACCGGCTGCGGGTGCGCACCGTCGCGGTGGCCCGCGAGGACGTCGTCCCCGCCCTGCGCGAGGCCCTCGCCGCCGAGTACGGCCCCGGCGAGCCGCTGCCCGAGATCCTGGCCGGGCCCGACGCGGCGACCCAGGTGGCCGCCTCCGAGTGCCACACGGTGCTCAACGGCATCACCGGCTCCATCGGCCTCGCCCCCACCCTCGCCGCCCTGGAGGCGGGCCGCACCCTCGCGCTCGCCAACAAGGAGTCGCTGATCGTCGGCGGCCCGATCGTGAAGGCGCTCGCCAAGCCGGGGCAGATCATCCCCGTCGACTCCGAACACGCCGCCCTCTTCCAGGCCCTCGCGGCCGGCGAGCGCGCCGACGTCCGCAAGCTGGTCGTCACCGCCAGCGGCGGCCCGTTCCGGGGCCGCACCCGGCAGCAGCTGGAGCGCGTCACGGTCGAGGACGCCCTCGCCCACCCCACCTGGGCGATGGGCCCGGTCATCACGATCAACTCGGCGACCCTGCTCAACAAGGGGCTCGAGGTCATCGAGGCGCACCTCCTCTACGACATTCCCTTCGACCGCATTGAGGTCGTCGTGCACCCCCAGTCGTATGTCCACTCGATGGTTGAGTTCACGGACGGATCGACACTGGCCCAGGCGACGCCCCCCGACATGGGGGGCCCCATCGCCATCGGCCTCGGCTGGCCCGAGCGGGTGCCGGACGCGGCCCCCGCCTTCGACTGGAGCAAGGCCTCCACCTGGGAGTTCTTCCCCCTCGACGACGAGGCGTTCCCCGCCGTCAGCCTCGCCCGGCACGTGGGCGAGCTCGCGGGGACGGCCCCGGCGGTGTTCAATGCCGCCAACGAGGAGTGCGTGGAGGCGTTCCGCCAGGGGGCGCTGCCGTTCAACGGCATCATCGACACCGTCACCCGTGTGGTGGAGGAACACGGCGTGCCGGGAACCTCGCTCACGGTGGCGGACGTCCTCGAAGCAGAGAACTGGGCGCGGGCACGGGCCCGGGAACTGACGGCGACAGCGGAGGCCCGCGCATGACAGCACTGATGATGATCCTCGGCATAGTCGTCTTCGTACTGGGCCTGCTGTTCTCGATCGCCTGGCACGAGCTGGGCCATCTCTCCACGGCCAAGCTGTTCGGCATCCGGGTCCCGCAGTACATGGTCGGCTTCGGGCCGACGATCTGGTCCCGCAAGAAGGGCGAGACCGAGTACGGCGTCAAGGCCATCCCCATGGGCGGCTACATCCGCATGATCGGCATGTTCCCGCCCGGCGACGACGGCCGGATCACCGCCCGCTCCACCTCCCCCTGGCGCGGCATGATCGAGGACGCCCGCTCGGCCGCGTACGAGGAGCTCCAGCCCGGCGACGAGAAACGGATGTTCTACACGCGCAAGCCGTGGAAGCGCGTCATCGTCATGTTCGCCGGCCCCGGGATGAACCTGATCCTCGCGATCGGCCTCTTCCTCACCGTCCTCATGGGCTTCGGGATCTCCCAGCAGACGACCACCGTCAGCTCGGTCTCCCAGTGCGTCATCAAGCAGAGCGAGTCCCGCGACAGCTGCCGGACCGGCGACGCCGCCTCCCCGGCCGCCGCCGCGGGGCTGAAGGCCGGCGACAAGATCGTCTCCTTCGACGGCGTCAAGACCGACAACTGGAACAACCTCTCCGACCTCATCCGCGCCGACCCCGGCAAGCAGGTCGACATCGTCGTCAGCCGCGGCGGCCAGGACGTCACCCTGCACGCCACCATCGCCAGCAACCAGGTCGCCAAGAAGGACGCGAACGGGCAGATCGTCCAAGGTCAGTACGTCACCGCCGGGTTCCTCGGCTTCTCCGCCGCCACCGGCATCGTCCGCCAGGACTTCGGTGACTCGGTGACCTGGATGACCGACCGCGTCGGCGAGGCCTTCCACTCGATCATCGCGCTGCCCGGCAAGATCCCCGCGCTGTGGAACGCGGCCTTCGACGGTGCCCCGCGCGCGGCCGACTCCCCGATGGGCGTCGTCGGCGCGGCCCGGGTCGGCGGCGAGATCTTCACCCTCGACATCCCGCCCACCCAGCAGCTCGCCATGGCCCTCATGCTCGTGGCCGGCTTCAACCTCTCCCTGTTCCTCTTCAACATGCTCCCCCTGCTCCCCCTCGACGGCGGCCACATCGCCGGCGCCCTGTGGGAGTCCCTGCGCCGCAACCTCGCCAAGGTCCTGCGCCGCCCCGACCCCGGCCCCTTCGACGTCGCCAAGCTGATGCCGCTCGCGTATGTCGTGGCGAGCGTGTTCATCTGCTTCACGATCCTGGTGCTGATCGCGGACGTGGTGAACCCGGTGAAAATCTCCTAGCCACATGCTGTTCACGACGGCCGGGCACCCTGGGGTGTCCGGCCATCGTCCGTTCAGGCGTTCTGACCGGCGTGATGTGCCTGGTGCGGTGCCGGTGTCGTAACCTCGGACCCTGGAGCCCGCTCAGCGCATGGGTCCGGCCTTGATCCACGACTTGGGGTTGCATAGCAGATGACTGCGATTTCTCTCGGCATGCCGTCCGTTCCTACCAAGATCGCCGAGCGGCGCCGGAGCAGGCAGATCCAGGTCGGCTCGGTCGCGGTCGGCGGCGACGCGCCCGTCTCCGTCCAGTCCATGACGACGACGCGTACGTCCGACATCGGCTCGACCCTCCAGCAGATCGCCGAGCTCACCGCCTCCGGCTGCCAGATCGTGCGGGTCGCCTGCCCGACCCAGGACGACGCGGACGCGCTCTCCACCATCGCGCGCAAGTCCCAGATCCCCGTGATCGCCGACATCCACTTCCAGCCCAAGTACGTCTTCGCCGCCATCGAGGCCGGCTGCGCGGCCGTCCGGGTCAACCCCGGCAACATCAAGCAGTTCGACGACAAGGTCCGCGAGATCGCCCGCGCCGCCAAGGACCACGGCACCCCGATCCGGATCGGCGTCAACGCCGGGTCCCTCGACCGGCGGCTGCTCCAGAAGTACGGCAAGGCGACCCCCGAAGCGCTCGTCGAGTCTGCGCTGTGGGAGGCGTCGCTCTTCGAGGAGCACGACTTCCGGGACATCAAGATCTCCGTCAAGCACAACGACCCCGTCGTCATGGTCGAGGCGTACCGGCAGCTCGCCGCGCAGTGCGACTACCCCCTCCACCTCGGCGTCACCGAGGCCGGCCCCGCCTTCCAGGGCACCATCAAGAGCGCCGTCGCCTTCGGCGCCCTCCTCTCCCAGGGCATCGGCGACACCATCCGCGTCTCCCTCTCCGCGCCGCCAGTCGAGGAGGTCAAGGTCGGCAACCAGATCCTGGAGTCGCTGAACCTCAAGCAGCGTGGCCTGGAGATCGTGTCCTGCCCGTCCTGCGGGCGCGCTCAGGTGGACGTCTACAAGCTGGCGGAAGAGGTGACGGCCGGCCTGACGGGCATGGAGGTCCCCCTTCGGGTCGCGGTCATGGGCTGCGTGGTGAACGGCCCCGGCGAGGCCCGCGAAGCCGACCTCGGCGTCGCCTCCGGCAACGGCAAGGGCCAGATCTTCGTGAAGGGCGAGGTCATCAAGACCGTCCCCGAATCGAAGATCGTGGAGACCCTGATCGAAGAGGCCCTGAAGCTGGCGGAACTGATGCAGGAGGCGGGCGTCGAGTCGGGCGAGCCGTCGGTCTCGGTGGCGGGCTAGTCTCCTCGCCCCCGCCGCCCCTACCCGTCCCATCCCGGGGGCTGCCGCCCCCGGCCCCCCGCATCGGCCCTGAACGGGCTTCGTCCTCAAACGCCGGGCGGGCTGAGATTTGCGCGGCCTCGCCCTCAAACGCCAGGCGGGCTGAGATTGCGCGGCCTCGCCCTCAGATGCCGGGCGGCTGAGACGGCTGGGCCGTGTCCTCCACATCCCGGCCCGCATCACCCAGCCCGTCCGGCACTGGAGAACCAGGCCCAGCTATCCCAGCCCGTCCGGCGATTGAGGACAAGGCCCGTTCAGGGCCGATGGCGGGGTCTGGGGGCGCAGCCCCCAGGGGTGGGCCCAGGCGAACCCCGGGTGACCTTTCCTCGCCGGCGACATGAGGCACCGCTCAGCTTCCGCAGGTACAGTGCGGGGGATTAACGCGACCCCCACCGTGAGGCCCCGCCCCGTGCTGACCCACACCTCCTCCCGGGTCCTCGAACCGAGCGACTTGGACGCAGCTCTCGCCGTGCTCGGCCGCGAGCCGGTGACGAACGCGTTCGTCACCTCCCGGGTGCAGGTCGCGGGGCTGGACCCCTGGCGGCTGGGCGGCGAGATGTGGGGCTGGTACGAGGACGGCATGCTCACGTCCCTCTGCTACGCGGGCGCCAACCTCGTCCCCATCTGCGCCACCCCCCGCGCCGTCCGCGCCTTCGCCGACCGCGCCCGCAGAGCCGGCCGCCGCTGCTCCTCGATCGTGGGCCCCGCCGAGGCCACCTCGGCGCTGTGGCGCCTCCTCGAACCCCACTGGGGCCCGGCCAGAGACGTCCGCGCGCACCAGCCCCTCATGGTCACCGACCGCATGCCCGCGGGCATCGCCCCCGACCCCCACGTCCGCCGCATCCGCAAGGACGAGATGGAAACGATCCTGCCGGCCTGCGTGGCGATGTTCACGGAGGAGGTCGGCGTCTCCCCGCTGGCCGGCGACGGCGGCCTCCTCTACCAGGCACGGGTCGCCGAACTCGTCGGCTCCGGACGCTCGTTCGCCCGCGTCGACGACCGGAACAGAGTCGTCTTCAAGGCGGAGATCGGCGCCGCGACCCCCGAGGCCTGCCAGATCCAGGGCGTGTGGGTGGCCCCCGAGTACCGGGGCATGGGCCTCGCCGCCCCCGGCATGGCGGCGGTCCTGAGATACGCCCTCACCGACATCGCCCCGGTCGTCAGCCTCTACGTCAACGACTTCAACACCCCCGCGCGAAGGACGTACACCCGAGTCGGCTTCCGCGAGGTCGGCGCGTTCATGAGCGTCCTCTTCTGAGCGGCGGCCCCCTCAGGAAGCCCCCGCACCACCCCGCCCCCCGAAGGCACCCCGCCGGCCCCTGTAGGCTCCCCGCATGGACCTGGTCATCGGCCCCCTGGACCTCTCAGCCCACGTAGACGAGGCACTCGCGGTCCAGGCGATCGCCTTCGGCCTCGGCCCGGACGAAGTCGCCGTACGCCGCCAGATCGTCCTGCGCCACATGACCTTCCCGGGCGCCAGGGCGTACGGCGCCACCACCCCCGAAGGACGCCTCGCCGGCTTCGTCTACGGCATGCCCAACGACCGCGCCCACTGGTGGTCGACGATCGTCGAGCCCTACCTCAGGGCCCAGGACAACACCTACTGGCTGGACGACTCGTTCGTCATCACCGAACTCCACGTCCACCCCGCGTACCAGAACCGCGGCGCCGGCCGGTCCCTGATCACGACGATCACCGACACCGCCGTACAGCCCCGCTCGATCCTCTCCGCGATCGACGTCGAGAGCCCCGCGCGCGCCCTGTACCGCTCCCTCGGCTACGACGACCTGGCCCGCCGCGTCCTGTTCCCCAGTGCCCCGCGGCCGTACGCGGTGATGGGCGCCCCGCTGCCCCTCGTACGCAAGGGGACGATTTCCGACCATCCCTGACCGGCAGCTAACCTCCTAGCCAGTCCCTTCATCCGGCAGGAGTACGAGAACCATGGCCAAGGCACCGGTCCAGCGCATGTCCCAGTTGATGGCGAAGACGCTGCGCGACGACCCGGCGGACGCCGAGGTCCTCAGCCACAAGCTCCTGGTCCGGGCGGGCTACGTCCGCCGCACCGCCGCCGGCCTGTGGTCCTGGCTGCCGCTGGGCAAGAAGGTCCTGGCCAACGTCGAGCGCGTGGTGCGCGAGGAGATGGACGCCATCGGCGGCCAGGAAGTCCTGCTGCCGGCCCTGCTGCCCCGGGAACCGTACGACGCCACGGGCCGTTGGGACGAGTACGGGGCGGAGCTGTTCCGCCTCCAGGACCGCAAGGGCGGCGACTACCTCCTCGGCCCGACCCACGAGGAGATCTTCACACTGCTGGTGAAGGACCAGGCGTCGTCGTACAAGGACCTGCCCGTCATCCTCTACCAGATCCAGCACAAGTACCGTGACGAGGCCCGCCCCCGGGCCGGCATCCTGCGCGGCCGTGAGTTCCTGATGAAGGACTCGTACTCCTTCGACACCGAGGACGAGGGCCTGGCGAAGTCGTACGCCCTGCACCGCGCGGCGTACCAGAAGATCTTCGCGCGCCTCGGCCTCGACTACCGCATCTGCGCGGCCACCGCCGGCGCGATGGGCGGCTCGAAGTCCGAGGAGTTCCTGGCCCCCGCCGAGGCCGGCGAGGACACCTTCGCGGACTGCCCGAACTGCGAGTTCGCGGCGAACACCGAGGCCGTGCACTTCCCGCTGACCCCGCAGGAGCCGGCCGCCGGGGCGCTGGAGGAGATCCCCACCCCCGACACCCCGACCATCGAGACCCTGGCCGCCTCCCTCGGCGTCCCCGCCGCCGCGACCCTGAAGAACCTCCTGGTCAAGGTGGACGGCGAGATCGTCGCCGTCGGCGTCCCCGGCGACCGCGAGGTCGACCTGGACAAGGTCGAGGCCCACTTCGCCCCCGCGAGCGTCGAACTGGTCACCGCCGAGGACTTCACCGGCCGCCCCGACCTGGTCCGCGGCTACGTCGGCCCGCAGGGCCTCGGCGACAAGGTCCAGTACATCGCCGACCCGCGCATCGCCCCCGGCACCGCCTGGATCACCGGCGCCAACAAGGAGCACACGCACGCCAAGAACGTCGTCGCGGGCCGCGACTTCGAGGTGGACGCGTACGTCGACGTCGTCGTCGTCCAGGAGGGCGACCCGTGCCCCGCCTGCGGCACCGGCCTCAAGCTGGACCGCGCCATCGAGATCGGGCACATCTTCCAGCTCGGCCGCAAGTACGCCGACGCCCTCAAGCTCGACGTCCTCGGCCAGCAGGGCAAGCCGGTCCGCGTGACCATGGGCTCCTACGGCGTCGGCGTCTCCCGCGCGGTCGCCGCCCTCGCCGAGCAGACGGCCGACGACAAGGGCCTGTGCTGGCCCGCCGAGATCGCCCCGGCCGACGTCCACGTCGTCGCCGCCGGCAAGGCCCTCCAGACCGAACTGGCCCTGGAGGTCTCGGAGAAGCTGCGCGAGGCGGGGCTGAGGGTCCTCGTCGACGACCGCGCGGGCGTCTCGCCGGGCGTCAAGTTCACCGACTCCGAGCTGATCGGCGTACCCAAGATCCTGGTCGCGGGCCGACGGGCGGGGGAGGGCGTCGTCGAGCTGAAGGACCGTAAGACCGGCGAGCGCGAGGAGCTGACGGTGGACGAGGCGATCGCCCGCCTGACCGTCTGATCATCCGCTTGAAGAAATTCCTCAGAGAGGTCTCCGGGTAGCTAAAGGAAGCTCACAGACTTCTCTCAGACCGTTCCCCGAACGTAGTGCGTGACAGGACGTCACTACGGAGGGGAACGGTCATGGCGAGCCGGGAAGAGAGAAGAGGGGCGGCCGCGGCGGTCCGCAGCGGCGCCCGCCGCACGACGGCCTTCGCCGCGGCCCTGACGCTCGCGGCGGCGGCGGGGGTCTTCGCGCTGGTCGGCACGATGCAGTCGGACGCGCAGACGACGGCCAGCAGCGCAAGCAACTCCAGTTCGAGCAGCGGCAGTTCCTCGACGACGGACAGTTCGGGAAGTTCGAGCAGCTCCGACAGCTCGGCCTCGGGCAACTCCTCGGCCGGCTCCAGCAGTTCGAGCGGCTCGACCGCCAACTCCGGTGGCCTGACCTCCTCCACGGGCGGCACCACGGACTCCACCTCCGGAGCGTCGTGATGACCTCCTCCGCCCGCACGGCCGCCGCCGAATGGCGCGCCCTCGGCACCACGGTCCGCCTGGTCGTCACCGACCCCACCCTCCTCGCCCCCTGCAACCTCCTCCTCGCCCGCCACCTGGCCGAGGTCGACGCCGCGTGCAGCCGCTTCCGCCCCGACTCCGAACTCAGGTCCCTGGACGCCACGGCAGGCCGCCCGGTGCGGGTGAGCCCCCTCCTCGCGGAAGCGCTGGCGGTGGCCCTGGAGGCGGCCCGGACGACGGACGGCGCGGTGGACCCCACGGTCGGCTCGGCGATGCAATCCCTGGGCTACGACCGCGACTTCACCCTCGTCCAGCAGGACGACCGCCCGGTCCTCCTCACCCTCCGCCGCACCCCCGGCTGGCGCACGGTCCGCCTCGACGGCGAAACGGTCGGTGTCCCCAAGGGAGTCCGCCTCGACCTGGGTGCCACGGCGAAGGCCTGGGCCGCCGACAAGGCCGCCAACCTCCTTGCGGAGACGGCCGGTTGCGGAGTCCTGGTGAGCCTGGGCGGCGACACGGCGGTGGCCGGCGAACCTCCGGCGGGCGGCTGGCAGATCAGGGTCCAGGACATCACGGGCCCCCTGGAATCCCTCCCGCAGGAGGGCACGTACGACACGGTGTCCCTCCACTCCGGCGCCCTGGCCACTTCCGGCACGACAGCCCGCAGTTGGCGGCGCGGCCCCCACACCCTCCACCACATCATCGACCCCCACACCGGCCTCCCGGCCCGCACCCCGTGGCGCACGGTCTCGGTGGCGGCACAGACCTGCGCGACAGCGAACACGGCGAGCACGGCGGCGCTGGTGAAGGGGGAGGGGGCAGAGGGGTGGCTGGCCCAACGGGGGCTGCCGGCAAGGCTGGTGAGGCACGACGGGGCTGTCATGACGACCCCCGGCTGGCCAATCTCAGCCCGTCCGGCGATTGAGGACAAGGCCCGTTCAGGGCCGGAGCGGGGGTCTGGGGGCGCAGCCCCCAGGGGCGCCGCAACTCCCCACCGGGAGACAGCCGCGTGACCTCCGAAACCCTCTGGTACGCCAACCGGGCCACCGGCGCCGTCTGCCTGATCCTCTTCACGGTCGTCGTCCTCCTCGGCGTGGCCGTCCGCCTGAGGACCCGCCTGCCCGGCCTCCCCCGCTTCGGCACGCTCACCCTCCACCGCACCCTCTCCCTCTCCGCGACCGCCTTCCTGGCCCTGCACATCACCACGGCGATCGCCGACAGCTACGTCGACATCACCCTCACCGACGCCCTGATCCCCTTCCTCTCCGACTACCAGCCCCTCTGGCTGGGCCTCGGCACGGTCGCCCTCGACCTCCTCCTGGCCGTCCTGATCACCAGCCTCCTGCGCGAACGCATAGGCCACCGCACCTGGCGGGCGGTGCACTGGCTGGCGTACGCGTCCTGGCCGGTCGCCCTGATCCACGGCCTCGGCATCGGCACGGACACCGGCGCCGACTGGATGACCTGGCTGACGCTGACCTGCACGGCGACAGTGACCGCCGCCTTCACGGCCCGCACGCTCCACGCCGCCCGCGCCGCCCGCCGCACCCCCGAAGCCCTCCTCACCGCAGCAGGAGCCCGCCCATGACCGCCACCTTCCCCGACCTCCACATGTCCCCCCGCCTCCTGGCCCCCGGCAACACCCCGGCCGACCTCCCCACCCACACCCAGCGCTACGGCCCGATGGGCTACGACGACCCCGAGCACGTCCTCAGAACGGTCGCCGAATCAGGCCTCACCGGCAGGGGAGGGGCGGCGTTCCCGACGTACCGCAAACTCGTCGCGGTGGCCGAACATGGCCGCAGAACGGGCCGCGCCCCCGTGGTGATAGCGAACGGCGCCGAGGGCGAACCGGCGAGCCGCAAGGACAGGACCCTCCTCCAGCTGTCCCCCCATCTCGTCCTGGACGGCCTCCAGTTGGCGGCCCACGTGACCGGCGCGGGCGAGGTGTACCTGGCGGTGGAGGACGGCGCGACCTGGCTGGAGTCGGCCCTGTCCCAGCGCCGCGACCCCCGCGAGGTGAAGGTCGTACGGCTCCCCAAGTCCTTCCTCTCCGGACAGACTTCGGCGCTGGCGCGGTACGTCGGCGGCGGTCCCGCGACCCCGGCCCACCAGGACCCGCCGGTCCGTGAACGCGGCGTCCACAAGGCCCCGACCCTCGTCCAGAACGTCGAGACCCTGGCCCATCTGGCGCTGGTCGCCCGCTACGGCGCCGACTGGTACCGCACCGCGGGCACCCCGGCCCAGCCCGGCAGCGTCCTGCTCACCCTCCACACCCCCGGCGGCGAACCGAGGGTCGTGGAAGCCCCGTACGGCATGCCGATCGGCCGCCTGCTGCCCCTGCACGGCATCTCGGCGGTCCTGGTCGGCGGCTACCACGGCACCTGGATCCCCGCCCAGGAGGCGGCCCAAGTCCCGCTGAACGCCGACTACTTGGGCGCCGGCGTCCTGAAACCCCTCCCGGTGACGGCCTGCGGGGTGAAGGAGACGGCCCAGATCCTCCGCTACCTGGCCCTCCAGTCGGCAGGCCAGTGCGGCCCCTGTCTGAACGGCCTTCCCCGCATGGCCACGGCGTTCGCCACCTTGGCAACTCCGGGCCCACAAGGCACGGCCCGTACGGACATCTCCCGCTGGGCGGGCCTGGTGGAGGGAAGAGGAGCCTGCCACCACCCCGACGGAACGGTCCGCCTGGTCCGCAGCGCATTGACGACATTCGCCCACGAGATCACCGCGCACGCGCGGGGGTACTGCACGGCTGGGGAGGGGTGCTGAGAGATGGAGATAGGGATCGACTGGACGATGTGCGGGGGCCATGGCCTGTGCGCCGAACTCCTGCCGGAGCATGTGGAGTTGGATGAGTGGGGGTATCCGGTGGTGGGTGGGGGCGAGCTGGAGGAGGGGGCGAGGAGGAGGGCGAGAAGAGCGGAGAGGGACTGCCCGGCGCTGGCGCTGAAACTGAGGGGCTGACAGGAGCTTGGGGCGCAGCTTGAACAGGGGGCAGGCTGCCTGCTTTTAAGGGGCGCGGCTGAGGGCTTCCTGGCGAACTTGCGCGCGAGCAACGGACCTAGGGGCGCGGGGCTGCATCTGATATGCGGCTACCGCCGCGTGGGCGCGAACAACCACAACGCACCCGCAGCCCGAACACAACAGAACCCCCCGAGCCGACCCGCCCTAAACCCACCCGGCAAACTCAAGCAACAGCTCCGCATCCCGAACCCGCCCCACCCTCCGCGCCCGCACCCCGGACTCCACCGCCCGGAACAACACCCACCCCCGCAACCTCTCCTGATCCACCTCCAACGACTCCGCCAACTTCTTCACCCGCCGCCGAGCAACAGCGGCCCCACTCGGCGAAGCAATAAGATCCTCCACCCGATCCCGCACCAGCCGAGCCAGATCGAACGCACACTCACCCACCACCGGATCAGGCCCCACCGCAAGCCACGGCGCCCGCTCCCCCGCCAGCACCTTGCTCTGCCGGAACGTCCCATGCAGCAACCGCACTTCAGCCGCGGACCCCACCAACTCCGCCCGCACCCGAAGCGCCGCGTCGACAAGCACCCCCACCTCCCCATCAGCCCCGGCGGCCATCGCCGAGGCCTGCCGCCCGGTCCGCTCGGCGACACTCTCGAACACCGACTCGTACCCGGCGGGCGGCTCCACCCACAGCCGCCGCAACGCCCCCGCCGCCTCCAGCAACGCCTTCGCCTCCGGCAACGACCGCACGGAGACATCAGGATGGAGCCGCTCCAGCAGCAACACCCCTTCCCCGGCGCCCTCTTGAAGGACTTGCACGGCCCCCAGCCCACCCCAGTGCACCAGCGCCGCCCGCTCGGCGGCGGGCCGGAACCGGGCGGGCGCGAGCTTGAGCACGGCGGGAGACCCGTCGCCCCGCCGCACGAGCACGACAAGACTGCTGCGCCCACCGGGCACTTGCACCCGCTCGACACTCAACTCACCGGCGGCGACCGCCTCTTGCAGCACGGAAGGCAGCGACGACAGCCAGCCGCCCCCATCAGGATCGGCCTCCCCGAGCGCCCGCACCAACCGCTGCGGCACCTCGAACTCCCCACCGTCCCCCCGCTGCACGCCCTCGGACCTCACGAGGAAGAGGAGGAAGAGGAGGCCGCCGAAGAACCACCGGAACCCGCCGAAGAACCCCCCGAACCCGCCGGCGAACCACCGGCACCCGCCGAAGAGCCGTCGGCCGAAGAACCCTCGGCACCCGAGGAAGAACCCCCGGCCGAAGAACCACCCGCACTAGAGGAAGAGCCCCCAGCCGAAGAACTCCCCACACCCGCCCCACCCCGCTCGGCCAGCCCCGGAAACGCGACCGTCCCCCCGCTCCACCGCACGGCCCGCACCGCCGCCTCCCGCAGCGCCCCCGCCGCATCCTGCCGCCGCGCCCCCGAAGCGGCCCGCACCAGATCCGAGTACACCCCGGCGACCCGGTCCTCCAACTCCGCGGCGAGCCGCACCGCGTCGGCGGAGTTCACGACCTCGAACGGCAACGCGTAAGCGGCCCCGGCGGCGACGGGCTCACCCCCCAACTCCCTTACGCTGCGCGCCAACGAGTCCCGCCGCGCCCGGTGCGCGTCCCACGCCTCCCGGGCCTCGTTCCGCCGGGCGGCGGCGACGCGCCCCCCGACGACCCCGTACCCGTACACGGCCGCGTGCTCGGCGGCCAACGCGGCCTGCACAGCGGTCAGTTCAGCGGTCGGCTCGGCGTCACTCATCGGGCGGCCCCCTCGGTCAGCACATACGCGTGCGCGGCCCCGGCGGCGGCGACCGACGCCAGCAGCCGGGCCAGCTCTCCCGGCACCTCCACCAGCTCCCCGGCCCGCCGATCAGCCAACGCCCGCTCGGCGGCGGCGAGTTCGGAGAGCGCGGTCTTGTCGTCGACGGCAGGAACACTGGGGGAGGGCACAGCAGAAGCCGCCGAACCAGAGGCCGCAGATCGAGACGGCGCCGCCGACTCCGTACCCCCCGCAGCACTCCCCCCGAACGCCTCCACATGCCGGACCACCTCCCCCCGCAACGGCGCCAGCAACCCCACCAGCCCCGGATGAACGGCGAGGACGGCGTCGTACCGGTCCACCAGACCCTGACTGTCCGTCACGGCCCGCGCCCGTACCCGCTTCACCGCCGATTCGCCGCCCGAAGCGCTCTCCCCGGCCCCCCCGGACGAGCAGCCGGCCGCGCCGAGGAGGGCCAGCGAGGCGAGAAGGCTTCTGCGGCGGAGCCCCGAGGGCACACGCGGCGGGGGATACGGCACGGCAGACGTCCTCGGCACGGTCGTAGGGACAGGGAGCGGGGCGAGCGGAAGGGGCGGACCCGCAGGTGATCACGGTACCCGCGGGTGCGGCGTACGTCGGTCAGGGGCGCCGTCCGCCAAGCGGGTGGACGGCAACACCACCCGCGACCGGATACCCTTTGACCGGACACGCGACCCATTCCACAACAGCACACGCGGCCGAGGAGTCACCCGGATGAGCACCACCCAGAGCGAGAGGCTGCGAGAGCTCCTGGAACCGCTCGTCACCTCACAGGGGCTCGACCTCGAAGAGATCGCGGTGGAGACGGTGGGCCGCAAGCGCGTGCTGCGGGTGGTCGTCGACTCGGACGCCGGGGCCGACCTGGACGCCGTCGCCGATGTGAGCCGCGCGCTCTCGGCGAAGCTCGACGAGACCAACGCGATGGGCGAGGACGCGTACGACCTGGAGGTCGGCACCCCCGGCGCGGAACGGCTGCTCAAGGAGCACCGGCACTATGAGCGCGCCACGGGCCGGCTGGTGAAGTTCCAGCTCACCGAGGGCGGCGACGTCACCGCCCGGATCCTCGGCGTGGACGAGGAGGGCCTCGACCTGGAGGTGCCCGGCGTGAAGGGGCGCAAGCCCACCGCCCGCAGGCTCGCCTTCAGCGACATCGACAAGGCCCGCGTCCAGGTCGAGTTCAACCGCAAGGACCAGAGCGAGAACGAGAAGGAAGAGGAGGCGTAGCCGTGGACATCGACATGAGTGCCCTGCGGGGCTTGGTACGGGAGAAGGAGATCTCCTTCGACCTGCTGGTCGAGGCGATCGAGTCGGCCCTCCTCATCGCCTACCACCGCACCGAGGGAAGCCGCCGCCGCGCGCGCGTCAAGCTCGACCGGGAGACCGGGCATGTGACCGTGTGGGCGAAGGAGGACCCCGAGGACCTGGAGGAGGGGCAGGAGCCGCGCGAGTTCGACGACACCCCGTCGGACTTCGGCCGGATCGCCGCCACCACCGCCAAGCAGGTGATCCTCCAGCGGCTGCGCGACGCGGAGGACGACGCGACGCTCGGCGAGTACGCCGGCCGCGAGGGCGACATCGTCACGGGCGTCGTCCAGCAGGGCCGCGACCCGAAGAACGTCCTCGTCGACATCGGCAAGCTGGAGGCCATCCTGCCGGTGCAGGAGCAGGTCCCCGGCGAGACCTACCCGCACGGCATGCGGCTGCGCAGTTACGTCGTCCGCGTCGCCAAGGGCGTCCGCGGCCCCTCGGTCACCCTGTCCCGTACGCACCCCAACCTGGTGAAGAAGCTCTTCGCGCTGGAGGTGCCGGAGATCGCGGACGGTTCGGTCGAGATCGCGGCGATCGCCCGCGAGGCCGGCCACCGCACGAAGATCGCCGTCCGCTCCACCCGCAGCGGGCTCAACGCCAAGGGCGCCTGCATCGGGCCGATGGGCGGCCGGGTGCGCAATGTGATGGGCGAGCTGAACGGCGAGAAGATCGACATCGTCGACTGGTCGGACGACCCGGCGGAGCTGGTGGCGCACGCGCTGTCGCCGGCCCGGGTGTCCAACGTCGAGATCGTCGACCTCCAGGCCCGCTCCGCGCGCGTCACCGTGCCCGACTACCAGCTGTCGCTGGCGATCGGCAAGGAGGGGCAGAACGCCCGTCTCGCCGCCCGCCTCACCGGCTGGCGCATCGACATCCGGCCCGACACCGAGCAGACCGGGGAATAGATCTCGGCCGGTAGTGGGTTGGATCACGTCAGTTATATCGCGGCGCGTGTTCGAGTCCTGACCCAAAGGGGTGAGACCGTCGCGGGGAGGTAGACTTAACAGTGTCTGGCCGGACGCACGCCCGAGCATGCCCTGAGCGCACCTGTGTGGGCTGCCGGGAGCGGGCGGCCAAGACGGGACTGCTGCGCATCGTGGCGGTCGGGGACGAATGCGTACCCGATCCTCGCGGTACGCTGCCCGGCCGGGGTGCGTACGTGCATCCCGTCCCGCTCTGTCTCGACCAGGCGGTGCGCCGCCGGGCGTTCACACGGGCGCTGCGCGCCCAGGGAGCGCTCGACATAAAGGCGTTGCGCCAATACGTCGAGCAGACGACCGTTGCCGACGAGGCAGCACAGTAAGGAATGGTCGCGCGGAGCCTCCGTGCGGCCAG
The DNA here is from genome assembly GCF_055597585.1 of Streptomyces sp. AMJ-169. Taxonomy (NCBI): domain Bacteria; kingdom Bacillati; phylum Actinomycetota; class Actinomycetes; order Kitasatosporales; family Streptomycetaceae; genus Streptomyces; species Streptomyces sp. AMJ-169. The sequence goes on from NZ_JBVLTJ010000020.1 coordinate 84,387, forward strand.
GTACCCCGCGAGTTGGAAGTAGGTCGAGATTGCGATGAGCACTCGATGAGCACGCGATGAGTACGCCCATGAAGTAGCGACGGTCCGGCCGCAAACCCGGACCTCAAAGGAGCGAAGTGGCTAAGGTCCGGGTATACGAACTCGCCAAGGAGTTCGGTGTGGAGAGCAAGGTCGTCATGGCCAAGCTCCAGGAACTCGGTGAATTCGTCCGATCGGCGTCCTCGACGATCGAGGCCCCCGTTGTACGCAAGCTGACAGACGCCTTCCAGGGCGGCGGCAAGCCCGCCCCCCGCAAGGCGGCCCCCAAGCCCGGCGCGCCCTCTCCGGCGACGTCGGCACGTCCGGCTCCGCCGAAGCCGGCCGCCCCCAAGCCCGCCGCGGCGCCGGCCCCCGCGGCCCCCGCCCCGGTGACGCCCGCCCCCGCGGCGGCCCCCGCCCCGGCGGCCACGGCCCCCTCGGGTCCGCGTCCGGGCCCCAAGCCCGCGCCGCGTCCGGCCCCGTCCGTCCCGGAGTTCACCGCTCCGCCGTCGGCCCCGGCCCCGCAGCAGCCCGCCGCCCAGGCCCCGCGCCCGGGTGGCCCGCGTCCCGGCCCGGCGGCCCCCAAGCCCAGCGGCGCCCGCCCCGGCGGTCCCGGCCAGGGCCAGCGCCCGTCCGGTGACCGTCCCGAGCGCGGCGAGCGTGGTCCGCGTCCCGGTGGCGCCCCCGGTCAGCGTCCGGGCGGCCGTCCGGCCGGTCCGCGTCCGGGCAACAACCCCTTCACCTCCGGCGGCAACGCCGGCATGGGTGCCCCCCGTCCGCAGGGCCCGCGGCCCGGCGGTCCCGGTGGCGCGCCCGGCGCGGGTCCGCGTCCCCAGGCGCCCGGTGGCGCCCAGGGCGGTCCCCGTCCGCAGGCTCCCGGCGGCCCCCGTCCCTCGCCGGCGGGCATGCCCCGTCCGCAGGGTGCGGGCCCCGGCGGTCCGCGTCCCGGCGGTCCCCGTCCCAACCCCGGCATGATGCCGCAGCGTCCGGCTGCCGGCCCGCGTCCCGGCGGCGGCCCCGGCGGCCGTGGTCCGGGCACCGGCGGTGCCGGTCGTCCCGGCGGTCCCGGTCGTCCCGGTGGCGGCGGCGGCTTCGCCCGTCCCGGCGGCGGTGCCGGTGGCGGCGCGCGTCCCGGCGGCGGTGGCTTCGGCGCCCGTCCCGGTGGCGGCGGCTTCGGCGGCGGCCCCGGCGCTGGTGCCGGTGGCGGCGGTGGCCGTCCCGGCTTCGGCGGTCGTCCCGGCGGCCCCGGTGGCCGTGGTGGCACGCAGGGCGCCTTCGGCCGTCCCGGCGGGCCCGCCCGTCGTGGCCGCAAGTCGAAGCGGCAGCGGCGCCAGGAGTACGAGGCCATGCAGGCCCCGAGCGTCGGCGGCGTGATGCTGCCGCGCGGCAACGGCGAGACCATCCGTCTCTCCCGCGGCGCGTCGCTCACCGACTTCGCGGAGAAGATCAACGCCAACCCGGCGTCCCTCGTCGCGGTCATGATGAACCTCGGCGAGATGGTCACCGCCACCCAGTCCGTCTCCGACGAGACGCTGGAGCTCCTGGCCGGCGAGATGAACTACACGGTTCAGATCGTCAGCCCGGAGGAGGAGGACCGCGAGCTCCTGGGCTCCTTCGACATCGAGTTCGGCGAGGACGAGGGCGACGAGGACGACCTGGTCGTCCGCCCGCCGGTCGTCACCGTCATGGGTCACGTCGACCACGGCAAGACGCGTCTTCTCGACGCGATCCGCAAGACGAACGTCATCGCGGGCGAGGCCGGCGGCATCACCCAGCACATCGGTGCCTACCAGGTCGCGACCGAGGTCAACGGCGAGGACCGCGCGATCACCTTCATCGACACCCCGGGTCACGAGGCGTTCACCGCCATGCGTGCCCGTGGTGCCCGCTCGACGGACATCGCGATCCTGGTCGTCGCGGCCAACGACGGCGTCATGCCGCAGACGGTCGAGGCGCTCAACCACGCCAAGGCGGCCGACGTCCCGATCGTCGTCGCGGTCAACAAGATCGACGTCGAGGGCGCCGACCCGACCAAGGTCCGCGGCCAGCTCACCGAGTACGGCCTCGTCGCCGAGGAGTACGGCGGCGACACGATGTTCGTCGACATCTCCGCCAAGCAGGGTCTGCACATCGACTCCCTGCTGGAGGCCGTCGTCCTCACCGCCGACGCCTCGCTCGACCTGCGGGCCAACCCGAACCAGGACGCGCAGGGCATCTCCATCGAGTCCCGCCTCGACCGCGGTCGAGGCGCCGTCTCCACGGTCCTCGTCCAGCGAGGCACCCTGCGGGTCGGCGACACGATGGTCGTCGGCGACGCGTACGGCCGCGTCCGGGCGATGCTCGACGACAACGGCAACAACGTGACGGAAGCCGGCCCCTCGACCCCGGTCCAGGTGCTCGGTCTCACCAACGTCCCCGGCGCGGGCGACAACTTCCTCGTCGTCGACGAGGACCGCACCGCCCGCCAGATCGCCGAGAAGCGCGCCGCCCGCGAGCGCAACGCCGCGTTCGCCAAGCGCGTGCGCCGCGTCTCCCTCGAGGACCTCGACAAGGTGCTCAAGGCCGGCGAGATCCAGCAGCTCAACCTCATCATCAAGGGTGACGCTTCTGGTTCCGTCGAGGCGCTGGAGTCCTCGCTGCTCCAGCTGGACGTCGGCGAAGAGGTCGACATCCGCGTCCTGCACCGCGGCGTCGGTGCGGTCACGGAGTCCGACATCGACCTGGCCATGGGCTCCGACGCCATCGTCATCGGCTTCAACGTCCGCGCGGCCGGCCGCGCGGCGCAGATGGCCGAGCGCGAAGGCGTGGACGTCCGGTACTACTCGGTCATCTACCAGGCGATCGAGGAGATCGAGGCGGCCCTCAAGGGCATGCTCAAGCCCGAGTACGAGGAGGTCGAGCTCGGCACGGCGGAGATCCGCGAGGTCTTCAAGTCGTCCAAGCTCGGCAACATCGCCGGTGTCCTCATCCGCTCCGGCGAGGTCAAGCGCAACACCAAGGCGCGCCTCGTCCGCGACGGCAAGGTCATCGCCGAGAACCTCAACATCGAGGGTCTGCGCCGCTTCAAGGACGACGTCACCGAGATCCGCGAAGGCTTCGAGGGCGGTATCAACCTCGGCAACTTCAACGACATCAAGGTCGACGACGTCATCGCGACGTACGAGATGCGCGAGAAGCCGCGCGCATAGCATTCGCCGCCGGCCCTGAGGGGCCGTGACCTCAAGCGCCGGACGGGCTGAAAGGCTCGCCCGGCGCTTGAGGGTTGCCCGCGCTCCACGGAGCGTAATATCCGTCGATCTGTCCGGCCGGATCGATGTACCGTTCTTGATGCCCCCCTCCCCGCCCGGCGGACGGGGTCACCGAGCCCGTACCGGCGGGTCAACCGGCTGTACATGTACGTGGGGACGCTGTCCTTCGACCTGCTTCTCGGCGATGTCCATTCGCTGAAGGAGAAGCGCTCCGTCGTCCGCCCGATCGTCGCCGAGCTCCAGCGCAAGTTCGCGGTGAGCGCGGCCGAGGTGGACCATATGGAGCTCCACCGGCGGGCCGGTATCGGGCTCGCCCTGGTGTCCGGCGACACGGCCCACCTCAGCGACGTGCTCGACCGGTGCGAACGGCTGGTCGCCGGCCGCCCGGAGGTGGAGCTGCTGTCCGTACGGCGGCGGCTGCACGGCGACGACGACTGACCCAAGAACCAAGACAGGAAAGACGGGAGACGGACCAGTGGCCGACAACGCGCGCGCCAAAAGGCTTGCGGACCTCATCCGAGAGGTGGTGGCCCAGAAGCTCCAGCGCGGGATCAAGGACCCGAGGCTCGGTACGCACGTCACCATCACGGACGCCAGAGTCACCGGCGACCTGCGGGAGGCGACCGTCTTCTACACGGTGTACGGCGGCGACGAGGAGCGCGCCGAGGCGGCGGCCGGACTGGAGAGCGCCAAGGGCATCCTGCGCTCCGAGGTGGGCCGCGCGGCCGGGACGAAGTTCACCCCGACCCTGACCTTCGTCGCGGACGCCCTCCCCGACAACGCCCGCACCATCGAAGACCTCCTCGACAAGGCGCGGCTGTCCGACGAGAAGGTCCGCGAGGCCTCCGCCGGCGCCGACTACGCGGGCGGCGCCGACCCGTACAAGAAGCCTGACGACGAGACGGACAGCGCCGCCGAATGAACCGCCCCACCCCTCCGCCCGACGGCCTCGTCATCGTCGACAAGCCGTCGGGCTTCACCTCGCACGACGTGGTCGCCAAGATGCGCGGCATCGCCCGCACCCGCCGCGTCGGCCACGCCGGCACCCTCGACCCCATGGCCACCGGCGTCCTCGTCCTCGGCGTCGAGAAGGCCACCAAGCTCCTCGGCCACCTCGCCCTCACCGAGAAGGAGTACCTGGGCACCATCCGCCTGGGCCAGTCCACGGTGACCGACGACGCCGAGGGCGACATCACGTCCGCCAAGGACGCCTCCGCGATCACCCGCGAACAGGTCACCGAGGGCGTCGCCAAGCTCACCGGCGACATCATGCAGGTCCCCTCCAAGGTCAGCGCCATCAAGATCGACGGCGTCCGCTCCTACAAGCGGGCCCGCGAGGGCGAGGACTTCGAGATCCCGGCCCGCCCGGTGCGCATCTCGTCGTTCACCGTGTACGACGTCCGCGACGCCGTCGCCGAGGACGCCACCCCCGTGCTCGACCTCGTCGTCTCGGTCGTCTGCTCCTCCGGCACCTACATCCGGGCCCTCGCCCGCGACCTCGGCGCCGACCTCGGCGTCGGCGGCCACCTCACGGCCCTGCGCCGCACCCGGGTCGGCCCGTACAAGCTCGACACGGCCCGCACGCTGGACCAGCTCCAGGAGGAGCTGACGGTCATGCCGGTCGCGGACGCGGCGGCGGCGGCCTTCCCGCGCTGGGACGTCGACGTCAAGCGCGCGCGGCTGCTGCTGAACGGGGTCCGGCTGGACATGCCCGAGGTGTACGCGGGCGCCGGAGCGGTGGCGGTGTTCGATCCGCAGGGCCGCTTCCTGGCGCTGGTGGAGGAGCAGAAGGGGAAGGCGAAGAGCCTCGCGGTCTTCGCGTAAGGCCGCTCGGAGAGCTTTCGGGGAAGCCGGCCGGCCGGCTTCCCCGAAAGCTTTCTCCATGGAGCGATCCCCCTGCTGTTCACCCGTCCGGGCGGGCGCTCGGAGTGAACCGAGGGAGCGTGAGGGGGCGCGTTCGCCGTACGCCCTGTCCTGCTGATCACCACGCGCCTACCGTCGGAACGTACGGTCGGGGCACGTGGGAGGTACGGCGATGGGAGGACGGCGGCAGGCGCGGCCCGAGGGGACCCAGGCGCCGCCCGCCCATCTGGACGAGGCCCTGATCCGCATCCGCGACCTCGCGGGCCGCCCGCGCGGCACCGGCTTCATGGCCGACCACCAGGGCACGGTCATCACCAGCCACGAAGCGGTCGACGGCCTCCCCAGAGTCGTCCTGTACGGCACCGGCGACCACAGCTGCGTCGTCCCCGCCGACGCCGTCACCCCCCTCCCCGAACTGGACCTCGCCCTGGTCCGCACGGAGGGCCTGGCCACCCACCCCCTCCCCGTGACGGTCCGCCCCGAGGTCGGCACCGGCACCTACGTCCGCCTCGCCGCCGGCCGCTGGCGCGAGGCCCGCGTCCTCACGACCACCTCGGCGACCTACACCGCCACCGGCGGCTTCCACCAGCTCGACGGCGCCCTGGAGCTGGCGATCGGCACCTCCGGCAGCGACGCGCTGCGCCTGGGCGGGGGAGCGGCCGGCGGCCCGGTCGTGGACGCCGGCACCGGCACGGTCGTGGCGGTCCTCGGCACCGCCCTGCGCGCCGACCTCCGCGACATCGGCTTCGCGGTCCCCCTCCGCTGGGCGGCCGACCGCAGCCCGGCCCTGGCGGACGTCCTGACCCGCAACGCCGAGACGGTCCCCGCGTACGGCGACGACCTCAACCTGGCGGGCATCCTGGAACTGACGGCGACCTCGTCAGCCCCACCCCTGCTGGACCCGGTGGAACGCCCTTCCCTGACAAGGGAGTTCAGGGAGTTCGAGGCAGGCGAAAAAACGGTCCTGGCCTTGGTAGGTCCCCCAGGAACGGGCCGCACGACGGCTCTGGCATCCCTGGCGACGACCCGCCACCTGTCCCCCACCCTCTGGCTACGAGGAGCGGACCTCAGGGCGGACGACACCTCGATCGAGGAAGCGACGGCAAGGGCCCTACGCCACTCGGCAAGAATCATCACCGCCTCAACTCCGCGCACCACCCCGCCAACTCCGGACCAGACAACCCCGAAGTCCCTGACAACAAGAACCCCCCGCCCCCTGTACGTCCTCCTGGACGCCCCGGAGGAAATGCCCCCGCTGCTGTCCCACGCCCTGTCGGCATGGACGCAGGAAACGGCGAAATGGCTGGGGGAGACGGGGACGAGGTTGGTACTGGCGTGCAGGGCGGAGTATTGGGAGAGTGCGGGGAGGGCATTCCCGAGGGAGCTTCTGTACAACTCAGCCCGTCTGGGGGCACCTCCCTGCTCGAAGAGCTTGGGGGAGTTTGAGGACAAGGCCCGTTCAGGGCCGGGCGGGGTCGAAGGGGCGGCAGCCCCTTCAAAGGACGGGAAGGGTAGGGGCGGCGGGGGCGAAATCCTCCCCCCACACGTACCCGTCACCGACCTGACCCCCACAGAAGCAGCAGAGGCCCGCACCCGCTACGCCATCCCCGACACCGCCCTCACCCCCACCGCAGCCCACCACCCCCTCACCCTCCGCCTCCTCGCAGACCTCCGCACAGCCCTCCCCGACACCCCACCCCCCACCCGAGCCACCACGGACGACATCTTCACCGCCTACCTGGACCTCATGTGCCTGCGCATCGCAGTCCGCCTGGCCGCAGAGAACGGCGTACGAGGCACAGCGGTCCGCCGCCTCACCGCAAGAGTCTCCGGCCAGATCCACGAGGCGGCCCGCCGCAGCCTGGGCCCAGGCCAAGGCGAACTGGACAGAGAGTCGTTCGAGGCGGTGTTCCCCTGGGGCCAGTCCCCACCCCGCCTGGGCGGCGGAACGGGCTGGGCGTCGGCGGTCCTGACGGAGGGCCTGCTGGTCCCGGCCGGCACGGGCTACCGCTTCGCCCACGAGGAACTGGCCGACTGGATCCAGGGCATGCACCTGGACCTGGACGAGGCCCTGCACGCGCTGGTCCACAAACGCAGAACCCACACGGTCCCGGTCCCGCACCACAGGATCGGCCCGGTGGTCCAGGCCCTCCTCCTGGTGGCCCGCCAACAGGGAGAGCCCCGCCTGGCGATCCACCTGACCCACCTGACCAGGGCACTGATCACCGACCCCACGGCATGGTGGCCGGCCCACCTCCTGAGGGAAACCCTGAACAGAGTCCCGGACGCGACCCCGTACGAGGAGGTCCTGCACGTACTGGCGGCCCACACGGTGGCCCACGCCCAGGCGACGGAAATCCCCCCGCACCCCCTGCCCCCCACCTTCTGGACCACCCTCCCCCTCCCCACCCCCACCCTCCTCACCCTCCTCCGAACCCTCCTGCGCGCCGACCGCACCTACCTCCAGGCCGCCTCCGATCTCCTGGCCGCCCACCCCACGGAAGTACAGCCCCACCTCACGGACTGGTTCGAGGACGACCGCCCCCTCCCCTGGGCCCCCGACGCGACGGTCGCCACCGCCGCCCAGGCCCTCCTGCACACCCACCGCCGCCTGGCCCTGGACGACCTCACGGAAGCCCTGGTCGACTGCGCCCACCTCAGGGCGGACGAACTCCTCGAAACCCTCGCCGAGGAGGAACCCTCGGCGCTGTGCCGCGCGGTGGACCGCTGGGCCAGGGACCCCCGCCCGGCCCGCAGGGTCGCGGCGGTCACGTACGGCCTGAAAGCCGCCCCCCACCTGCGCACCGAAGCCGACCGCGCCCTCATCCGCTACGCCGCCGAAGCCCTCCTGGCCGACACCCCCGACCACGCGGGCGCCCTGGGCCTGCTGATCCAGGACCCCCGCACCCGCGCCCCGCACCTTCCCCGGGCCCTGCACGCCCTGACGGAGGCCGACCCGCACCTCCCGCCCACGGCCCTCCTCCCGGCCCTCACCACCCACACCGACCAGGTCCTGGACGCCTTCGCGACCCGCCTGGCCCGCCCCGACCCGGCCCCGGCGCTGCGCGCCCTCGCGGAGGTCACCCTGCCCCAACTGGCGCGCAGGATCGCGGTGCTGGTGAGGGAGACGGTCGAGCGCCGCCCGGAGTCGGCGACGGCGGTCGCGGGCTATGTGGCCCGCCGCCTGGACCAGGGCCAGACGGCGCGGCCGGTCCTGCACCCCTTGGTGACCGCGCTGCTGACCTCGGCCCCCGAACCGGTCCGCTCGGCGCTGGCGGCGGTCCTGGCGGTCCCGGACGACGGCCCCCTGCGCACGGAACTGCGCGAGTTCCTGCTGACGCACGAGCACGACCCGGCCGTACTCGCCGCCCTCCTGCACGCGGCGGCCAGCCACCCGTGCGCGGCGCGCGACCTGATCCACCGCACCGGCCGGCTCCTGGTCCGCACCCCGGACGGCGCGACCCGCTTCGACCGGGGCCTGGTCGACCTGGGCCGGCACGTCCCCGGGTTCGCCGCGCGGGTGGCGGGCTGGCTCAGCGAGGCGCCGGAGGAGTGGGCGGCGGTCGTCGGCCCCAGCACCCGCCGCATGATCGAGAACCTCTCGGGCATCAGGACCCCCGCCTGATCACGTGCGCCAGGTCACAGCTCCCATGCCGATGAGGGCACGGACCCGTGGACATGGCACCCTTAGACCTGCGCGAGAACTTGAGGGTTTTGGTTACGTTTCGAGGAGCGGTCACAGTGCAGCGCTGGCGTGGCTTGGCGGACATCCCCCAGGACTGGGGGCGCAGCGTCGTCACCATCGGTTCCTACGACGGCGTCCACCGGGGCCACCAGCTGATCGTCCGGCACGCGGTGGACCGCGCCCGCGAGTTGGGTGTCCCGGCGGTCGTCGTCACCTTCGACCCGCACCCCAGCGAGGTCGTCCGCCCCGGCAGCCACCCGCCGCTGCTGGCCCCGCACCACCGCCGCGCCGAACTCATGGCCAAGCTGGGCGTGGACGCGGTGCTGGTGCTGCCGTTCACCACCGAGTTCTCGAAGCTGTCCCCGGCCGAGTTCGTCGTCAAGGTCCTGGTCGACAAGCTGCACGCGCGGGCGGTCGTCGAGGGCCCCAACTTCCGCTTCGGCCACAAGGCCGCGGGCAACGTGGAGTTCCTGACCGAACAGGGCGCGGTGTACGACTTCGACGTCGAGGTCGTCGACCTGTACGTCAGCGGGGAGGCCGGCGGCGGACAGCCGTTCTCCTCGACCCTGACCCGCCGCCTCGTCGCCGAGGGCGACGTCGCGGGCGCCGCCGAGATCCTGGGCCGCCCGCACCGCGTCGAGGGCATCGTCGTACGCGGCGCCCAGCGCGGCCGTGAACTCGGCTTCCCCACGGCCAACGTCGAGACCCTCCCGCACACCGCGATCCCCGCCGACGGCGTCTACGCGGGCTGGCTGCACGCGGCCGGCGAGATCATGCCGGCCGCGATCTCGGTCGGCACGAACCCCCAGTTCGACGGCACCGAACGCACGGTGGAGGCGTACGCCATCGACCGCGTCGGCCTCGACCTGTACGGCCTGCACGTCTGCGTCGACTTCCTCGCCTACGTCCGCGGCCAGGCCAGGTTCGACTCCTTGGAAGCGCTGCTGGAACAGATGGGCCAGGACGTCAAACGCTGCCGTGAACTGATCGCGGCGGCTGAGTAGTTGGGCTGACGACGACGGGGGCGCCCGGTGCTTTCGAGCACCGGGCGCCCCCGTCGTCGTAGGGCCGCTACTGCTGAGGCGGGTACCCCTGCGGGGGGTAGGGCTGGCCGGGGTACGGCTGCTGTCCCGGGTAGGGGTAAGGCTGCTGCGGCTGGCCCTGGTAACCGGGCATCGGCGGGGCCGCGACCGGCGGCGGGTTGCCGTCGGAGGTCCACAGGCCGTGCGACTGCTGATGCCGCACGAAGTCCTCCGCGACCATCGACGCCAGCTCGAAGTACGCCTCGCGCACCTTCGGGCGCATCATGTCGAGGTCGACCTCGGCGCCGGCCGACAGATGCTCGTCGAAGGGGACGACGATGACGCCCCGGCAGCGGGTCTCGAAGTGGGAGACGATGTCCTCCACCTTGATCATCTTGCCGGTCTCGCGGACTCCGGAGATCACCGTCAGGGACCGGGAGACCAGGTCCGAGTACCCGTGCGCCGAGAGCCAGTCCAGGGTCGTGCTCGCGCTGGAGGCACCGTCCACGGACGGCGTCGAGATGATGATCAGCTGATCGGCGAGGTCCAGCACCCCGCGCATCGCGCTGTACAGCAGGCCCGTGCCGGAGTCCGTGAGGATGATCGGGTACTGCTTGCCCAGGATCTCTATCGCCCGCCGGTAGTCCTCGTCGTTGAACGTCGTGGAGACGGCCGGGTCGACGTCGTTGGCGATGATCTCCAGACCCGACGGCGCCTGCGAGGTGAACCGGCGGATGTCCATGTACGAGTTGAGGTACGGGATCGCCTGGACGAGGTCGCGGATCGTCGCCCCCGTCTCCCGCCGCACCCGGCGGCCGAGCGTTCCCGCGTCCGGGTTGGCGTCGATCGCGAGGATCTTGTCCTGGCGTTCGGTGGCGAGGGTGGAGCCGAGGGCGGTGGTGGTGGTCGTCTTCCCCACGCCCCCCTTAAGACTGATGACGGCGATCCGATAACAGGACAACACCGGCGTCCGGATGAGCTCCAGCTTCCGCTGCCGCTCGGCCTCTTCCTTCTTCCCCCCCAGCTTGAACCGCCCACCACTGCCCGGCCGGCTGCTCTTGGCCTTCTGCTTCTTGTTGTTGAGCAGCCGGTCGGAGGACAGCTCGACGGCGGCGGTGTATCCGAGGGGGGCGGCGGCGGGGTTCACCGGCTGCCGGTGATCGTGCTGCACGGGCTGGGGCCAGGCCATGGCTGCGCGGGGGTCGGGGGGAGGGGTGTTGGGGGCGGGGGCTCCGGGCTGGGGCTGCGTGGTTCCTTGAGGGAACCCGTATCCGGGCTGGCCGCCGGGGGCGGGGGGTTGGGGGAAACCGTAGTTCGGGTGGGCGTTGGGGGCTGGGGGAGTGGGGTGGCCCTGCGCCGCGGGAGGGGGTCCTTGGGGGAAGCCGTAGCTGGGCGGGGCTTCGGGGGCCGGGGGTGTGGGCTGGCCCGGTGCGGCCGGGGGCTGCTGGGGGAAGCCGTACGCGGGCTGCGGGGGCTGGGGGAATCCGTACCCCGGCTGCCCGTCGGGTGCGGGGGGTTGGGGGAAGCCGTAGCCGTGCGAGGGCTGGGCGCCGGGGGCTGGGGGAGTGGGCTGGGGGTGTGCGGCAGCAGGGGGTGCGGGGTGGCCCTGCGCTGCGGGAAGAGGTTCCTGGGGGAAGCCGTAGCCCGGCTGGGCTGCGGGTGCCGGGGGTGTGGGCTGGCCTTGTGCGGCTGGGGGTCCTTGGGGGAAGCCGTATCCGGGGTGGCCTTCGGGCGCGGGGGGCTGGGGGAAGCCGTAGCCCGGCTGGGCTTCGGGAGTCGGGGGTGTGGGCTGGCCCGGTGCGTCCGGGGTCCCCTGGGGGAAGCCGTATCCGGGGTGGCCTTCGGGCGCCGGAGGCTGAGAGAAGCCGTAGCCGGGCTGAGCCTCGGGGGCCGGAGGAGCGGGGGGTGTGGGCTGGCCCGGTGCTGTGGCCGGGGGGCCTTGCGGGAAGCCGTACGCGGGCTGGCCTTCCGCTGCGGGCTGCTGCGGGGCAGGGTTGCGCGCGGCGGGCTCGTACGTCGGGGGCAGCGGGGGGACGGTGCCCTGCGGGGGCTGAAGCGTCCAGGAGGTACCGGGAGCTTCTGCGGCCTCGGTCTCCGGTGCGGCGTCGAGGGACTCGGGCGCCTCGGCGGACGCGGGCTCCTCGGACTCGCCGTCGGGCTGCGGGGCTTCCGTTTCCTCGGCGGGGGGTTCGGTCTGCGTTACGGCCTTGTCGGCGCCGGCGTCTTGGTCGGCACCGGCTGTCTCACCGTCGGACTCCTCGGCGGAGCCGGACTCCTCGGCTTGCTGCGCCTCGAAGCCTTCGGGGAGCTTGGGCATGGCGGGGGAGTCGGGGGCCGTCGCTGGTGCCGGGGGAGTGGGCGTGCGCGGAGTTTCGGAGGACAGGGGAGCGAGCGGCGCTTGAGGGGCGACGGGAGCGGGGGGAGTGGACGGGGTGGCGATGGGCGGGGCCGGAGGGATGGGAGCGGGAGCGATGGGCGCGGCCGGAACAGGGGGCGCACCCACGCCGGCCTCCGCCGTAGGGGGCGCAGCCGGAACACCGGGAACGGAAGCCGGTACGGAGGGCACACCGGGCGCCGACACGGAGGGCGAGCCCGGAACCCCGGTCGCGCCGGGAACCCCGGGGACAGGGCCGGGTACGGAGGGGGCGGCCGGACCTCCGGGAACGCTGGGAGCGCCAGAGCCCGGAACCCCGGGAACCCCCGGGACAGGACCGGGTACGGAAGGAGCGGTCGGCCCTCCGGGAACGGAACCGGACACGCCGGGACCGGGAACGCCGGGAGCACCAGGGCCCGGAACCCCGGGCCCCCCAGGAACCTCAGGAACAGAGCCCGGTACGGAAGGCCCCGCCGAAACCCCGGGCCCCCCAGGGACAGAACCGGACACGGAAGAAGCAGTCGGCCCCCCAGGAACGGAACCGGACACGCCGGCACCAGGAGCATCGGGAATGCCATACCCCGGAACCCCGGGCCCTCCCGGACCCCCGGGCACCCCAGAGGGAACACCCCCCGGCGCGACAGACGGAACTCCCTGTACACCGGCACCAGGAGCACCAGGAGCACCAGGAGCACCAGGAGCACCAGGAGCACCAGGAGCACCAGGACCCGAAACTCCGGAACCTCCCGGCCCCCCGGGCACCCCAGGAGGAACAGCCCCCGGAACGACAGGAGGCCTCCCCTGCACACCGCCCCCAGGACCCTCGTACACCAAAGGCCGCTCAGGACTCCCCGGCACCGCAAGCCCCCCGGGACCCCCGGCAGGATCGCCGACCCCAGGCCCTCCGACAGCCCCCCCGGCGGTCGAAGCCGTACCCGGACCCGAGCCGGGAATATGAGCCTGAGCCGGCCCCGGAACCGAAGCCGATCCGGGAGCGTAAGCCGACCTCAAAGCCGGAGGCTGCCCCTGCCCCTGAGCCGGAGGCTGTCCCTGCCCCCGCCCCGGAACTGAAGGCTGAACCTGTCCCAGAGCCGAAGCCAGAGGCTGTCCCTGCCCCCGCCCTGGACCCGGAGGCTGCACCTGCCCCGGAACCGAAGGCTGGATCGGAGCCGGAGCCGCGCCCGGAATCTGAGGCGTACCCGGAGCCAGCGGCTGACCTTGGCCCGCAGCCGGAGCCGCGCCCGGAATCTGAGGCGTACCCGGAGTCGGAGGCTGCCCCTGTGCCGGAGCCGGAGTCGCAGCGGGCGGCTGCGCCGCGTTCTCCCCCCGCTCCTCCTCACCCTCCTCCACCACCCCCGCATTCGGCGTGTACCAAGCCGGCGGCGCGTAGTCGATGGTGAACTCGCCCGTCATATCGTTGGCGGACTCCGCGTCGGGCTGGTTGCCAGGCGTCGGCCAGCCCCCGCGCATCCCGTCCCGATCGCTGCTCACAGTTCCTCCTGCTGTGGTCGGACACCCTCTGAACCCTGCCGGGGCGACCAAGTCGTCTCGTTCATGTCGGTCGGCGACGAGGGCGGGCCGGAGCAGCGCGCACACGGCGGTCCGATCTGACTCTCCCCCTGGGGCCGACTCTCCCCTGGGCCGCAACCGGCCCGTCCACGGGTTTTCGTCGCGCCCGTTCCCAGCCTAATCACCCGAACCCCCGCCCCGGCAGGCCCGTCCACCCCCGAGCAGCCGCACAACACGTCACAGCTCGGCCACCGCCCGCCCCGCGCGCGGGGCGTATCACCACACAGCGCGCGTATCGCCGCGGACGCAAAGAGGTGGGAACCCGGCGCACGGGTCCCCACCTCACCACCGCGCGGGCACGCTATCCACACAGGGCCCGCACGCCGCCCACCGGAGCCGGGCGGCCCCGGGGAAGCGGAGCCCGCTCTTGCGAGCTGCTCAAGCCTCCCGGCGAAGCCTCCCCGGCCCCCGGGCCAGGCCTCCCCGGCCCCGGACCAGGCCTCCCCGATCCCCTAACTGGGCTTCCCGGAGAGGCCTCCCGGAGAGCTAAGCCTTCTCAGCCTCCGCCGCACCCTCCCCCTCCCGCACCGCCGGCTCCAGATCGAACTCCCCGTCCCGCGCCCCCAGCACGAACGCGGTCCACTCCGCCTCCGTGTAGCGCAGCACGGTGCCGTGGTCGAGCGAGGACCGCATCGCCACGGCGCCGTCCGGGAGGTACGCGATCTCGACGCGCTCCTCGTCCTGCTCGGTGCCCGGCGCGCAGTGCCACTCGACGCCGGAGATGTCGAGCGCGTACAGCTCGTCCCGTTCCCGGTCCTTGCGTGCCTTGCGCTCTTCTTCGGTCTCGGTCTCGGCCATATGGCGGCTCCCGGTTCCTTCCCTCGAAGCTTTCCGATAACTCAAACGAGCTGTACGGCTACCCTACTTGCGAGCATTCCGCCCGCACGGGGTTCCGTCACGCTCACTCGTTCGAGTGGTCCCCGAGTGCGCCTCCTGGTCAAGGCCGCCGCGCCGCCCTGGTAGCCTTGCGGTCGGTTGTCTGTGTGCTTGTGCCCGATCCGCAAGGATTCCGGGCCGCCTACGACGACAGCCGCGCAGCCTGGTGAGTCATCCACCTCCCCCGAGAAGCAGACCGGGGGTACTCCTGGGCGTCTACCAACGAGGAGCAACCGTGTCGCTCGACACCGCCACGAAGAAGCAGATCATCGCCGAGTTCGGCCAGAAGGAGGGCGACACCGGCTCCCCCGAGGTCCAGGTCGCCATGCTCTCCCGCCGTATCTCGGACCTGACCGAGCACCTCAAGACCCACAAGCACGACCACCACTCCCGCCGTGGTCTGCTGATCCTCGTCGGCCAGCGCCGCCGCCTGCTCCAGTACCTGGCCAAGAAGGACATCCAGCGCTTCCGTACGCTGGTCGACCGCCTGGGCATCCGCCGCGGTGCGGCCGGCGGCGCCAAGTAAGACGCCTTCGAGGGAGCGGTTCCCGAAACGATCGGGAGCCGCTCCTTTGCCGTATGCAGGCAGATATTTGTCCGGACGGTCAGCGGCCGGACGTACGGAAACGTGCGGAGTGTCAGTGCTGCTTTGTACTGTGGTAGCACAACGCAATACGGACGACACAAGCACGACAAGATGTGAAGCTGTGCAGTAAGTACAGGAGAGGCGCACCACGCCGCCGCCGGTCCTCGGTAGTGGCGCTCGGGGGGAAGCGAACCCCGGGTGCTTCGATCGAAGACCGGCCCGCACCGCAACGGCGCGCTTCTCCGCCCAGTCCCCCTGCCACACGGGCAGCGCAGGGACGAAAGACGACAAGCAGACAAAGTAACGGAGAACACGCTAGTGGAGAACGAAGCCCACTACGCCGAGGCCGTCATCGACAACGGCGCTTTCGGTACCCGCACCATCCGCTTCGAGACGGGCCGCCTCGCCAAGCAGGCCGCCGGCTCGGCCGTGGCCTACCTGGACGACGACACCATGGTGCTGTCGGCCACCACCGCCTCGAAGAACCCCAAGGACCAGCTCGACTTCTTCCCCCTCACGGTGGACGTCGAGGAGCGGATGTACGCCGCCGGCAAGATCCCCGGCAGCTTCTTCCGCCGCGAGGGCCGCCCCTCCGAGGACGCGATCCTCACCTGCCGCCTGATCGACCGCCCGCTGCGCCCGTCCTTCAAGAAGGGCCTGCGCAACGAGATCCAGGTCGTGGCCACGATCATGGCGCTCAACCCCGACCACCTGTACGACGTCGTGGCCATCAACGCCGCCTCCGCGTCCACGCAGCTGGCCGGTCTGCCCTTCTCCGGCCCGATCGGCGGCGTCCGCGTCGCGCTGATCAACGGCCAGTGGGTCGCCTTCCCGACGCACAGCGAGCTCGAGGACGCCGTCTTCGACATGGTCGTCGCGGGCCGCACGCTGGAGGACGGCGACGTCGCGATCATGATGGTCGAGGCCGAGGCCACCGAGAAGACCATCCAGCTGGTCAAGGGCGGTGTCGAGGCCCCCACCGAGGAGGTCGTCGCCGCCGGTCTCGAAGCCGCGAAGCCCTTCATCAAGGTCCTGTGCAAGGCCCAGGCCGACCTCGCCGCGAAGGCCGCCAAGCCGACCGCCGAGTTCCCCATCTTCCTCGACTACCAGGACGACGTCCTGGAGGCCCTCACGGCCGCCGTCAAGGGCGAGCTGGCCGCCGCGCTCACCATCGCCGGCAAGCAGGAGCGCGAGGCCGAGCTGGACCGCGTCAAGGGTCTCGCCGCCGAGAAGCTGCTCCCGCAGTTCGAGGGCCGCGAGAAGGAGATCTCCGCCGCCTACCGCTCCCTGACCAAGCAGCTCGTCCGCGAGCGCGTGATCAAGGAGAAGAAGCGGATCGACGGCCGCGGGCTCACGGACATCCGTACCCTCGCCGCCGAGGTCGAGGCCATCCCGCGGGTGCACGGCTCCGCGGTGTTCGAGCGCGGCGAGACCCAGATCCTGGGTGTCACCACGCTGAACATGCTCCGCATGGAGCAGCAGCTGGACACGCTCTCCCCGGTGACCCGCAAGCGCTACATGCACAACTACAACTTCCCGCCGTACTCCACCGGCGAGACCGGCCGCGTCGGCTCCCCCAAGCGCCGCGAGATCGGCCACGGCGCCCTCGCCGAGCGCGCCCTCGTCCCGGTCCTGCCGACCCGCGAGGAGTTCCCCTACGCGATCCGCCAGGTCTCCGAGGCGCTCAGCTCCAACGGCTCGACGTCCATGGGCTCGGTCTGCGCGTCCACGATGTCGCTGCTCAACGCGGGTGTCCCGCTGAAGGCCCCGGTCGCCGGCATCGCGATGGGCCTGATCTCCCAGGAGATCGACGGCGAGACGCACTACGTCACCCTCACCGACATCCTCGGTGCGGAGGACGCCTTCGGCGACATGGACTTCAAGGTCGCCGGCACCAAGGAGTTCGTGACGGCCCTCCAGCTCGACACGAAGCTCGACGGCATCCCCGCCTCCGTCCTGGCCGCCGCCCTCAAGCAGGCCCGTGACGCCCGCCTCCACATCCTCGACGTGATGATGGAAGCGATCGACACGCCGGACGAGATGTCCCCCAACGCCCCGCGGATCATCACCGTCAAGATCCCCGTGGACAAGATCGGCGAGGTCATCGGCCCCAAGGGCAAGATGATCAACCAGATCCAGGAGGACACCGGCGCCGAGATCACCATCGAGGACGACGGCACGATCTACATCGGTGCCGCCGACGGCCCCTCCGCCGAGGCCGCCCGCACCACGATCAACAGCATCGCCAACCCGACGATGCCCGAGGTCGGCGAGCGCTACCTGGGTACGGTCGTGAAGACGACGACGTTCGGCGCCTTCGTCTCCCTGCTGCCCGGCAAGGACGGCCTGCTGCACATCTCGCAGATCCGCAAGCTCGCCGGCGGCAAGCGCGTGGAGAACGTCGAGGACGTCCTCGGGGTGGGCCAGAAGGTCCAGGTCGAGATCGCCGAGATCGACTCCCGCGGCAAGCTCTCCCTGATCCCCGTGATCGAGGGCGAAGACGCCACCGAAGACAAGAAGGACGACTCCGACAAGTGACGTCGAGTAGCTCCCAGGCGACGGCCCGCACCTCCTCGGAGGCGCGGGCCGTCGCCCGTACCCAAACCCTGATCAAGGGCGAGAACGGCATCGGCACGGTCCGCAAGACCACCCTCCCCGGCGGCCTGCGCATCGTCACCGAGACGCTCCCCTCGGTCCGCTCCGCGACCTTCGGCATCTGGGCCCACGTCGGCTCCCGCGACGAGACCCCGGCCCTCAACGGCGCCACCCACTACCTGGAGCACCTCCTCTTCAAGGGCACCGCCCGCAGGTCCGCCCTCGACATCTCCTCCGCGCTCGACGCGGTCGGCGGCGAGATGAACGCCTTCACGGCGAAGGAGTACACGTGCTACTACGCGCGCGTGCTCGACACCGACCTGCCGCTGGCCATCGACGTCGTCTGCGACATGCTGACCGGCTCCCTGATCCGAGAGGAGGACGTCGACGTCGAACGCGGCGCGATCCTCGAAGAGATCGCGATGACCGAGGACGACCCGGGCGACTGCGTCCACGACCTCTTCGCGCACACGATGTTCGGCGACAACGCCCTGGGCCGCCCGGTCCTCGGCACGGTCGACACCGTCAACGCCCTCACCGCCGACCGCATCCGCCGCTTCTACAAGAAGCACTACGACCCCACCCACCTGGTCGTGGCCGCCGCCGGCAACATCGACCACCACAAGGTCGTACGACAGGTTCGCGCGGCCTTCGAGCAGGCGGGCGCCCTCAAGAAGCTCGACGCGATGCCCTTCGCGCCGCGCGAGGGCAAGCGCACGCTGCGCACCGCGGGCCGCGTCGAACTCGTCGACCGCAAGACCGAGCAGGCCCATGTCGTCCTCGGCATGCCGGGCCTCGCCCGCACCGACGAGCGCCGCTGGGCCCTCGGCGTCCTCAACACCGCCCTCGGCGGCGGCATGTCCTCCCGCCTCTTCCAGGAGGTCCGCGAGAAGCGGGGACTTGCGTACAGCGTCTACTCGTACACCTCCGGCTTCGCCGACTGCGGCCTGTTCGGCGTGTACGCGGGCTGTCGGCCCTCGCAGGTCCACGACGTGCTGAAGATCTGCCGCGACGAACTCGACCAGGTCGCCCGCGACGGGCTCACCGACGACGAGATCGCCCGCGCCATCGGCCAGCTGCGCGGCTCCACCGTCCTCGGCCTGGAGGACACCGGCGCGCTGATGAACCGCATCGGCAAGAGCGAGCTGTGCTGGGGCGGCCAGATGTCGGTCGACGACATGCTGACCCGGATAGCGTCCGTGACCCCGGACGAGGTCCGTGAGGTGGCCCGCGACATCCTGGGCCGGCGCCCGTCGCTGTCGGTCATCGGCCCGCTCAAGGACAAACAGGCGGCCCGGCTGCGCGACGCCGTCGCCTGAGCATCCTGTGCACCCACCCCGGTAAGGAAACAAGAAGATGAGCAAGCTGCGCGTGGCGGTCCTCGGCGCGAAGGGCCGTATCGGCGCCGAGGCGGTCAAGGCCGTCGAGTCGGCCGAGGACATGGAGCTGGTCGCCGCCCTCTCCCGCGGCGACCGCCTGGAGACCCTCGCCGACACCGGCGCCCAGGTCGCCGTCGAACTCACCACCCCCGCCTCGGTCATGGGCAACCTCGACTACTGCGTACGGCACGGCATCCACGCCGTCGTGGGTACGACGGGCTGGACCGACGAGCGCCTCGCGCAGCTGCGGACCTGGCTGGCCGGCTCCCCGGAGACCGGCGTCCTCATCGCGCCCAACTTCTCCGTCGGCGCCGTCCTCACCATGAAGTTCGCCCAGCTCGCCGCCCCCTACTTCGAGTCCGTCGAGGTCATCGAGCTGCACCACCCGAACAAGGCCGACGCCCCGAGCGGTACGGCCACCCGTACCGCCCAGCTGATCGCCGAGGCCCGCGCCGCCGCCGGCACTCCGCAGGCGCCGGACGCCACGGTCACCGCCCTCGACGGCGCCCGGGGCGCGGACGTCGACGGCGTTCCCGTCCACTCCGTCCGGCTGCGCGGTCTACTCGCCCACCAGGAGGTCCTGCTCGGCGGCGAGGGCGAGACCCTCACGATCCGGCACGACTCCCTGCACCACAGCAGCTTCATGCCGGGCATCCTGCTGGGCGCCCGCCGCGTGGTGAGCGCCCCCGGTCTCACCTTCGGCCTGGAAAACTTCCTGGACCTGGGCTGATGCGCGCCAAGCTGTCCTACGCCGTCACCGCCGCCGTCCTCGTCTTCTACTTCGTCCTGGTCGGCAGCCGCGGCGTCATGCTCATCCAGACCGGCACGCTCCTGACGGTCACCTTCGGTGTGGCCGTTCTGATCCTGCCCGTCATCGGCGTCTGGTTCCTCTGGAAGAACACGCAGTTCGTCCGCAAGGCCAACGCCCTGGCGGCGAAGCTGGAGGCGGAGGGCGCCCTCCCGGTGGACGAGCTGAAACGCACCCCGTCCGGCCGTATCGACCGCGACTCGGCCGACGAGGTCTTCGCGAGGCGGAAGGCGGAGACGGAGGCGGCGCCGGGGGACTGGCGGTCATGGTTCCGGCTCGCGGTGGCGTACCACGACGCGCGGGACACCCCGAGGGCGAGGAAGGCGATGCAGCGGGCGATAGCGCTGCACGACGGCCGGGCCGCGCAGTAGCCCTCAGCGGCTCTCGGCGGCCCACGCCTCCAGCGTGTCCGCGGCCCGGTCGAACGCGGTTGCCCGCCCCAGGAAGTCGGCGTTGTGCGAGGTCAGCACCGGCGTCGGCGCCCCCTGCCGGACCAGCAGCACCGCCTGGCCCTGCACGGTCCGCGGCAGCCCCAGCCAGCGCACCGGCTGCTGGACCGTCCGCACCGCGTCGACCTCCGCCCACGGCACCGTCCGCGTGGCGAAGAACCCGACGTGCCGCAGCCCCCCGGCACTCACCCACACCCCCACCCGCAGCAGCCGCAGCGCGCCCGCGATGACGAGCAGCGCGGTCACGAAGACGGCGGCGGACTCACCGATCCCGCCGGTGAACGCGATGACCACCGCGGCGAGGAGCACGAACGAGGCGAGCAGCAGCCACACCGCGGCCACCCCGACCCGCCAGGGCCCGGGCCGGTACGGCCGCCGCCACCGCTCCCGGTCGTCGTGCGGCAGCGGACCCTCGTCCACGGCCTCGAAGGTGCGGTCGGCCGTCAGGAAAGGCAGGGGCACGGCGGTTCCTCACTTGATCCTTAACTTGGGCTGTGCCCGGTGAGGTTAACCGCCCGTGTCCCCGCGCTCCACTCGGCGGGGCGGGTCAGCGGCCCGCTGTCACCTCGGAGGCCTGCGACTGCTGGGCCGGCCGGGAGTGGTCCAGCGACAGCGCCGGCATCCCGAGCACCAGCGAGCCCACGAGCGCCGCCACGATCGTCGTCCCCAGCAGCCACCGCCCGGCTATCTCGCCCTTCGACGCCCGTTCTCGCGGCGGCGGGGCGACGTTGCTGCGGAAGCGGTCGGCCTCGGCGAGAAAGGCGAAGGGGACAGGCTCACGCCGGCGAAACATAGGGGCGGCTCCTTCTGGGTGTCGAACAGACTGCCGTCACCGGGTAAGACGAACGGAACCGGCAAAAGGTGCCCGTAAAGTGGACCCACGTGACCCCTGAAGAAGATTTCAAGATCGAACTGCGCGACGACGTCACCGTAGAGCTGATCAAGCACACCGCGACCGACTCCGACGTCCTCTTCGCCGCCCGTGTCTCCACGGCCGGCGAGCAGTCCCTGGACGAGCTGAACAAGGACCCGGAGCGTTCCAAGGGGCTCATCAACTACCTGATGCGCGACCGGCACGGCAGCCCCTTCGAGCACAACTCGATGACCTTCTTCATCAGCGCCCCGATCTTCGTCTTCCGCGAGTTCATGCGGCACCGGGTGGGCTGGTCCTACAACGAGGAGTCGGGCCGCTACCGGGAGCTGGAGCCCGTCTTCTACGTCCCCGGCGCCTCCCGCAAGCTGGTCCAGCAGGGCCGCCCCGGCAAGTACGTCTTCGCCGAGGGCACCCCGGAGCAGCACGAGACGGTGAGCCGGGCGATGGAGCAGTCGTACCAGGAGTCCTACCGGGCCTACCAGGAGATGCTCGCCCAAGGCGTCGCCCGCGAGGTCGCCCGCGCGGTGCTGCCGGTCGGCCTGTTCTCGTCCATGTACGCGACCTGCAACGCCCGTTCGCTGATGCACTTCCTGGGGCTGCGCACCCAGCACGAGCTGGCGAAGGTGCCGTCCTTCCCGCAGCGGGAGATCGAGATGGTCGGCGAGCGGATGGAGGCGGAGTGGGCGAAGCTCATGCCGCTGACGTACGCCGCCTTCAACGCCAACGGGCGCGTGGCGCCGTAGCGCGCGCTCCGGGCACAGATGTGCGGATCAGCCAAGCGAAGTGTCCGTATTGCGGCTTTTATAGAAGTTCATCTAGCCTGATCAAACGGACCCGGCACTGCTTGAACCCCCGAGCAGGCAGTGCCGGGCTCCACCTTTGTCAGGACTTTTCGGCGCCCCGAGGGCAGACCGTGCGATGCACACCGAGTAGCGTGTAACCCATGGCTTTGACCTCCACTCCGCAGACCCCCTTCGGGAGGGTCCTCACCGCCATGGTCACGCCGTTCACGGCGGACGGCGCGCTCGACCTGGACGGCGCCCAGCGCCTCGCGACCCACCTGGTCGACGCCGGCAACGACGGCCTGGTCGTCAACGGGACCACCGGCGAGTCCCCCACCACCACGGACGCGGAGAAAACGGACCTGGTACGAGCCGTCCTGGAGGCCGTCGGCGACCGCGCCCACGTCATCGCGGGCGTCGGCACCAACGACACCCGCCACAGCGCCGAACTGGCCCAGGCCGCCGAGAAGACCGGCGCCCACGGCCTCCTCGTCGTCACCCCGTACTACAACAAGCCCCCGCAAGAGGGCCTGTACCGCCACTTCACCACCGTGGCCGACGCCAGCGGCCTGCCGGTCATGCTCTACGACATCCCCGGCCGCAGCGGCGTCGCCATCAGCACGGACACCCTGGTCAGGCTCGCCGAGCACCCCAGGATCGTCGCCAACAAGGACGCCAAGGGCGACCTCGCCGCCGCTAGCTGGACCATCGCGCGCTCCCCGCTCGCCTGGTACTCCGGTGACGACATGCTGAACCTCCCGCTGCTCTCGATCGGCGCCGTCGGCTTCGTCTCCGTCGTCGGCCACCTCGTCACCCCCGAACTGCGCGCCCTCGTCGAGGCGTTCACCGCCGGGGACGTACGCAAGGCGACCGAGATCCACCAGAAGCTGCTCCCCGTCTTCACGGGCGTCTTCCGCACCCAGGGCGTCATGACCACCAAGGCCGCCCTCGCCCTCCAGGGACTGCCCGCCGGACCCCTGCGGCCCCCCATGGTCGAGTGCACCCCCGAAGAGACCGCCCAGCTCAAGATCGATCTTGCCGCGGGCGGGGTACAGCTCTGACACCGGACTTCACAACTGAATATCAACGGCAACGGGCCCGAAGCGCCCGTCGTCCTCGACAACAACTGTTTCTGCACGAACGTCACACGCGCCACGTGCCTGCCGGTACGTGGCGTGTCGTGGTGAGGAGAGTCTTTTGAGTCATCCGCATCCCCAACTGAGCGCGCCCCCGCCGCTCCCCGCAGGCGGTCTGCGGGTCACCCCGCTCGGCGGCCTCGGCGAGATCGGCCGGAACATGACGGTCTTCGAGTACGGCGGCCGTCTTCTGATCGTCGACTGCGGAGTGCTCTTCCCCGAGGAGGAGCAGCCCGGAATCGATCTGATCCTGCCGGACTTCTCGTCCATCCGGGACCGCCTCGACGACATCGAGGGCATCGTCCTGACCCACGGCCACGAGGACCACATCGGCGGCGTCCCCTTCCTCCTCAAGGAGAAGCCGGACATCCCGCTGATCGGCTCCAAGCTGACCCTCGCCCTCATCGAGGCCAAGCTCCAGGAACACCGCATCCGGCCGTACATCCTGGAAGTGGCGGAGGGCGGCCGGGAGCGCATCGGCCCCTTCGACTGCGAGTTCATCGCCGTCAACCACTCCATCCCGGACGCGCTGGCCGTCGCCATCCGCACCCCGGCCGGCATGGTCGTGCACACCGGCGACTTCAAGATGGACCAGCTCCCGCTGGACAACCGCCTCACCGACCTGCACGCCTTCGCGCGGCTCAGCGAGGAGGGCATCGACCTGCTCCTCGCCGACTCCACGAACGCCGAGGTCCCGGGCTTCGTCCCGCCCGAGCGGGAGATCTCCAACGTCCTGCGCCAGGTCTTCGCCGGGGCCCGCAAGCGCATCATCGTGGCCAGCTTCGCCAGCCACGTGCACCGCATCCAGCAGATCCTGGACGCCGCCCACGAGTACGGCCGCCGGGTCGCCTTCGTCGGCCGCTCCATGGTCCGCAACATGGGCATCGCCCGCGACCTCGGCTACCTCAAGGTCCCGCCGGGCCTGGTCGTCGACGTCAAGACCCTCGACGACCTGCCCGACCACGAGGTCGTCCTGGTCTGCACGGGCTCCCAGGGCGAACCGATGGCGGCGCTGTCGCGCATGGCCAACCGGGACCACCAGATCCGCATCGTCGAGGGCGACACCGTCATCCTCGCGTCGTCCCTGATCCCCGGCAACGAGAACGCGGTCTACCGCGTGATCAACGGCCTCACCCGCTGGGGCGCCAACGTCGTCCACAAGGGCAACGCCAAGGTCCACGTCTCGGGCCACGCCTCGGCCGGCGAGCTGCTGTACTTCTACAACATCTGCCGCCCGAAGAATCTGATGCCGGTCCACGGCGAATGGCGCCACCTGCGCGCCAACGCCGAACTCGGCGCCCTCACCGGCGTCCCGCACGACCGCATCGTCATCGCCGAGGACGGCATCGCCGTCGACCTCATCGAGGGCAAGGCGAAGATCTCCGGCAAGGTCCAGGCGGGATACGTCTACGTCGACGGACTCTCCGTCGGCGGCGTCGGCGAACCGGCGCTGAAGGACCGCAAGATCCTCGGCGACGAGGGCATCATCTCGGTTTTCGTGGTCATGGACGCCTCCAGCGGCAAGATCACCGGGGGGCCGCACATCCAGGCCCGCGGCTCCGGCATCGAGGACGGCGCCTTCGCGGAGGTCCTGCCGAAGATCAACGAGGTCCTGGAACGCTCGGCCCAGGACGGCGTGGTCGAGCCGCACCAGCTCCAGCAGCTCATCCGCCGGGTGCTGGGCAAGTGGGTCTCCGACAACTACCGGCGCAGGCCGATGATCCTGCCGGTGGTCGTCGAGGTCTGAGCGGGACGCACGGCTGACGCCCGGGGCTGAGGCTCCGAGCTGGGTCAACTGGGAGCGGGGGGGCCCCCCGTTTCCCTCGGGAGGCCCCCCCCCCCCCCTTTCTCTTTC
>NZ_JBVLTJ010000021.1:0-103256 GCF_055597585.1 Streptomyces sp. AMJ-169
GTGACAGCGGCCTCGGATCGCTCCGCGATCCAGGCACGGAATTCACTCCGTGAATTCCTAAAAACAGCTAGCTACAGGCCAGCACCGCCTCGCGTTTTCGGTCATCTTCGGATTTCTTAAGAAGTCTTCCAATCAATCGAATTACACACCCCTACTCACGTCTCCCCCGCCGGCTCTCACATTTTTCCGAACTGCTATCACACCATTATCTCCGCGGACACGACGCGCCGCCGCTACGCGGCGGGCAACTACCTTACTCCACAGCCCAATTGGCACGTGCTTATCCGTGACAGCGGCCTCGGATCGCTCCGCGATCCAGGCACGGAATTCACTCCGTGAATTCCTAAAAACAGCTGGCTGCAAGCCAGCATGGCCTCGCGTTTTCGGCTTTGTCCTCCCGAAGCTGCCATGAAGTGACAAGTAGCTCTCCGTAACAGATAGGGGTGCGCTTGTCCGCCTTCAGGGCTGGTACAGCGGTTGGCGCTGAGAATGATCACGGTCGGGGCGTGAGTGCGCTGACTCGGTTCTCGTACTCGCGGCGGGGTGGCGGTGACGCGCATCCAGGTGCGCGGTGCGTACGTCGTCGGTCAGGTCAGGCGGGGCGGCGTCCGCCTTTGTTGCCCTTGGCCTTGGCGGCGCGCAGTCCGTCGTAGGCGAGGTCACGTTGGAGTTCACCGGCGGCAAGGGTCTGGACCGTGAACTTCACGGTGGACAGCAGCTCGCCGGTGCAAGGGGTGGCAGGCGGTGAGGAACGCGCCGTCGTGGATGTGCAGGGCGAGACGGTCGCGGTGGATGTGCTGGGTGCCGCGTACGAGGCGGAACATCTCGGAGAGGTGGACGGTGTCACCGGGTCGCGCGTAGGGGGCCGAGGAGGAGGGGCACCCGCTAAAGAACAAGATTACGACATGTTCATTAACAAAGTGAGCCGCGAGAGGGCTTCACCGAGGGCTCGTTCAGATCGTCGATAGCGTCTCAAGTCCGCCACGGGGAAAGGGAATTGAGGCAGGACCGCGTAGCCGGCTCCGGTACGGACACCGCAGTTCGCCCGCTGTCTCCTGGCTGCGGGCCGTTGTTACTGTCGGCGGTGTGACCGTTCACTCCCTGACAGGCCAGGACGCCATGAGCGTTGCCGACTCCTATCCGCTCGGAGCCGGGACCACGCTCGCCGAACTCACCCGGGACCCGCACGCGCGACTGGCTCTGCTCCGTGCGCAGGAGCCGGTGTCCTGGCTCCCTGAGCTGGGCGGCTGGCTGGTGACCCGTCGTGACCTCGCGCTGAGCGTGATGAAGGACGCAGAGACCTTCACCGTGGACGACCCCCGCTTCTCCACGGGGCAGGTCGTCGGCCCCAGCATGCTGTCTCTCGACGGGGACCATCACACCCGGCACCGCGAGCCCTTCACCGCTCCCTTCCGCCCCCGGGCCGTGCGGGACGGTTTCGCCCCGTTCATCGAGCAGGAGACCGGCCGGCTCATCGCCGCGCTGCCGCCGACGGGCGCCGCCGACCTGCGACGCGCCTTCGCCGGACCTCTCGCGGCCGCTGTCGTGACCGAGGCCCTGGGGCTGGCCGGCGCCACCGTGGACACGGTGCTCGCCTGGTACGACTCCATCGTGCAGTCGGTCGCGGACATCACCGCGGGCCAGGAAGCCGGACCTGCGGGCATCGAGGCGTACGCGCAGCTGCGCCGCGCGGTGGAAGTCACCGTCGCCGACCGGAACGTCTCCTCCCTCCTCGGCTCGGCCGCCGGACAGCTCGCGGTGTCCGAAGTGGCGTCGAACGCCGCGGTGCTGATGTTCGGAGGCATCGAGACCACCGAGGCGATGATCACCAACGCGCTCCTGCACCTGCTGCGGCACCCTGACCAACTCGCTCTGGTGAAGGCTGACACGGAGCTGCTGGACGGTGCGATCGAGGAGTCTTTGCGCCTCGAACCCGGTGCGGCTGTCGTGGACCGCTACGCCACCCGGGACACCGTCCTCGGCACGGCCGCGATCCGCCGCGGTGATCTCGTCACCGTCTCCCTGGCGGGGGCCAACCGCGACCCGGCCGTGTACGACGACCCGGACCGGTTCGACATCCGCCGCGAGAACTCACGTCTGCAACTGGCCTTCGCGCACGGACCGCACTACTGCCTCGCCGCCCATCTCGCCCGGCTGGAAGCCCGCATAGCTCTCCAGCGCCTGTTCGAACGTCTTCCCGGCCTGCGACTCGACCCCGACCACTCCGCCGCCCCGCACGGGCTGGTCTTCCGCAAACCCACCGCCCTGTACGTACGGTGGGACCGGCCGGCCTGACCGGACTCCGACCTGACCCGCCACGGCATCCAGACCCGGGAATCGGAGGGCGTGAATTCCTGACGCGGCGGGAAATTTCCCTGCTCCGCAATCTAATTGACACAACGTCAATTAGGCGACGACAGCCTTCGGATCGCGTTCCAGTCGGCTTTCGGATTTCCTCAGGCTCCACTACTTCTCCTCCGCTCCACGGCGACCAACTTCCTTTCTCTACAGCTAAGCTGATGTTCCGTCAGGTCAGCGACGGCGCGAGCGGGTCGGCTCGTTCGGGTCCGCCGCCGGACCGATCCACTCGGCTGGCTCCATGGTGCAGGCCGTCCGGCTTGAGCCGGCGCCGTTGGATTCGTCTTCCAGTAGCGGTTGAGGGATTTCCCCCAGGGTGAGGTGTCCTGGTTCTGGGAGTGAAGGAGAGCGTGGTGCGGCGGTTGTTGGCGTGGTGTGGGCGGGGTGTGCGGGCCTTCGGGCGGAATCTGGTGGTGGGGGCTCAGGTGATGGGGGCACTGGCGCTTGGCTCGGCTGTGCCGCCCGGGGTACTGGAGGCGCCCGAGGCGCCCGATGCGCAAGGGCCCGGGGTCGGGCATCCTGAGCGGATCGCGGGAGACGTGCCCATGCTGCCCGAAGAAGAAGGGTTGTGGGCACAGTTGCGGTGAAGGCGGGGGCGGGGAGTCGTTGCCTTGTGCGGGCGTAAGGAGGTGACTGTGCGGCCCTGTTCTTGTGGGGAGCAGGGCCGGTGGTGGGTCAGAGCAGCGGGGTGAGCGTCTGGTCCACCCCCGCGAGGACCTGGCCGAAGGCCTCGTAGCCGACGGCCGAGGCGATTCCGCCGTGGCGGGCCGCGGTGTTGGCGTCCCGCCAGATGCGTTGCAGTGGGTGTTTTTCCGCGAAGCTTGCCGCGCCGTGGGCGTTGAGCAGGGTTTGCAGGGCTGTGCAGATGTTTTCGGCCACGTATCCGGCGTCCGCCCGTACCCGTGCCCGTTCGAACATGCTCAGGTGTTCGGCTCGGGCCGCCGCGCGGTCGATGTCGTCGGCCGCGCGGTAGGCGTGCAGGTGCGCGGTGTCGATGCGCAGGGCGGCTTCGGCGAGCTGGAGCTGGAACGCGGCCGAGTCGGCCTGGCGGGTGTGGATCGTGTAGGGGATCGCTTTTGTCGCGGCTCTCCCGCGGACGAGGCTCAGTGCGGCTCTCGCCATGCCCAGGTGGGCGGAGGTCAGGGTGAGGGCGAGGACGGAACCCAGGTTGGAGCGGTACAGGGCGCTCTCGGGATGTGCCCCGACGTTCCCGCCCGCCAGGGCCGCCGTGACCGACGTGACCCGGTGCCGGGGGACGAAGACGTCCTCGGCGACCACGCAGTTGCTGCCGGTGGCGCGCATGCCGGTGGTGAACCAGGTGTCCTCGACCGTGAACTCCGGGCGCGGGACGAACGCGACCGCCTGGCCGGCGGTTTCGCCGGCCTCGTCCGTCAGAGGGATGCCGAGGCAGGCCCAGGTCGCGTGGCGGGAACCGGAGGCGTAATACCAGCGGCCGCTGACCCGCCAGCCGCCCCCGACCCTCCGGCTGCGGGCCGTCGGCGCCAGAACCCCGCACAACAACGGGTCCGACGTCGTGGTGTGGATCTCCTCCTGCGCCTCTTCGGGACAGAGACCGAGGAGGAAACCGTGGGTGTTGTAGATCGTAGTCACCCAGGCCGCGCTGGCGTCGGCCTCGGCGATCGCCGAGGTGACGTCCAGCCAGGTGCGTACCGGGGACTCGTAGCCGCCGAGGCGGGTGGGGGTGGCCAGGCGGAACATGCCCGCCTCGGTGAGGGCGGAGACGACCTCGTCGCAGAGGTGGCGCCGGGTGTCGGCATGGGGCGCGTGTTCGGTGAGGAGGGGTTTCAACTCGGTGACGCGGGCGAGGAGTTCAGTGGTCGTGGGGGTGGTCATGTGCGGCTCCTACAGGGGGATCCTGGGGTGAGCGGCTCGGGTCTGCTGTCCGGTCTTCGCCGGGGGCGGGCGCTCCGGCGGCTGGTCATGCCTGAGGCCAGGACTCGCGGGACCCGGCGTCGTCCAGCCGGGCGTCGTGGAGCCGGGCCAAGCCGTCGAGGAGGAGGTCGAGGCCGAAGGAGAACTCCTCCTTCAGTGGGAGCGCGGCTGCGGTGGTGGCCAGTTCCGGGTTCGTGCCGTCGGCCGTCCCCGGCCCGTCTGAGTCCGTCCCGATCTGTATGGCGAACCCGAGGACGTAACGGGACAGGGCCGCGTACGCGTGCCCGGCCGTGCGCGGCGGGAAGCCTGCCTCCAGGAGGACTCCGACGCAGTGCTCCCGCAGCGCCAGCGCGTTCGGGCCCGGCGGGATCTGTTCCGCCAGCAGGCGGGCCGCGTTGCGGTGCCCGGCCAGCGCGGCGGACATCGCGTGCGCGGCCGTCCGCAGCGCCCCCTGCCAGCCCAACGCCCGCAGTTCGGCGCCGTCCAGCCGGATCTCGGCGAACATGCGGTCCACGACATGGGCGACCAGCGCCGCGCGGTTGTCGAAATGCCGGTACAACGTCGCCGTACCCGAACCCAGACGCTGGGCCAGCGTCCGCATCGACAAGGCGTCGGCGCCCTCCTCGTCCACAAGCCGGAGGGCGGTCGCCACGATGCGTTCCAGGGGGACGGGAGGGCGTCCTGGGGAACGTCTGGGGGATGCCGCGTCTGCGCCTGCTGCCATCGGGTGTTCCACCTCCTCGCCGCGCACCATAACAACAACAACGTATCCAATATCAGACGCGAGGCGGGGCGCGGTGCGCGTGTGGTCCTCGGTCGGCTCGTGGCCGTCCTTTCCGGGCTGGTCGGAGATGTGCTGTTGCGCTTGGGCCATCTGGAGGTGTTGTCGGCGGGGGAACGGGAAATGCTGCGGACAGGGCCGGCGGATCCGATGCGGAATCCGCCCTTTCCGGATCGTCCGCCGGCCTCCGTCGGGAGGGGTCCGGCGGCGCCTCGGAAACCGCCCTCTCCGAGGCCGCCGGCCCCTCTCGTCGAACTCCGCGCCGGTACCGGGCCGTTGGTGGCGCTCGCCTTCCCCGCGGCTGCGGGAGCCGTACACCCTGACGGCAGCGGCCGGAAGACACCCCCGCGACAGTTGAGAATTAAAACGGACACTAGGATTCCGCACGACGATCATGACCAACAGGACGCAGGGAGACGCGGGCCATGGCAGCAGCTGAGGGTGTGGAGCGGTTCGAGGTCAGCCGGGAGGTCGCGGCGTCGCCGGGCCGGATCTTCGCGTTGCTGTGCGAGCCCGAGGGGCATGTGGCGATCGACAGTTCGGGGATGCTCCAGGCGGCGGACGGGGAGCGGGTGCGGGCGGCCGGGGACTCGTTCGTCGTGCACATGGACCGGGAGTCGCTGGGTGACCGGCCGATGGGGCGGTACGACGTGACGGTCGAGATCACCCGCTTCGAGCAGGACACCCTGATCGAGTGGACGCCGACGTCCGGGACGTTCAAGCCGGACGTCAACCACCACTACGGGTACCTGCTGAAGCCCTCGGAGACCGGCACGCTCGTCACGTCGTACTACGACTGGAGCCAGATCCACGAGCGCTACCGTTCGGCCGGTGTGTTCCCGATTCTCCAGGAGTCGGCGCTCAGGGCGACGCTGGGGATTCTGGCGCGGACGGTGGAGAAGCCGCAGGCCTGAGCTCGGGGGTCAGCGGGCCTCGGGGAAGACGTCCGCGCCGAAGACGACCGTCCAGGCGTTGATCCTGCGGTCGGCCACGACGCCTTCGGTCTGGAAGGGGTCCTTGTCGGCGAGTTCCGCGACCCGGTCGGCGGAGGGGACGTCAAAGACGAGGAGGCCGCCGGCCGGGCCCGGGTCCGCGAGGGGGCCGGCGACGACGAGTTCGCCGCTGGCCAGGAGGGTGTCGAGGTAGGCGCGGTGGGCGGGGCGGTGGGCGGTGACGAGGTCGGTGTCGTCGGTGTAGGTGTAGACGAGGGCGAAGTGCGGCACGGGTGGGGCTCCTGTCGGCGGGGGTCGGTCTTGCTGGTCCGGCGCCAGCAAGGTACCGCCCGGTGCCGGGGAGATCCATAATCGAGGGGCCAGACGCGAACAGGCGGCCGGCAGGTCACGGCCTGCCCGGGCCGGTCTTCAGGAGGACACCGTGAAGATGCTCATCAACGTGCCGGAGACGGTGGTCGCCGACGCGCTGCGGGGGATGGCCGCCGCGCATCCCGAGCTGGTCGTGGACGTCGACAACCGGGTGATCGTGCGGCGGGACGCTCCGGTGGCCGGGAAGGTGGGGCTGGTCTCCGGGGGCGGGTCGGGGCACGAGCCGCTGCACGGCGGGTTCGTCGGGCCGGGGATGCTGTCGGCGGCCTGTCCGGGTGAGGTGTTCACGTCGCCGGTGCCGGATCAGATGGTGCGGGCGGCGGCGGCCGTGGACAGCGGGGCCGGGGTGCTGTTCGTCGTGAAGAACTACACCGGGGACGTCCTGAACTTCGACATGGCCGCCGAGCTGGCCGAGGACGAGGGTATTCAGGTGGCGAAGGTGCTGGTCGACGACGATGTGGCGGTGACCGACAGCCTGTACACGGCGGGGCGGCGCGGGACCGGGGCGACGCTGTTCGTGGAGAAGATCGCGGGCGCGGCGGCCGACGAGGGGCAGCCGCTGGAGCGGGTCGAGGCGGTCGCGCGGCGGGTCAACGCCGCTTCGCGCAGTTTCGGGGTCGCGTTGAGCGCGTGCACGACCCCGGCGAAGGGCAGCCCGACGTTCGATCTGCCGCCGGGTGAGCTGGAGCTGGGTGTCGGTATCCATGGCGAGCCGGGGCGGGAGCGGCGGCCGATGATGACGTCCCGGGAGATCGCCGACGTCGCCGTCCACGCGATCCTCGACGACATCGCGCCGCGCAATCCGGTGCTGGTGCTGGTCAACGGGATGGGGGCGACGCCGTTGCTGGAGCTGTACGGGTTCCACGCGGAGGTGCGGCGGGTGCTCGGCGAGCGGGGGGTGGCCGTGGCGCGCACGCTGGTCGGGAACTATGTGACGTCCCTCGACATGGCGGGGGCCTCGGTCACCCTGTGTGAGATCGACGAGGAGTTGCTGCGGCTGTGGGACGCGCCGGTGAAGACGGCCGCCCTGCGCTGGGGCATGTGAGTCCACCCGTCACTCGTCCCTCTTGGAGTTGCTGTGCTCGACGCCGATTTCTTCCGCCGCTGGCTGACCGTGGCCGCCGTCTCCGTGGACCGTGAGGCGGACCGGCTGACCGAGCTCGACTCGCCGATCGGCGACGCCGACCACGGCAGTAATCTGCGGCGCGGTTTCACGGCCGTGTCCGCCGCCCTGGAGAAGGATCCGCCTACGACACCGGGGGCGGTGCTCCAGCTCGCCGGGCGGCAGTTGATCTCCACCGTCGGCGGGGCCTCGGGTCCGCTGTACGGGACGCTGCTGCGCGCTGCCGGCAAGGCTCTCGGGAACGCGCCCGAGGTGAGCGAGGCGGAGTTCGCCGGCGCGCTGCGGGCCGGGGTGGAGGCGGTGATGCGGCTGGGCGGGGCGGTGCCGGGCGACAAGACGATGATCGACGCGCTGGTGCCGGCCGTCGAGGCGCTGGACGCCGGGTTCGCGGCGGCGGGCGCGGCGGCCGAGGAGGGGGCGCTGGCGACGATTCCGTTGCGGGCGCGCAAGGGGCGCGCGAGCTATCTCGGTGAGCGCAGTGTCGGGCATCAGGATCCGGGGGCTACGTCGGCGGCGTTGCTGGTCGGCGCGCTGGCCGGAGCCGGGGGTGGGCTGTCGTGACGGACCTCGTGGGCATAGTTCTCGTCTCGCACAGCTCCGCCGTCGCGGTGGCCGTCGCCGAGCTGGCCGTGCAGCTGACCGGCGGTGCCTCGGCGGTGCCCGTGGTCGCGGCCGGGGGTGATCCCGAGGGCGGGCTGGGGACCAGTGCCGAGCTGATAGTGGCGGCGGCGCGGGCGGCGGACCGGGGTGCGGGGGTCGCCGTCCTCGCGGATCTGGGGAGTTCCGTGCTCACCGTCAAGGCGTTGCTGGAGGACGAGGAACTCCCGGCCGGGACACGGCTGTTGGACGCCCCGTTCCTGGAGGGGGCCATCGCCGCGGCCGTGACGGCGTCGGCGGGGGCGGACCTCACGGCGGTGGAGCGGGCCGCTCAAGAGGCGTACGGCTACCGGAAGGTCTGAGTTCATCAATGGGGTGGTGCTGCCGGTGGACGGCGGCTGGTCGGCGGTACGGCACAACTCGCCGTCACGCGGGCTCACTTGGCCTCGCGCACGAACATCCGCGCCAGCCGCTCCCCCACCGCCGCAGTCGCCGCCCGGTCCTCGATCGGCTCGGCGCGCGAGTCCTTGAAGACGATGTACGTCACCCCTGAGTCGACCCCGCCGCCGCGCGGGTCGGCGGGGATGCCGAGGGACTCGGCGGCGGCGTAGGAGGCCTCGCCGATGAGGTCGGCGGGGCCGACGTCGCCGACGACCGCGTAGCTCACCTTGTCCCCGTAGACCACGGCCGCGATCGAACCGCCGTGCACCCCGTCCTTGTCGTGGTCCCACACACGGCTCTTGTCCGGTACGACGATGTAGGGCAGCTCTTCCGCGCTCAGCGGGCGGCCGTCGGACTGCTGGTAGGCGGTGGTGGGCGTGAAGAGGGGGTCGGTGCGCCGGTTGCAGTGCCGGCTCGGACGGCCGTCGCAGTCGATGTCGAGGTCGGCCTTCCAGAAGACGGCGCCCTGGGCGGCGCAGACGGGGACCGTGCGGGGCGCGCCGTCGTCCGTGCGGTAGCGGCCGTGGGAGAGGGGGGCGCACTCCCGGACGCGGGCCAGCAGGTCGGCCGCGCTCACTTCGGTGCCGTGCGGCAGGTCGGCCGGGGTCCGGGGAGCGGCGGGAGTGGTCGGGGCCAGCAGGGCGAGGCTAGCCACGGCCAGGGTCAGCGACTGGGGACGCACGCGGGGAAACCCTCTTCCCTGGGGGACTTTGACGGACACTCAGCTCACCCTGGGGGGCGGTGCAGGACCCGGCCATTCCGAGGGGGCCGAACGGGCATCCGGCCTGGGGGGTACCGTCTCTGACGGTTCGGCAGGTTTCTGGGGTGCGGCGGGTTTCCGGTGGCGGGGCGGGGTTTCCGGCGCCTCGGCAGGTTTCCGGTGCCGGGGCGTTTCTGCTGCCGGGGCAGCGGGCGGGGGCCGGAACCGGCGTGGCCCCGGCCGCCCTGCCTCCTGTGCCGGCGCGGCATCAGCGACGACAGCGAATCCGCGCCGTCGGCACGAACTGCCGACCTGTGAAAGGGAGTTCGGCCGTGAAGGGTTTCAGCGTACGTAACGCCCGCGGCGGCCCATGTCCGGCCCCCTTCACCCCGCGCCCGGCCCCTCCTCCTTGTTCTTCTTGCGCCGTCCGATGGAATCCGTCACCTGCCCGGCGGCGGCCGGGGTGCGGGCCGGGGCCGGGGCGCGTTGGCTCGGCGGAGGTGGTGCGGGCGTACCCGACCCGCGGCGGCGTGTGCCGCCGACCGTGCCGCCGGGAGGGCAGCGATGCGCACTACCCAGCTTCTGCTCCGCTCGACCGCCGCGGCGGCCGGCGCCGGGCTGCTCGCCGCCGGGCCGGCCTTCGCCGCCGGGATCTCGGTGAGCACGACGGGGTCCACGGTGTCGGTGGTGACGAGCACCTGCACCACCCAGGTGAACGGCGCCTACGGCACCGCCTCCCTGCTGACCAGCAGCCAGACGAGCTTCGGCCAGGGCCGGCAGATCACGCTGTCGGGGACGACGGTCAGCCAGTCGGCGGCCTGGAACAGCGTCAGCCAGGGCACGTACACGGTGATGGTGCGCTGCGCGAACGGCACGAACGCGGGGACCCAGACGGTGATCGCCTCCGGCAGGAACGTCACCCCGAGGATCTCGGCGACGTCCACTCCGACCCGGGGGGTCCTGGGCGGTCTCGGGGGCACCGTCCAGAGTTACGGTCCGCTCACCCTCGCGGCGGGCGGGGCGCTGACCGGGGCGGGGGTGCTGTCGGCGGCCTGGTTCCTGCGCCGGCGCAGGCGGCCGTACCGGCTCTAGCCGGCCGCTTCCGCAGCTCAGCCGCCCGCCCTCAGGTCACCGGTTCGCCAGCAGTACATGCAGTTCCCGTTCCTGGTCCCCCGAGGCCCCGGCCAGGTCTCGCACCGTGAACAGGGAGTCGAGGGTCGAGCGCAGCCGTTCCACGGCCCAGTAGCCGCCCTGCGCGTCGGCCTCGACGGTCGCGGTGAGTCTGGCGGGCGGCGGGCAGCTGTGGGCGTCGGTGACCTCGAAGGTGCCGAGCCAGACCATGGGCCGTGTCTCGTGCAGCCGGCGCGGTACGTCGTCCACGCCCCGGTCGGACGCGAAGCACGCGCACAGCGTGTCGAACACGACCCGGGCGTCTTCCTCGCTGCATCCGCCGATCTCGACGGAGACGGGCTCCTCGTGCATCGTGATCACTTCTCTCCTGGACGGGTGGCGCGGTCACGCGTACCGCGCCACACCACCAGGGAACCACCGCGCGGCGCGGCTAGCTCTTCGTGAAGCGGTAGGTCTTGCTGTCGGTGAGCACGCAGATGCCGGGTGAGATGACGATCACGCGCAGGGTGCCGGTGCGGCGGTCGTAGTCGATGCCCTCGACCTCGAAGGTGCCGGAGCAGCCGCTGCGCAGGGGCAGCTGGCGCAGGGCGGTCACATGTCCCGTCACGTTCGAGGTACCGCTGACCTGGGCCGAGAGGTCGACCTGGAGGAGTGGCTTGGTCATGCCGAAGAGGGTGCCGGCGGGGTCGTCCGAGGCGCACAGGAGGGTCGTCGGGCCGGAGAAGTCGCAGCCCTGGACGTCACGTACGGGGTGGTCGAGGTTGACGGTGGTCACCCAGGGGAGGTTCGCCGACGGGGACGTGGCGGGGTTGATGCCCGGGGTCGGGAAGACCAGGAAGCGGGTCATGGTGCCCCACTCCCCCGCGAGCATCCACTGGCCGTCGGGTGAGATCGCCACCCAGGAGTTGTTGAGGGCCTCGCCGGAGCCGAGCGCGTGGACGTACTCGGACCAGGCGCCGCCGGGCGACTGGACGCGGAACATCTTGGCGGCGCCGGAGTCGCGCTGGTAGGGCTCGATGTAGGTGCCGTCGTAGGCGGCGTCGGGGTCGCCGACGTGGTTCCAGCCCCGGATGCCGACGCTCAGCGGGATGGTGCCGATGCCGGTGTAGCGGTTGGGGCTGTTCGCGGGGACCTCGACGGAGGCCAGGCCCTGGCTCTCGGTCAGCGGGTCGGCGCGGTCGGAGCCGATCTCGGTCCAGGTGTCGGCGGCCGACGCGGGGAGTGCGGGGAGCAGTGCGAGGGCCGCGGCGGTGGCGAACGTCAGCAGGGCGGCACGGACGCGGGCGGCGCGGGTGGGGCGCACGGGCATGAGGGCCTACTCCTGGGTAGGGAGGGGGTTCGGCGGACCAGTGTGTCGGCTCGGCGGTGGCGTGTACAGACCGACTCCATGGCCAACAGGCGAACGGGGAAAGCGAGTTGGGTTCAGCCGCTATCCCAGCACCCCCACCACGACGTGCGCGTACCGCTCCTCGTCGTACGCCACCCGGGTCGTGAGCCTCGCGCGGTGGAACTCCTCGACGGCCGCCGGGGTCTGGCGTTCGCTGGTCTCGACGAGGAGGCAGCCGCCGGGGGCGAGCCACTGCGGGGCGGCGGCGGTGACGCGGCGCAGGACGTCGAGGCCGTCGGTGCCGCCGTCGAGGGCGGTGAGCGGTTCGTGGTCGCGGGCCTCGGGCGGGAGGAGGGCGACCTCTCCGGTGGGGACGTAGGGGACGTTCGCGGCGAGGATGCCGACGCGTCCGCGCAGGCGCGGGGGCAGGGCGTCGTACAGGTCGCCGTGGTGGACCTGGGCGCCGAGCGGTTCCAGGTTGCGGCGGGCGCAGGTCACGGCGGCCGGGTCGACGTCGGCGGCGTGCAGTTCGAGCGGGTGCAGGGCGGAGGCGAGGGCCGCGCCGACGGCGCCCGAGCCGCAGCACAGGTCGACGGCGAGGGTGGCGTCCGGCGCGGTGGCGAGGGCCTGTTCGACGAGGAACTCGGTGCGCCGGCGGGGGACGAAGACGCCGGGGGCGACGAGGACGCGCAGGCCGTGGAACTCGGCCCAGCCGACGACGACTTCGAGGGGTTCGCCGGCGGCGCGGCGGGCGGCGAGGGCGGCGGCCTCGGCCGGGGTGCGGGCGGTTTCGAGGATCAGGGCGGCCTCGTCCTCGGCGAAGACGCAGCCGGCGGAGCGCAGCAGGGAGACGACGGTCTCGGGGAACGACATGGGTGGGGCGGGGCCTTTCGGGGAGCGTGTGGCGCTCGCCTACGGCCTGCGGCCCGCGCGGGCGGAGGGGAGCACCTGTGATGACACCGCGGTGATGGGTCCCACCTCCTCGACTCCGGCTTCCTTGCACTTGAGCGGTCACCCTATCCCAACGCCCGGTGGGCGCGCCCCCGATACCCGGTTGTACTGTGCAACGAGAGGTGAAGGAGGACCGGTGACCGTGACGTCGGCCGAGGCCGTGGAGACCATCCAGCGTGAGATGACGGCGTTCGCCCGCCGGGCCAGAGCGACGGCCGGGCGGATGCATCCGGAGCTGTCGCTGGTGTCGTACACGCTGCTGGGGCATCTGGAGGAGAACGGGGGGTGCCGGGCGACGGATCTGGCCGCGCACTACGGGCTCGACAAGTCGACGGTCAGCCGGCAGGTCACGGCGCTGGAGCGGGCGGGGCTGATCGAGCGCCGGCCCGACCCGGACGATCTGCGGGTGCAGCTGCTGGAGCTGACCCGCAGCGGGCGGCGCATCCTGGCCCAGGTCACCGAGAGCCGCCGGGCGGCGTTTCGCGAGCGGCTCGCGCAGTGGCCCCGGGAGGATCTGGAGCGGTTCGCCGAGTACCTGGTCCGTTACAACGCGTGGACCGAGGGCGCGGAATTCGATGACAGTCGTACGATGGCCTGATCCCCGCCGACCGCAGCGCCCCGAAGGAGTCACCGTGGCCCGCCCCCGCACCGCCGCCCGGACGATAGAGCACCCCGATCTCGCGGACGTCTCGCTCCAGCAGCTGATGGAGGCGCTCGCCGATCCGGTGCGCCGTTCGCTGGTGTGCCAGCTGGCGGCGGCCGAGGGGGAGCTGAGCTGCGGGACGTTCGAGGCGCCGGTGTCGATCTCGACGCTCACGCATCATTTCAACGTGTTGCGGGAGGCGGGGGTGCTGCGGCAGTACTACGTGGGCACGGCGAAGATGAACGCGCTGCGCGGCGAGGAGATGCAGGAGCGCTTCCCGGGGCTGCTGGCGGCGGTGCTGGGGGCGGCGGCGGGCGAGAAGGGCTGACCTCCCGGGACGGCTGAGGGTCTCAACTCCCGTACACGCGTTCCCGGTTGCCGAAACCGTGCGCCCCCGCGCCTCCTCCCGCCCCCCGTGACCTGGCAACGCGCCCGACCACCGTTCACGCCCGCGCCGAGTGGGGCATGCTCGGACCACGCGCACCCGGCGTCGCGGGGCGCGGTCGCAGCCGAGGAGTGGAGGGGGAAGCCGGACATGGAGCTGTGGAGGCACGAGGAGTTCGGGTCGTCCCACGAGGGGTACGCCGGCGCGGTGCTCGCCGACGGCAGTGAACCCAAGCCGGTCTACCTGGACTTCGGCTCCAGCGCCGAGAGCATCGTGGAGACGAGCCAGTGGTGGGCGTACGACGGGCGGCTGGGCCGGCCGCTCGCGGCGGGGTTCCGGGCCGCCTGCGGCTGCGGCTGGCGCGGTCCGGTGCACGGCGTCGACCGGGAGGGGGCGGGCGCGCGGGAGCCGGCCGAGCTGGACACGCAGGCGGCGCTGGACGACTGGGGTGAGCACATGGAGGCGGTGGAGCGGCGGACGATCCCGCTGCCGGAGGAGCTGTCGGACACGATCGGCCGGTTGCAGGAGCAGCTGGCGTCGCTCGCCGATCAGGCGCCGGTGTCGGCGCTGCGGGCGGTGGGGGCGCTGGAGCGGCTGACGAGGTCGGTGGCGCAGGAGGCGGCTTACGCGGTGGAGGACGAGGAGCCGTCGTGGGACACGGTCGGCACCGCGCTGGGGCTGAGCGCCGACCGGGCCCGCTCGCTCACCTTCCACTATCTGATGCGGTCCTGAACGACTCCCTTGCGGGGCAAGGCAGTTACTGCACCTCCAGGGGGTGGACGCCGGTCCACCAGTTGCCCGGGGCCTCGGGGTCGCGGCTGGTCCAGTACTCCACGATCGCGGCGGTGAACTCCTCGTAGGAGAGCGTGCCGTCGCCGTCGCGGTCGAGGCGGCGGAAGGCGACGTTGGCGCGGTCGCGGCCGAGGGTCGGGAAGTGGCCCTGGTGGAAGGCGAAGAACTCGTGGGCGTCGACGCGGCCGTCGGCGTCGGCGTCCGCGACGGAGAGGTAGAGCTCGGCGAGCCGGCCGACGGTCGCGGCGGCGGCCTGCGGGTCGTCGGCGAGGGTGCGGGTGGAGGTGATGAACTCCTCGCGGGTGATCGCCTCGGCGGCGCCCGCGTGCGGCTGGTGCAGCTCGCGCCAGATGGTGACGTAGCCGTCGACGATCGTGCGTTCGGCCTCGGACTCCGGCGCGTGGCCGAGGGCGCGGGCCGATGCCTCTCCCATGAGGATGTGGTCGACCTCGGTGAGGCGGCCGTCGCCGTCGGCGTCGAGGTGGTCGAAGCCGCGGGCGATCTTCATGGTCAGCAGGTCGTCGTTCAACGGGAACCCCTCTGTCTGTTCGGCGGCCTCCGGATGGCCGCGACCAGCATCGCGCGGGGTCTCAGGGCGGGAGCCGGATCACCGGTCCCGTTCACCCTTACGGGGCGGCGCTCCGGTGGTGCCGCGCACCACCAGCTTGGGGTCCAGGACCGCTTCCCTGGGCTCCAGCCGTTCGTCCTCCAGGCGTTCGACGGCGTAGCGGACGGCGTGCCCGGCCATCGCGGCGGCGTCCTGGCGGACGGTGGTGAGGCCGAGGGGCATGAGGTGGGAGAGGTGGCTGTCGTCGTAGCCGACGACGGACAGGTCCCGGGGGACCTCCAGGCCGCCGCGGGTGAGGGTCATCAGCAGGCCCATCGCGCAGCGGTCGTTGCCGGCGAGGACGGCCGTCGGCAGGGGGCGGCCCCGGTCGCGTTCGGCGAGCAGCATGCGGCCGGCCTCGATGCCGGAGCGTTCGGTGTGGTCGCCGGGGACGATCCGCAGGTCGGCCTCCAGGCCGTGGCGGCGCATGGCGGCGCGGTAGGCGCGGCGGCGTTCGGCGGAGCCGGGGCCGCGTCCGCCGTCGATGTGCAGGACGGCGCGGTGGCCGAGGGCTGCGAGGTGGTCCATGGCGAGGCGGACGCCCTTGCCCTCGGCGGTGTGGACGCTGTCCACGCGCGCGTGGCGTACTTTGCGGCCGACACAGACGGCGACGGTGCGCCGGCCGAGGGCGTCGAGGTCGGCGGGTTCGGCGGCGGGGCCGAGGAGGACGACGGCCTCGCAGCGGTGGGCGAGCAGGGCCTCGACGGCTTTGTCCTCGGCGCGGCCGGGGGCGGTGGCCGACAGCAGGACGTCGTAGCCGAGGCGTTCGGCCTCGGGGTAGATCGCCTCGACCAGGTCGGCGTGGAAGGGCTGGTGGACCGTGAGGAGGACGCCGAGGGTGCGGCTGCGGCCCCGGGCGAGCAGCCGGGCCGCGTGGTCGAGGCGGTAGCCCATCTCCTCGGCGACGCGCAGGACCCGGTCGCGGGTCTCCTGGCTCGCCCCTGGCTGATGGCGGAAGACGATCGAGACGAGTGCCCGCGAGACCCCCGCCTTCTCGGCCACGTCCGCCATCGTCGGCCGCTTGCCCGCTGTCACCGCTGTGCCCACCACCCTTCGACGTCGCCCACTGTACGTCCTCGGCCGCAGGGGTCCGGACGGGCGCATCTCCCGGTGACGACCTATTGACATGACATTTGAGCAGGGTTGATCGTACTTCCGTAGAGCGCTCTAGTAGAGCGCGGCAGGCCATCGGAAGGACGTGTGACATGACCGTACGTGTAGGGGTCATCGGCGCCGGCTGGATCGGCAAGGAGCACATCCGGCGCCTCACCCGCATCGTCTCCGGCGCCCGCGTCACCGCGGTCACCGACATCGACCCGGCCCGCGCCGAGGAGGCGGCGGCGCCGGTCGGGGCCCGGGTGCTGCCGGACGGGGCGGCCGTCGTCGCGGCGGACGACGTGGACGCCGTCCTCGTCACCTCCTGGGGTCCGACCCACGCCGAGCACGTCCTGGCCGCCGTCGCGGCCGGCAAGCCGGTGTTCTGCGAGAAGCCCCTGGCCACGACCGCCGAGGACTGCCTCAGGATCGTCGCGGCGGAGCAGGCGCACGGCCGCCGTCTGGTCCAGGTCGGCTTCATGCGCCGCTACGACGCCGGGTACCGCCAGCTGAAGGAGGTTCTGGAGTCGGGGCGGATCGGGGAGCCGCTGATCGTGCACTGCGCGCACCGCAATCCGAGCGTCCCCGACACCTACTCCTCCGCCATGGCGGCGCTGGACACGGCCGTGCACGAGGTGGACGTCCTGCGCTGGCTCCTGGCCGACGAGATCGTCTCCGCCCAGGTCGTCGTCCCGCGCGCCACGAGCAGGCGGGCCG
The DNA here is from genome assembly GCF_055597585.1 of Streptomyces sp. AMJ-169. NCBI lineage: Bacteria > Bacillati > Actinomycetota > Actinomycetes > Kitasatosporales > Streptomycetaceae > Streptomyces > Streptomyces sp. AMJ-169. The sequence continues at coordinate 16,864 of NZ_JBVLTJ010000021.1, forward strand.
CGCATCTGAAGGACCCGCAGATCATGCTCTTCGAGACGGCCAAGGGGGTGCGCATCGACCTGGAGGTGTTCGTCAACTGCCGCTACGGCTACGACATCCAGTGCGAGGCCGTCGGTGAGGACGGCACCGTACGGCTGCCGGACCCGGCGGCGGTGAGCGTGCGTACCTCGGGGCAGCGGACTTCGGCTGTGCCCACCGACTGGGTCGAGCGGTTCCGGGCCGCCTTCGACACCGAGTTCCGTGAGTGGGTCGCGGGGGTCGCCGCCGGACAGGAGCCTTCGGGGCCCTCCGCCTGGGACGGCTACGCCGCGACCGTCATCACCGCCGCGACCGTCGAGGCCCTGGAGTCCGGCCGCGTCGTCGCCACCGGCCTCAAGCCCCGTCCCGCCTTCTACGCAGACACCGCGTTCCACGGAGGCACCGCGTGAAGATCGCCCTCGACCCGTACATGTTCCGCGCGCCGCCGCTGGACGCCGTGGTCGGTACGGTCGCCGAACTCGGCTACGCGTAGATCGAGTTGTCGCCGCGCGCCGACTTCATGCCGTTCTTCCTGCACCCGCGTGCGGACGACGCGCGGATCGCGGAGCTGATGCGCTGCGCCGGTGACCGGCTCCGGCACGTGCACATCGCCGACACCTTCGGCCACAACTTCCCCACAGGTCGCACGAGTTCGTGCCGCGACCATTGACGCGGGCATCTCCAGACCCTACTTTCTGACCGATTTCCCGAACCATGTTCGAAATGTCGGCCAGCCTTTTGAGGTCACAGCCCCCTTTCACAGCCCCCGGAGACCACAGATGAGCGCACTCCCCCGCCTCTCCCGCCGCTCCCTCCTCGCCGCCGGCGCCGCCGTGCCCGTCGCGCTGACGGTGGGCGCCGGCACCGCGCAGGCCGCCGACTCGGCGTACGCGATGGTGTACTTCACCGAGTCGACGAACCTCGGCGACGGCACCGACTACGGGCTGCATCTGGCGGTCAGCCCGGACGGGCTGAACTGGACGCCGCTGAACCAGAACGACCCCCTCGTCACCCCCACCGAGGGCGCGGGCGGGCTGCGCGACCCGTTCGTGCTGCGCAGGCAGAGCGGCGGGTTCGTCGTCCTCGCCACCGACCTCAAGGGCACCGACTGGAGCTACAACAGCCAGTACATCCATGTCTGGGACTCCGCCGACCTCCGGACGTTCACCGGGTACCGGCGGCTGAAGCTGCACGACATGACGACGCACAGCTGGGCGCCGGAGGCGTTCTGGGACGCGGGGCGCGGCCAGTACGCGGTGATCTACTCGGCCGTCAACTCCAGCGGCCACAACGTCATCATGGTCAACTACACCGCCGACTTCGTGACGGCGTCGGCCCCGCAGGTCTTCTTCGACCCCGGCTACGACGTGATCGACGGTGACATGGCGGTCGGCGTCGGCGGCTACAACTACCTGTACTTCAAGAAGGACCAGACCCTCGTCGGCGCCCGCTCGACGACGCTGGACCCGGGCAGCTTCACGGAGTTCAGCACCGGCGTCGCGCACGGCGGCACGGAGGCGCCGACCCTGGTCAAGTCGCTGACGAACAGCGGCCTTTGGTGGCTGTGGGGGGACACGTACACGCCCAACGGCGTGTTCTACGCCTGGCAGTCCTCCAGCCTGTCCGCCGGGACCTGGACCGCGCTGGACCAGAGGACGTACACGCAGCCGCTCAACTCCAAGCACTGCGGCGTCACCCCGATCACCGGCGCCGAGTACGACAACCTGCTGGCCAAGTGGGGCGCGCCCGCCTGGAACCGGCTCAAGTCGTACAACTACCCGGCGCGTTACGTGCGCCACTCCAACTACGTCGGCCGGATCGACGAGTACCCGGTCGAGCCGTACAAGGACTCCCTGTGGACGCTCGTCCCGGGGCTCGCCGACAGCTCCGGGGTGTCCTTCCGGTCGGTCAACTACCCGGACCGGTATCTGCGGCACTCGAACTATGTCCTCCAACTCGACGTCAACGACGGGACGTCGGCGTTCGCGGGGGACGCGACCTTCTACCGTACGGCGGGGCTCGCGGACGCGAGCTGGGCGTCGTTCCGCTCGTACAACAATCCGACGCGGTACATCCGGCATTACAGCTACGCGCTGCGGATCGATCCGGTCTCCACGGCTACGGAGCAGCAGGACGCGACGTTCCGGGTCGGTTACTAAGGGCTGACGTGGCCGGCGGCTGGTCGGCAGCCTGGTCGGTGGCTCGGGTGGCAGTTCGGGCGGCGGGATCTCGCCTGTCGGAAATCCCGCTCCGGCCCCTCCCTCATGTCGGTTTTCCGGCTCGCGGGGCTTCGTGGCTCGGTCGTGGTCGCCGCCGCGGGTGAGAGTTCCCGCAGCGGCGCGCCGATCGCGGCGCGCGGCACCGTGAGGGAGAAACCCAGTGAACGTCTCGTCCATGGCGCCCACGCCACCCCGGTCCAGAGCGGCGACGCTCGTCATGGCCTGTGTGGGAGTGTTCGTCGCGTATCTGCCGGTGACCACGGTCTCGGTGAGCCTGCCGGCCATCCAGCGGGCGCTGCACGCGTCGACCGCCGAACTGTCGTGGGTGAGCGACGCGTTCGTGCTGCCGATGGCCGCGCTGATCCTCACCGCGGGCGTGTTCGGCGATGTGCACGGCCGCAAGAAGGTCTTCCAGGCGGGGCTGGTGTTCAGCGCGGCGGGCGCCGCGATCGCCCTGTCCGCTCAGAATGTCGAGGTGCTGTGGGCGGGGCAGGCGGTGGCCGGGCTCGGCGCGGCGGCGCTGCTGCCGACCACGCTGGCGCTGATCAGCCACGCCGTGCCGGACCCGCGGGAGCGCGGCAGGTTCGTCGGGCTGTGGGCGACGGCGCTGATGGGCGCGCTGGCGGTCGGTCCGGTCGTCGCCGGGCTGATCCTGGAGCACTTCGCGTGGCGGTGGATCTACCTGCTGCCGATCCCGGCCGCGCTGCTGGCGCTGCCGGCCTCGGTCCGCTTCGTCACCGACTCGCGGGCACCGGGTTCGCGGCGCCTGGACTGGCCGGGGCAGATCAGCGCGGCGGTCACCATCACGGCGCTGGTGTACGGCGTCATCGAGGGCGGCGCCGGTTCGTTCGGGGACGCCAAGGTCGTCGTCGCGCTGGTGCTCGCGGCGGTCGGCGCGGTGCTGTTCGTCGTCGCCGAGCGGCGCAGCGACAGTCCGATGCTGGATCTGAAGCTGTTCCGCAGCGCCGCGTTCACCGCCACCACGCTGGTCGCGATGATCAGCTTCCTCGGGCTGATCGGGTTCTTCTTCGCGCTGAGCCTGTACTTCGGGATGGTGCAGCAGCTGACCACCCTGGAGGCGGCGGGCCGGATGATCCTGGTGACGCTCGCCGCGATCGCGGTCTCGCAGCCGGCGTCGCGTCTGATGCACCACTGGTCGCCGCGCGTCCTCATCACGGGCGGCCTCCTCGTCACCGCGGGCGCGCTGCTGGCGCTGACCTCGATCGGCGTGCACACCTCCTACGGCTCCCTGTCCTGGCGGCTGGTCCTGCTGGGCCTCGGCCTCGGGTTCGTCATCACGCCGATGACGGCGACGGCCGTGGCGTCGGTGCCGCATCCGCTCGCCGGGATGGCTGCCGCCGGGAACAACGCGTTCCGGCAGGTCGGCGGCGCGCTCGGGCCCGCCGTCCTGGGCGCGGTGCTCAGTACGAGGGCCGCGGACGCGCTGCCCGGTCACCTCGCCGGCGCGGGGGTCCCGCAGGCGACGGTCCGGCGGATCGGGGCGGCCGTCGACGAGGGCGGGATCGGGGCCGTGGCCCGGATGGACCTCGGCGCCGACCGGGGGCGGGCCCTTAGCGCGCTGTCCGAGGCGTTCCTCGACGGGCTGCACCTGTGCCTGGTCATCGCGGCGGTGCTGACGCTGGCGGCGGCGCTGGTCGGCGCGGTGCTCCTGCGTACGCCCCGCGCGCGGGGCGGCGGTTCCGGTCCGGTCGCCGGGGGCGCCGGGAAGCAGCGGGAGAGCGCCGTCAAGGCGTAGGAGACGTCGCGGACGCAGCCTTGAGGCCGGGAGCCGTACGCTCCTGGCCTTGAGGCATGTTCACCGTCTTGAAGGGAGCCCCCGTGGAGCCGGGCGCGTTCGATCCGCTCGACCTCAAGCTGCTCCAGGCCTTCCAGCTGGACGGCCGCGCGCCGTTCAGCCGGATCGCCGACGCTCTCGGGGTGTCCGACCAGACGGTGGCCCGGCGCTACCGCAAGCTGCGCGCGAGCGCGGGGATGCGGGTGCTGGGCATGACGGACGAGGACCGGCTCGGGCACAGCAGCTGGATCATCCGGCTGCGCTGCGTCCCCGACGCGGCGGAGCGGCTCGCGCAGGCGCTGGCGAGGCGCCCGGACACGATGTACATCGCGCTGGAGTCAGGCGGCACCGAGGTGACCTGCTCGATCCGGTCGCGGAGCCGCGAGGCCCGCGACGACCTGCTGCTGCACCAGCTCCAGCGCACCCCGCGCATCCTGTCGATGACCGCGCACGCCGTGCTGCACCACTTCTACGGCGGCGCGCTCGGCTGGCTCAGCAAGATCGACGCGCTCACCCCGGCGGAGGAGGCCGCGCTGCGCCCGCCGGAGGTCGCCGCGCAGCCGGGGCCGGTGCGGATCGACGAAACGGACGAGCGCATCCTCGCCGTGCTGCGGCAGGACGGGCGGGCCCCGCTCGGTGAACTCCAGTCGGCGACCGGGCAGTCGGAGTCGGTGGTGCGCCGCCGTCTCGATCTGCTGCGGTCGTCGGGGGTGCTGTACTTCGACGTGCAGCACGAGCCGACGCCGCTCGGCAACCACGCCGACGCGATGCTGTGGCTCACCGTCGCCCCCGACCGGCTCGACCAGGTCGGACAGGCGCTCGCCGGCCATCCGGAGGTCGCGTTCGCGGCGGCGGTGACCGGGCCCGCGAACATCGTCGCCGCGACCCTGCACCGGGACGGGCCCGCGCTGTACACGTACCTGAGCCGGCGGATCGGGGCGCTGGAGGGGGTGCGCACGGTGGAGACGGCGCTGACGCTGCGGCAGGTGAAGATGCTCAGTTATGAGCCGGGGCGGTGATGGTGGGGGGCCGGGGCGGACGGGGCGTGGGCTGTGTACGGGGCGCCGGCGTCGTAGAAATCCGCGATCTCCCTTGCCACCCGCGCCAGTTCGGCCCGTACCTCGGGCGGGTCCAGTACCTCCACGTCCGTGCCGAACGCGAGCAAGGGGCGGGCCGCGCCCACCGCCCTTAGTTTCAGGGCGAGTTGGACCCACTCCCCCGCCGGGTCGGGGGGCGGGGGCGCCGCGAGGTCGGCCTGGTGCAGGCGCAGGAAGCGGGCGAGGCTCGTGCGGCTGACGCGTACGGTGACGTCGAGGCCGGCCGGCGCCTCGTCGATGCCGCGTCTCAACTCCGCCCACACGTCGGCGAGTTCGGTCTTCCCGCGGCGGCGTACGGGTTCGTCGGTGACCTCGGCGGACAGGACGCGGTCGACGCGGAACATGCGGGGCGCGGTGCGGTGGTCGGCGACGAGGTACCAGACGCCGGCCTTGTCGACGAGGCCGTAGGGGTCGAGGGTGTAGCGGCGTACGACGGCGTCGGAGCCGTGCCGGTAGCACAGCCGCAGCCGGCGGTCGGTGAAGAGGGCTTCCTGGAGGGCGCCGAGGTCGACGGCGGGGCGGGGGCCCGCGCGCCAGCGGTCGGGGTCGACCAGGACACGGCGGCTGACGAGGTCGGCGGCGGCCCGGTGCCGTTCGGGCAGCGCGGCCATCACCTTGCGCAGCGCGGAGCCGATCGCCTTGCCGAGGCCGAGGTCGGCGTGGGTGCGGTCGGCGAGCAGCACGAACAGGGCGCGGGCCTCGTCGGTGGTCAGGCCGGTGACGTCGGTGCGGTAGCCGGGCACGAGCGCGATGCCGCCGTTCCTGCCGCGCTCGGCGTAGACCGGGACGCCGGCCGTGGACAGGGACTCGACGTCGCGGAAGACGGTGCGCACGGACACTTCGAGGCGCTCGGCGAGATCGGTCGCGGAGAGCCGCCCGTGCGTCTGGAGCAGCAGGAGCAGCGCCAGCAGGCGGTCGGACTTCATGCACCGAGCATCGCCCCTATAGCTGCCAGATGCTGTCAGGTATCCCGCCGGATGTGACCTGGAAAACATGACGGTTCCTGGCAGGTATGGCCCGGAAAAGTGGGCTCCACCAGCTACTTCGTTCCTGGAGCACATCACTCATGACCGCACTTCCGGCCGACTTCCGCGGCCACCTCCTGCGCCCCGGCGACGACGGGTACGACGCCGCCCGCGCCGTCAACAACGGCCGCGCCGCCGACGAGGGCCCCGCGCTGATCGCGCGCTGCCAGGACGAGGACGACGTGGCGGCGATGCTGCGGTACGCCTCCGCGACGGGGACGCCGGTCGCGGTGCGCGGCGGCGGCCACGACTACGACGGCCGGTCCATGCCGGGCGGCGCGCTGGTCCTCGACCTGTCGGCGCTGCGCGCGGTCACCGTCGACCCCGGCGAACGGACCGTCCGCGCGCAGGCCGGGGTCACCCTGGGCGAGCTGGACCGGGCGACGCAGGAGCACGGCCTGGTCGTCCCCTCCGGCACGGTCACCTCGACGGGGATCGCCGGGCTCACCCTCGGCGGCGGCGTCGGCCACCTCATGCGGCGCTACGGCGCGACCGTCGACAGCCTGCTCTCCTGCGAGCTGGTCACCGTCGACGGCCGCCGGGTGCGGGCGTCGGCGACCGAGAACGAGGAGCTGTTCTGGGCGCTGCGCGGGGGCGGCGGCAACTTCGGCGTCGTCACCGCGTTCACGTACCGCGCGCACGCGATGGGGACGCGGGCGGTCGCCGGGTTCGCGGTGTACGGCCTGCACGAGGCGCCCGGCGTCCTGGTCGCGCTGGACGCGTTCCTGGCGGACGCCCCGCGTGAGCTGGGCCTGGTCGTGACGGTCACCCCGGCGCCGCCGCTGCCGATGATCCCGGCCGAGGCGCACGGCCGTCCGGTGCTGCTAGTGACCCCGGTGTACACGGGCGACCCGGAGGCGGCGGACGCGGTGCTCAAGCCGCTCCTCGCTCTGGGCACGCCGCTGGTGAACCTGATCCGGCCGGTGACCTGGCTGGAGGCGAACAGCATGCTCGACGACACCGCGCCCGCCGGGAAGCGCGCCGCCTCCCGCAGCGGCTACCTCCCCCGCCTGGACGAGGCCGCCGCGGCGGCCGTCCTGGAGCGGGCCACCGCCGAGACCCCCGGCTGGGGCGGGACCGTCAACCTGATCGCGATGGGCGGGGCGCTCGACGACGTCGACGACGCCTCGGCCGCCTTCCCGCGCGCGGGAGCCGCCTGGCTGTGGCAGGCCGTCGCCCTGTGGGACGCGCCGGAGCAGGACGCCGGGTACGACGCGTGGGCCGCGGGGAGCAGCGCCGCGCTGGCGCCGCACTCGCTGCGCTCCGGGTATCTGAACCTCACCACCGACCTCGGCGACGAGTGGCGCGCCGGGCTGTGGGGCGGGGCGGAGAAGCTCGCGCGGCTGCGGCGGGCGAAGGCCGCGTGGGATCCGGGGAACCTGCTGCGCTTCAACAAGAACATCACCCCCGCTTCCTGACCGGACATCCGTACTGCGTAAGGCACTTCACATGACATCCCCCACCCGTACCGCTCTCGTCACCGGCGCCAACAAGGGCGTGGGCCGCGCCGTCGCCGAGCAGCTCGCCGCGCTCGGCGGCACCGTCTGGCTCGGCGCCCGCGACACCGGGCGCGGCCGGGCCGCCGAGGCCGAGCTGCGCGCGCTCGGCCACGACGTGCGGTTCGTGCAGCTCGACGTGACCGACGACGCGAGCGTCGCGCTGGCCGCGAAGCACATCGAGGACCACGGCGGCCGGCTGGACGCGCTGGTCAACAACGCCGGGTTCAGCAGCCCCTGGATCGCGCCCAGCGAGACGCCCGCGGACCATCTCCAGGCGACCTTCGACGCGAACGTGACCGGTGTCGTCCGGGTCACCAACGCGCTGCTGCCGCTGCTGCGCCGTTCGGACGCGGCCCGGATCGTGAACGTCGGCAGCGTGCTGGGCTCGGTCACGGCGGCGGCCGAGAACCACGACCCGACCGGCGTCTTCGCCGACGGCGAGTTCCCGGTGATCCTCGCCTACAGCGCGTCCAAGGCGGCGCTGAACTCCCTGACCGTGATGTACGCGGGCGAGCTGCGGGCGGCCGGTGTCCTGGTCAACTCGGTCTCGCCGAACTGGGTGCCGACGGACGCCAACGGCAACACCGGGGTGCTGCCCGTGGCGGAGGGCGCCCGGTTGATCGTCCGCATGGCGACGCTGCCCGCGGGCGAGGGGCCGACGGGGACGTTCCGGTGCGCGGACGGCTCGCGGGAGGGCATCGCGCTGCCCTGGTGAGGTGACAGGGCCCGTCGCGTCTCGGCGTGCGGCGGGCCCGCGCCCGTGTTGACCTTGGGGGAAGCTGTTCGCGTTCCGAGTTCCGACGGAGAACCATGACTTCCGAGAGCCCGGCCACCCCCCAGGCCCGCGCGGTCTCGCTGATCCGGCGCCCCAGGCTGTGGCTGCTGCCGACGATCCTCGCCGCGGTCCTCGCCTTCCTGCTGTCCCTGCTCTACATGGGCGGCATCGTCAACCCGAACAAGCACCTGCGCCACCTCCCGATCGCCCTGGTCGACGCCGACCAGGGCGAACCGCCCGCCGGCCAGCGGCAGAACCTGGGCGCGCAGATCACGGCCGCCCTGACGGCGAAGAGCGCGGGCGACAAGGCCGACTGGCGCGTCCTGACCCGCGCACAGGCCCAGGACCAGCTGGACAGCGGCAAGGTGTACGGCGCCCTGCTGATCCCCGCCGACTTCACCGACCGCACCCTGGCCCTCGCCACGGCCGGCGCGAGCGCCCGCCCCACCCTGACGGTCCTCACCAACCCGGCCAAGGGCAGCCTCGGCTCCTCCCTCGCCAGCAGGATCACCACGACGGCCGCACAGCAGTCCTCGCTGACGATCGGCAAACAGCTGACGGCGACGGCGGGCGCGAACGCGAGCGGCCCCACGAAACTCCTCCTCGCGGACCCGGTGCAGATCACCACCGCCGTCGGCCACCCCATCGGCGACAACAGCGGCATCGGCCTGACCGCGTTCTACTACGCGCTGCTGCTGGTCCTGGCCGGTTTCATGGCCGGCAACGTCATCCACACCGGCGTCGACGGCGCCCTCGGCTACGCCGACATCGAGATGGGCCCGCTGCACACCCGCCGGCCGACCATCCCCATCAGCCGCACCCAGACACTGCTGCTGAAAATGCTGATGACGGCCGGCATCACCCTGCTCAGCTCCTCCCTGGTGATGCTGGCGTGCGTCGGCATCCTCGGCATCGACGCGACCCACCTGCCGCTGCTGTGGGTGTTCTCGTACTGCGCGACCCTCGCCGTCGGCCTCGGCACCCTCGCGATCAACGCGGCCTTCGGCGGCATCGGGCAGCTCGTCGCGATGTTCGTGTTCATCGTCCTCGGCCTGCCCTCCTCCGGTACGACCGTCCCGCTCCAGGCCGTGCCCGGGTTCTACCGGTTCCTGTCGCACTTCGAGCCGATGCGGCAGCTCGGCGACGGGGTGCGCGCGATCCTCTACTTCGACGCGCGCGGCGACGCCGGGCTGTCGCGGTCCTGGCTGATGATCGCCGTCGGTTTCGTTCTGGCGCTGCTGTTCGGGTTCGGGATGACCCGGTATTACGACCGGGCGGGGCATAAGCGGTTTACGCCGCAGCCGCAGTGAGGGGGCGGAGTCTGACTGCGGTGTCATGACTGCGCAGTCAGACTCCGTAGTCATGTCTGCGTAGTCATGACACCGCAGACATGACTACGTAGACATGACTACGGAGTCAACCTCCACTCCTGCGAGCCGTCCCCGGCCTCCACCTGCAACGTCACCCCCTCAGCCGTCCCGGTCAGATACAGCGCCGGGTTCTTCACCGACTGGAAGCGCACGTACCCGTCGCTCGTCGTGATCCGGTTCCACGTGCCCTGGGGGCTGTCGTCGACCCACTGCCCGATGCGCTGGCCTGCGGTCGCGTTGCCGGTCCAGATCGCCGCCGCCCGGCCGCCGGACTTGTTGAGGAGGGTGACGCCGCCTTGTGGTTCGGCGGTGACGTGCCAGTACTGGGTGTCGGGGTTCGCCGCCGATCCGGCCGGCTCCAGGCGGACGTCGGGGACGTCGCCGTTGCCGAGGTTGGCGTCGTTGGTCTTGTCGCCTGTGCCGAGGACCTGGCCCGTCTTCCTGTTGGTCACCCGGTAGTAGGCGCCGGCCGAGCGGCCGAGGTCGACCTCCGCGTAGGCCAGGGTGGAGGTGCCTTGGTTGCGCAGGATGACGACGCGGCCGGTGACGGTGTCGTACTGGAGGTTGCGGCTGTACCCGGGGCCGAGGGTGGTCTGGTACTCCTTCCACACCCCGTCGCCGCGCCCGCTGTCGTTGACCCAGACGCTGCCGCTGCTCGCCGCGTTGTAGACGAGGCGGCCGTCGGGGAGGCGGATGAGGACGGGGCTGCCGCCGGTGGCGAGCGGGCGGGAGCCGGGGGCGACGGGGAGTTGGCCGACGCCGTCGCCGGTCGGTGAACCCCGGTAGAACTCAAGGGGGTTGTCGGCGAGCCGGTAACGCGTATTGGCGCCGCCGCCCCAGTACTCGTACGTCAGCAGCCACTTGCCGTCAGTCGTCGGTACGACGTTGGTCATGCCCGGCCGGCCGCCGCCGATGCCCTGGGCGTCGCTCAGGCCGGCGAGGTCGACGACCGGCGCGCTCCAGGCGGGGGCGTCGCCGTCCCAGGTGCGGTGGGCGAGGATCTGGCCGTGGGAGTCGGCGGCGGTGTCGTTCGCGGGGTCGAGGACGGGTACGCCGGTCCTCGGGTCGAAGCCGGTGTAGTCGTTCTCGTCGGAGTAGTAGCAGACGAGCTTGCCCTGATACACCATCAAATACGGTTCCCACAGCGGGTCCACCTGGCGGTGGGTGTTGGCCGCTGCCACGTTCTGGCCGGTCGCGCCCGCGCTGCCGCCCTGCCAGCCGCCGGTGGCCACGATGTTGACGACCCGCCAGTTCACGCCCTGGTCGTCGCTCGCGTACAGCGCGATCGCGAGGTCCTTGCGGTCGCCGTCGTTGGAGGGCGTCCAGTTCGGGTCGGCGGCCTTGTGCTCCTTGTAGTAGGCGTCGTCGCCGGAGACGACGCTCGCCAGGAGCAGCGTGCCGCGCTTGAGGGCGCCGACGTCCTGCGGGAGGACGTACAGGTAGGGGTTGGTCCAATTGCTCGTGTATTTAGGGTAGTTGCCGAGGTAGGCGGGGGCTTTGACCTCGGAGAGGTGCTGCCAGGTCGTGCCGTTGTCGTCGCTCTTGTAGACGGGCAGGGTCTGTCCGTCGGCGCTGCCGGTCGCGGGGACGACGGTGGACTTCTCGAACGACGCGATGAGCCGGCCGCCGGGCAGCTGGACCGACTTGGGGTAGATCGCGCAGTTGCCGCGGCCCTTCAGGCAGGGTTCGGAGCCGAGTTGGTAGAGGATGCCGCCGGTCGGGCTGTAGCCCTGGGCCTCGGCGGCCGGGACGAGGAGGAGTGCGGCAGCGGCGAGCGCGCTTCCCCAGGTTCGGGTCTTCACAGTTCCTCCGTGGTGAGGACGCGCACGTCCCAGGGGCCGAGTGCGAGCGGCGAACCGGCGTGCAGGACAGCGCCGTTGAGAATGTCGGTCAGGTCGGCCGGGGCGGTCGCGGTGGCCGGCTCCCAGCTCCAGTTGTGGACGGTGTGCACGCGCCGCCCGTCGGGCGCGGTGCCGGTCGTCACGGTCACCGTCTCGGGCAGCCCGGTCCATCCGTGCCGGGGCCGCGGCACCAGCCATTCGGTGAGCGCCCGCGCGAACTCCCGTCCGGGGACGGTCCCGACGCAGGTGATCCGGCCCGCGCCGTGCCGCCGGGTGGTGGCGGCGGGCCAGCGCCCGAAGTGCGGGTGTATGTAGGAGGCGAGGACGTCGGCGTCCGCGACGGTCAGCCCGTCCGCCCAGCGCGTGGCGGTGGCGCCGTCCGGGAGGCGGAGGTCGCCGGCGGCGGTAACGGGTAGGTCCTGTACGAGGTTGCTGAACTCGTCGTACGACACTCCGGCCGCTTCGGTGAGCCGGGCGGGGCCCGCCTCGGCGCGGGCGCGGGCCTCCAGGTCGGCGTAGCCGGTGCGGGGGCCGAGGACGAGGTGGCCGCCGGCGTGGGCGTAGGCGGCGAGCCAGTCGAGGGTGGAGTCGGCGGCGAGGTAGAGGGCGGGGGCGACGAGGACGGGGTGGTCGTGGGCGGCCTGCTGCGGTGTGGGGCCGGGGCGTTCGCCGGTGGGGTCGTGCAACTGGCGGGCGTGCACGAGGCGTACCTGGCGGCCCGCGTCGAACGCGCCCCGGTAGAAGGGGTCGAGGATGCGGTGGTAGGCGGCCGGGTCGGGTTCGCCGTCCCCGGTGGCGAGCGGCGGGTACTTCTGCATCAGCCACTTGCTGGGGGTCGAGTAGACGAGGGTGAGGTCGGCGTCGGGTTCGAGGTCGACGACGAGGGGGCCCGCCTGTTCGAACTCGGCGCCGAGGCGGGCGAGTTCGGCGTAGGTGCGGCCCGGGCGGCCGGTGTGCGGGAGGATGCCGCCCCAGTAGGTCTCGGCGCCGAAGTGCAGGGTGTGCCAGTGCCAGTACTCGATCATGCGGGCGCCCCGGGAGACCAACGCCCAGGCGGCTTGCCGCCATTGGCCGTCGTAGGCGGGGCGGTTGTCCCAAGGGAAGCCGATGGAACCGGCGTTGGTCTCGGTGACGAGGAACGGGGCCTGGCGGGAGGCGAACATCCAGTCGGCGGTCTGGTAGAGGGACCAGACGCCGTCGGTCTGCCACTTCTGGTCGCGGTCGGCGGGGTCGGGCAGGAGCAGCCCGTCCTGCATCGTGTAGTAGGGGTTGCCGGAGGCGATGTCGAGGCGGTCGGTCAGCTCGTCGTCCTCGACGGCCGGGCGGGTGTAGGAGATGCAGGTCGTGACGAACTGGCCGGGGTTGGCGTATTCGCGGGCGATGTCGGCCTGCCAGCCGATGAACTCGGTGACCTGGCGGGCCTGGAACTCCCGCCAGGCTACGTCGTATTGGGGCTGGACGTTGCCGTCGGGGGTCCACAGGTCGGCCCAGGTGGACAGGCGGTGCGACCAGTAGACGAGGCCCCACTCGCGGTTCAGGTTCTCGATGTCGCCGTACCTGTGCCGCAGATGGTCGACGAAGCGCTCGAACACGCCCCGGTTGTGCAGGAGTTCGTTGCCGGGTTCGTTGTCGACCTGGAAGCCGATGACCGCCGGGTGATCGGCGTAGCGGCCGAGGATGCGGCGGATGACGCGTTCGGCGTGGAAGCGGAACGCGGGGTGGGTGAAGTCGACTTCCTGGCGGGCGCCCCAGCCGATGCGCTCGCCGGTGCGGCGTTCGCCGGTGATCTCGGGGTACTGGCGGGCCAGCCACGGCGGGACGGCGTAGGTGGGGGTGCCGAGGACGACGGCGATGCCGCGTTCGTGGGCGCCGTCGAGGACGGGCTGGAGCCATTCGAGGTCGAAGACGCCGTTCTCGGGCTCCCACGTCGACCAGACGGACTCGCCGACGCGGATCACGCTGAAGCGGGCCTCGGCCATGAGGTCGAGGTCGGTCTTGAGGCGCTCGGCCGGGCGGTCGTAGGGCTGGTACTCGTGGTAGTAGGCGGCACCGAACAGGACGCGGGCGGGGAGATCCGCCATGAAGTCTCCTTGAGGGAAAGGGAGTTGCCGAACGAGGGGTTGCCGAGGGGGAGTTACTGCTTGACGCCGCCGGCGGCCAGTCCGCTCTGCCAGTGGCGCTGGAGCAGCAGGAAGGCGACGACGAGGGGGACGACGGAGATGAGGGAGCCGGTGACGACGAGGGCGAGCATGTCGCCGCTCGCGCCCGCGCCGCCGTTCTGCGCCTGCGCGGCCCACGCGGACAGGCCGACGGTGACGGGGTACAGGTCGGGGTCGTTGAGCATGATCAGCGGCAGGAAGTAGTTGTTCCAGGTCGCCACCAGCGTGAACAGCAGGACGGTGACCAGTCCGGGCCCGAGCAGCCGCAGCGCGATCCCGAGGAAGATCCGCAGCTCCCCCGCGCCGTCGAGGCGGGCGGCCTCCAGGAGGCTGTCGGGGACGGCGTCCTCGGCGTAGATCCGCATCAGGTACAGCCCGAACGGGTTGACCAGGGACGGCAGGATCACCGCCCACGGCGTGTTCACCAAGTGGGCCTGCGCGAACAGGAGATACGTCGGGATGGCGAGCGCGGTGGCCGGCACCATGACGGCGCCGAGGACCAGGTTGAACGCCAACCGGTCGCCCCGGAAGCGGAACTTGGCGAACCCGTACCCGCCGGCCGCGGCCAGCACGGCGGCGCCCACCGAGCTGACGCCCGCGTACACCACGGTGTTGAGCAGCCAGTGCCCGAAGACCCCGCCGTCCTGCGTGAACGTCTCCTTGACGTTCGCGAACAGCTGCGGCGCGTCGGAGAACCACAGCCCGAAGGTGGTGAACAGGTCCTGCGTGCTCTTGGTCGAGGCGACCAGCAGCCAGATGAGGGGCAGCAGGAAGTAGGCCAGCGCGGCGAACATGGCGATGGTCAGGGGCGTGCTGCGCCGGCTCCCGCGTGCGGGCCGGTCGGAGGTGATCGTCACGGCGTCCTCCTGCTGCTGCGGTTCGCGGTCAGCAGGACGGCGTACGAGGCGATGACGATGACCAGTCCGAGGAGGAAGGACACCGTGGCCGCGTAGTTGACCTGCTGGCCGGTGAAGGCGAGGGAGTAGGCGTAGAGGTTGGCGGTGTAGGAGCTGGTGATGACGTCCGGGGCGATCTTCATCAGCAGGCTCGGCTCGTTGAAGAGCTGGAAGCTGCCGATCACCGAGAACAGCAGGGTGAGCATCAACGCGGGCCGCAGCGCGGGGAGTTTGACCGACCAGGCGGTGCGCCAGGCACCCGCGCCGTCCATCGCGGCGGCCTCGTACAGCTCGTGCGGGATCGTGCGCAGCGCCGCGTACAGGATGATCATGTTGTAGCCGGTGAACTCCCAGGTGACGATGTTCGCGAGGCTCGGCAGCATCCATGTGTCGCTGAGGAAGTCCGGTACGCGCAGGCCGAGTTCACGGCCGAACTGGGCGAACGGGCCGAAGTCGCGGCCGTAGAGGTAGCCCCACATCAGCGCGGCGACGACGCTCGGCACGGCGTAGGGGACGAAGATGCCGAGCCGTACGACGCGGGCGAGCCGTACCAGTCCGCTGTCCAGGGCGAGCGCGAAGAGGAGGGCGAGCAGGAGCATGACGGGGACCTGGATGACGAAGAAGAGGGCCACCCGGCCCACGCCGTGCAGGAGTTGGGGGTCGCGCAGGGCCTGCGTGTAGTTGTCGAGGCCGACGAAGAGGGTGCCGCCGATGAGGCGTTCGCGGAAGAGGCTGAGGTAGGCGGCGTAGCCGAGGGGGGCGAGGAAGAGGAGGGCGAAGAGGGTGAGGAAGGGGGCGACGAAGAGGGGGCCGGCGGAGCGGCGGGCGGCTGTGCGGAGGGGGGTGATCGCCCTGGTGGGGGCGGGAGTTGGGGTGGGCGTCGGCTTTCCGGCGGGCGCCGTCTTTTTGCTGGGCGTCGGTTTCCCGGCCGGCGTCGATTTTCCGGTGGGTGTCGGCATCGTCAGCTCCCCTCGACCGTGAAGCCCTGGCTCTTCGCGTACGACGTGAGGCGTTTTTGCCAACTGGTCAGGGCTGCCTCGGTGTTGGTGCGGTCGGCGAGGGAGGTGCCGACGGTCTCGGTCCAGTCGGTGGCGGCCTGGTCGAGGAAGGGGGGCCACTGGAAGGCGGGGTCGACGGTGGTGCTGATGTCGGCGAAGACCTGGTTGACCCGCTGGCCGCCGTAGAAGGAGGGCGCGTCGGCGGTGAAGGAGGGGTCGGCGAGGAGGGCTTTGGTCGCCGGGAAGAGGAACTGTTCGGTGGCGAAGAGTTTGGCGCTGGTTGGGTCGCTGTTGAGGAACTGGGCGAACACCGCCGCCTGGATGGGGTGTCGGGTGGAGCGGACGACGGCGGTGCTGGAGCCGCCCCAGTTGCCGGAGGCGGGTTTCGCCGGGTCCCACTGCGGCAGCGGGGCGGCGCGCCATTTGCCGGCGGTGGCTTTGGCGGAGCCGGTGAGGAAGGCGGGCGCCCAGGCGGCGGTCAGCCAGGTGGCGTAGGTGCCTTTGTTGAGGGCCGCGTACCAGGAGTCGGTGAAGTCGGGTTCGACGCCGATGACTTGTTCCTCGGCGAGGCCGCCCCAGTAGGCGCCGAGCTTCCGGGAGACGGTGTCGTCGACGCTGATGGTGATCTCGCCGCGGGTGCGGCTGACGTAGGGTTTGCCGCCCGCCTGCCACAACAGGCCGTGCCAGGCGGCGGGTTGGCCGGCGGCGAGGTTGGTGAGGTAGATGTCCGGGTCGGCGCGGTGGAGTTGACGTGCGGCGGTGGCGAACTCGTCCCAGGTGCGCGGGACTTGGATGCCGTGCCGGTCGAAGATGTCTTTGCGGTAGAGCATGCCCATGGGGCCGGTGTCCTGCGGGATCGCCCATATCTGGCCGCCCGTTCCGGTGACCTGGCCCCAGGTCCACTCCACGAAACGGGACTTGAGGCCGGGGGCGGCGTAGAACCGCAGGTCCAGCAGGCTGTCGGTGATGGTGAAGGTGGGGATGGCCTGGTACTCGATCTGCACCAGGTCGGGGGCGCCGCTGTCCGCCCTGAGGGCGGTGCGGAGTTTGCTGTACTGCGGGGTGCCCTGGCCCGCGTTGACGATCCGGACCCTGACGGCCGGGTACCTCTTGCGGAAGAGGGCGACTTCTTTCTCGATGTTCGGGACCCAGGTCCAGAAGGTCAGCTCGGTCCGGGTGTTCATCGCCTTGTCGATGTCGGCCTGGGTGACCGGTTCGGTGCGGATCGCCGGACCGGAGCGCCCGCCGCAGGCGGTGAGGGTGAGGGCTCCGGTGGCGGCGAGGAAGGCTCTGCGGCTCAGAGGGTTGTTTTCGGGCATGGTGAACTCCCGCCGAAGGGATGGGGAGATGAGCGCCGGGCGAGGGCGCGCGGGGGTGAGGGAGGTGCCGGTACGGGGGTGTGTTCAGGCAGGGGTCACGGGCCGGGGTGCCGGCCCGTGTGCGGGGCTGCGGCTCAGCCGGTCGTCGTGATCCGCGCGGGGCCGGTCGAGGCCCGTACGACCAGGTCGACCGGCGGGATGCCCGTCGCCAGCGGCTGGGCGCCGGGGTTCTCGATGGCGTGCACGAGCCGCTTCAGACCGTCCTGGGCGACGGTGTCGAAGGGCTGCCGTACGGTCGTCAGGGGCGGGGTGACGTAGGCGGCGACCGGGATGTCGTCGAAGCCGACCACGCTGACGTCCTCCGGGACCCGCAGCCCGGACTCGGTGAGCGCGCGGATCAGGCCGATCGCCATGTCGTCGTTCGCGGCGAACACCGCGGTGACGTCGGGGCTTCGGGCGAGTTCGAGTCCCGCCCGGTAGCCAGACGGCGCCGACCAGTCGCCCTTGACGACCGGCGGCAGCCACGCGCCCCGGCCGGTGAGCGCGGCGTGCCAGCCGTCCAGCCGGTCACGGGCCGCGTACCAGCGCTGCGGTCCGGCGAGGTGATGGACCGTCGGGTGGCCGAGGTCCAAGAGGTGCTCGGTGGCGGCCCGCGCCATCACGTCCGCGCCCTCCCCGGCGACCAGCACGTTCGGTGAGATCACCGGCGAGGGGGAGCCCAGGACGAGGACCGGCACGTCGAGCGCCAGGGCCTCGCCGACGTCGCCGTCCGCGTACTCGTCCCCGTCCGACTCGTCGATCGGCTCGGACACGACGATCCCGTCCACGCCCTGGTTCAGCAGCGACTCGACGGCACCGGCGAGCCCGGCGGCGTCGCCCTCCACGGTGTTGACGACGTGCAGCGCGTACCCGGTGTCCCGCACCACCCGCTCGACACCCATCAGCAGCGACGCCGGCCCGTACAGCGCGGTCCCCAGCGTCACCACGCCGATCGACCGCGTCCGCCCCGACGCCAGCACCCGCGCCGCGTTGTTCGGCCGGTACCCCAGCCGCTCCGCGGCCTCCAGCACCCGGCGCCGCACGTCCACCGACACGTACGGCTCGTCGTTGAACACCCGCGACACCGTCTTCTGCGACACCCCGGCCATCCGCGCCACATCCACACTCCGCGCCGCCGTGGGACCCGCCCCTCGTCCTGCACCGCGTGTCATGACACCTCCTGGCCGAACTGTCCGTCTGTGGCTGTACATGATTTCAGACATTGCGGGTGTGACTGCGCAGTCATGTCAACGTAGTCATGACTACGCTGACATGACTGCGTAGACATGACTGCGTAGACATGTCCGTCCCGCTATGACTACGTAGTCATGACTGCGCTGACATGTCTACGCAGTCAGAACACCCCCGTCAAGACTCGCGACAAGCCCAACCCTCAGCCCAACCCCAACTCCCCCGCCCCCAGCGACGCGAAGAACCCCTCCACATCGCCGACTTCCCCCAACGTCCCCGGTGTCCACCGCGGATTGCGGTCCTTGTCGATCACCTGTGCTCGCACCCTCTCGACCAGGTCGGGGACGGCGAGCATTCGGCAGGCGATGCGGAACTCCTGGTTCAGTGCCTGTTCCAGTGACGTCATCCGGCGGGCTCGGCGGAGGGCTGTGAGGGTGATCTTGAGGGAGGTCGGGGATCTGCGGGACAGGGTTTCGGCGGACTCTTTGGCCGCGGTGTCGCCGTGCGAGAGGAGGCGGTCGGTGATCTCTTCGACGGTGTCGGCGGCGTAGCAGGTGTCGATCCAGGTCCGCTGTCCGGGCAACTCGGCTTGCGGGAGAGGGTGTTCGTGGCGGGCTACGGCTTCGTTCGGCGGTACGTGCGCGAGGTCGGCGAGGAGCGCGGGGAGGGCCGCCGAGGGGACGTAGTGGTCGGCCAGGCCGCACAGCACCGCGTCCGCCGCGCCGACCTGAGCCCCCGTCAACGCCAGGTGGGTGCCCAGTTCGCCGGGGGCGTGGGCCAGCAGGTACGTGCCGCCGACGTCGGGCACGAAGCCGATGCCGGTCTCGGGCATGGCGACGCGGGAGCGTTCGGTGACGATGCGGACGCTCCCGTGCGCGGAGATGCCGACGCCGCCGCCCATGACGATGCCGTCCATGACGGCGACGTACGGCTTGGGGTAGCGGGCGATGCGGGCGTTCAGCCGGTACTCGTCGGCCCAGAACGCGGCTGAGGCGGTGCCGTCGCCGTCGCGGGCGTCGTCGTGGACGACCCGGATGTCGCCGCCCGCGCACAGGCCCCGCTCCCCCGCGCCGGTGACGACGACGCTCTCGACGGCCGGGTCGTGCTCCCAGGCGGTCAGGGCCGCGTCGACGGCGCGGACCATGCCGTGGTTCAGGGCGTTGAGGGCTTTGGGGCGGTTGAGGACGAGGTGGGCGGCCCGGCCGTCGGTGCGGAGGAGGACGTCGGTCATCGGTGGTTCCTTCCAGGGCCGGTCGGCCCACGCGGCGCGGACGATCTTCCCGCCACGGTAGTTCAGCGATCGGGCCGTCCGCGCCGGGGGCTGCGTACTCCGGAACACCGCGTCCCGGAAGCGGTCAGACCGAGTAGGAGTGTGCCCCGGTCCCGGCGAGCCGGCCGCCGTCGACGATCAGGTATTCGTCCCGGATCGGCCGTCCCGCGAACCAGCTCTCCAGGATCTCCCGGGTGCCGGCCGCGTAGCGGGCCTGTGCGGAGAGGGAGGAGCCGGAGATGTGGGGGGTCATGCCGTGGTGGGGCATGGTGCGCCAGGGGTGGTCGGCGGGGGCGGGCTGCGGGTACCAGACGTCGCCGGCGTATCCGGCGAGCCGCCCGCTGCGCAGGGCGCGGTCCACGGCGTCGCGGTCGACGATCTTCGCGCGGGCGGTGTTGATGAGGTAGGCGCCGCGCTTCATCGTGCCCAGCAGCTCCTGGCCGAAGAGCCCTTCGGTCTCGGGGTGCAGCGGGGCGTTGATGGTGACGACGTCGCAGTGCGGGACCATCTCGGCGGTGCTCGCGTGGAACGTGAGCCCCAGTTCCTCCTCGACCTCGCGCGGCAGCCGGTGCCGGTCGGTGTAGTGCAGCTTGACGTCGAAGGGCGCGAGCCGGCGCAGTACGGCGAGGCCGATGCGGCCGGCGGCGACGGTGCCCACGTGCATCCCTTCGAGGTCGTAGGAGCGGGCGACGCAGTCGGCGATGTTCCAGCCGCCGTCGAGGACGACCTGGTGGGAGGGGAGGTAGTTGCGGACGAGGGAGAGGGTCATCATGACGACGTGTTCGGCGACGCTGATGCTGTTGGAGTAGGTCACTTCGGCGACGGTGACTCCGCGTGCGACGGCGGCGTCGAGGTCGACGTGGTCGGAGCCGATGCCGGCGGTGACGGCGAGTTTGAGGTTCTTCGCGGCGGCGATCCGCTCGGGGGTGAGGTAGGCGGGCCAGAACGGCTGCGAGATGACGATGTCGGCGTCGAGCAGTTCACGGTCGAAGACGGAGGCGGGGCCGTCCTTGTCGGAGGTGACGACGAGGGTGTGGCCGGCCTTCTCCAGCCAGGCGCGCAGGCCGAGTTCGCCGGAGACGCTGCCGAGGAGGTGGCCGGGGGTGAAGTCGAGGGCCTCGGGGGTGGGGGCGGTCTGGCCGCCGGGGTAGCGGTCGATGACGGGGATGTCGTCGCGGGCGTACGCGGCGGGCTGTCCTTCGGTCGGGTCGGCGTACAGGACGCAGAGCACCTTGGCCATGTCGCGGCTCCTCAACTGGCGTGGTGGGAAGGTGAGTTCCACGATCCTCGGGGGTGTCCGCGCCGGTCAAAGCGTTCTTGTTTATGTGTGGATAGCCGGCAACTATCAAGCCGGCGGCCTGCCGTCGAGATGGCTGCGCAGCCGCTCGTCGAGCGCCTCGCGCACGCCGGCTTCGCGGGCGACGGCGAGGAGGGCCGCGGCGAGGACGGACTGGGGTTCGCCGCGGGCGGCGACGAGGCCGACGCGCGGTCCGTGCGCGGGCCCTTGGAGAGGGACGACGCGCATCCGGTCGGGGACGCCGGAGAGGTGCAGCCAGGCGTGCGAGACGACGCTGGACCAGCGTCCGCCGGGGAGGTGGGCGTAGAGTCCGGCGACGCTGTCGGTCTCGATCGCGGGGGTGGCCTCGGCGCCGTCGGCGGCGAAGCACTCGTCGATGATGCGCCGGTTGCGCATCCGGCGGGAGAGCAGGCAGAGGGGTAACGCGGCGGCTTCGGCCCAGCGGACGGGGCCCGGTGCGGCGCCGAGGGGGCCGTCGACGGGGGTGAGCAGGACGTAGCGTTCCTCGTAGAGGGGGAAGCGGCGGACCTGGCGGAGGCGATCGTCGTCGAGGTAGGTCATGGCCGCGTCCAGCTCGAACTCGGCGAGGCCGTGGGTGATCTGGGCGGAGGAGAGGGATTCCAGGGTGACCGCGGCGCGGGGGTGGCGGTCGCAGAACGGGGTGGTGAGCAGGGAGGCGACGGGTAACGCGGTGGGGACGACGCCGAGGCGCAGGGTGCCGGTGAGTCCGCCGCGCAGGGCGGACAACTCCTGGCGCAGGGCGTCCTGTTCGGCGAGGATGCGGTGCGCCCACGCCAGGACGACCTCGCCTTCGGGGGTGAGTCCCTCGTAGCGGTGGCCGCGGCGCACGAGGGGGACGTCCAACTCCTGTTCCAGGCGCCGGATCGCGGCCGACAGGGAGGGCTGGGAGACGTAGCAGACGGCCGCCGCGCGGGCGAAGTGCCGTTCGCGGGCGAGTGCGACGAGGTACTCCAGCTGGCGCAGCAGCATCAGAGGGTGAGCAGCTCCTCGTAGAACCCGCCGAACTCCCTTTGCCTGTCGATGAGATGGACTTCCAGGATCCAGTGGCAGCGCCGTCCTGCCTTGTCGGTGCGGCGCATGGGGGTGGTGTTGGCGGGGGTGACGTACGACTCGGTGTCGGCGCCGTCGATGCGTTCGTGCGGGAACTCGCCGACGAGGTGGCCGGCGTGCCAGCCGCCGAGTTCCCAGCCCGACTCGGCGGCGAGGCGGGCGACTTCGGCGTGCAGGGCGGCGCCGGTGAGGTCCGGTTCGCTCTCGAAATAGCGGCGGCCGGCCTTGAAGATCTCGGGGAGGTCGGCGCACAGCCGGTGTTTGCCGGGGTCGTCGCCGAGGACGAAGGTGCGGCCGAAGTCGGCCTCGTACTCCTCGAAGATGGGCCCGAAGTCGGCGAACACGATGTCGTCGGCGCTTATTTGACGGTCCGGCGGGTTCTCTTTGTAGGGCGCGAGGGTGTGCGGTCCTGAGCGGACGATGCGTTTGTGCCAGTGTTTGGTGGTGCCGAACATCTCGTTGGCGAGGTCGCGGATGCGGTCGCTCACCTCGCGCTCGCCCGCGCCGGGGGCCATGAGGCCGCGCGCCTCGACCTCGGCGAAGAGCCGTACGGCTTTGGCCTGGGCGTCCAGGAGTCGCTGGGCGCGTGTGGGTTCGTCGTCCGCCATGTCAGCGAACGTAGCCGTCTAGATCGTTTCCGGCAACGGGGGGTTCAGCCGTGCAGGGCGCGGTAGGCGGTGACGGCGCCGGGGTGGAGGGGGACGGGGCCGGTGGAGATGAGGCTGCGGGCGTCGAGGAACTGGGTGCCGAGGGCGGCGGCGGGGACGAGGCGGCCGGCGCGGCGGACGAGGACGTGGGTGAGGGCGGCGGCGATCGGCGCGGGCAGTCCGGGGCGGCACAGCAGGAGGTTGGCGACGCCGATGGTGGTGACCTCGCGGGTGCCCGGGTAGGCGCCGGCGGGCACGGTGACGGCCTCGACGCCGGCTCTGCCCGGCAGCCGGGGCAGCAGCGCGGCGAGCGGGAGCAGCCGGATGCCGGGGGCGGCGGCGAGCGTGGCGAGGACGGGCAGGGGGACGCCGCCGGCGACGAGGAGGGCGTCGATGACCCCGGCCCGCATGGCCTGTCCGGCTTCCGGCATCAGCAGGTACCGGACGCGCACCTCGGGGGCTCGCCCCAACTCTGCGGATTCCGGCAGGTGTTCGCCGGTGACCGGCGTCAACCCCGCCGCTTTCAGCAGCCGTTCACCGAGCACGGCACCCCCGGAGGCCGGGGCGCCGAGGGAGACGGTGCGCCCGGCGAGGTCGGCGACACTGCGGATCGTCGAGTGTGAACGGACGGCGAGCTGGGCGTAGTTCTCGTACACCCGCCCGATCGCCCGCATGGGCACCGGGAGTTGGAAAGGCGCGGCCCCGTCGTACGCGGCCCACGCGATGTCGGCCAGCGCCAGCGCCACGTCCGCCTTCCCGGCGTGCAGCAGCCGTATGTTGTCCACGCTCCCCTGGCTGCGGACCACCTCGCAGCCCAACCGCGGGTACACGGCGCCGACTTCATCGGCGAGCAGCCGCCCGAAGGCGGTGTAGAACCCGTCGCTCTCACCGGTGGCGACGCGTACGACACCGGCGGGGCCGGGGTCGGCGTGGCGGGCGTCGGCGCTGATGGCGGCGGCGAGGAGGGCGGCGCCGGTGAGGCCGAGAAGCGTACGGCGAGCGGGAGTCGCACCCCGCGAGACCGAAGCCGCACCTCGCGAAGACGCCGCACCCCGCAAAGTCCCCACCCCCTGACCCCCCTTCACCCCCCGAACCGATACCCGAACCCCCGGATGGTGGTCAGGGCGTCCGGGCGGCCGAGTTTGGCGCGGAGCTGGGTGATGTGGACGTCGAGGGAGCGGGAGACGGCGAGGTAGGCGTCGCCCCAGACCTCGTCCATGAGCTGCTGGCGGCTGACAGCGGCGCCGGGGCGGGCGGCGAGGACGGCCAGGACGGCGAACTCCTTGGCGGTGAGGCGGACTTCGTGGCCGGCGACGAGGACGCGGCGGGCGCCGATGTCGACCTCGACGTCACCGGAGCGGGCGGTGCGCGCGGTGGGCGCCGGGACGGTCGGGGCGGTGGAGCGGCGGGCCACGGCGTCGATGCGGGCGAGGAGTTCGGCGAGGCGGACGGGTTTGACGAGGTAGTCGTCGGCGCCGAGGCGCAGGGCGCGGACGACGGAGCGTTCGTCGCCGCGCGCGGTCAGCACGAGGACCGGGAGGGAGCTGACCGCGCGGAGTTTGCGCAGCACGTCGAGGCCGTCGAGGTCGGGCAGGCCGAGGTCGAGGAGGATGAGGTCGGCCTGGCGGTGGCGGGCGAGGACCTCTTCGCCGCGCCGGGCCCGGGCGGGGTGGTGGCCGTTGTCGTAGAGGGACTCGGTGAGCGCGTCGGCCACTCCGTCGTCGTCCTCGGCCAGCAGCACCCGCACGGACACTCCCCCGCTTCCGTTCATCGGCCGCGTTCGTCCAGCGGCGACCCTTGCGATGTCTCGCGCATCCGAATGTAGACGAGGAGGGAGACGAGGACGCAGGCGGTGACGTAGTAGAAGTACCAGCTCTCGTGTCCGGCGTCCTTGAACCACAGGGCGATGTACTCGGCGGTGCCGCCGAAGACGGCGACGGTGAGGGCGTAGGGGAGGCCGACGCCGAGGGCGCGGATGGCGGTGGGGAAGAGTTCGGCCTTCACGACGGCGCTGATGGAGGTGTAGAGGGAGCTGATGGCGAGGGGGACGACCATGAGGCCGAACGCGGCGTAGGGGTTGCTGGTGCGGGAGAGGAGGGTGAGGGAGGGGACGACGACGAGGGCGCCGAGGACGCCGAAGCCGATGAGGAGGGGGCGGCGGCCGATCCGGTCGGAGAGGCGGCCCATGAGGGGCTGGAGGCAGACGAAGACCAGCAGGGCGCAGAAGTTGATCCAGGCGGCGGTGGGTTTGGCGATGCCGCTGGTGTTGACCATGAACTTCTGGAGGTAGGTCGTGTAGGTGTAGAAGAAGAGGGTGCCGCCCATGGTGAGGCCGACGACGACCAGGCACTGGCGGGGGTAGCTGAGCAGGGTGCGCAGGCTGCCGCGGCCGTCGGTGTGGGCCTCCTGTTCGAAGCTCTCCGACTCGTCCATGCCGCGCCGCAGCCACAGGACGACGACGGCGCCGGCCGCGCCGACGACGAAGGCGACGCGCCAGCCCCAGGACTCCATCTGCCCGTCGCTGAGGACCGACTGGAGGATGATCTGGAGCCCCAGCGCGGTGAGTTGGCCCGCGATGAGGGTGACGTACTGGAAGCTGGAGTAGTAGCCGCGCTTGCCCGGTGTCGCGACCTCCGACATGTAGGTCGCGGAGGTCGAGTACTCGCCGCCGACCGAGATGCCTTGCAGCAGGCGGGCGGTGACGAGCAGGAGGGGGGCGGCGACGCCGATGGTGCCGTAGGACGGGGTGAGCGCGACGATGAGGGAGCCGGCCGCCATCAGGGTCACCGACAGGGTGAGCGCGGCGCGCCGGCCGCGGCGGTCGGCGTAGCGGCCGAGGATCCAGCCGCCGATCGGGCGCATGAGGAAGCCGACGGCGAACACGGCGGCGGTGTTGAGGAGTTGGGCGGTCTGGTCGCCGGAGGGGAAGAACGCGGCGGCGAAGTACACGCTGAAGGCGGTGTACGCGTACCAGTCGTACCACTCGATCAGGTTGCCGATCGAGCCGCGCACGATGTTGCCCGCGACCCTGCGTTCGTCGTGGCCCTTGCCTCGTTCCGGTGCGGCCGTGTCGTGTGTCGCCATCCCCAACTCCCTTGTCAGCGGCTCGGAACCACAAAGGATCGGGGGGCGGGCGGGTGCCGTACAAGATCACCGGCGAAGTCCTAACAGTCCCTTAGGGCGGATGGGTGGCTGCCGGTAATTCGCTGGACAGCGGCGGGACCGGGTCGCGACCGTGGGCGGTGATGACCACAGAGACATTCACGCAGGAGAAGCTCTGGGACGCGGCGACCGCGCGCCGGTACGACACCCCGGGGACGGGCATGTTCGCCCCCGAGGTCCTCGGTCCCACCGTCGAGAGGCTGGCCGAACTCGCGGGCGGTGGCCCGGTGTTGGAGTTCGCGGTAGGTACGGGCCGGGTCGCCGTGCCGCTCGCCGCGCGCGGGGTGCCGGTCAGCGGGATCGAGCTGTCGCGCCCGATGGTCGGTCAACTGCGGGCGAAGGCCGGGGAGTCGGCGCTGCCGGTGGTGATCGGCGACATGACGAGCGCGCGGGTGCCGGGCGAGTTCACGCTCGTGTACCTCGTCTACAACACGATCTCCAACCTCCTCACCCAGTCCGCGCAGGTGGAGTGCTTCCGCAACGCCGCCCGCCATCTCGCCCCCGGCGGCCGGTTCGTGATCGAGCTGTGGGTCCCCGAACTGCGCACGCTGCCGCCGGGCCGCACGGCGACGGTGTGGAACGCGGAGCCCGGCTACGTCGGCTTCGACACGTACGACGTGCTGCGCCAGCGGGTCGTCTCGCACCACGTCCACTACGACGAAGACGGCGATCAGGCGCGGCTGTTCCGCAGCCCGCACCGGTACGTGTGGCCGGCGGAGCTGGATCTGATGGCCCAACTGGCGGGGTTCGGGCTGGAGTCGCGGCACGCCGATTGGACGGGAGGGGAGTTCACTGCGGAGTCGGCGTCGCACGTGTCGGTGTACCGGCTGCCCGAGTAAGCGGCGCGCTCAGGGGAACGGCGCTGTCCATATTTCGCCGTTTACGGCCCACCCTCACCGGCTAGGTTGCCTAAGGCATCTAAAACTGCGTGAACCGGAGCCCCCTCATGACCGAAACGCTCCCCGACATCCCCGCGTTCCCCATGCCCCGCCCCGCCGGCTGCCCCTTCGACCCGCCCGCGCGGCTGCGCACCTTCCAGGAGGAGCCGCGGCTCGCCCGGGTGCGGCTGTGGGACGGCAGCACCCCCTGGGTGGTCACCCGCCACGACCAGCTGCGCGCCCTGCTGGGCGACCCCCGGCTGAGCGCCGAACCCGGCCGCCCCGGCTTCCCGCTGCGCAGCGCGGGCCAGGCGGTGCAGCCGTCCACGTTCCTCGGCATGGACGACCCCGAGCACGCGCGCATCCGCCGGATGGTGACGGCGCCGTTCGCGCTCAAGCGGATGGAGGCGCTGCGGCCCGCGGTGCAGGACATCGTCGACGGACTGCTCGACGCCCTGCTCGCCGGGCCCAAACCGGCCGATCTGGTACGGGAGTTCGCGCTGCCGGTGCCGAGCCTGGTGATCTGCGCGCTGCTGGGCGTGCCGTACGAGGACCACGACTTCTTCCAGGAGAACACCAGGATCCAGGTCCGCTGGGACGCGGCCCCCGAGGAGGTCGCGGCGGCGTCGGGGCGGCTCACGGACTATCTGGACGGGCTGCTGGACGTCAAGCGGGAGCGGCCGGGCGACGATCTGCTGACCATGCTGCTGCGGGAGCGGGTGGAGCCCGGGGAGATGACGCGGCGGGAGGCGGCCCAGATGGGCGTGCTCCTGCTGGTCGCGGGGCACGAGACGACGGCGAACATGATCTCGCTGGGCACGCTCGCCCTGCTGGAGCACCCGGAGCAGCTGGCGGCGCTGCGGCACGCGCAGGGCGCCGAACTCCTCGCGGGCGTCGAGGAGTTGCTGCGCTATCTGACGATCACGCATTCGGGGCGGCGCCGGGTGGCGCTGGCGGACATCGAGGTCGGCGGGGTGACCATCCGCGCGGGCGAGGGCGTCGTACTCGCCGGGGAGGTCGCCAACCGTGACCCCGAGGTCTTCCCGGACCCCGACCGGCTCGACGTCACCCGGGACGCGCGGCGGCATGTCGCCTTCGGGTTCGGTGTCCATCAGTGCCTGGGGCAGCAGCTGGCCCGGATGGAGCTCCAGGTCGTGTACGGCACGCTGTACCGGCGCATCCCGACGCTGGCACTGGCCGCCGACCGGGGGTCGCTGCGCTTCAAGACGGACAGTCTGGTGTACGGGGTCCATGAGCTGCCGGTGACCTGGTGATCCGGGGGAGCAGACGGACGAGACTGTAGTGATCATGCCAATACTGGGTAAGTTGCCGTCGTGCCTTTACGCCGATCCCGTTCGCGAACCGGACGCCTCGCCGCGCTCGTCACCGCCGTCACGCTGACCCTGGCGGGCTGCGGGAGCGGAACGTCGCACAGTGACGACGGCAGGCGGCGGCTGACCGTGGCCGCGCTGCCGCTCACCGACTCCGCCGCCCTCTACCTGGCCCGGGACCGGGGGCTGTTCGCCAAGGAGGGGCTCGATGTGCGGGTGCGGCCCGTGCAGCAGAGCGTCCAGGCGCTGCCCGCGCTGCTCAAGGGCCAGGTCGACGTCATCGCGAGCGCGAACTACGTCACCTATCTCCAGGCGTACGAGAAGGGCACCCTGGACCTGCGCATCCTCGCCGAGGGCATACGGATCGCCCCGCACATGATGGACGTCCTCGTCCCCGGCGACTCGGCGCTGAAGTCACCGGCCGACCTCGCCGGCAAGACGGTCGGCGTCGCCGTGCTCAACAACATCCAGTCCCTGACCCTGAACGCGATCCTCGACGCCCGCCGCCTCGGCCGGCCCGTCTACCGGCAGATCCCGTTCCCGCAGATGGGCCCCGCGCTGGAGCGGAACCAGGTGGACGCCGTCCACTCGGTCGAGCCCTTCGACACGGCGATCCGCAAGGAGCTGGGCGCGCGGGTGCTGCTCGACGGCGGCTCGGATCCTGCGCGGGGGCTGCCCGCGAGCGGGTACGTCACCACCGCCGCCTTCGTGAAGAAGGACCCGCAGGCGGCGTCGGGTTTCCGGCGTGCGATCGAGGCGGCGTCCGCGCTGGCCGCCGGCGATTCCGCGGCGGTCCGCGCCGTCCTGCCCGAGTACGCCAAGGTGAGCGCGGCCGAGGCCACGTCGATCCGCCTGCCGGACTACCCGCCGGCCGCCGACCCGGCCGCCCTCCGCCGGCTCGTCCGACTCATGCGCGCGCAAGGGCTGTTGAGCAAGGACGTCGACCCGGCACCGCTGCTGGTGAAATGACCCGGCGCCGGGAACTCCTGCTCGGTCTGCTCGGCGCGGCGGCGGTCTTCGCCGTGTGTGAGGCGGTGGCCCGGTCGGGGATCGTCCGGCGCAGTTATCTGCCGCCGGCGTCCGAGGTCCTGGTCCGCGCCGTCCGGCTGGCGGGCGACCCCGTGTTCCTCGACGGGGTCGCGGTGACCCTGCGGGCCTGGGCGCTCGGCCTGGCGATCGCCTGCGCGCTCGCCGTGCCGCTGGGGCTGCTGCTCGGCTCGGTGCCGGTGGCCGAGGCCGCCGTCCGCGCGGTGATCGAGTTCCTGCGGCCCCTGCCGTCCGTCGCGCTGATCCCGCTGGTGTCCCTGCTGCTGGGTTCCGGCACCCGGACGGAGGTCACGCTGATCGTGTACGCGTCGCTGTGGCCGGTGCTGTTCAACACCGTGTACGGCCTCGGCGAGACCGATCCGCTGGCCAGGGACACGCTGCGTGCGTTCGGGTTCGGCCGGCTCGCGGTGCTGCTGCGGGTGGATCTCCCGGCGACCGCCCCGTTCATCGCCGCCGGCGTGCGGATCTCCGCCGCCGTCGCCCTGATCCTCGCGGTGGCCACCGAGATCCTCTCCGGTTTCGGCGAGGGTCTGGGCATCTTCATCGCCCAGGCCCAGAACGAGACGGACGGCACGCGGGACGTGCTGGCCGGGGTGGTCTGGGCGGGCGGTCTGGGGCTGCTGGTCAACGGGGTGCTGGTGGGGGTGGAGCGCAGGATATTCGGGTGGGCCGGGGAATCCGGGGCGGGGAGAGGGGGGCTGAGGTCGTGAGGGCCACCGTCCCCTTCCTCCTGCGCTGGTCCGTCCTCCTCCTCGCCGTCCTCGGCTGGGAGCTGGCCGCCCGGGCGGTGCGCAGCGTGTACTTCCCGCCCCCGCTGCGCATCGCCCGGCACGCCCACGACCTGTGGTTCTCGGGTCCCGCCGGCTGGCTGTTCCTCACCCCGGACGCCGTCGGCACCATCCTGCCGAGCCTGGGGCGGATGGCGGCGGGGTTCGCGCTCGCCGCGGTCGCCGGGGTGGCCCTGGGGATCGCGGTGGGCCGCTCGCGCCTGGCGTACGCGCTGTGCAACCCGGTGCTCCAGTTCGCGCGGGCCGTGCCGCCGCCCGCGCTGGTGCCGGTGTTCGTCGTCGTCCTGGACGTCGGTACGCCCATGCAGATCGCGTCGATCGCGTTCAGCGCCGTGTGGCCGGTGCTGGTCAACTCGGCCGAGGGAGCCCGCGCCACCGATCCGCTGCGGCTCCAGGTCGCGGCCGTGCTGCGGCTGACGGCGGCCGAACGGCTGCGGTTTCTGATCCTGCCCTCGGCGCTGCCCCGGATCTTCGCGGGGCTGCGGCTCAGCCTGTCGCTGTGCCTGATCCTGATGGTGTTCTCGGAGCTGCTGCCGGGCAGCGCCGACGGCATCGGTTTCACCCTCACCGACGCCCAGTCCCGCTCCGACCTGCTCACGGTCTGGTCGGCGCTGTTGCTGCTCGGCGCGCTCGGGTATCTCCTCAACACCGGACTGCTGGCGGTCGAGAGACGGCTCACAGGGAAGGCGGGTACGCCATGACGACGACGGTCCGCGAGGCGGTCGTACAGCTGCTGCGGGACACCGGCATGACGACGGTGTTCGGCAATCCGGGCTCCACGGAGCTGCGGATGCTGCGGGACTGGCCGCAGGACTTCACCTATGTGCTGGGGCTCCAGGAGTCCGTGGCCGTGGGCATGGCGGCCGGGTGGGCGGTCGGCGCCCGGCGGGCCGCGTTCGTCGCGCTGCACTCGGCGGGCGGGGTGGGGCACGGGCTCGGCGCGGTCTTCAACGCCTTCCGCGACCGGGTGCCGCTGGTGATCGTGGCGGGCCAGCAGTCGCGTTCGCTGATCCAGCTGCGGCCGTTCCTCGGCGCCGACGAGCCGGCCGCGTTCCCCCGCCCGTACGTGAAGTACGCGCGCCAGCCGGAGCGCGCCGAGGACGTGCCCGCCGTGCTCGCCGAGGCGTACCGGATCGCGATGGCGCCGCCGCGCGGACCCGTGTTCGTGTCGGTGCCCGAGGACGACTGGGACCGCCCCGCCGAACCCGTCGTCCCCCGCGCGGTCCACTCCGGTTTCACCGCCGACCCGGCCGCCCTCGACGCGCTCGCCGCCCGGCTGACGGCCAGCGTGTGCCCCGCGCTCGTGGTCGGCCCCGGCGTCGACGACGAGGACGCGCAGGACCAGGTCCGCGCGCTCGCCGAACGGCTGCGCGCCGCGGTGTGGATCAGCCCGCTCTCCGGCCGCTCGGGCTTCCCCGAGTCGCATCCCCTGTTCCAGGGCTTCCTGCCCCCGGTCGCCCGCCCCCTGGCCGCGCGCCTCGCGCCGTACGACGTCGTGGTGGCCCTGGGCGCACCGGTGTTCACGTACCACGTGGCGGACGACGGGCCGCCGCTCGCGCCCGGCACGGAGCTGTTCCACCTGGACTGCGACCCCGGGCAGGCGGCGTGGCTGCCCACGGGGACGAGCATCGTCACCACGCTGCGGCCGGCGCTGGAGCGGCTGACGGGGTTGCTGCGGGAGCCGGAGCGGGCCGCGCCGCCGCCTCGGGCGGTGCCTGCCGAAGCCCGCGCTGAGGGGGGTATCCGCGCGGAGTCGCTGTTCGATCTGCTGCGCGCCCGTCTGCCGCGTGACCGGGTGCTCGTGGAGGAGGCGCCGAGTCACCGTGACGCGCTGCACGCGCGCGTGCCCGTCGTGTCGAGCGGCGGCTTTCTCACGACGGGCAGCGGGGCGCTGGGCTGGGGGCTGCCCCTCGCGGTGGGCCGGGCGCTCGCCGACCGGCGCCGGGTGGTGTGCGTGGTCGGGGACGGCTCGGCGATGTACTCGGTGCAGGCCCTGTGGAGCGCGGTGCGCCACAGGGCGCCGGTGACCTACGTCCTGCTGGACAACGGCGGTTACGCGGCCGTCCGCGCGCTGGGCCGGCGCATCGGCGTCCCGTCCGTTCCCGGCGCGGACGTCTCGGGCATCGACTTCGCGGCCCTCGCCCGGTCCCTGGGCTGCCCGGCCGCCCGCGCCGAGCACGCCGGGCAGTTGCCGGCCGCCCTGGACGACGCCCTGGGGCGGGGCGACGACGCCGGGCCCTTCCTGCTGCACGTGCCGGTGACCGGGGACGAGGGCACTTTGTACGGTCCCCTGGACGAAGACGGCACGGATCCCTCGTACGGCCCCTGGGCCAGGTGAGGGATGCTGCGTCTGGAGTCCATCAGCCGGCGGTTCGGGGATCAGTGCGTCCTCGACGGCATCAGCCTGACCGTGCCCGGCGGGCAGTTCGTCAGCGTGGTCGGGCCCTCCGGCTGCGGCAAGTCCACGCTGCTGCGCACCATCGCCGGTCTGCTGCCCGTGCAGGAGGGCACGGTCACGGTCGACGGCACCCCGGTGACCGGCGTCCCGGACCGGCTCGCGGTGGTCTTCCAGGAGTACGGCCGCTCGCTGCTGCCCTGGCTCACCGTCCGCGACAACGTCGCCCTCCCGCTGCGGCGCCGGGGGCTGCGCCGCGCCGCGCGCCGCGCGGAGGCCGAGGCGATCCTCGAACGCGTCGGCCTGCGCGGCGCCGCCCGCCGGCGCCCCGGTGAGCTCTCCGGCGGGATGCAGCAGCGCGTGGCCATCGCCCGCGCGCTGGTCTGCCGCCCCTCGCTGCTCCTCATGGACGAGCCCTTCGGCTCGCTGGACGCGGGCACCCGCGAGGATCTGGAGGACCTCCTCCTCCAGGTGCACCGCACCGACGACACGACCATCCTCTTCGTCACCCACGACATCGACGAGAGCGTCTACGTCGCCGACCGCGTCATCACCCTCTCCCCCGGCCCCGCCGCCCGCATCACCCACGATTTCCCGGTCCCCCTCCCGCCCGTCCGCGACCAGCTCACCACGCGCGCCTCACCCGCTTTCGTCGCGCTGCGGACGGAGGTGGGGCGGGCGGTACGAGGGGGAGGACGTTGAGGGGGGCGGAAATCTGCTCGGCTCCGCCCCCTCCGAAAGCCCGCGCTCTCAGGTCAGCCCGAGCTTGCTCAGCGCGGTGGTCCAGTCGGTGGCGATGGCCTGCTGCGCCGCCTTCAGCGTGACCTTGCCGGAGCAGACGGCCGTGTGCAGCTTCGTCTCCACCGGGTCCTTCAAGTTGTTGACCCCCGTCCCCGGCTTGTGGCCCGGGTCGGGCGGCTCCACCCAGAGGTTGCGGGCGTCGTTCGGGTCGCCGCCCAGCTGGAGGCTGATGTCGTGGTCGTACTCGGCGTCGGCGAGGCTGCCGGTGTAGCCGTAGGCGGCGGCGTTCAGGCGCTTCTCCTTCTCGGTGATCGACGTCGGCGGCCGGATGCCCCCGGTGTAGCCGCCTTTGCGGCAGATCGTCGTCGCCAGGTTCGCCTGCGTCACCGCCGGCGAGGTCGCGCCCGGGGTGCACTTGAGGTCGGGCAGCGGTTCACCGTTCTCGTACCGGTAGTGGCAGCTGCCGGCGGGGGGCTGCTGCTGCACCGTGTACGTCGTCTGCGGCCCCGCTCCCTGGGGGATGTCCGCAGGCGCGCCCGGCGCACCCGAAGCCTTCGCGGCACCCGAAGCCCCTGCCGCACCCGACGCCCCTGTGGCGGACGGCCCCTTCTCCCGCACCGTCTCCCCTCCCGATCCCGACCCGGAGGACGAACACCCCGCCAGCGCGAGGCAGGACAGCGCCACCAGCGGAACGGCGCGACGCAACACACTCATTGACGACCCCTCAGAGACGAGCGACTGCTGAGCGGATGCTGCCCCGCCCCCGCGGCGCGACACGTCCCGGGCCGGTAGCACAGACGGACGCCCCCTCATCACTCCGAGCCGGCGGACGCCGATCCCCGCGCGTACCGGCGAGAGAACCTGACCTTGGGGTCAGGATCATTTCGGCCGCCGGATGCGACGATGGGACGGCCAACCCCGATCTCACCCAGGACCAGGAGGGACACCTGATGCGGGCCGACGCGCAACGCAACGCGGAGAAGCTGCGAGCAGCCGCCGCCGAGGTCTTCCGCGAGCGCGGCCTCCAGGCGCCCCTGAAGGAGATCGCGCGCCGCGCCGGCGTCAGCCACGGCACCCTCTACAACCTGTTCGGCACCCGCGAGGCCCTGATCGACGAGGTCGCCGTCGACCTCGCGGCCCTGCGCCTCAAGGAGGCCGCCGAGCACGCCTTCGCCCAGGAGGACGCCTGGGCGGGCTTCGTGGCCTACGTCGAGAAGATCTGCGGGCTCCAGGCGACCGAGCCGGCGATCGGCGATGTGGTGACGGGCCGCTATCCGGGCGCCGCCCGCCTGATGTCGGTGTGCGAGGAGACCCACAAGGTCTCCGACCGGATCATCGCCCGCGCCCGTCAAGAGGGTTCGCTGCGCGGCGACTTCACCGCCGACGACCTCCTCTCCCTGCTGTGCTCCAACGGCGTCCTCGCCCGCGCCTCCCGCACGAGCGCGCCGGACCACTGGCGCCGCCACCTCGCCTTCGCCCTCGACGGCCTGCGCGCGGAGGCGGCGCACCCGCTGCCGGTGGGGCCGCTGTCGGCGGAGCAGCGGCAGAGGATGCTGGAGGGGCTGACGGGGGCCTCCTGATCCGACGGGCGCCCCCAAGACCCGACGACTCCCGGGCCGCCCGGGCGCTCCCCGTCCGGCGCCCGGCTAATGCGCCCGCCCCGCCGCACCCCCCGGCACCCGCAGCACCACCCGGTACCCCCCGTTCGCCGTCACCCCCGACTCCAGTGTCCCGCCGAGGAGTTCGGCCCGCTCCCCCAGCCCGACCAGGCCGTGGCGGGCGCTGGGCAGCGGGAGGGACGGGCGGGTCGGGGGCGTGTTGGTGACGGTGACGCCGAAGGCGTCCGGGAGGTGCCAGAGCTCGACCTTCGCGGACGCGCCGGGGGCGTGTTTGCGGACGTTCGTGAGGGCTTCCTGGACCGTGCGGTAGACGGCCCGCTGGGCGGGGGTGCCGATGTCGGCGGGGAGTGTGCCGGTCAGCTCGGTGTCGATGCCGCTGGTGTCGATGAGGCGGCGCAGGTCGGCCAGGGTGGGCTGCGGGCTCAGTTCGGTCGTCCGGCCGCCGGAGGCCCGCAGCAGGGTGACCATGTGGCGCAGTTCGTCGAGGGTGTCGACGCTGAGCGAGCGGATCGTACGGGCGCCCTGTCTGACGTCGGGGTCGCGGGCGGCGACCTGGAGGGCGCCGGCCTGTACGGCGATGAGGCTGACCTGGTGGGAGACGACGTCGTGCATCTCGCGGGCGAGCTGGGCGCGTTCGCGGGCCAGCACCGCCTGGGCGTGCAGCAGCCGTTCGTGCTCCCTGGCCTCCTCGATCTCGGCGAGCCGGCGGCTCAGGTCGCGGCGGGTCTGGACGAGCTGGCCGAGGAGGACGGGCGCGGCGGAGGTGGTGGCGGTGTAGGCGAAGTAGACGACCGTCCAGGCGCGGTCGCGCGCGGAGACCATGTCCAGTGGCCAGGGCGCGGCGGAGGCGACGGCGAACAGGAACGCGCAGCCGGAGAGCAGGCGCCGGTCGCGGGAGCGTTCGGCGAGCGTGAACAGGGCGGCGAGCGGGGCGAACATGAGGTCGAGCATCAGGCTGGCGGGCAGCGTGAGCAGGAACACGGGCAGCGGGTGGCGGCGCCTGAGGACGAGCGCGAGGCAGGCGATGACGGAACAGGTGACGGTCGTGGTGGAGACTTCGCCGCTGAGGGCGATCAGCGCGTCGGCGACGGCCACGACGACGACGAGGGCGTCGACGGCGGGTTCGGGGAGCCGCGCCCACCAGGGCGCACGGCCCGCGCTCATCGCTGCGCTCCCCCGTCGAGCAGTCCCGCGCGCTGGGCGAGCAGCGCGGCCTGGACCCGGCCGCCGACGCGCAGTTTGGCGAGGATGGCGCTGACGTGGTCCTTGACGGTGCCGGCGCTGAGGTGGACGCGGCTGCCGATCTCGGCGTTGGAGAGGCCTTCGGCGATCAGTACGAGGACCTCCCGTTCGCGTTCGCTGAGCCGGGAGACCCTGCCGGCCTCCTCGTCGCAGGCGGCAGCGGCTCCGGGGTGGCTCTGCCAGACGGCGCGGGACGCCTTGGGTGACATGACGACCCCGCCCGCCGCCAGGGTCCGTACCAGCTGGGCGAGTTGGTCGGGTTCGGTGTCCTTCAGGAGGAAGCCGGCCGCGCCGGAGCTGAGGGCGGTCAGGACGTACTCGTCGGCGTCGAACGTCGTCAGCATCGCCACGACCGGCGGCTCGGGCAGCGCGCGCAGCCGGCCGAGGACGGTCAGCCCGTCGACGTCCGGCATCCGGATGTCGAGCAGGACGACGTCGGGGCGTTCGCGCCGTACGGTGTCGACGGCTTCGGCGCCGGTCGTGGTCGCGACGACCTCGATGTCGTCGGCCGCGCTCAGGATGAGCCGGAAACCGGACCGCACCAGGGCCTCGTCGTCGACCACCGTCACCCTGATCACGTGTTCCGCCTCGCCTCGCCGTCCGATGTCTGTCGAAGAAGACGGTACGCCCGAAACGGGCCGGTCAGGGGCGTGGCCGGGAGCGTCCCCCCGGTCGGGGGGCGGTTTCCCACCGGGTGGCGGGGCGGCGGCGGACACCTGCCGGGTACGTCCGGGCGGGCCCGGCGCGGAGGCTGGACGGCATGACCCAGAACGCAGTTTCCACGACGCTCGCGGCGCCCGCCGTACCGGAGCGCCGCCCTCCGGGCGCCCGGCTGGTCGGTGTCGACCTGGCCCGGGGGCTCGCCGTCTTCGGGATGTTCGCCGCGCACGTCGGCCCGGACCCGGCCGAGGGGGGTGTCGTCGGCTCGGTGATGGAGCTGGCCCACGGCCGGTCCTCGGCGCTGTTCGCGTTCCTGGCCGGCTTCTCGGTCATGCTGATCACGGGCCGCCGGGTCCCGAGGACGGGTACGGCGGGCCGGCGGGCCGTCGCGAAGGTCGTGATCCGGGCGGTGGTCCTGTTGGTCCTGGGCACGGCGCTCACCATGGCGGGGACGACCGTCGAGGTGATCCTCGCCTTCTACGGTCTGTACTTCCTGCTGGTCCTCCCGCTGCACCGGCTCGGCGCCCGCGCGCTCGCGCTCGTCGCGGCGGCCGGGGCGCTGGTCCTGCCGCAGGTGCTGTGGCCGGTACAGCAGGCGCTGCGCGCCGCCGACACCGGCGGGATATGGGTGTGGCCGGCGGACGCCGACGGTCTGCTCTCGCTGCTGTTCACGGGCAGCTACCCGGCGCTGACCTGGCTGCCGTTCGTCGTCGCGGGCATGGCCGTGGCCCGGCTCGACCTGGCCGACGCCGCCGTGCGCGTGCGGCTGGCGGTCACCGGCGGCGCGCTGGCCGTCATCGGGTACGCCGGGTCCTGGCTGGCGCTGCATCTCGTGCCGGGGGCGCTGGGGAAGCTGGCCGGGAGCGCGTGGGGGCCGGTCGGGTCGGCGTGGTGGTCGGACACGTGGGGGTACCCGGTCGGGGCCACGCGGGCGGAGCTGCTGGTGGCGTCGCCGCACAGTGAGACGACGCTGTCGATCGTCGCCAACACCGGGGTCGCGCTCGCCGTCCTGGCCGGCTGCCTGGCCGCCGTGGACGCGTCCGCGCGCTTCCGCCGGCTGGCGCGGCCGGTCATAGCGGTCGGTTCGATGTCCCTGACCGCGTACGTCCTGCACGTCGCCGGAATCTACTTCTTCGGCATAGGCGAGGAGTCGCCGCTGTCGCTGACCTGGCTGATGACGTTCGTCGTGACGGTGTCGGTGTTCGCGGTGGTGTGGTCCCTGCGCTTCCGGCGCGGCCCGCTGGAGTGGCTGCTGGGGAAGGCGACGAAGCCGGCGGAACTGGTGCGCTGAGCGCGGCGGGGGCGGGTCCGGCGGCCGGCGCGTGCGGCGTTGTCAGTGCCGCCCTCTAGGGTGGTCCCATGACGACTTCGACACCCCGTCAGACGCCCGCGGCCGAACCGGCGGAGCTGCTCGCCGACCCGTACGGGGTGTACGCGCGGCTGCGGGAGGCCGGCCCGGTGCACCGGATCGCCGGGACGGACGGGCTGCCCGCGTGGCTGGTGACGCGGTACGAGGACGCGCGCGCGGCGCTCGCCGACCCCCGGCTGTCGCTGGACAAACGCCATGCGAAGCCCGGGAGCTACCGGGGGCTCGCGCTGCCGCCGGCGCTGGACGCGAACCTGCTGAACATGGACCCGCCGGACCACACCCGTATCCGCCGCCTGGTGGTGAAGGCGTTCACGCCGGGCCGGATATCGGGTCTGCGTGAGCCGGTGACGGCGATGGCGCACCGGCTGCTGGACGCCGTGGCGGCGGACGGGCGGGCCGACCTGATCGCGGCCTACGCGACGCCGCTGCCGATCACGGTGATCTGCGAACTGCTGGGCGTGGGCCCCGGCGACCGCGTGGACTTCAAGGCGTGGACGGACACTCTGGTGTCGCCGGACCCGGCGCGCCCGCAGGACGCCAAGAACGCGGTGCGCGCGATGCTCGGCTACTTCACGGGCCTGCTGGCCGCCAAGCGCGCCGAGCCCGCCGACGATCTGCTGTCGGCGCTGATCGCGGTGCGCGACGAGGACGGCGACGACCGGCTGTCCGAGGACGAGTTGATGTCGCTGGCCTTCCTCATCCTGTTCGCCGGGTACGAGAACACGGTCCAGCTGATCGGCAACGCGGTCCTCGCGCTGCTCACCCACCCCGGTCAGCTGGCGGCGCTGCGCGCGGACCGGGGGCTGGTGCCGGGGGCGGTGGAGGAACTGCTCCGCTTCGACGGTCCCGCGCCGCTCGCCATCCGGCGCTTCCCGGTCGAGGACGTGACGATCGGCGGGGTGACGGTCCCCGCCGGTGAGACGGTCCTGGTGTCGCTGGCCGCCGCCCACCGCGACCCGCGCCGCTTCGCCGCCCCCGACGAGCTGGACGTGACGCGCAACGCGACCGGCCAGCTGGGCCTGGGCCACGGCATCCACTACTGCCTGGGCGCCCCGCTGGCCCGGCTGGAGACGGAGATCGCGCTGAACGTGCTGCTCGACCGCTTCCCGGAGCTGGCGCTGGACGCCGATCCGGCGGAGCTGACGTGGCGCCCGTCGATGCGGGCGCGCGGACTGACGGCGCTTCCGGTGCGTTTCTGACGGCCGCGAGCCGCCCTCCCGGGTCTGCGGTGCGGATACCCGGGAAGGCGGGGTGGAGGTGGCGCTAGATCTCCTGCACCTCGATCGCCGCCGCCGGGCACACCGCGGCGGCCTCGCGGACGGCTGAGGCCTGGGCGGGGCCGGGGGTCGCGTCGAGGAGGGTGACGATGCCGTCCTCCTCGCGCTGGTCGAAGACTTCGGGGGCGATCAGGACGCAGCTGCCGGAGCCGCAGCACTTGTCCTGGTCGGCGATGATCTTGAGGGTCTTCATCACCACTCCACGGGGACCTCGCTCAGCCCGCCGACCAACAGCCCTTCCAGGGGCTTGAGTTCGGCGGCGGGGACGGCCAGGCGCAGGCCGGGCAGCTTGCGCAGGAGGACTTCCAGGGCGACCTGGAGTTCGGTGCGGGCCAGGGACTGGCCGATGCAGGAGTGCGGTCCGACGCCGAACGTGAGGTGCGGGTTGGGGCTGCGGGACAGCAGCATCTCGTCGGGCTCGGGGAACATCCGCTCGTCGCGGTTGGCGGCGGGCATGCTGCACACGACGGTGGTGCCGCGCGGCAGCAGCTCGCCGTCGAGGTCGACGTCCTCGGTGAGGTAACGCCGCAGGCCGAAGCCGAGGTTGGCGTCGAGGCGCAGCGCCTCGTCGACGGCCGTGCGCACCAGTCCGGGCTCGGCGAGCAGCCGTTCCCACAGGGGCCGGTCGGCGAGCAGCATGCAGACCATCTTGCCGATCATGTTGGCGGTGGTCTCGTGCCCGGCGACGAGCAGGCCCATGGCGGTGCCTTCGAGCAGCTCGTCGGACATGCCGTCGGCGTCGGTGGCGAGCATGCTCAGCAGGTCGTCGCCGGGGTGTTCGCGGACCTGGCGGAGGTGGCCGCACATGTACGCGGAGAACTCGTCGTACGCCGCCTTGCTCTCCTCCAGGGTGAAGCGGCTGACGTTGAGG
Source organism: Streptomyces sp. AMJ-169 (assembly GCF_055597585.1). Classification (NCBI taxonomy): domain Bacteria; kingdom Bacillati; phylum Actinomycetota; class Actinomycetes; order Kitasatosporales; family Streptomycetaceae; genus Streptomyces; species Streptomyces sp. AMJ-169. The sequence continues at coordinate 56,770 of NZ_JBVLTJ010000021.1, forward strand.
AACGCGTCGGACCAGGCGGAGAAGCGGTCGCGGTCGTCGGCGGGGACGCCGAGGATGTGGCAGATGACGTAGACGGGGAGCGGGAAGGCGAGGCCGGCCTTGAGGTCGGCGGGGGCGCCGTCGCGGGTCATGGCGTCGAGGAGGTCCTCGGCGGTGCGGGTCATGCCGGGGCGCAGCGCGGTCATGCGCTTGGCGGTGAAGTACTTGCCGACCTGGCGGCGCCAGTGCTGGTGCTCCTCGCCCTGTTCGGGGACCCTGCGGCCGAAGTCGCCGTCGGAGGCGGGTCCGCCGGCGCCCTCGGGGGCGATGCGGGCGGCGCCGTCGCCGGGGGTGGGGCGGGCGAAGCGGGGATCGCCCAGCAGGGCGCGGACGTCGTCGTAGCGGGAGAGGAAGGCGGCCTCGTCACCGCTGGGCAGCTGGACCTTGGCGACCGGGCACTCCCGGCGCAGCTCCTCCCACACGGGAGGCGGCGCGAGGGGGCCCGCGGAGGGGAAAGGTAAGCGGAGGGTCTCGTCGGCTTCAGACATCGTGCGTCTCCTGAGAGGGAGGGAAGTACGGCTCACCGTCCTACGGACGCTACTCAGATGTGCATCATGCATCAAGGGTGCATGATGCACGCACCCTGAATGGCCCGATCCCGTCGCCATGGCCAGGGGTGGGCCGGGACGGAGCGGGCCGGGTACGCCGGTCATCCCGGTCGGCTACAGGAGCCTGTTCCGCCTGATCGAAGGCCGGCCGTTCAGGAAGTGCTGAATCATCCACGGTTCAGGGGGAGTTGAGCCTGCGCAGGAGCCGGTCGACGGCTTCGGGTGTGGTCGTGAAGGAGGTGACGAGGCGGAGGGTGCCGTGGTGAGGGAGCCGGCACACGACGATGTTCGTTGCCGCGCCGGGGAGTTCGGCTCCCGGTATCGCCTTCAGGCCGTCCTGGAGCCGGGCGGCCATGGCGTTGGCGTGCCGGGCGTCGCGCAGCCAGCGGCCGTCGGTGAGGTAGGCGTCCAACTGGGCCCACGGGAAACGGGACTTCGCCGCCGCGTGGGCCGATCTTCGGGCGTGGAAGGTGAGTTCGGGGGTGAGGGTGCGGTCGAAGACGACGATCGCGTCGGCGGCCGTCGTGCCGTTGCCGGTCCCGCCGAAGGTCATGACGTCGACGCCGGCCCGCCAAGTGAGGTCGGCGGGCGGGGCGTTGAGGGCTGCGGCGGCCATGGCGAAGCGGGTGCCGTCCATGTACAGCCGGGCGCCGGTCTGTCGCGCGAGCGTCCCGAGGGCTCCGATCTCGTCGGGTGTGTACAGCTCGCCCTGTGCGGTGGCCTGGGTGATGCTGAGCACCGCGGGGAGTGTCCCGTCGCGTAACTCGTGGGCGTGGAGCCTGACTTCGCGGTCGTCCAGGACGTTTCCCCAGGGTGGGGTGAGGGCGGCGAGGCTCAGCGCGTTGGCCGCGGCGGGGGTGCGGACCGGGAGGACGTCCACCTCACGCTCGAACAGCTCGGCCAGCCGGCGGCGGACCGAGGGGGCGGGGTCGGTGTGGGGGGTGAGGGCGGCGCGGGTGACGGCGTCCAGGATCTCGGGGGCGGCGGGGGTGGGGGCGGTGAAGTCAGCTGGGCAGTTGAAGTGGCTGGAGCGGCTGGAGTCGGTGGAGCTGCTGGAGCTGCTGGAGCCAGTGGATCTGCTGGAGCCGTCGAAGTCGCTGGAGTCACCCGGGCAGCCGAAGTCGCTGGAGTAGCTGAAGTCGGTGGAGTCGGTGGAGTCGGTGGAACCGCTGGGGCCGGTGGGGCCGGTGTAGTCGCTGGGGCCGGTGTAGTCGCTGGGGCCGGTGCAGTCGCTGGAGCTGCTGGAACCGCTGGGGCCGTCGAACTCGGCTGGCCCTGCGGGGAGTTGTGAGGTTTCCATGCCGGTAATGCTGACCGATGTGCCGACGGGCAACCCTGACCGGCGCCCGACTCGACGCCTCCGACCGTCGCCCTTGGCTGGCCCCGACCCGCCCCCCCCGACCGGCAACCCCATCCGGCACCCGCCCCAACGCCCTCGACCGCCGATCCCGGCCGACCCCGACCCGCCCCCGACCGGCGACTCCATCCGGCACCCGCCCCGTCGCCCCCGACCAGCATCCGGCCCACCCCCTGAAGCCCGCCCGACCCACCGGCCAAAGCTCCACCCGGCGCACACCCGCCACCAGGCCACCCCGCCTCGCCCCGCCGATTAGCCACCCACCTCACCCCAACCAGCCCACCTCAACCGGCCACCCCGCCGACCCACCCCAGCCGGCACCCGCCCGCGACCAAGCCACCCCAGCTCGCCCCGCCGATCGGCCACTCCACCTCACCCCGCCGAACCACCCCCCGGCTCAGCCCCCCGAATCAACTCCCGCAACCCCCCGTAATACACCTCATGATCGGTCGTCACCGGCACGATCTCCGCCAAATGCCCCGCCAGCATCGGAAACTCCCCGGGATCGAGCGCGGCGAACGCCCGTCGGGCCGCCGCCTGGGCGGAGCGCGGGTCGCGGTGGTCGACGAACCCCGCGCAGCCGAGGGTGAGGAGATACAGCCGCCGGTAGACGGTGATCGCCTCGGTCACCGTCATCCCGGCGGCGACACTGTCCGCGAGCTGCGGTTCGACCAGCCGCCCCAGCAGCTGCGGGCTGAGCCAGGGCCGGGTGCCGCGCAGCGCCGGCAGGCCGGGGTGGGCGACGAGCAGCCGGTACAGCGCGGTGAAGCGGGCCTCGGTGGCGCTCGCCCAGCCGGTGCCGGGCGCGATCTCGGGCAGCTGGGCTGCCAGGTGGTCCATGCACAGGTCGAGCAGCCCGGCGAGATCGGCGCACCGGCGCTGCAAAGAGGCCAGCGAGATGTCCAGCCGTGCCGCGAGCGCCCGGAACGTCAGCGCCTGCGGCCCCCCTTCGTCGATCAGCGCGAGCGCGGTGCCGGCGATCCGCTCGGGCGTCGCGAGGTCCAGGGAGACAGACTTACGGGGCATGCGGGCGATCGTACGGTACGCCGTACCGGAAACCGCCGCGACGACATCCCGGCGCCCCGGCATCCCGGCCGGCGCATCAGCGGTCCCGGCGGCCGAGAAGAACCGCACATCTCAGCTCCCGGCCGGCACACCGAAGCTCCCCGGCCGACACCCCGAAGCCCCCCGGCCAACGCATCGAAAGCCCCAGCGCCCAAGAAGACCCGACCAGAAGGCCCCTCCCCTTCAGTCACCCACCTTTCAGTCACCCACCCTTCAGCCCCCGCCTCTTCAACCCCCCACCCCCGCACCCCCACCCCCCACCAACTGCCACACCATCCCCACCACCCGATCCTCCAACTCCGGATCCCGCTCCCCCTGCCGTATGTACGACGAGTAATAGCTCCCGATCATCATGTCGGCGACAGCCTCCGCGTCGACCCCCTCGCGCAGCACCCCCTCCGCCGCCAGCCGCCGCAACGTGTCGATGAGCGGCTTCTGCCGGGGCTCCAGTGCGTGTTCGCGTACGAGCTGTATCAAGCCAGGTGTGCGCTCGGCCTCGCTGAGGACATTTCCGACGACGGCCATGCCCCGGCCGGTCGGCCCGAAGGGGGAGGCGTGGCGCAGGGCGTGGCGCAGGGCCTCGACCGGAGGGAGTTCCTCCAGGGGGCCGACGGGGTGGCGTTCGCGCTCCTCCTGGAAGTTGAAGTCGAGGGCGTCGACGACCAGGTCATGCTTGTTCGCCCAGCGCCGGTACACCGTCGGCCGGGTGACGCCGGCGTCGGCGGCGATGTCGCCGATCGTCATGCGGGAGTAGCCGTCCCGGACGAGCCGCTGGACGGTCGCGCGCAGGACCGCTTCTTCCACCGAGGGGTCCCTGGGTCTGCCGGGTCCGCCGCCCGGGGAGGGTTTCGCTCGGCTCTTCCCTGGGCCCTTTTCGGCCGTGTCTCGCATCCGTTCAGCCTAGCTTGCTATTGCTTTACTTGACAGTCACGTAACGCAACCTGAGATAGTTGCTGAGTACACGGAGCGCTTCACTCGCAGCACCGCACGACCCCGGTCCGGCCACGCCGTCCCCCCAGGCCGCCCATCCGCCCTGCCCGTCACCTCGCAGGGCCGCCCGCCTCCGCCTCGCCACCCGCACCGCGCCGGGCCGCCGGCGTGCGCCCGAACCGCGTGTGAACACCCCTCCATACCCCCATAGTTGACGGAAAGTCGGTGAAGTCGGTGTCCTCGGCACCTGGAACCAACGGCTCGGTCTCCCCCGCTCAAGAGACTCAGGAAGCTCAAGAGACTCAGGAAGCTCGGGAGGCTCAAGAAGCTCCGGCGACTCAGGACCCTCAAGCGGCTCAGGAACCCCCACTCTCCCTCTCCCCCTCGGTCGTCGCCGCCGTGCAGGACCCCCGCCTCGGCCTCGGCCCCGCCGTCGCCGCCGTGATGGAGGGGTACGCCGACCGCCCCGCCCTCGGTGAGCGCGCCCGCGAGGCGGTGACCGACCCGGCGACCGGCCGGACCTCGCTGCGGCTGCTGCCGCACTTCACGACCGTCAGCTACGCCGAGCTGTGGGAGCGGGCCGGCGCGGTCGCCGCCGAGTGGGCGGCGGACGCCGAACACCCGGTGCGCGCGGGGGACTTCGTCGCCGTCTACGGGTTCACCAGCGTCGACTACAGCGTGCTCGACCTGGCCTGTCTGCGGGCCGGCGCGGTGGCCGTGCCGCTCCAGTCCAGCGCCGCGCCCGGCAAACTGCGGCCGATCGTCGCCGAGTCCGCGCCGCGTGTCCTCGCGGCGAGCATCGAAGTCCTCGACAGCGCCGTCGAGTTGGCGCTGTCGGCGCCGTCCCGGCCGCGGCTGGTCGTGTTCGACTTCCACCCGGAGGCCGACGCGGAGCGTGAGCGGTTCGAGGCCGCCCGGGCGCGGCTCGCGGAGGCCGGGGTCACGGCACCCGACGCGCTGGGCGCCGTCGTCGCGCGCGGCCGGACGCTGCCGGTGCCCGCGGTGCCCGAGGCGGCGCCGGAGGATCCGGTGCGGCTGCTGATCTACACCTCCGGCAGCACGGGCACGCCGAAGGGCGCCATCTACACGAGCAGCATGCTCCAGCGGCTGTGGGCGGGCTGGTTCGCGGCGTCGGGCGACTCCTCGCCGGTCACGATGGGCTATATGCCGCTGAGCCATATCGCGGGGCGCGCGTCGCTCTACATGACGCTGACCCGGGGCGGCACGACGTACTTCACGGCGCACAGCGACATGTCGGCGCTGTTCGAGGACATGCGCGCGGCCCGGCCGACGCAGCTGCTGCTGGTGCCGCGGATCTGCGACATGCTCTTCCAGGAGTACCAGAGCCGGTCGGCGCGCCGGGCCGGGGAGTTCGCGGACGCCGGGGCGCTCGACAAGGCCGTCAAGGCGGAGCTGCGGGAGGAGTTCGTCGGCGGCCGGGTGCGCGATGTGACGTGCGGCAGCGCGCCGATCGCGCCGGAGCTGAAGCGGTTCGTGGAGTCCTGCCTGGAGCTGCCGCTGCGTGACCTCTACGGCTCGACCGAGGCGGGCGCGGTCCTGGCGGACGGGCGGATCGTGCGGCCCCCGGTGATCGAGTACAAGCTGGCCGACGTACCCGAACTCGGCTATCTCACCTCGGACTTGCCGCATCCGCGCGGTGAACTCCTGGTGCGCACCGAGGCGATCACCCCTGGCTATCACAAGCGGCCGGACGCGACGGCGGCGGTCTTCGACGCGGACGGCTTCTACCGCACCGGCGACATCATGGCCGAGACCGGCCCGGACCAGCTGGTCTACCTGGACCGCCGGGGCAACGTACTCAAGCTGGCCCAGGGCGAGTTCGTCACGGTCTCCCAGCTGGAGAGCGTCTTCGTGACCAGCCCGCTGGTCCGGCAGATCTACGTCTACGGCAACAGCGAGCGCGCCTATCTCCTCGCGGTGATCGTGCCCACCGAGGACGCCCTGGAGCGGGCCGACGGCGACGCGCTGAAGCAGTTGCTCGCCGAGTCGCTGCAACAGGTGGCCCGCAGCGCCGAGTTGGAGCCGTACGAGATCCCGCGCGACTTCCTCGTCGAGACCGAGCCGTTCGGTGTGGAGAACGGGCTGCTCTCGGAGATCCGCAAGAATCTGCGCCCGCGCCTCAAGGAGCGTTACGCCGCTCGACTGGAGGCGCTGTACGAGGAGTTGGCGAGCGGGCGGGAGGAGGCGTTGCGCGCGCTGCGGGCGGCGGGGCCCGAGCAGCCGGTGTTCGAGGCGATCCGCGCGGCGGCGAGCGCGCTGCTGGGCTGCCCCGCCTCGGAATTGCGGCCCACCGCGCGCTTCACCGACCTCGGCGTCGACTCGCTGTCGGCGCTGTCGTTCTCGCAGCTGCTGCGGGACGTGTTCGGGGTCGAGGTGCCGGTCGGGGTGCTGCTCAGCGCCGGCAACACCCTCCAGTCGATCGCCGATCACATCGAGGCGGCCAGGTCGGGCGCGGGGCGGCCGTCGTTCGCGTCGGTGCACGGCGCGGACGCCGCCGAGGCCCGCGCCGAGGAGCTGACGCTGGAGAAGTTCCTCGACGTCACGGCTCTCGGCGGCGCCCGCCCCACGACCGGGACGCCGCCGCGGACGGTGCTGCTGACCGGCGCCAACGGCTATCTGGGCCGGTTCATGTGCCTGGACTGGCTGGAGCGGCTCTCGACGAGCGGCGGCCGGCTGGTCTGCGTGGTGCGCGGCCGGGACGACGCCGACGCCCGCCGCCGCCTGGACGCCGCCCTCGACAGCGGCGACCCGCAACTCCTCGCCTGCTACCAGGAGTTGGCGGGCCGTCATCTGGAGGTGCTGGCCGGTGACATCGGCGAGGAGCGGCTCGGTCTGGACGAGGACACGTGGAAGCGGCTCGCCGAGGACGTGGACGCCGTCTTCCACCCGGCGGCGCTGGTCAATCACGTCCTGCCCTACGACCAGCTCTTCGGCCCGAACGTCGTGGGCACCGCCGAGCTGATCCGGCTGGCCCTGACCGGCCGGGTCAAGCCGTTCACGTACCTCTCCACGGTCGGTGTGGCCGGCGGTCTCGACCCGGCCCGGCTCGACGAGAGCGCCGACATCCGCGAGGTGAGCGCCGTGCGGGAGCTGTCCGACGGGTACGCCTCGGGGTACGCGACCAGCAAGTGGGCCGGCGAGGTCCTGCTGCGCCGGGCGCACGAGGAGTACGGGCTGCCGGTGACCGTCCTGCGCTCCGACATGATCCTCGCCCACCGCCGCCACGCCGGTCAGCTGAACGTGCCCGACATGTTCACGCGGCTGCTGTTCAGCGTCCTCACCACGGGGATCGCGCCGGCCTCGTTCTACCGCACGGGCCCCGGCGGCGAGCGGGCGCGGGCGCACTACGACGGACTGCCGGGCGACTTCGTGGCCGAGGCCGTCGACGCGCTGGGCGTGGCCGACGCCGGTGGCTACCGGACGTACAACGTGGTCAATCCGCACGACGACGGGGTCTCGCTGGACACCTTCGTCGACTGGCTCGTCGACGCCGGGCACCCGGTCAGTCGTATCGGCGACTACGACGAGTGGTTCGCCCGTTTCGAGACGGCGTTGCGGGCGCTGCCGGAGGCGCGGCGGCGGTACTCGCTGCTGCCGTTGCTGCACGCCTTCCGGCGGCCCGAGGAGCCGCTCTGCGGTTCGGCGATCCCCGCGGTGCGGTTCGCGCAGGCCGTGCGCGGGGCGGGGCTGGCGGACCCGGAGATCCCGCAGGTGTCGGCCGAGCTGATCGGGAAGTACGCGGCGGACCTGCGGCATTTCGGGCTGATCTGAGGTCCTAGGGCCGCCGTGTCCCCTTCACCTCCCGCGCCACCGCCCACGCGTCCGCGACCGGTCCGACGTGCGCGAGCTTGTCGGGGTTGAGGACGAGCCGTACGGCGTGGACATGGTCGGCGGTGAACTCCAGCGCGAGGGTCTGGAGGACCTTCCCGTCGCGGTCGTGGAAGACCGCGCCAGGGCCGCCGTTGATCTCGCGGGGGGTGAAGGTGACACCGGCGGCGGCCATCCTCGGGATGTAGGCGGCGAGCAGGCGGGCGACGTTGTCGGCGCCGGTGACGGGCCGGGCGAGCTGGGGTGCCTTGCCGCCGCTGTCTCCGGAGACGCAGACGTCGGCGGCGAGCAGGGTCCGCAGGGACTCCACGTCTCCCTCGCGCAGGGCGGCGAAGAAGCGGGCGGCGAGTTCCCGCCGCTCTTGCCGGCCGGCCTCGAACCGGGGCCGGCCGGCCTGCATGTGCCGCCGGGCGCGGACGAGGAGCTGGCGGCAGGCGGACTCGGAGCGGCCGACGGCGGCGGCGATGTCGTCGTAGCCGAAGGCGAACACCTCGCGCAGGACGAACACGGCGCGTTCCAGGGGGCTGAGGCGTTCCAGGAGGAGCAGGGCGGCCGTGGACACCGAGTCGGCGAGTTCGGCGGCGCGGGCCGGGTCGGCGTAGGGGTCGGTGAGCAGCGGTTCGGGGAACCAGGGGCCGGTGTAGGTCTCGCGGCGCGTCCGGGCGGAGCGCAGGACGTCGATGGAGAGGCGGGTGACGGTCGTGGTGAGCAGGGCCTTGGCCGAGAGGACCGGGGCGGGGGTGTCGGCGTAGCGCAGCCAGGTCTCCTGTACGGCGTCCTCGGCCTCGCCGACGCTGCCCAGGATGCGGTAGGCGATCGAGAACAGCAGGGGCCGCAGTTCCTCGAACTCCTCGGTCTTGCTCACGCCGACTCCCCTTTCGTCGCGGTCAGTTGTTCAGTGCAGTTGGCCGGGCTCGTAGTCGCCCGCGGGCTGGCGGGTGACGACGTTGAGGCGGTTGGCGAGGTTCATGAAGGAGACCAGCATGACGAGGGCGGCGAGCTGTCCGCTGTCGTGGTGCTTCGCGGCCCGCTGCCACACCTCGTCGCTCACCCCGCCGCCGCCGTCCGCGATCCGGGTGGCCTCCTCGGCGAGTTCCAGCGCGGCGCGTTCGGCCTCGGTGAAAATATTCGCCTCGCGCCACACGGCGACCAGGTGCAGCCGCTGGTGGGTCTCGCCGGCGTGGACGGCTTCCTTGGTGTGGATGTCGACGCAGGCGGCGCAGCCGTTGATCTGGCTGACCCGCAGCGACACCAGCTCCTGCGTCGCGGCGGGCAGCGCGGAGTCCTTGAGGGAGCGGCCGGCGGTCATCAGGTGCCGCAGCGCCTTGCCGAGGGCGGGTTCGGCGAGGAAGTCGAGCCGTGCGTGCATGGTGTGCTCCTTGGGTGTCGTCCTTGCGTACGCACCTGAAGACGAGACAGCCCGCGCGGTTGTGACATGCCGCCTCAGCGCGTGGTGCTCTCCTGCTCCGGTGCGGGCGTCTTGCCCAAGGTGCGCGGGCGGCTGGTGTCGACCGCGGGGGCGAGGAACGCGGCGCAGACGACCGCGGCGAGGACGACGAGCATCGCGGGCCGCAGCCCCACATGGTCGCCGAGGAAGCCGAGTCCGGGCGGTCCGACGAGGAAGGCGACGTACCCGATGGTCGCGACCAGTCCGACGCGGGCCGTCTCGTCCGGCCCCGACTCGCCGGCCGCGGAGAGCGCGAGCGGGAACCCGAGGGAGGCGCCGAGCCCCCAGAGCAGGACGGCGGCCCCGGCGAGCACGGCGTTGTCGGCGACGACGACCAGGAGCAGGCCGAGTCCGCCGGAGACGGCGCTGGCGCGGACGACGTTGACGCGGCCGAAGCGGTCCAGGAAGTAGCCGCCGCCGAAGCGGCCCAGCGTCATGGCGGCGGCGAAACCGGTGTAGACGAGGGAGCCCGCGGTCTCGTCCATGCCGTGGCCGTCGACCATGATGAGCGGCAGCCAGTCGTTGGCGGAGCCCTCGGCGAGCGCCATGGCGAGCACGATCGCGCCGATCAGCAGGAGCCGGCCGTCCTTCCAGACCGCCGGGCGCGGACCGCCCTCGGTGTGGCCGGCCCGGGCGGCGCGCCCGGTGCCGGCCGGGATGGCGCGCATCGCGTACAGCAGCAGGCCGGCCGCGACGAGGGTGACCGCCGCGAGGTGCCACTGGACGGGTACGCCGGCGGCCGTCGCGGCGATGCCGGCGCAGGCGCCGAGGACGGTGCCGAGGCTGAAGCAGCCGTGCAGGGCGGGCATGGTGGTGACGCCGGTGCGGCGTTCGACGTCGGTGGCGTCGACGTTCATGGCGACCTCGCCGCCGCCCATGCCAGCGCCGAAGACGAACAGGCCCGCCGTCACCACCGGTGTCGAGGAGCCGAGCGCGCCCGCGCCGATCGTGGCGAGGCCCGCGACGAGCAGGGTCGTGCCCCAGATGATGACCGGGCGGGTGCCGAAGCGGGTGACCAGGCGGCCGGAGCAGAGGATGCCCAGCATCGAGCCGAGCGACAGGCCGAAGAGGACCAGGCCCATCCCGGCGGTCGACACCTTGAGGAGGTCCCGGATGGCGGGGGTGCGGGTCACCCACGACGACATGCCGATCCCGGTGAGGAGGAAGAAGAGGAAGAGTGCCTGCCTGCGCCTGCGCACGGCCTTGTCCATGAGAATGCTGCTCCGAGGGGAACCGGGACGGCTGACCGCCGGTTCGGAGCACCCCTCCGATCCGGCTTGGACAAATGTACATGCCTGTTCAGAACAGGAAAGAGTGTTTTCGAGAATGAGTCAGAGCACCGGCGGCGGCCGGCGGGACCAGATCATCGACGCGGCGCTCGACGTCGTCGCGGAGGTCGGCGCGATCCGGGTGACCTACCGCAGGATCGCCGCGGCGGCGGGGGTGCCGCTGGGCTCGGTCACCTACTATTTCGCCGATCTCGACGAGCTGCTCACCGAGGCGTTCACCCGGCTCGCCGAGGCGGTGTCCCGGCGCTACCGCGACCGCCTGATCGCCGCGCGCACCCCGCAGGAGGCCCAGGAGGCGGTCGTCGACATCATCTGCGGGGAGCTGTGGTCCGCCGCGCGCGATCCGCTGCTGACCTTCGAGCTGTACGCGTTCGCCGCCCGGACCCCGGCGCTGCGGACGGTCCTCAACGACTGGATGCGCGCCAGCCGGGCCGCGCTCGCCCGGCACTTCGACCCGTTGACGGCGCGTGCGCTGGACGCGCTGGTCGAGGGGTTCACGCTGCACAACTACTTCGACACCGATCCGACGCGGCGGGCGGAGATCGCGGGGGTGGTGCGGGCGGTGGCGGAGCGGGGGTGAGCGGTCAGCCGCCGTCGAGTGCGGCGGTGAGGACGGCCATCGTGTGCAGGTGGGTGAAGTACCGCGTGGCGTAAGGGTCGTCGGCGAGGGCGGGCAGGACGCGGGCGAGCACCGCCGTGCGCTCGTCGAGGATCGCGCGGCGGCGGTCGTCCAGGGGGCGCTTCAGGGCGGTGGCGACGCAGCCGCTCAGCGCGGTGTCCGTCCAGACCATGCACTCCCCGTCGGGCTCGCGTTCATAGAAGTCCCTGGGGAAGGGGAGGGCGTTGAACTCGTCCCACATTCCGCGCAGTTGAGACTCTGTCATGCGGGGGTCCCTTCCGGCCGGCGTCCGCTTTCGCGTGCCATCAGACCAACTCGCGGCGGGTTCGGGGGCGCGCGACACTCGACGGCGGTTCCATGGCCGTCCGCAGTCCCCCGTCCGGCAGCGCCGCGGGGAGCGGTGTGGCGCGCGATCATCCGCCGGCGACCCGTCCGGTCACGGCGTCCGCTGTGCTTCCTCCCTCTCCCGTTCCGGCTCGGTCCCCGTGCCCCGGCCACCACGCGGCGTGCCCGATGAGCGCGGTGAGGCTCGGTGTGAAGAACATCGCCATCACGAACGCCGCGACCGCGATGCCGAAGGACACCGCGAAGCCCATCTCGGTCAGCAGCGCGTTGCCGGCGAGCGTCATCGTGGCGAAGGTCGCCGCCAGGATGAAGCCGGCCGCGGCGACCGTCGGACCGGCGTGCCGCAGCGCCATCCCCGCGGCCTCGCGCGGCTCGCGGCCCTCGCGGGCCTCCTCGCGCAGCCGGGCGATCATGAGGATGTTGTAGTCGGTGCCGATGGCGACCACGAACAGGTACATGATCACCGGGAGCATGAACATCAGCCCCGAGTGCCCTGCCGCGCCCTGGAAGACCCAGACCGTGGCCCCGAGGGTCGCGCCGAAGCCGAGCCCCACCGAGGCGATCAGGTACCAGGGGGCGACGACGCTGCGCAGGAGCAGCCCGAGGATGAGCATGATCAGGACGGCGGCGACGGGGAACACCGTGCGGTAGTCGTGGTCGACGGCGGTGCCGATGTCCTTGTAGATCGACGAGACGCCGCCGACCAGCGCTTCCGTCCCGGCGGGCGCCCCGGCGCGGGCGGCGTCGCGGACACGGCCGACGGACGCGATGGCCTCGTTGCTGGAGGCCTCGTACTTGAGGGTGACGGTGAAGTCGGCGGTCGTGCGGTCGGCGTTCAGCTGGGTCGTCCGGGCGCTCGCGACCCCGTCGACGGCGCCGAGCCCGCGCGCGTACGCCGGGAAGGCGGCCGGGTCGAGGGGGCGGCCGTCGGTGCTGGAGAGGTAGACGTCGGTGGGGGCGGCGGCGCCGGCCGAGTACGCCCGCTGCATCTCGTCCTGGACGACCATCGACTCCTTGGTCTTGGGCATGGAGCCGGAGGCGAGGTCGAAGGTGGCGTGGTAGCCGAGCGTGCCGAGGGAGAGGGCGACGAGGACGAGCCCGGAGAGCCCGGCGGTCAGCGCGGGGCGGCGCCGCACGGCCCGGCCGAGGGCGGCGAAGCGGGCGTCGCCGGGTTCGCGCCGCCAGCTCTTGGAGGGCCAGAAGACTTTGGGCCCGATGAGGGAGACGACGGCCGGTATCAGGGTCAGGCCGGCGACGAGGGTGACGGTGACCGCGATGGCGAGCGCCGGGCCCATCTGCCGCAGGAAGCCGAGGGTGGACAGGACCAGCGCGAGGAAAGCGATGATGACGGCCCCGGCGGCGGAGGCGATGGCCTCACCGACCCGGGCGACGGCGTTGACCATCGCCGCTTTGGGTTCATCCCCGGCGCGCAGCCGTTCGCGGTAGCGGAACATCAGGAACAGGAAGTAGTCGGTGCCGACGCCGAAGAGGACGACGATCAGGATCGACGCGATCGAGCTGTTGGCCTGGAGACCGAAGAGCTTGGTGGCGTAGGCGATCAGTCCGTTGGCGATCAGGGAGACGACGCCGATGACGACCAGCGGCAGGACCGCGATGACCGGCGAGCGGAAGATGATCAGCAGGGTGACGAGGATGATCGCGAAGGTGCCGACGCCGATGAGGGCCTGGCCGCGTTTGGAGGAGTCCTGCTGGTCGAGGGCCTGGGCCGCGGAGCCGCCCAGCCTGACCTGGAGACCGGTGCCTCGGGCGAGTTGCTTGACGTCGTCGCGCAGCGCCTTGGCGGCGTCGGCCTGTTTGGGCTGGCCCGCACCCTTGCTGTCCATCTGGACGAGGGTCAGGGCGTGGCGGCCGTCGGCGGAGGGCCGGCCCACGACGACTTTCTGGACCTGGTCGATGTTCTTGCGGCCCAGCTCTTCGGTGATCCGGGCGACGTCGCGGGTGTCGGCGGCGGTCAGCCTGCCGCCGTCGGCGCGCTGGTAGAGGGCGATCGCGGCAGGAGTGAAGGCGCTGGGGAACGCCTTCTCCTGGAGGTCCGCGGCTTTGATGGACTCGTAGCTCTTGGGGAGAAAACTGCTCTCGTCACTGTTCGAGGGCAGGCTCGGCGCGGTGGCGACGATCGCCACGGCGGCGATCAGCCAGGCCACGACCGTCCACACGGGATGACGGACGACAGTGCTGCCCATACGTCGGAACATGCGGGATCCCTTCCTGTGCAGGAAGGTCACCGCAGCCCGGGGAGCGGTCCCTGGCATCGGCGACCACGGCCGGCGCGCTCAGCGGGCCGGCCGGACGGTTGTCTCACGGCTTCTCATCGTAGGGACGGCCGGCCCGGCCCGCGCCCGGTGCGGTCAGCCGCGGGCGGCGGCCAGGAACGCGCTGATCAGCTCGGGCTCCTTGACGCCCCGGGTGCGCTCGACGCCGCTGGAGACGTCGACGCCCCAGGGCCGGGCCGCCTTGACCGCGCCCCGCACGTTCTCCGGCGTGAGCCCGCCCGCGAGCAGCCACTTCTCACCGGCCCCCGGAACGGCTCCCGCCCAGTCCCAGGTCTCCCCCGAGCCCGGTACGGGCGCGTCGAGCAGCAGCAGGTCCTCCCCCAGCTCCCCGCACCGCGGCACGTCCCCGCCATCGACCCCGGCGGCCCGGATCAGCGTCCATTTCCCGGTCAGCGCGTCGTAGTACTCACGGCCCTCCGAGCCGTGCAGCTGTACGGCCCTGATGCCGGACTCCTCGGCGAGGGCGCGGACGTCGGCCAGGGGTTCGTCGCGGAAGACGCCGACCGTGAGGACGTGCTCGGGGACGCGCCGGCACAGCCGGGCCGCCGTCGCCGCGTCGATGTGGCGGGGACTGGCGGAGAAGACGAATCCGACGGCGTCGGCGCCGGCCTCGACGGCCGTGTCGACGTCCCGCTCGGTACGCAGCCCGCAGATCTTCACGAAGAGGGAGGTAGGTGTATCGCTCACGGTCCCCTAGCCTGCCGTATCCCGGGCCACTTGAACATGATCTTGCGAGAACGCCGGGCCACGAAACGGCGTGTCCTGATGGAGAAACGGGGGAGAGGGGGGTGCGCGGGGGAGGCGGGTCGGGAGGGCGCGGGCTCAGGGGGGCTCGGAGGGGGACCGGTCAGGAAGGCGCGGGCTCGGGGCGGAGCTTGCTCGGCCAGAGCGGACTCGGGGAGGAACCGGCGCCGGCCGACGTAAGCACTGGCCGCCGTCAACCCCGGCCGCCGGCCGCCCTCGCGGACGTCAACTCCGGCCGCCGTCAACCCCGGCCGCCGGCCGCCCTCGCGGACGTCAGCTCCGGCCGGCCTCAGCCCCGGCCGCCCTCGCTCCCCTGCGCCCGCATCCCCGCGCACGCCATCTCGATCATCCGTCGCCGGGCCCCGGGGTCGGGCTCGTCCTGTTCTCGGGCCAGGCAGGCGGAGTAGAAGGCCTTCAGGTCGGCGAGGGTCAGGTCGGGGCGGGCGGTGCCGGCCTGCTGGGCGGCGGTGATGAGGTCACGTTCGACGGCGGTGAGGCCGCCCGCGCCGGCCGACTCCTCGGGGGTGTAGCCGGCGCCGCGCAGCGCCTCGCTCAGGCCCCGGTGGGCGGCGGAGGTCTCGACGAGGTGGGTGAAGAACACGAAGAGGGCGACGCCGGGGTCCTGGGTCTCGGCGTAGCCGCGGGCGGTGACGGCGAGTTCCTCGATCAGGCTCAGCATGACGGCCTCGTACAGGGTCTCCTTGGTGGGGAAATGCCTGCTGACGGTGCCGGTGCCGACGCCGGCCCGGCGGGCGATCTCGGCGACCGGTACGGCGAGCCCTTCGCTGGCGAACACCTCCCGGGCCGTCTCCAGAACCCGCTCGCGATTACGCCGGGCATCCGCACGCATCATGCCGCCCACCTCCCGTCCGGCCCGTGCCTCCGTCTGCCCGGAAGATCATAGGGCGCCGCGTGGTCGGGGGGACGGCGCCTGTGCGCTCAGTTGCCGACGGCGGTGCCGGACGCGTTGCCTTCAGCTAGCGTCGGCTGCCACAAACACCTCGCCCTCGGTGACCGCCGACCGCCGTGGACGCCCCACCCTCGGCACGCCCAGTGAACGTCAGCCACCGCGGACACCTCTCCTCAGCGCGCTCCCTGACTGTCAGCCGCAGCGAACACCCCTCCTCCGGCGCGCCCCGTGACCGTCCACCGCCACCGACCCCCCTCCCCCACCCCCCTCAGCGCCCATCCGCCGCCACCGACAACTTCTCCCAGTCCGCCCAAGTCCGCAGCCGCTGCGCATACACATCCTTCACCAGCTCGGTGGCCGCCGCTCCGAACACGACCCGCAGCGGCGGCTGTTCGGCGTCGGCTATCTCCAGGAGGGCGGAGGCGGCGGCCCTGGGGTCGCCGGGGATCCAGCTGCCGGCAAGGGTGGCCATGGCCTCGCGGACGGAGTCGTAGGCGTCGATCGGGGCCGCGGCGACCGCGGAGGGGCCGGCCCAGTCGGTGCCGAAGACGCCCGGCTCGACGAGGGTGACCTTGACGCCGAACCCCGCGACCTCCTGGGCGAGGGACTCCGTCAGCCCCTCCAACGCCCACTTGGAGGCGTGGTAGACGCCGAGCGACGGGAAGGCGGCGACCCCGCCCATGGAGGAGATCTGCACGATGTGCCCGCTGCCCTGCGCCCGCAGGATCGGCAGCACCTCCTGCGTGACGGACAGGGCGCCGAAGAAGTTGGTCTCGAACTGCTCGCGCACCTGCCGCTCGCCGACCTCCTCGACCATGCCGAACAGTCCGTAGCCCGCGTTGTTGACGACGACGTCGAGCCGCCCGAACCTCTCGTGCGCCGCCGCCACCGCGTCCTTCACCGCCGCGCGGTCGGTGACGTCCAGCTCCAGCGGGAGGAGGGCGTCGCCGTGCGCCGCGGCGAGGTCTTTCAGAGTGGCCGTGTCGCGCGCGGTCGCCGCGACCCGGTCCCCCCGCGACAGCGCCGCCTCGACGAAGGCGCGCCCGAAGCCACGGGAAGCGCCGGTGACGAACCAGACCTTGCTCATGGGAACTCCTGCAACAGTTAAGCGGGATGCCTGTCCCGATTAACGATACGGGACGACCATCCCGGTTACCACTCCCCTTTCGAGTCACCCTCCTGGCACCCCCTTGACGCCCTGACGCCCCCAACAGACCCACCCCGACTAGAAAATCCGGTCAAGGTGATACCGCAGCACCTCCATCGCCGACTCCACATCCCGCTGCCCGACCAGCACACTCGTCCCCAGCCCCGCGGACATCGCCAGCAGCCCGACCGCCTCGACCTCCGGATCCACCCCCGCCCGCAACACCCCTTCCTCCGCCGCCCGCCGCAACAACCCGGCGACAACCGCCTCAGCAGCGTCCGGATCCTTGATGAACGGCTGAGTGGCAAGCACCTCGTCCGTCACCGACAGAACGGCGTACGACGTATAGAGGTGATGAAAAAGACGGCTCTCCTCGTCGACCGGCAAGGCAGCCGTCAGCAGCGCCTCGATCACCGCGCGGGGGCCCGAACCGGCATCGGCGGCGAGGACACGGGCGGCCACCCGCTCCCCGAACCGCTCGGTCAGATGCCGCAGCCCGAAGAGGAGCAGCTTCTCCTTGGACTCGAAGTAGTACTGGACCAGCCGCAGCGAGACGCCCGCCTCGGCCGCGACGTCCCGCATCCCCACCGCGTGCAGCCCGAGCCGCCCGGCCGCCCGCACCAGAGCCCGCGCGATCTCGGTACGCCGCTCCTCGTGATCCACGCGCTTGGGCATGACCGTCTCTCCGTTCCCTGAACCACGTCTCCGGTGACTGAATCATGCCTGTCGCTTTTTGTTGGTACAGCTGTACCACATTGGTGGTACGTTCGTATCACAAACCTCACACGCGCAGAGCGACCCCTCACAAACCCCGGAGGCGCCCATGCCCAAGCCCACAGCACCCCGCCCCGACATAGGCCGCTACGTCGACGCCACCCGAAGAGACCGCTACTTCGCCGCCTGCGACGCCCTCTACGCCCTGGGCGCCCCCATCTCCGCCGAACACGACATCGAGACCACCTACGGCACCACCCACGTCTACCGCCACGACCCCAAAGACCCGGCCGCCCAGACCCGCACCCCCCTGGTCCTCCTCCACGGCGCCGGCTCCTGCTCCGCCATGTGGTACCCGAACACCCCCGACCTGAGCGCCGAACGCCCCGTCTACGCCGTCGACACCCCCGGCGACCCGGGCCGCAGCGTGCAGCGCGCGCCGATCCACGAGCCCGAGCACGCCGCGCGCTGGCTGGAGGAGACGCTCACCGGTCTCGGGCTCGGCGAGATCCATCTGGCCGGCAGCTCCTACGGCGGCTGGCTCGCCCTCAACCAGGTCGTCCGGGCACCCCGGCGCCTCGTCTCCGTCACGCTCCTGGACCCCGGCGGCCTGGAGAAAGTGGGCCCGCGCTTCTTCGTCTGGATCTTCGCCGGGCTGTTCGCCACCGCCGCGCCCAAGGCGCTGCGCCCACGGCTCGCGGCCTGGCTGGAGCAACCTGTCCTCGTCGTGCCGGAACTGCGCGCGATGATCCGCGCGTCGGTCCGCGCGTACCGCGTCCGCCGCCCCGTGCCCCAGCCCCTCACCGAAGCCCAACTGCGCACCATTCGCACCCCGTTGTACCTGGTGATGGGCAGACGCAGCCTCCTGCTCCACCCGGGCCGCCAGGCCGAACGCGTCCCCCGCCTGATCCCGACCGCCCGCGCCGAGATCATCGCCAGGACCGGCCACGCCCCGCAGATCGACCACGCGGACGTGGTCAACCGCAAGATGCTCGATTTCATGACCGCCGCCGAACCACAAGCCGAACCGAAGGCCGAGCCGCAGGCTGGACCGAAAGCCGAACCCCAAGCCAACCCCCCGGCCACCCCGGAGCCCCACCCCCAGGTGAACCCCCGGTGAAATGTGCCCCTGGGTTCGCCCAGGACCGCTCCCGTGCCGCTGACCTGGGCCGCGGGGGTGCCTAGGATCAGCGGCACTCACCTGTACGACTGTCTGGAGGTCCCGGCGTGCCCGGTCCGCGTCCGCCCCGCCGCGCCGCCGTGCTGATCATCGGCACCGCGCTCGCGCTCACCTCGGCGTGCGGCTCCGGCGACCAGAAGCACACCGGGAACCACGCGGGAAACATCGTGGACGTCACCCCCTGCGGGCGCGGATGGGGCAACCCCAAGGGCGGCGCGCAGGTCTTCCAGATCCGCAACACCTCCAGCACCGCCGCCGAGGTGTACCTGACCGACGCCGGCACCGGCGCGGTGTACGGCGAGGTCGAGGGGCTCGGGCCGGGGACGACGCGGGCGCTGCGGGTGACCCTGGGCAACGGGTCGTACGCCTTCAAGTGTCTGCCGGACGACGCGGACGCCGTCACCGGGCCGACCGTGCGGATCACCGGAGCGAAGGTCGGGAGCGGTCCGGCCGCCGTGCCGCTCGCCCAGCAGGACCTCATCCCGCCGACGCTCGCCTACCAGAGGTGGATCCAGGCGCGCACGGTCGAACTGGCCCGGAAGACCGACGCGTTGAGAGCCGCCGTCGACCGGGGCGACCTGGCGGCGGCCCGTGCGGCATGGCTGCCCGCGCATCTCGTGTACGAGCGGATGGGCGCCGCCTACGGGACGTTCGGGGACGCGGACGCGGCGATCAACGGGACGACGGCCGGGCTCGCCGGCGGGGTGCGGGACCCGGGGTTCGCCGGGTTCCACCGGGTCGAGTACGGGCTGTGGCACGGGGAGCCGGCGGCTTCGCTGCGCGGGCCGGCGGACGCGCTCGCCACGGCCGTGCACGGGCTGCGCGACAGCTGGCCGGACGAGCGGATGGACCCGGCGGACGTGGGGCTGCGGGCGCACGAGATCCTGGAGAACACCGTGCAGTTCGAGCTGACCGGGCGGACCGACTACGGCAGCGGCAGCAACCTCGCGACCGCGCGCGCCAATCTCGACGGGACGCGGGTGCTGCTGGGGCTCCTGCGGCCGTTGCTGAAGACCCGGGACGCGGGGCTCGCCGGGCTCGACAGCTGGCTGGAGCGTACGGGGCGCACGCTCGACGGGGTGGCGATGACGCCGCTCGGGCAGCTCACCCGGCAGCAGCGCGAGCGGGTCGACGCGGATCTGAGTGAACTGGTCGAGCGGCTGGCCGACGTGGCCGCCCTGACGGACGTACGGAGGACTTCGTGAGCGGGGTGGGGCGCCGGGGGTTCCTGGCGGGTGCGGCGGCGGTGGCCGGGGCGGGGCTCGTGGCCGCCGACCGGGAGGCGGCGGAGGCTGCCCCGGAAGGGCAGGGAAGAACAGCCCCCTTCCACGGCGTCCATCAGGCCGGCATCGTCACGCCCGCGCCGCGCGCCACGGCGTTCGTGTCCTTCGACACCACCGCGGCCGACCGGTCCGAACTCACCGATCTGCTGCGGACGTTGACCGACCGGGCACGCTTCCTCACCACCGGCGGCGCCCCGCAGGAACTCGGCATCACCGCGCCGCCCGCCGACTCGGGAACCCTCGGCCCCGACGTCCCGGCGGACGCGCTGACCATCACCGTCGGCGCCGGCGCCGCCCTGTTCGACGGCCGCTACGGGCTCGCCGCGCGCAAGCCGCACCGGCTGGCCGCGATGCCGCCGTTCCCGGACGACGACCTCGACGCCGCCTGGTGCCACGGCGATCTGAGCGTGCAGTTCTGCGCGGCGGACCAGGACACCGTGCTGCACGCGCTGCGGGACGTCACCCGGCACACGCGCGGCGGGATGCAGGTGCGCTGGCGGATGGACGGCTTCATCAGCCCGTCCCGCCCGTCCGGCACGCCCCGCAACCACCTCGGGTTCAAGGACGGCATCGCCAACCCCGAGGGCCGGGACGCCGACCGGCTCATATGGGTGGGCGCGGGCGACGGCGAGCCGGCCTGGGCGAGCGGCGGGAGTTATCAGGTCGTACGGCTGATCCGGATGCTGGTGGAGTTCTGGGACCGGGTGTCGATCACCGAGCAGGAGCGGATGTTCGGGCGGGCCCGGGACACCGGGGCGCCGCTGGACGGGCGGCACGAGAAGGACGTGCCGCAGTACGCGCAGGACCCCAAGGGGGACGTCATCCCGCTGGACAGCCATATCCGGCTGGCGAATCCGCGCACGGCGGCGACCGACGGGCAGCGCATCCTGCGGCGCGGCTACAACTACGACCGGGGTACGGACGCGAACGGCAACCTCGACATGGGGCTGCTGTTCTGCTGCTACCAGCGGGACCTGGCCGGGCAGTTCGAGGCCGTGCAGAAGCGGCTGGCGGGGGAGCCGCTGGTGGACTACGTGAAGCCGTTCGGCGGCGGGTACTTCTTCGCGCTGCCCGGGGTGCGCGACGAGACCGACTGGCTGGGCCGCACGCTCCTCGCCTAAGAGGCGCCCAGCTGAGCAGCGCCCCGCTGGAAAGCCCCCCTCCCCGGTCTGGGCCAAGGGCAGGTCAAGCCCCCATGAGAATGTCCTGACCTGCCGTTCGCCTCGCGGTCGTTGTCCCTCCCCCGCCCCACGGCGACGATGGCCCACGTCATGAAGAGTGGGTACCCGGAAGGCGAGAAAGCATGATCGGCACTGGTAGGGACAGCCGTGCGCGGCGGCGGGCGGCACGCGTGGGCGCGCTGCTCGGCGCGGCGGCTCTGGCCTCGGCGGGCGGGGCACTGCCCGCGTCGGCGGCCTCGGGGCCCGCGCGCACCGCGACCCCGATCAAGCACGTGGTGGTGATCTACGACGAGAACGTGTCGTTCGACCACTACTTCGCCACCTACCCGCAGGCCGCGAACACGGACGGCACCCCCTTCAAGGCGGCGGCCCGCACCCCGAAGGCGGACAACCTCGGCAACGCGGGCCTGCTGAAGAAGAACCCGAACCTGTACACGCCGAAGCGGCTGGCCCCCTCGCAGGCGATGACCTGCGACCAGAACCACTCCTACGGCCCCGAGCAGTACGCGGCGAACGGCGGCAAGGCCGACGCGTACGTCCAGAACACCGAGGTCAGCAAGTGCACGGGCCTGTTCGGTGAGCCGGGTCTGGTGATGGACTACTACGACGGCAACACGGTCACCGCGCTGTGGAACTACGCCCAGCACTACGCGCTGAACGACCGCTCGTTCAGCTCGGTGTACGGCCCCTCGACGCCGGGCGCGCTGAACCTGATCTCCGGCCAGACGCACGGCGTGGTCTCCGTCGACCCGGCGACGGGCAAGCGGACGTCGGCGCCGGACCCGTACGCGGTTCTCTCGCCGGACGCGAAGGGGGTCGGGACGGTCGTCAACGACCCCGATCCGGCGTTCGACGACTGCTCGGACAAGGACCGCACGAGCACCAACGCGCTGGCGCAGATGCAGGGGAAGAACATCGGGGACCTGCTCAACTCCAGGAACGTGAGCTGGGGTTGGTTCCAGGGCGGGTTCCGTCCTTCCACCGCGTGGGACGGCAAGAGCGGTGACCACGCGAAGTGCTCGGGCAGCACGCACACCAATGTCGGGGGCGCGGCGGTCGTCGACTACAGCCCGCACCACTCGCCGTTCCAGTACTACAAGTCGACGTCGAACCCGCACCACCTGGCGCCGAAGAACATCGCGGAGATCGGGCACGCGGGCCGCGCGAACCACAACTACGACCTCACCGACTTCGACGCCGCCCTCAAGGCCGGCAGCCTGCCGTCGGTGAGCTTCCTGAAGGCCGCCGAGTACCAGGACGGCCACGCGGCGTACTCCGACCCGCTCGACGAGCAGCACTTCCTGGTCAAGGAGATCAACGCGATCCAGAAGTCCCCGCAGTGGGCGTCGACGGCGGTCGTGGTGGCGTACGACGACTCCGACGGCTGGTACGACCACGTGACCGCGAAGGTCCTGAACGGCTCGAAGGACTCGACCGCCGGTTCCAACGGCAAGGCGCTGGACGCCCCCGCCTGCCAGTCGGGCCCGGCCTCGGCGGGCGGCTACGCGGACCGGTGCGGTCCCGGCACCCGGCAGCCGCTGCTGGTGATCTCCCCCTACAGCAAGGTGAATTCGGTCGACCACACGGCGACCGAGCAGGCGTCGATCACGCGGTTCATCGAGGACAACTGGCACACCGGCCGCATCGGTGACGCCTCCTTCGACCGGCGCGCGGGCAGCCTGTCCGGCATGTTCGACTTCCGCCGCCCGAACGAGAAGCAGGTCCTGCTGAAGGCGGACGGCTCGGTGTCGTCGGTCAGGCCGGTCGGGCACGGCCACGGGCGTACGGAGTCCTCGGCCGCCGTGGACGCGGACTACCCGGCCTACCTCCAGGACCTGAAGGCGCAGGACGTCGCCGACGACACGTCCGCCTCTCCCGCGCTGCCGCTGGCGCTGACCGCCGGCGCACTGGCCGCCACCGCGACGGCGACGGTGTTCGCGCTGCGCCGCCGCAAGGGCCGCACGGCCCTGTAGCGGACTCTTCACCCTGAGACGGCCCCGGCGGGCGACCCGCCGGGGCCGTCGGCGTCAACAGCAGAACAGCAGCCAGTATGTACAAGGGAAAATCCAGTTCATCAGTGCGCAAACCGGTCGCTGGATCGGTGTAATCCGCACGGATACGGGCGGCCGAGGAGATCTAACGTCGTGAACGCACGGGACCACACAGGCCCCAGAGAGGCATCGAGACACCCATGCCCAGCTCGCACACCGACGTCCTCACCGCCGCCGATCTCGCCTTCCCCGTCGACGACCTCCTCCTGCCGGCCGAGGAACTGCCCGAGTTCGCCTCCGACCCCGACCGGATCTTCCGCCAGGTGCGCGACGAGCTGATGCTCGACGGCAACGCCCGGCTCAACCTCGCCACGTTCGTCACGACGTGGATGGAGCCGCAGGCCCGCGACCTGATGACGCAGACGGCCGAGAAGAACCTCGCCGACCGCGCCGAGTACCCGCAGATCACGGCCATGGAGGAGCGCTGTGTGCAGATGCTCGCCCGGCTGTGGCACGCGCCGCGCCCGGAGCAGGTGCGCGGCTGCTCGACGACCGGTTCCAGCGAGGCGGCGATGCTCGGCGGGCTCGCCCTCAAGCGGCGCTGGCAGCAGCGCCGGCGCGCGCAGGGCAAGGACACGGCCCGGCCGAACCTGGTGATGGGCGCGAACGTCCAGGTGTGCTGGAAGAAGTTCGCCAACTACTTCGAGGTGGAGCCCCGGTTCGTGCCGATGGAGCCGGGCCGCTACCACCTGACGCCGGACACGCTGACGTCGTACTGCGACGACAACACGATCGGTGTGGTCACCGTCCTCGGGTCGACGTTCGACGGGTCCTACGAGCCGGTCGCCGACATCTGCATGGCGCTGGACGGCTACCAGGCCGCGACCGGCACCGACATCCCGGTGCACGTCGACGGCGCGTCCGGCGCGATGGTCGCCCCCTTCCTCGACCCCGGTCTGATGTGGGACTTCCAGCTGGAGCGGGTCGCGTCCATCAACACCTCGGGGCACAAGTACGGGCACGTCTTCCCGGGCCTGGGCTGGGCGCTGTGGCGCGACGCGCGGGCGCTGCCGGAGGACCTGGTCTTCGAGGTGGACTACCTGGGCGGCTGCAACCCCAGCTTCACCCTGAACTTCTCCCGCCCGGGCGCCCACGTCGTCGCCCAGTACTACAGCTTCCTGCGCTACGGCCGCCAGGGCCTGCGCGAGCTGGCCGTCCAGAGCAGTACGACGGCCCGCGCGCTGGCCGCCCGTATCGGCCGGCTGGAGCCGTACGAGCTGATCACCGACGGCTGCGAACTCCCGGCGTTCGCCTTCCGGTTGGCGCCGGGCACGGCCGGTTTCACGGTGTTCGACGTGTCGCAGGCGATGCGGGCCCGGGGCTGGCAGCTGCCCGCGTACACCTTCCCCGCGCCCTGCCAGGACGTCTCCGTGCTGCGGCTGGTCGTGCGCACCGGGTTCACGGCGGAGCTGGCGGGGATGTTCCTCACGGATCTGGCCGAGGTGACCGCGCGGCTGCGCGCCGCCGGCTGACCGTCTCGGCCCGTCTCACCCGCGCACGGGGGTCAGCGTCGCGCGGGTGGGGCCGCCGGGGTGGACCGTGAGGTTGAAGACCGGTTCGGGGACCGGGGCTTGCAGGGTCAACGTGTAGGCGGGGAGCAGGAGTTCGAGCAGGATCGTCATCTCGTGGAGGGCGAACTGGGCGCCCAGGCAGGCGCGGGGGCCGAGGCCGAAGGGGTGGTAGGCGCCGGGCGTGGGCGAGGGGCCGAGGAAGCGGCGGGGGCGGAAGGCCTCGGGGTCGGGCCAGCTCTCGGGGTCGCGGTGGGTGAGGTAGGGGGACATCAGGACGGCGCTGCCCTTCTCGACGCGGTGTCCGGCGACGACGTCGTCCTCCAGCGCGTGCCGGGGCAGCAGCCAGGCCACCGGGTAGAGCCGCAGGGTCTCGCGGATCAGGGCGCGGACCGCCTCGGCGCGGCCGGGTGAGCCGGCCGGGCCCTGGGCGAGCGCGAACTCCCGTTCCTCCGGGTGCTCCTGGAGCAGGAGCAGCAGCCACAGGAGGGTCGTCGCGGTGGTCTCGTAGCCGGCGGCGAGGAAGGTGACGACCTCGTCGCGGATCTCTTCCGGGGACTGGCCGGCGAGCGCGTCGAGGAGGCTGGGCCCGCCGTTGGAGCGGGCGACGGCGACGGCCCGTTCGGCCACCGCGTCGACCTCCGCGAGGTCGGCTTCGAGGTTCGGCAGGCTGCTCGCGCCGAGCGCCGCGATCGCCTTGCCGATCCGGTCGGTGGCACGCCACTGCTGTTGTGTGACGTCGTCGAGGGGCTCGCCGGTCATGCAGCGCCAGATGGTGTCGAAGGAGAAGCGCTGCATGTCGGCGGCGAGGTCGCGGGGTGCGCCGGTGCGGGCGCTCTCGGCCCATTCCCGGGCGGTGTGTTCGGCGGCGGCGCGCATCAGCTCGTCGTAGCGGCGGGTGGCCTGGAGGGTGAAGTGCGGCTGGAGCAGGCGCCGTTGGCGCCGCCAGCGGTCACCGGTCGCCGCGAGGAGGCCTTCGCCGACGAGCATCCCGGCCCGGTGCGAGGACTTGACGTAGCGGTCGCCGTGCCGGCCGAGGACGTGCTGGACCCCGGCGGGTGAGGTGACGAGCACGGTGGGCTGTTCGCCGAGCGGGACGGACACCAGCGGGCCGAGTTCGCGGGCGCGGATCAGCAGATCGATCGTACGGCCGCTCTCCGCGCGCCATCGGGTGACCTCCGCCGCGGGCAGTGCGGGAAGCGGCGCGGCGGTGGATGCTGTGACCAAAAGGGGCTCCTCGCAAGGGAGTTGGGACGGCTCACATCGTAGCGGCACGCGTCCGCCCCGCTACGTTCGGCAACCCGCCGCCGAAAGAAGGCCGGTCCTCGTCCCCCGTCCCCGGCCCGCCGAGGCCCTATCCTGCCCGCATGACGTATGACACACCGTCAGAGACCAAGGCGCTCACCCCGGAAGAGGTCGGCGCCACCTACGACGAGTTCGGTGCGCTCTACGGCCTCACCCTCGGCGACTCCGCGATCCATGTCGGGCAGTGGGCCCTGCCCGGCGACCCGGCCCCGGCGCGCAGTCTGCCGGAGCTGGCGGACCGGGCCATGGACCGGCAGACCGACTGGTTCGCCGAGCAGCTCTCGGCCGGCGCGGACACCCACCTCCTGGACATCGGCTGCGGCAACGGCGGCCCGGCCGTACGGATCGCGCGCACTACCGGGGCGCGCGTCACCGGGATCACCATCAGCCGTTCGCAGGTCGGTCTCGGCCGGGAGCGCGCGCAGGCGGCCGGGGTCGCGGAGCGGGTCGCCTTCGAGCACGGCGACGCGATGGAACTCCCTTACCCGGACGGGTCGTTCGACGCGGCGATGGCCGTGGACTGCCTGTGCCACATGAACGACCGGGCGCTCGCCCTCAGCGAGGCCCGCCGCGTCCTGAAGCCGGGCGGGCTGCTGCTCCTCACGGAGTTCACCCCCCGCGGCGACCCCGATCCCGAGCGGATGGCGGTGTACTACCAGGCCTGGGCCACCGGCCCGCTGATCACCCCGGCGCAGCTCCTGGAGCTGACGGAGAAGGCCGGCTGGGAGCTGGTGCGGACCGTCGACAACACCGCGAACATGGCGCTGACCGGTGAGCTGATGGGCGTGCTGTACAACGACCGCCGGGCGGAGGTGCTGGCCCACTACGGGCCGGAGGCCACCGCGCGGCTGGACGAGGTCATGCCGGTGCTGCGGGACGTCATGCACGAGAACGTGGGCCACGTGGTGTTCGTGCTGCGCGCGCCCTGACACCAAAGCGCGCGCCGATCAGACGGTCACCGGCGGCGGGCTCCAACGGCGGCCCGGCAGCGGGCTGTTGGAGACGCCGTAGTCCTTCTTCAGCTCCTCGGGGATCGCGTAGTGCATGACGCGGCCCCGGGTGAGCGCGGACAGTTCGAAGCGGGTGGTCCACTCGCCGAGCCTGTCCAGCGCCCACGCGCCGAACGGTGACCGGTCCTCGATGGCCTCCAGGACCCCGAGCAGATGCGGCGCCGCCTTGACGGCGGTGTCCCACGGGGTCCTGGGGACCTCAAGCCAGTCGCCGCAGGTGTCCCCGGCGAGGAAGCGGATCAGGGCGGAGACGACCGGGTCGAAGAGCGTCCCGGGCACGACCCCCTCGTACAGGTCGATGAGCTGCCGCGTCAGTTGGACGCCCTCCGGAGAAGGGCCCATGTGCCGGACCATGTACAGGTCGAGGAACTCGCGGGCCTCTTCGAGCGTTTTCGGTACGGCCCGCTGGTCGACGCCGAGCATGGCGCCGACGACGCGCCAGGCGTAGTAGTAGGCCCGCGCGCCCTCCGGCGACATGTGGATGCCGAGCCGGTGCAGGCTGTCCAGGACGAGCAGCGAGAAGAACATCTGGCCGCCGATCATGTCCTCCTGGCAGATCGGCGTGCCCAGTGTCTCGGTGTCCCAGCGGTTCTCGCGCCTGAGGTGATGGCGGATGGAGGCGTGCAGGAGGCGGACCTTCTGCGCGGCGGGCACGAACCGGCCGCCGGCCTCGAAGGCGTCGGGCTGCATGAGGTAGACGGTGAACTGGCCGGTCTCCGCCATGCGTTTGGAGGGGTACTTCAGGCCGTGGGTGGCCGACAGCAGCCGCGCGACGTGCGGGACGACGTAGCAGGCGGGCATCGAGGCGAAGGACAGCGCGGTGGAGATGTGGACGTTGTTGTCGATGAAGAACAGCCGCGCCTTCTCCATCTCCGTCCAGTCCACCCACGCGGGCGGGGCGCCGGTCGCCGCGAGGTAGTCACGGGCGACGGCGGGCAGTCCGTCCGGGAGCGCGGCGCCGGAGCTGGAGACGTAGCGCATCAGGGTGTTGAACGTGCCGACCTGGCCGCGCGCGAAGAGTTCGGCGACGACGGCGTCGGCCAGTTCGTCGCCTTCGGTCCGCAGGGCGTCCAGCGAGGCCTCGGTGTGGGTCATGCGGGGGCTCCTCAGTCCGGGTCGGTCGGTCCGGGTCAGGAAAGGCGGTCGGCGGCGGACCGGGCCAGGGCGGTCAGGGCGGCGTCGGCGTGGGCCGGCAGGGACAGCGCGCGCAGAACGTCCAGCGCCTCCCCGACCCGCTCACCGATCATGGCCTCGACCCGCTCGGGCGCCCGCGCGCGCCGCATCAACTCCCGTACGTCGTCCAGGCCTTGGGCGTCGAGCCCGCGCCGCCCGAGCAGCGCGCGCAGCTTCCTGCGGTCGGCGGGGGCGGCGAACCGCCAGGTCTGCGCGAGCAGCGCGGTGGGCCGCTGTCCGCGTACGTCGTCGGCGGGGGCCTTGCCCGTGCGCTCGGGGTCGCCGAAGAGGCCCAGCAGATCGTCGCGGAGCTGGAAGGCCTCGCCGAGCGGCAGCCCGTACGCGGAGTAGCCCGCGCGCAGGGAGGCGCCGGCGCCGGCCAGGGCGCCGCCGATCAACAGGGGCTGTTCCACGGTGTACTTGGCGGTCTTGTAGCGGATGACCTTCAGCGACGCGTCGAGGTCGGGTCCGGTGCCGGTGCGCAGGATCTCCAGGCACTCCCCCGCGATCAGCTCCCGCGCCATCACGGCCCACAGGGGGCGGGCGCGGGCGAGGTAGGCGGCGGGCAGGCCGCTGGTGACGAAGAGCTGCCCGGCCAGGGACATCAGCAGGTCGCCGACGAGCATGGCGAGGGAGCGGGCGGTGGCGTCGGCGCGGGGGCGGCGGCCGACGGCGGCGCGCAGGGCGACGTGGACGGTGGGGCGGCCGTGGCGCAGGGGGCTGTCGTCGATGAGGTCGTCATGGACGACGGCCGCCGCGTGGACGAGTTCCATCGCGGCGGCGGCCTTCAGCAGGGTGTCGCTGTCGGGCTGCCCGGCGGCCCGCCAGCCCCAGTAGCAGAACGCGGCCCGCAGCCGTTTCCCGTACGCGACGGAGAGTTCCAGCTCCTCGGCGACCGGCTTCAACAGGGGGTCGATGTCGGCGAGTTGACCCGCTTCCTCGGCGACGAAGCGGCGCAGTGCCTCGTCGACGCGGCTCTTGAAGCGGTCCGGGTCCCAGCGCTCAGTCATCGGCGCCGGCCCGGCGGGCGAGGGCACGCTGGGCGAGGATCTCCAGATGGGCCGGGGCCGGGGTACGCCGGTCGAGCGCGAGCCTGCCGCGCGCGGCGAGGTCACGTCCGGCCTGCGCGGCCAGCTCCCCGTGGTCGGAGCGGCGCAGCAGGCCGCGTACGGTGCCTAAGGCGGTGCCGGCGACATCCCACGCGAGATCGGCGAGCCCCGCCGCCACCAGCACCGCCTGCTCGTCCAGCCCACGCCGTCCCGTCCCTTGCGCCATGGTCCCCCCTCGTCCGGGGACACCGGCCGGGGCCCCCTTCGATGGTCCTGGGGGGAGGGGCGAAGAGGGGGTGGAACTCACGATCGGGTGACACGCCGGTCGGCAGACCGATTTTCCTGGGCGCCAGCCAGGCCGGGCTCAGCCGCGCAGCCGGGACATCGTCGGGTCGAACAGCGGCTCCTCGGCGACGACCGCTTCGATCCGCCGGTCGAAGTACCCGATGTGCACGGTGGTCCCGGGAACCGCGAGGCCCGCCGGCAGCCAGGCGTAGGCGATGCCCTTGCCGATGGTGTAGCCGTAGGCGGCGCTGGTGACGTACCCGACGGCGCGCTCCCCGTCGTAGACCGGCTCCTTGCCGAGGACGACCGAGTGGGGGTCGGCGACGGTGAGGCAGGTCAGTCTGCGGGTGGCCTCGGACGCGCGGCGGGCCAGGGCCTCCTTGCCGATGAAGTCGCCCTTGTCGGGTTTGACGGCGAAGGCGAGGCCGGCCTCGTAGGGGTCGTGCTCGTAGGTCATGTCGGTGCCGAAGGAGCGGTAGCCCTTCTCCAGGCGGAGGCTGTTGAAGGCGCCCCGGCCGGCGATGACCCCGCCCAGCGGCTCGGCCGCCCGCCAGAGGGTGTCCCAGAGTTTCAGGCCGAGGTCGGCGGTGGTGTACAGCTCCCAGCCGAGTTCGCCGACGTACGACAGGCGCATCGCGGTCACCGGGACGCTGCCGATGGACGCCTGTTTGGCGCGGAAGTACTTGAGGCCGTCGTTGCTGAAGTCGGCGTCGGTGAGCGGCTGGAGGACCTTGCGGGCGAGCGGTCCCCACAGGCCGATGCAGCAGGTGCCGGGGGTGATGTCGCGGGCCTGGACGGTGCCGTCGGCGGGGAGATGGCGGGTGAACCAGTCGAGGTCGAGGTTGCCGTTGGCGCCGACCTGGAAGCGGTCGCGGGCGAGGCGGGCGACGGTGACGTCGCTGCGGATGCCGCCGTCGTGGTCGAGCAGCAGCGTGTAGGTGACCGAGCCGACCGACTTGGCGACCTTGCTCGTCGTCAGGCCCTCCAGGAACCGCGCCGCGCCGGGTCCGGTGACCTCCAGGCGTTTCAGCGCCGTCATGTCGTACAGGGCGACCGTCTCGCGGGTGGCCTGGGCCTCGGCGCCGACGATCGGGGACCAGTAGCGGGCGGCCCAGTCGTTCGGGACGGGGATCGAACGGCCGTCCAGGAGCGGGGCGTTGGCCTCGTACCAGTGGGGGCGTTCCCAGCCGCCCGCCTCCAGGAAGAACGCGCCGTGCTCCTGCTGGCGGACGTGGAAGGGGCTGGTGCGGATCGGGCGGGGGGCGCCGGAGGGCTGGAGGGGGTGGAGGATGTCGTAGACCTCGGCGAAGTTCTGGCAGTCGCGGGCCAGGACGTACTCGGGGGTGAGCTGGTGCGGTTCGAAGCGGTTGACGTCGCACTCGTGGAGGTCGAACGAGGAGCAGTGGCCGTCGACGAGCCATTCGGCCATCGCGCGGCCGACGCCCGCGGAGTGGGTGACCCAGACGGCCTCGGCGACCCAGAAGCCCTTGACGTCCGGGGACTCGCCCAGGAGCGGGAAGTTGTCGGTGGTGAAGGAGAAAAGGCCGTTGATGCCCTCGTCGACCTTGGCGTCCTTGGTGGCCGGCAGCAGCGCCTGCGTCTCGGTCCAGGCGTCCGCGAAGTCGTCCGCGGTGAACTCCAGGACGGACGGCATCTGTCGGGCCTCGTCGACGGAGAGGATGTCGTCGGCGGAGACCGGCATGGGGCGGTGGCCGTAATAGCCGATGCCGATGCTGTCGTAGCGGTCGCGGTAGTAGAGGTCGGCGTCCTGGTGGCGCAGGATCGGGCGGACGGCCTCCTCGGTCTGGCCGGCGAGCGCGGGGACGGGGCCGGTCCAGGCGAGCTGGTGGGCGAGCGGGGTGAGGGGGAGGTTCATGCCGGCCATGCGGGCGATCCTCGGCCCCCAGATGCCGGCGCAGCACACGACGATGTCGGCGTCGAGTTCGCCTTGGTCGGTGACGACGCCGGTGACGCGTCCGTCCTCCTGGCGGAGGTCGAGGACTTCGTGGCGGGCGAGGAAGCGGACGCCGTTCGCCGTGGCGCGGCGGATCTGGGCCTCGACCGCGAGGACGGCCTTGGCGAGGCCGTCGGTGGGGACGAGGAGGCCGCCGAGGACCTTGTCCGGGTTGAGCAGGGGGTGTTGCGCCAGACACTCCTCGGGGCTGAGGAGTCGGGCTTCTATCCCCCAGGCGGTGATCCAGCCATGGCGGCGGTGCAGTTCGGTGAGGCGTGCGGGCGTGGTCGCGACTTCGAGGCCGCCGACCTGGAGGAAGCAGGGCTCGCCGTCGACGTCGAGGGAGCAGAACTTCTCGACGGTGTAGCGGGCCAGCTCGGTCATCGTCTTGGAGGAGTTGGTCTGGAAGACCAGGCCCGGGGCGTGCGAGCTGGAGCCGCCGGTGGCCGGGAGGGGGCCCTGGTCGACCACGGTCACCTCGGTCCAGCCCCGCTGGGAGAGCTCGTCCGCGAGCGCGGCGCCCACGACGCCCGCTCCGATGATGACCACTCGGGGTCCCGCCATCGCCGCACCTCCGGTTGAGTTGCTCGCTGCGCAACAGGCTTCAAGTCGCGCAACTCAATGTGCCCGGCGGGGTGATGGGTGTCAAGAGGCGGTCCACTTGCCCAAGTGCCCTTGACCACGCGGGAATCCATCCCGACCATGTTGCGTATCGCTCACCGCGTTGTGCCATGCGCATCAACGTCATGTGTACTGACGGAGGCCCTTCATGTCCCCTCGTCCGCACCCCGGCCGTGAGTATGTCCTCACCGTCTCCTGCCCCGACAGCGTCGGACTCGTCCATGCCGTGAGCGGCTTCCTGGTCCGCAGCTCGGGGAACATCCTGGAGAGCCAGCAGTTCGACGACCGCCGCCAGGGCCGTTTTTTCATGCGGGTCCACTTCGACGTCTCCGACCCGGCCACCGGGCCCGCCGAACTGCGGCTGCGCTTCGGGCCGGTGGCCGAGGCGTACGGCATCGACTGGACGCTGCGGGACGCCGCGACCCCGACCCGGACCCTGATCATGGTGTCCCGGTTCGGCCACTGCCTCAACGACCTGCTCTTCCGCAGCCGCTCCGGCGCCCTCAACATCGAGATCCCCGCGATCGTCTCCAACCACCGCGACTTCGAGGGCCTGGCCGAGAGCTACGGCGTCCCCTTCCATCACCTCCCGGTCACCAAGGACACCAAGCCCGAGGCGGAGGCCCGCCTGCTGGAGCTGGTCCGCGAGCTCGACGTCGACCTGGTGGTGCTGGCCCGCTACATGCAGGTCCTCTCCGACGACCTCTGCAAGCGGCTCGAGGGCCGCGCGATCAACATCCACCACTCCTTCCTGCCGAGCTTCAAGGGCGCGAGGCCCTACGACCAGGCGTACGAGCGGGGCGTCAAGCTGGTCGGCGCGACCGCGCACTACGTCACCCCGGACCTCGACGAGGGCCAGATCATCGAACAGGACGTCATCCGCGCGGACCACTCCCTGGACCCCGCCCAACTGGTCACGGTGGGCCGCGACGTGGAGGCCCAGGTCCTGGCCCACGCGGTGAAGTGGCACAGCGAGAACAGAATCCTGCTGGACGGCAACCGCACGGTGGTGTTCCGCTAGGCGGCGGAAAGGGCGGGCCCTGGCGTGCGGGCCCGCCGCCTGTCTTATCCCGCTCGTTTCGTCTCAGCCCGTCTGTTTCTGCGCGTCCCGGTGCCGGTAGTACGCCGCCTTCGACGGGGGCAGCGGCTGCTTGCCCAGGATCAGGTCCGCCGCTTTCTCCGCGATCATCATGACTGGGGCGTAGATGTTGCCGTTCGTGACGTACGGCATGACCGAGGCGTCCACCACGCGCAGGCCGTCCAGGCCGTGGACGCGCAGGGTCGTGGGGTCGGTGACGGACATGTCGTCGGTGCCCATCTTGCAGGTGCAGGAGGGGTGCAGGGCCGTCTCGCCCTCCTCCGCGACCCAGGCCAGGATCTCCTCGTCGCTCTGGACGCCGGTCCCGGGGGACACCTCGCCCGCGTTGTAGGGGGACAGCGCCGGCTGGCCGAGGATGTCGCGGGCGACCCGGATCGCCTCGGCCCACTCCCGGCGGTCCTGGTCGGTCGAGAGGTAGTTGAAGCGCAGGGCCGGGTGGCTGCGAGGATCACGGCTCTTGATCTTCACCGAGCCCCGGGCGTCGGAGTACATGGGGCCGACGTGGACCTGATAGCCGTGCCCGCCCGCCGGCGCCGAGCCGTCGTAGCGGACGGCGATGGGCAGGAAGTGGAACATCAGGTTCGGGTAGTCCACGGCTTCGTTGCCGCGCGCGAACCCGCCGGCCTCGAAGTGGTTCGTCGCGGCGGGCCCCTTGCGGAAGAGCCATTGCAGGCCGATGAACGGGGCACGCCACTTCGCCAGGTACGGCTGCATGGAGACGGGCTGCTTGCAGGCGTACTGGACGTAGACCTCCAGGTGGTCCTGGAGGTTCTCGCCGACGCCCGGGAGGTCGTGGACGACGTCGACGCCCAGCGCCCGCAGCTCCTCGGCGTTGCCCACGCCCGAAACCTGAAGCAGCTGGGGCGAGTTGATGGCGCCGCCGCACAGGATCACCTCGCGGGCGCGGACCCGGCGGGCGGCGCCGGGCCCGTGCTCGAACTCGACGCCGATCGCGCGCTTGCCCTCGAAGAGGACGCGGGTGACGAAGGCCCGGGTCTTGACCGTGAGGTTGGGGCGTCGGCGCACGGGTTTGAGGTAGGCCTTGGCGGCGGAGAGGCGCCGGCCCCGGTGCACGTTGCGGTCGAACGCGGCGAAGCCCTCCTGCCGGAACCCGTTGACGTCCTCGGTGCGCGCGTACCCGGCCTGCTCGGTCGCTGCGAGGAACGCGCCGAACAACGGGTTCCGCGCCGGCCCGCGTTCGAGGACGAGCGGCCCGTCATGACCGCGGAACGGATCGTCGGGGTCGGCGGCGAGACAGTTCTCCATGCGCGCGAAGTACGGCAGACAGTGCGCGTAGTCCCAGCTCTCCATGCCGGGGTCGGCCGCCCAGCGCTCGTAGTCCATGGGGTTGCCGCGCTGGAAGATCATGCCGTTGATGCTGCTGGAGCCGCCGAGGACCTTGCCGCGCGCGTGGTAGATGCGCCGGCCGCCCATGTGGGGTTCGGGCTCGGACTCGTACTTCCAGTCGTAGAAGCGGCTGCCGATGGGGTAGGTCAGCGTGGCGGGCATGTGGACGAAGACGTCCCAGGGGTAGTCGGGGCGGCCGGCCTCCAGGACCAGCACTCTGTTGCCGGGGTCGGCGGACAGGCGGTTGGCCAGCGCGCTGCCGGCCGAACCGCCGCCGACGATCACGAAGTCGTAGGGGGGCGTCGTGTCCATGCTGCCTCGTCTCATGGGTTGCGTGATGTGCAACTGGTCGTAGGCGAAAGGGAGGTCGGCCGCGCCGGGGCGGGCTGATCGGCGCACGTATAGTTCCGTCGTGAGCAACTACCGCCCCGAGTCCGAGCCGTCCGGTCCGCAGTCCGGCGGGGTGCAGTCGGTCGACCGGGCCATCAGCGTCCTGGAGATCCTCGCCCGGCGCGGCGAGGCCGGGGTCAGTGAGGTCGCGGGCGAGCTGGACGTGCACAAGTCCACCGCGTTCCGGCTGCTGGGCGCGCTGGAGGCGCGGGGGCTCGTCGAGCAGGCCGGGGAGCGCGGCAAGTACCGGCTCGGGTTCGGGCTCGTCCGGCTGGCGGGGGCGGTGACGGGCCGGATCGACATCACGCAGCAGGCCCGCCCGGTGTGCGAGCGGCTCGCGGAGGAGGTCGGGGAGACCGTCA
The DNA here is from genome assembly GCF_055597585.1 of Streptomyces sp. AMJ-169. Taxonomy (NCBI): domain Bacteria; kingdom Bacillati; phylum Actinomycetota; class Actinomycetes; order Kitasatosporales; family Streptomycetaceae; genus Streptomyces; species Streptomyces sp. AMJ-169. The sequence continues at coordinate 91,865 of NZ_JBVLTJ010000021.1, forward strand.
ACATCGCGGTGCTGCAAGAGCATTACGCGATCAACCTGTACCAGGTGCGCGGCCCCGGAAACATCACCGCGCACAACTGGGTCGGCCAGCTCACCCCGCTGCACGCGACGTCCAGCGGCAAGGTCCTCCTCGCCCACCTGCCCGCCGCCGAGCGCACCGCCCTGCTGGCCGCCGCCGGGCAGCGCAAGGTCGGCCCGCGCACCATCACGGCGCGCACGAAGCTGGAGCAGAACCTCGCCGAGGCGCTGGAGCGCGGGTACGCCTGCACGCTGGAGGAGCTGGAGGTGGGGCTGCACGCCGTGGCCGCGCCGATCCGCGGCCAGGACGGGCGGGTCATCGCGGCGCTGAGCGCGTCGGGGCCCTCGTACCGCTTCACCGAGGAGCGGATGCACGAGCTGGCGCCGCTGGTGCTGAAGGGGGCGCAGGAGATCAGTCACCGGATGGGGCATCTGGGCTGAACTCAGCCCGCCCGGGTGCCGAGCCGTCCGTTGACCCAGTCGTGGAACGCCCCGATGTGGTGCTCGCTCGGCACCAGTACGCCGCCCTTCGCGTACATCCGCGAGCTCATCCCCGGCTGGGTGCGCTCGCAGGCCTCGAAGTCCTGTTCGTTGACGCGGTGGAACAGCTCCACGGACCGGCTGACGTCCTTGCCGGACTCGACGACGTGCGGCAGGTACAGCCAGTCGCACTCGACGACCGTGCGGTCCACGGCCATCGGGTACATGCGGTGGAAGATGACGTGGTCGGGGACGAGGTTGATGAACACCTGCGGTTTGACGGTGATCGCGTAGTAGCGGCGGTCCTGTTCCTCCGCGACGCCGGGGATGCGGTCGAGCCCTTCGGAGCCGTCGACGGTGAAGCCCTGGATCTCCTGGCCGAACTCGGCGCCGTGGCCGACGTAGTACTGGGCGGCGTAGCCGTCGGCGAACTCGGGGAGCACCTCGGTGAGTTCGGGGTGGATCGTCGCGCAGTGGTAGCACTCCATGAAGTTCTCGATGATGAGCTTCCAGTTGGCCCGCACGTCGTAGACGATCCGTTTGCCGACGGTCAGGTTCTCGATGCCGTAGCGCTCGAGGGACTCCATGTCGCCGAGGCGTTCGACGACCGCGCTGAGGACGTCCTCCTCGAACGGCGGCGGGTTCTCGGCGAGGCAGACCCAGACGTAGCCGAGCCATTCGCGGACGGCGACGGGGGCGAGGCCGTACTCGGTGCGGCCGACGTCGGGCATCTTGGTGAGGTTGGGGGCGGCGACGAGCTTGCCGGTGAGGTCGTAGGTCCAGGCGTGGTAGGGGCACTGGAAAGCGCGTTTGACCTCGCCGCTCTCCTCGGTGCACAGCTTGGCGCCGCGGTGCCGGCAGACGTTGAAGTAGGCGCGGACCGACTGGTCGCGGGCGCGGGTGACGAGGATGGACTCGCGGCCCACGTCGACGGTGCGGAAGGCGCCGGGCCTGGCCAGTTCGGCGGCGCGCGCGACGCAGAACCACATGGTCTCGAAGATGCGCTCCTGCTCCTGGGCGAAGATCCCCGGATCGGTGTAGGAGGAGCCGGGGAGGGTGGCGATCAGGCTGTCCGGCAGGCTGGTCGGGGTCACGGCGGTGCACTCCTCGGTGGGGGTCGCAGAGATCGGTCGCGGGGGCGGGGGGTGCGGCTCAAGGCTCGGGCCGGCGTTGCCTCGACGGCTCGGGCCGGCGTTCAGGGCCAGGCGGCTCAAGGCCCGGCGTCAGCTCAGGAAACCGATTGCGCCAACTGCTTGCGCCAGCGGGTGAACAGCCGCGGCTGGTTCATCCCGAGCACGGCGACGGGCACGTCCCCGCGCCGGTAGACGGCGAGGACGTCCCGCCCGTCGGCGGAGCCCTGTTCGACGCGCACGCTGTCGGCGCCGGCGGCGTTCCCGGCGAACTGGACGCGGACGCCGTACTGGTCGGACCAGAAGTACGGCGGCTTCGGCACGGCCGGCTCGGGGGCGCGCTCGCCGGCCAGCAGCGCGGTGACGGCGGCGGCGGGACGCTCGACCGCGCCGGTCCAGTGCTCGACGCGGCGGTGCGAACCGGCCCTGGGATCGAACCAGTTGGCGCAGTCGCCGACCGCGACGACACCGGGCAGCCCGGTGCGCCCGTCGGGCCCGCAGACGACGCCGTTGTCGATCCGCAGCCCGGAGGAGGCGAGCCATCCGACGTTCGGCCGGGCGCCGACGCCCACCACCACGAGGTCGGCCGGCAGACTGCGCCCGTCCTCCAACAGCACGGTGTCCACGGCGCGTTCACCGCCGAGCCCCTTGACCCCGGCGCCGCAGACCAGCCGTACGCCGTGGTCGGTGTGCAGCCCGGCGACGACGGCGCCCATCTGCGCGCCGAGGGGTCCGGCGAGCGGGGTGGGGGCGGCCTCGACGACGGTGACGTCGAGGCCGAGGGCGTGGGCGGTGGCGGCGACCTCGGCGCCGACGAATCCGGCGCCGATGACCACGAGCCGTCTGCCGGGGGCGAGTTCGGCGCGCAGGGCGCGGGCGTCGTCGAGGGTGCGCAGGGTGTGCACTCCGGCGAGCCCTTCGGTGCCGGGGAGGGTGCGGGCGGCGGCGCCGGTGGCGATGACGACGCCGTCGGCGTGCAGTTCGCGGCCGTCGGAGAGGGTGACGGCGCGGCGTCCGGCGTTCAGGGCGGTGGCCCGTACGCCGAGCCGCCAGTGTGCGGCCAGGTCCTCGTCGCCGGTCTCCAGCGCCAGGTCGGCCTCGCCGTAGGTGCCGGCGAGGTACTCCTTGGACAACGGGGGCCGGTCGTAGGGGCGGTGGAGTTCGTCGCCGACGACGGTCAGCTCCCCGTCGTACCCCTGGGCGCGCAGGGCGCGCGCGGTGGAGAGGCCGGCGAGGGAGGCGCCGATGACGGCGAGCGTCCTCACGCGGGCCCCCCGGCGAGCCGGGCCGCGACGCAGGGCGGGAGGTTGGGGGCGTCGGTGGAGAGCTTCACGTGGATCACGCCGTCCTCGACGACCACCTCGTGGGTGCGGACCGGGAGCCGGGCGGGCGGGCCGCCGACGTGTCCGGTCCTGAGGTCGAACGTCGAGGCGTGCAGCGGGCATTCGACCTGGCAGCCCTCCAGCCAGCCGTCGGCGAGCGAGGCGTCCTGGTGGGTGCAGGTGTCGTCGATGGCGAAGACCTCGCCGTCGTCGGTGTGGAAGACCGAGACGGGCGGGTCGATGTCGAGCCGGATGGCCTCGCCTCGCGGGAGGTCCGCAAGACGGCACGCGGGAATCATCATGACACCTCGGTGCGTATAGCGAAACGGATTGCGGTAAGCGCAACGCCAGTTTGAGGTCGCCCCCGAGTGATGTCAAGGCGTCCAAATCGCCTGCGCCGGCGGGGGTTTCCGGGGCTTTCCGGGACCGGGACACGGCCCGTCACAGGACGCCTTCAGCGCCCCGGCGGCGGCCGGGGAGGCTATAGCAGAGGGACCGGCCCAGCGTCGTCCCCTTGTCGGCGCGGTCCGCCGGCGCCCGCCGTTGCGCCATACTGGACGGGCTCTCGGCAGGCGACCGGCGAAGGTGACGGATGGACAGCATGGAGACAGACGTACGCCCCTCCCCGCAGGAACTGCGCAGCGCGAAACTACGGCGGGACATCGCCGAGGCCGCCCTGGACCTCTTCGAGCGCCAGGGCTTCCAGGCGACCACCGCGGGGGAGATCGCCTACGACGCCGGGCTGTCCACGCGCACGTTCCAGCAGCACTGCCCGACGAAGGAGGACGCGCTCACGCCCGTCCACACGAAGGCCGTCGAGGCACTGGTCGACGCCTTCGCCGCCCGTCCGCAGGACGAGCCGCCGGCCGTCGCCGCGCGCGCGGCCCTGCTGACGAGCGCGGCACTGGTCGACGACGACGAGCTGCGCCGAGTCGTCCGCATCGCCCTGTCCCACCCGGCGCTCACCGCCGGCTGGCAGGCCTCGGGCCGCCGCGCCCAGGAACGCCTCGCACCTCTCGTGGCCGCCCGCACCGCCGCCGACCCGGACGCGCTGCGCCCGCGCGTCCTGGCCGGCCTGATCGTCGGCGCCGCGACCACGGCGATGGAACGCTGGGCGACGCACGAGGACGCGGGCGCGCTGGACGCGGTCACGGCGGAGGTGTTCGACATCACCGCCGGCGGTCTCTCAGAGACCTGACCGGGACCGGTCACAGCTTCGCCGCCCGCTGCCGCTCAGAGACCTGACCGGCCGACGCAGGCCGCCCGCCCCGGATGCCTGGCAGGCACCGGTCACGGCTTCACCGCCCGCCGCCCCGGCCGCCCGACCAGGCCCGATCACGGCTTCGCCCCCGCCCCGTCCAGCAGCACCGGCACGGAACCCCCCTCCGACAGCCGCGTCCGCAGCCGTTGGGCGTCCTGGCCGGGCGGCAGGCCGTACGCCCGCCGGTACTCGCGGCTGAACTGCGTCGCGCTGACGTAGCCGACGCTCTGGGCGGCCTGGGCGGCGGTGACCTCGCTGCCGAACATCAGCCGGCGCGCCTCCTGGAGCCGCAGGTGCTTCTGGAACCGCAGCGGGCTCATGCCGGTCGCCGACCTGAAGTGCCGGTGCAGGGTCGCCGGGCTCATCCGGGCCACCTCGGCGATCTCCTCGACGGTCAGCGGCTCGGCGTAGTGGTCCCAGATCCAGCGGGCCGCCGTCCGGATGCGGAAGCCGGCGGAGTCGGCGCGCGACCAGTGCCGCAGGACCGGGCCGAGGGGGCTGCGCAGCAGGCGGTAGAGGATCTCCTCCTCGATCCGGCCGGCGAGCGGGCCGATGTCCTGCGGGGTGTCGAGGAGCCGTACCCAGCGGGTGACGGCGTCGATCAGCTCCGCCTCCATGTCGGCCGTGACCTGCCCGAGGACCGCAGGCGCGGCCTCCCCTCCCTGCGCCAGCTCCATCTGGACGGCGTCGAGGGTGTGGCTGTCGAGCCGCATGACGGCCGCCCGGTAGGGCAGTTCCTCGAAGGCGGCGGTCACCGGCAGGTCCAGGGTGAACAGGGCCATCTGCCCCGGCGGCGTGACCCAGCTGTGCTCGCCCGCCGCGGTGCGCTTGGCGCCGGCCGCGATGAAGCAGACCATCGGCTCGTACACGACCTCCATCGGCTCGACGAGTTCATCGACCGCGACCAGGGAGAGCCTCGGTACGGCGCTCTCCCCCCACTTGCCCACGCAGTGCCGTTCGATCGCTTCGGCGAGACGGTCCAGCAACGGCCCGCTCCTTCCATTCCCTGGACGACTTGAGAGGATCAGGCAATCCTATGCGACCGCTGCCCCATGCCGTCCCGGCCTCGTCTTCCTAGCCTGGAACCATGACACAGCACGAAAAACTCCCCCACCGCACCCTCGGCACCCAGGGCCTCGAGACCGGCGCGATCGGCCTCGGCACGATGGGCATGACCATGGCCTACGGCGCCGGCGACGAGCCCGGCGGCATCGCCACCATCCACCGCGCCCACGAGCTCGGCGTCACCTTCTTCGACACCGCCGAGCTGTACGGCATGGGTACCGGCAGCAACGAGCAGCTGCTGGGCCGGGCCGTGAAGGGCTTCCGTGACGAGGTCGTCATCGCCACGAAGTTCGGCTTCGACCTGAGTGACCCGACGCGGGTGGGCGCCGCCTTCGACAGCCGCCCCGAGCACATCCGCGAGGTCGCCGAGAACAGCCTGCGCTACCTCGGCACCGACCACATCGACGTCCTCTACCAGCACCGCGTGGACCCGGACGTACCCATCGAGGACGTCGCGGGCACGGTCGGTGAGCTGATCGCCGAGGGCAAGGTGCGTTACTTCGGGCTGAGCGAGGCCGGGCCCGACACCATCCGGCGCGCCCACGCCGTGCAGCCGGTGTCGGTGCTCCAGACCGAGTACTCGGTGTTCGAGCGGGCCGTGGAGGCGGAGATCCTGCCGGTGGTGCGGGAGCTGGGGATCGGCTTCGTGCCGTACTCGCCGCTCGGGCGCGGTTTCCTCACCTCGGCGGTGAAGCCGGCCGCCGAGTACCCGGCCGACGACATGCGCAGCTGGGACGACCGCTGGCAGCCGGGGAACTACGAGAAGAACCTGACGGCCGTCCAGGAGCTGACCGCGTTCGCCGAGTCCAAGGGCGTCTCGGTCACCCAGCTGGCGCTGGCCTGGCTGCTGGCGCAGGGCGACGACATCGTCCCCATCCCCGGCACCCGCAGCCCCGAGCGGCTCGCGGAGAACGTGGCCGCCGCGTACGTCGAGCTGACGGCGGCGGATCTGGCCCGGATCAAGGAGATCCTTCCGGAGGGCGCGGCGGGGTCGCGTTACCCCCAGGCGATGATGCCGAAGGGCTGAGCAGTGACCGGGGGCGCCGTCGCAGGACGGCGCCCCCGTAGTCCGTCAACTCGGCTGCGCGCTGTGCTCGTTGTCGCCGGCGGCCGGGTCCTGGTCGAGGGTGGCGGCCCAGCTGGCCAGGAGTTTGAGGCTGTCGTGGGCGGGGGTACCGGGTTCGGCGCTGAGGACGGTGAGGGTGAGGCCGGGTTCGGTGGGGATGGGCAGGGCCTCGAAGGGGAGGGCCAGGTCGCCCACCGCGGGGTGGTGGAAGTGTTTGACGCCGGTCTGGTGCAGGCGTACGTCGTGGGCGGCCCAGAGGGTGCGGAACTTCTCGCTGCGGGTGGAGAGTTCGCCGACGAGGTCGGTGAGGTCCCGGTTGTAGGGGTCGCGGCCGGCCTCGGTGCGCAGGAGGGCCACGGCTCCGGCGGACTGCGCCTCCAGCTGGGGCAGGAAGTCGGCGGCGCCCGGGTCGAGGAACTCGTAGCGGGCGAGGTTCACGGGCCGGGCGGGGTCGGCGAAGACCGGGGCGTACAGGGCGCGGCCGAGCCGGTTGGCGGCGAGGATGTCGAGACGGCCGTTGCGGATGAAGGCCGGTGCCTCGGTCATCGCGTCGAGCAGGTGCCGCAGGCTCGCCCGGATCGGCTGCGGCGTCCGGCGGCGGGCGGGGCGGCGGGTGGTGTTCGCGGTGCGCGCGAGGTCGTCGAGGTGGGCGCGTTCGGCCTCGTCGAGCTGGAGGGCGCGGGCGAGGGCGTCGAGGACGGGCTCAGAGACGCCGGAGAGGCTGCCGCGCTCCAGGCGGGCGTAGTACTCGACGCTGACGCCGGCGAGCAGCGCGACCTCTTCCCTGCGCAGCCCCTTGACGCGCCGGTTGCCGGTGTGGACGGGCAGCCCCGCCCGCTGCGGCGTGATCTTGGCACGGCGGCTGGTCAGGAACTCGCGTACCTCGCTCCGGTTGTCCATGGCTTCGAGGCTACGTCGGCGCTCCCGCCGTGTCCCGGGCTGAGGGGTGTACTGGCAGTACACGTATCGGCGAGTTCTTCCACGCGTCCGTGACCTGGCGTTTCATCGGCGGTGACGCAATCGGCCGGGGCACGTGGGAAACCTCCGTGCCCCCGACGCAAGGAGCCTCCATGGAGATCGTCAAGCAGCCCGCGACCATGAAACTGCCGCCGCAGCTGTTCACCGGCGACGTCTGGGCGGACGTGATCCGCCGGGGCGAGGAGCCCTCCCGGCTGCGGGCCAACATGGTCCGCTTCGCCCCCGGCGCCCGTACCGCCTGGCACCGCCACGGCCTGGGCCAGACCCTGCACATCGTGTCCGGGGTCGCCCTGATCGGCACCCGCGACGGCGTGATCGTCGAGGCCCACCCGGGCGACACGATCGGCTGCCCGCCCGGCGAGGAGCACTGGCACGGCGCGGGTCCGGACCAGTTCATGGCGCACCTCGCCCTGTGGGAGGGCGACGACGTCGACTGGCTGGAGCACGTCACCGACGCCGAGTACGCCGGCACCCGGACCTCGCGCTGAGTACCGCTCCCACGACAGGAGTCCCCATGAACCCGATCTACGACTTCCATGGCCAGGTGGCCCTCGTCACCGGCGCCGCCTCCGGCATGGGCCTCGCCACCGCCCGCGCCTTCGCCGAGTCAGGGGCCGCGGTCGTCCTGGCCGACATCGACGAGAAGGCGGTCCAGCGCGCGGCCGGGGAGCTGACGGCGGCCGGTCATCAGGCGCTCGGTGTGGTCTGCGACGTCACGGACGAGGAGCAGGCGGCGGCTACGGTCGGCCGCGCGGTCGAGGTGTACGGCCGGCTGGACATGGCGTTCAACAACGCCGGGGTGCAGGTCCCGCCCAGTGACGCGGCCGACGAGACGGCCGGGCACTTCGACCGCGTCAACGCCGTCAACCTGCGCGGTGTCTGGACCGCCCAGAAGCATGAACTGCGGCAGATGCGGCGGCAGGACGGCGGCGGCGCCATCGTCAACTGCTCCTCGCTGGGCGGTCTCGTGGGCCTGCCGGAGCGGGCCGCCTATCACGCCTCCAAGCACGGGGTGATCGGTCTGACCAGGAGCGCGGCGGTCGAGTACGCGCCGAGGGGGATCCGGATCAACGCGGTGTGCCCCGGGGTCGTCGACACCCCGATGGCCGCCGCGATGCTCGAAGGGCAGGCCGAGGCCATGGCCGAGATCGTCAAGCAGCAGCCGATCGGGCGGCTGGGGCGGGCCGAGGAGATCGCCGCGGCCGTCCTGTGGCTGTGCAGCCCCGCCGCGAGTTTCGTCGTCGGGGCCGTGCTGCCGGTCGACGGCGGCTACACGACGAGCTGATCCCACCCCGAGGAGCGTCACCATGGAGTACATCCGTCTCGGCGCCACCGGCCTGAAGGTGAGCCGTCTCGCCCTCGGCTGCATGAGCTACGGCGACCGGACCGTCCCGCGCGCCCACCCCTGGGCGCTGGCCGAGGACGAGGCCGCGCCGTTCTTCCGGCAGGCCGTCGAGCTGGGCATCACGTTCTGGGACACCGCCAACGTCTACCAGGCCGGCACCTCCGAGGAGATCACCGGCCGCGCCCTCAGGCGGTACTCCCGCCGCGAGGACATCGTCCTGGCCACCAAGGTCCGCGGCAGGATGCACGACGGCCCCGGCGGCGAGGGCCTGTCCCGCAAGGCGATCCTGGAACAGGTCGACGCGTCCCTGACCCGGCTGGGCACGGACCACATCGACCTCTACCAGATCCACCGCTACGACGCCGAGGTCCCGGCCGAGGAGACAATGGAGGCGCTGCACGACGTCGTCAGAGCGGGCAAGGTCCGCTATCTGGGCGCCTCGTCGATGTACGGCTGGCAGTTCGCCAAGCTCCAGCACGCCGCCGACCTCGGCGGCTGGACGCGCTTCGTGTCGATGCAGAACCAGTACAACCTGCTGCGCCGCCAGGACGAGCCCGAACTCATGGCCCTGTGCGGCGACATGGGCGTCGGGCTGATCCCCTACTCCCCCAACGGCAAGGGCCGCCTCGCCCGCCCCGCCGGCGAACAGAGCCTGCGCTCCGCCACCGACCATGTCGTGCAGGCCTTCGACAGCGTGTACGACGAGCCGGTCATCGACGCGGTGCAGCAGCTCGCCGAAGCCCGGGGTGTGCCCATGGCCCAGATCGCGCTCGCCTGGGTACTGCGCAACCCGCTGGTGTCGGCGCCCATCGTCGGCGCCACCATGCCTCACCACCTCCAACAGGCCGTGGAAGCGCTGGAGTTGAGGCTCTCGGACGAGGAGGCGGCGGCGCTGGAGAAGCCGTACACCAACGCCGGGCCCTCCTGGTTCTGACCGCGCCCTGGGCTTGTGTGCGCGCCGCCCGCTTCGGGTGCGGGCGGCGCGCGAGAAACGTACTGCGCGGGATGTGGCCGTGCGCGGCGGTGCCGGGCGATCCCCTCGATCGGGTGAGGGCCGGGCCGTGGGGCTTACGCCTGTTCGACTCCCTTTTCCTCTATCGCTTTTCCTCCACGCGGCCCAGCGTCAGCTCCTCGCGGGCCGTGCGCCACGCGGGGTCACCGGGGGTGAGCTGGGTGCGGAGGTAGGCCGAGGTCAACTCCCGGACTGCCGCGAGGAGTTCGGGGCTCTCGTCCGTGGTCTCGGCGGCGTCGTATCCGGCGATGCCGCCGAGGCCGTGTTCCGCGCCGTGCAGCATGAGGAGGGATTTGGGGGACGGGGCGAGGGTGTACGGGTCGGTGTGCCAGGACGGCCCCAGGTCCGTGAAGTGGCGGGAGTCGTCCTTGTCCCCGGCGACGATCAGGGCGGGCGCCGTCATCGTCGTGAAGTCGATGTCCTTCATGAAGTCCAGGTACGCGGCCATGGGCCCGTTCAGCACCTCCCCTCCCCTGCCGGGCGCGGCCAGCAGGACGCCGGTCGTGATCCGGCGTTCCCTGACGCTCACACCGCCGATCTCCGCGCCCAGCAGCACACTCGCGGTGACTCCGCCGAGGGAGTGACCGGCGACGGCGGCCTTGCCGTGGTCGATCCGGCCGGCGAGGTGGGGTACGGCGGCCTCGATCTCGTCCAGCCGGTCGAGGATGTGCGCCATGTCCTCGGCCCGCTCGCGCCAGAAGTACGGGGCGCCCGAGGCGGCGGAGACCAGGTGGGTGAGGGTGCGGGAGTTGAGGTGGGTCGGCTGGATCACCACGAAGCCGTGTGCCGCCCAGTGGTCGGCGAGGGGGGCGTAGCCGTGCAGGGAGGAGAGGTGGCGGGAGGGGCCGTGGCCGTGGGAGAGGAGGAGGACCGGGAGGCCGGTGCCGGTGACGGGGGCGGAGATCTTGAGCTGGAGGTCGACGGGGCGGTGGGGGGTGGGGAGGGTGAGGGGGCTGTAGGAGAGGACGGGGGTGGCGGTGCGGGACATGGTCTTTCCTCGGGTGATGATCAGGTGTCGATCGGGTGGTGACCGGGAGCGTCGTTCAGGACTCTGCCGCGTTTGTCCGGGGTTTCCTCGGGAGCGCGGCGGAGTTCGGCCCCGGCCTGGACTAACCTGGATTCGGAACAACGTTCCGCTTACCTCGACAACGATACGGAACACCGTTCCGTTTAGTCAACGCCGACAGAAGGAGCACGGCTTGTCCACGGAAGAGGCGCCCGGCCGGACCCCGGCCCGCACGAAGCGCGCCGACGCCCAGCGCAATCAGCAGGCGCTCTTGAGTGCGGCGGCGGCGGTGTTCGTCGCGGCGGGGGTGGACGCGCCGATCCGGCGGATCGCCGCCGAGGCGGGGGTAGGGGTGGGGACGATCTACCGGCACTTCCCGACGAGGGCCGACCTGGTGGTCGCGGTCTACCGCCACCAGGTGGAGGAGTGCGCGACGGCGGGCCCGAGCCTGCTGGCCTCAGAGGACTCTCCGCTGGCCGCGCTACAGGCGTGGGTGGACCTGTTCGTGGACTTCCTGGTCACCAAACACGGGCTGGCGTCAGCCATGCAGTCCGACAACAGCGGCTTCGCCACCCTGCACGCATACTTCCTCGACCGCCTGGTCCCGGTCTGCGAGGAGATCCTTGCGGCGGCTGTGGGGGCGGGGGAGATCGAGGAGGGGGTGGGGGGGTATGAGCTGATGCGGGGGATCGGGAATCTTTGTATCGGGG
>NZ_JBVLTJ010000022.1:0-95043 GCF_055597585.1 Streptomyces sp. AMJ-169
TCAGATCCTTTCGGCGTCTGATTCCCAGTCAGCGGGTTTGTCTTCCTGGCCCGTTGGGCCGTTCCGACGTCTCAAACCTTAGCGGATCCGCTCGGTGATTCCCAAATCGGGGGCCGAGTCCCTATCGAATTGAATTCGAGCATGCGGACATGCCGAATTCAGCTCCGTCAGGAGTGATCGTGCTGATGTGTGAGTGCCGCTCGCGCGGCGGGAGTGCTACCGGAGAACCGTTACGGCCCCGTGGCAACTCGAAGAACCTTACGGATCGGCCAGATCCCTGTCAAGCCGCTCCTGTCAAGATCTTTTAGTCAAGATCGCTGAGACGGCCGCCGGCATCCGGCTGAGCGTGCTCCACCCGGCGTAGCAGCCGCGTCAGCACCGCGCCCAGGGACGTCCGCTCCTGCGCCGTGAGGTCCTGGAGCAGGTCCTCCTCGAAGACCGACGCGAGCCGCATCGCCTCCAGCCACTTCTCGCGGCCCTCGGGGGTCAGCTCGACGATGACGCGGACGCGGTTGGACTCGTCGCGCTCCCGGGTGACGTACCCCTCCGTGACCATGCGGTCGATGCGGTGGGTCATCGCGGCCGGGGTGAGGCCGAGGCGCTTGGCGAGTTCGCCGGGGCCCAGCTGGTAGGGGGCGCCGGAGAGGACGAGGGCCTTGAGGACCTCCCACTCGGCGTTGGAGATGCCGAGGGCGGCGGTCTGGCGGCCGTACGCGACGTTCATGCGGCGGTTGAGGCGGGAGAGGGCCGCGACGATCTGCTCGACCTGGGGGTCCAGGTCCCGGAACTCTCGCTGGTAGGCGGCGATCTGCTCGTCGAGCGTCGGCTCGCCGCCGGGGGCTGGGGTGCCGGGGGTGTCGGCCATGGCCGTCAGTATGGCACGCCCTCGTTCGCGTTTAACTTCTTCGACGTGTAGCGTTTAGCTTCGAAATTTATCTTCGAAGTCTTCTGTTCTAAGTGCTGGACCGCACAACCAGTGGGCGGCACAACTACCTAGAGAGGTGAACGTGACCAGGGCGAAGGGCGCCGCGATGCGCCGGATTCACGTGGGCAACGCACTCAGCGCGTTCGGGCTCGGCTTCACCGTCCCCTATCTGTACGTCTACGTGGCGCAGGTGCGGGGGCTCGGTGCGGTGACGGCGGGGCTGGTGCTCGCCGTGTTCGCGGTGGCCGCGCTGATCGTGCTGCCGTTCGCCGGCCGGGCGATCGTGCGGCGCGGCCCGCTTCCGGTGCTGCTCGCCGCCCTGGTCGCCGCCGCCGTGGGAGCGTTCGGGCTCGGGGTCGCGGGGAACGCGAGCGCGGTGCTGGCCGCCGCCGTCGTCCTCGGCGCGGGGCAGGCCGTGATGCAGCCGGCGCTGGCGACGATGATCGTGGACTGCTCGACGTCCGAGACCCGGTCGCGCGCCTTCGCCATGCAGTTCTTCCTCCAGAACCTCGCGCTCGGCGTGGGCGGGCTGATCGGCGGGCATCTGGTCGACACCTCGAAGGCCTCCTCCTTCACGCTGCTGTTCTCGATCGAGGCGGCGATGTTCCTGCTGCTGGCCGTGGTCATGACGACGGTCCGGGTGCCGCACGCCCCGCAGGTCGGGGCCGCGCCCTCCGGCCGGGGCAGCTGGAAGCAGCTGGCCGGCAACCGGGCGATGGTGCAGCTGTGCGTGCTCGGTTTCGTGCTGTTCTTCGCCTGCTACGGGCAGTTCGAGTCGGGGCTGAGCGCGTACGGCGTGGAGGCGGCCGGGATCTCGCCGTCGACGCTGGGCTCGGCGCTGGCGGCGAACACCGCGATGATCGTCGTGGCGCAGTTCGCGGTGCTGCGGTTCGTGGAGCGGCGGCGGCGGTCGCGGGTGATCGCGGCCGTGGGGCTGATCTGGGCCGTGGCCTGGGGTGTCGCCGGGTACGCCGGGCTCGGGCACGCGAGTCAGGCGATGGCGACGGCGGCGTTCGTGTCGACGTACGCGCTGTTCGGGCTGGGGGAGGCGATGTTGTCGCCGACGGTCGCGCCGCTGGTCGCGGATCTGGCGCCGAGCGGGCTGGCCGGGCAGTACAACTCGGCTTTCGCGCTGGTGAAGCAGCTGGCGCTGGCGGTCGGTCCGGCGGTGGGCGGGCCGATGGGGGCCGCGCTGCACGCGCCGTACATCGTGACGTTCTTCGTGTTCTCGCTGGGGATCACGTGGCTGGCGTTGCGGATGGGGCGGGAGTTGTCGGTGGTGCAGGATCAGCCGTGGGTGGCGCGGCAGCGGGTGGTGGCCCGGGGTGGGGTCGCCGCCGAGCCGGCGCAGGTCTGAGGGCCGGGGCGGAAGCAAGGGGGCCGTCCCGTACGGGATGGCCCCCTTCTCATATATCTACGGGTCCCAGGGGGCCCAAGTGTCGCTAGTTCACCGGTAGTTCGAACTCGCACCAGACGGCCTTGCCGCCGCCGGGGGTGCGGCGGCAGCCCCAGCTGGTGGCGATGGTGGCGACGATGGCGATGCCCCGGCCGGACTCGTCGGCGGGTTCGGCCTGGCGGCGGCGCGGGAGGTGGTCGTCTCCGTCGGTGACCTCGATGATCAGGCGGCGGTCGGTGCGGCGCAGGCGCAGGCGCATCGGGGGTGTGCCGTGCTGGAGGGAGTTGGCGACCAGTTCGCTGGCCGCGAGGACCCCGTGGTCGTGGAGGTCCGGGGGGAAGCGCCAGCTGGTGAGGACGCCGGACGCGAACGCCCGCGCGCGCGGGGCCGCTTCGACGCCGCCGAGGAGTTCCAGGGCCGCGTTGCGGAAGAGCTCGCTCTCGGGGCCGCTGCGGCTGGGGTGCTGGAGGACGAGGACGGCGACGTCGTCGTCGTGATCGGCTGTCACGCCCGCCGAGCGGACCAGGCGGTCGCAGATGACCTGGGGGGTGCCGGTGGCGCCGGCGAGGGCCTGTTCGAGGGCGGCGATGCCCTCGTCGAGGTCGGCGTCGCGGCGTTCGACCAGGCCGTCGGTGTAGAGGACGGCCGTGGAGCCGGGGCTCAGGGCGATGGAGGTGGAGGCGTGCATCCAGCCGCCGGTGCCGAGCGGGGGGCCGGTGGGTTCGGGGGCGCGCTGGACCTGCCCGCTCTCGTCGCGCACGAGGATCGGGAGGTGGCCGGCGGAGGCGTAGACGAGGCGGCCCTCGTTGGGGTCGTGGACGGCGTAGACGCAGGTGGCGATCTGGTTGGGGTCGATCTCGGCGGCGAGGCCGTCGAGGAGCTGGAGCACCTCGTGCGGCGGGAGGTCGAGGCGGGCGTACGCGCGGACGGCGGTGCGCAGCTGGCCCATGACGGCGGCGGCGCGCACGCCCCGGCCCATGACGTCGCCGATGACGAGGGCGGTCCGGCCGCCGCCGAGGGTGATGACGTCGTACCAGTCGCCGCCGACGGCCGCTTCGGTGCCGCCGGGGTGGTAGACGGCGGAGATGCGCAGGTCGTCGGGTTGTTCGAGGTCTTGCGGGAGGAGGGAGCGCTGGAGGGTGACGGCGGTCTCGCGCTGGCGGCGCTCGCTGGTGCGCAGCCGTTCGGCGGCCTCGGCGTGGTCGGTGACGTCGGTGGCGAAGATGAGGACGGCGTCTTTCTCGCCCTCCTCCTCGGTGACCGGGGTGCAGGTGAAGGTGTAGGAGCGGCCGTCGGGGGCCTTGCGGGACTTCAGCGTGCGGGGTTTTCCGCTGCGCAGGGCCTGGTCGAGGAGGGGGAGGAGGCCGAGTTCGTCGAGTTCGGGGAGGGCGACGGCGGCGGGTTCGCCGGGCGGGCGGGCGCCGAAGGCCTGGGCGTAGGCGTCGTTGACGTAGGCGAGGCGGTGGTCCGGGCCGTGGACGAGGGCGACCAGGGCGGGGACGCGGTCGAGGACCTCCCGGACGGGGAGGGCGTCGACGGCCGGGGTCGGGGGCGGCTCGTCGGTGAGGGGTTCGGCGCGGGCAGCCGGGACGGAGCCTTCGCTCCGCCGGTCGGTGGTGGTGACCGGGTGCTCGGCCCGCGCGGCGGCGCGACGCTGCGTTCCGGGGAGCCGGGCGCTCCAGCGCGTGAAGTTCACGAATCCTTGCCTCGTGTAGTCGTCGGCCGGCTCCGGGGCGGCCGTACGCGGGGTGGCCGCGCCCTGTGCGGGGGCGGGCTCGGGGGCGGTGAAGGGGCTCGGGAGAGAAGAGGGGCTCGGGTGGGAGGGCGGTCGGGGGGTCGTCGGGCGGACAGTGTGGCAGTGCGGGCACCGGGGCCGGTATTCGTCAGACGCCGGGCGGTCGCGTGGAGTTCCTGGACGGTGTGAGGACTACCCCTTCGGGTTGTCTTCACCCCGGCGGGAACCTCCGGCGGGGTCGGGGGGTGGGTCGCCCGCCGCGCGTTCGAACTCCGCCCGGGGGTGTTCGAGGGAGCCCAGGGAGACGATCTCTCGGGTGAAGAGGCCGGAGAGGGTCCATTCCGCGAGGACGCGGGCCTTGCGGTTGAGGGTGGGGACGCGGCTGAAGTGGTAGGCGCGGTGGACGAGCCACGCCGGGTACCCCTTGAGCCGCCGCCCGTAGATGTGCGCGACGCCTTTGTGGAAGCCCAGGGTGGCGACCGAACCGGCGTACCGGTGGGCGTACGGCTTCAGCGGCTGTCCTTTGAGGGCGCGGGCGAGGTTGTCGCCGAGGACTCTCGCCTGGCGCAGGGCGTGCTGGGCGTTGGGCGCGGTGAGGGCGCCGGGGTCGGCGGAGGTCACGTCGGGGACGGCGGCGGCGTCACCGGCGGCCCACGCGCGCGTGGTGCCCCGGACCGTCAGTTCGGCGGTGCAGGGCAACCGTCCGGAGTCGGTGAGGGGGAGGTCGGTCGCGGCGAGCAGGGGGTGCGGGCGGACTCCGGCGGTCCAGACGATCGTCCGCGCGGGGTGGCGGGAGCCGTCGCTGAGGGCGGCGACGCGGTGGGCGCAGGACTCCAGGCGGGTGGAGAGGCGCACGTCGACGCCCCGGCGGCGCAGTTCGCTGACCGTGTAGCGGGCGAGTTCGGGGCCGACCTCGGGCAGGACGCGGTCGGCGGCCTCGACGAGGATCCACTTCATGTCGTCCGGGGTGACGTTGTGGTAGTACCGCGCGGCGTAGCGGGCCATGTCCTCCAGTTCGCCGAGGGCCTCGACGCCCGCGTAGCCGCCGCCGACGAACACGAAGGTGAGGGCGGCGGCGCGGACGGCGGGGTCTCGGGTGGAGGAGGCGATGTCCATCTGTTCGATGACGTGGTTGCGCAGCCGGATGGCCTCCTCGACGGACCGGAATCCGACGGCGTGCTCGGCGAGCCCGGGCACCGGCAGGATGCGCGCGACGGCGCCGGGGGCGAGGACGACCTGGTCGTACGACAGCTGCGCGGGGCCGGTGCCCTCGTCCTCGGTGGCGAGGGTGGTGAGGGTCGCGGTGCGCTTGGCGTGGGTGAGGGAGGTGACCTCGCCGACGAGGACGTGGCAGCGCGGCAGGACGCGGCGCAGGGGGACGACGACGTGGCGCGGGGAGAGCGAACCGGCCGCCGCCTCGGGGAGGAACGGCTGGTAGGTCATGTACGGATCGGGCGTGACGACGGTGATCTCGATGCCCCCACGCTGTAGTTCCCTTTTCAAGTTCCGCTGGAGGCGCAGTGCCGTGTACATCCCGACGTAGCCGCCGCCGACAACGAGAATGCGCGCACGTTCCTTCACCATCCCATGACGCACCCGGCGCCGGAGTTTGTCCACAGGCCCGGCAATTTGTGTGACTGGCGATCCGGTGTGCGGAAGGTTGGCCGGATCGGCGCCATATGTCTTGGGTGCGCAGGTCAGAGGGTGTGCGCCGGGGTGTTTCGGGGGGTACTCGGGGGGTGTGCGCGCCGCGTACTCCGATCGGGGGGCGGGCTGCGCGGAACGTGCCTCTTCTGAATTGACCGCCCCTCAACTATGTTCGTGTGACGACGGGGTGTAGCAGGCGATGGGCCGCCCGGACCCGACACGCCGGGACGGACCACCGCCTGAAGTTCCACGCGCCCCGGCATTCAATTGCGGGGAAAGTCTCCGGGGGGAGACGACATTTACCGGGGGATCATTCATGCACATTCAGGACTCTCAATGGTCGACGGCGACTGCCCTGACGGGCGGTGGCCTGATGAGCGCGGCGGCGGGCGGCGGGCGTGGGGACGCCTCGCGGACGACGCCGCTGCGCGTGGACGCACAGCGCAATCTGGAACACGTGCTGCGGGCGGCGCGGGAGGTGTTCGGCGAGCTGGGTTACGGCGCGCCGATGGAGGACGTCGCGCGCCGCGCGCGGGTCGGCGTCGGCACCGTCTACCGGCGCTTCCCCAGCAAGGACGTCCTGGTCCGGCGGATAGCCGAGGAGGAGACCTCCCGGCTCACCGACCAGGCGCGTACGGCCCTCGGTCAGGAGGAGGAGCCGTGGTCGGCCCTGTCCCGCTTCCTGCGCACGTCGGTCGCCTCCGGCGCCGGCCGGCTGCTGCCGCCGCAGGTGCTGCGGGTGGGGGTCGCGGAGGACGAGGAGCCGGCCGGGGACGAGGCGCGGGTGCCGCAGCAGCGGAGCCAGCCGGGCATCGGTGAGCTGCGGATCGTCCCGGAGGAGCCGGCGGTCTCGGTCGTCGACGACCCCGGGGCGGCGGCGCTGCTCGACGTCGTCGGGCAGCTCGTCGACCGGGCGCGGGCGGCCGGTGAGCTGCGGGCGGACGTGTCCGTGGCCGACGTCCTGCTGGTCATCGCGACGGCGGCGCCCTCGCTGCCGGATCCGGCGCAGCAGGCGGCGGCGTCGGCGCGGTTGCTGGACATCCTGCTGGAGGGGCTGCGGTCGCGGCCTTCTTCGGGGGTGTAGCGGCGGGTCACGGGGCTTTCGGCGCCGTCCGCCGGAGGTTTCGCGCACCGGTTCGCTGACCGGGGTCGCCTTCTGGGGTGACCCCGGGTTCCGGGTGAAGCCGGGGTCAGGTGTTCGGCCCCGGGGTGCCGTTCGGCGTTCACTCGCGGGCAACTGGACTGAGGGGGCCGTCAGTTGAGGCTTCCCCGGTCCCGGCGGCCGTAAAGGCAGGTCCCCACGGACGGGTGGAACGTCCCGTACGTGGGGGTCGGGCCGAAACTCGGTGTGGCACTCTGACCCGGTGTTCGGGACTGGACGGGCTGCTGGCGGCGAGGGCTTTCCGCGATGAGCGTTGACGGGCGGGACGGGTCACTGGGTGACGGTGACACGGAGGCGGGCGGGATGACCGCTCCGCAGGTGCCGAGTCAGGGCGGGCGGGGGGGTTCTGGTGCCTCCGGTTCCCCTGGTCTCTCCGGGTCCGGCGGCTCCGAGGGGTCCGGTGTCCCCGGCTCCGACGGCAGCGTCCCTCCTCAGCGCGAACCCCGGGACGACGGTGACGTGCTCCCTCCCCTGCGGGACGCCCCGCCCTCCGACGCCGATCTCATCGCGCGGATGCGGGCCGGGGAGGACTCGGCGTACGAGGAGCTGTACCGGCGGCACGCCGACGCCGTGCGCCGGTACGCGCGTACCTGCTGCCGGGACGGGCACACGGCCGACGATCTCACCGCCGAGGTGTTCGCGCGGATGCTCCAGGCCGTGCGGGGCGGGTCGGGGCCGGAGTACGCGGTCCGCGCGTATCTGCTGACCTCGGTGCGGCGGGTGGCCGCGCACTGGACGCAGTCGGCCAAGCGGGAGCAGCTCGTCGACGACTTCGCGGTGTTCGCGGCGCAGGCCGGCCGGTCGTCGTACGAGGTCGCCGACGACGACACCCTCGAACTCGGCGCCGACGTGCGCGCCATGCACGAGGCCGAGCGGTCCATGGCCATGCGGGCGTTCCGTTCGCTGCCCGAGCGGTGGCAGGCGGTGCTCTGGCACACCGAGGTCGAGGACGAGTCGCCCAGCCAGGTCGCCACGCTGTTCGGGCTCGACGCGAACGGCACGCGGGTGCTGGCGTCGCGGGCGCGCGAGGGGCTGAAGCAGGCGTACCTCCAGGCGCACGTCTCCGCGACGCTCACCTCCGACGAGGAGTGCTCGCGCTACGCCGACCAGCTCGGCACGTACGCCCGGCGGCGGCTGCGGACGCGGGCCGAGCGGGGGGTGCGCAAGCATCTGGAGGAGTGCGCGAAGTGCCGGCTGGCGGCTTTGCAGATCGAGGAGGTCGCCGGGGGGATTCCGGCGGTCGTGCCGCTGGCGGTCATCGGGTGGTTCGGGGCGGCGGGGTACGCCAAGGCCGCCGGGCTCATCGCCGGGGGTGTCGGGGTCGGGGCGGCCGGGGTCGGGGGGGCGGCGGCTGCGGCGAACGGGTCGTCCGGGGCCGGGGCGGCTTCCGAGGGGCTGGGGGCGCCGGCCAAGGCGGGGATCGCGGCCGGGGCCGTCGTCGCGGCTGCCGCCGCCGCGGTGTGGGCGCTGTCGGGGAACGGGACGCCGGCGAAGCCGCCGGTGGCTCGGCCGGCTTCTTCGGCGCCGGTGGTGCGGGAGGAACCTACGCCTACGCCTGCGCCGGGTGTGGAGGTGACGCCGAGTCCGAGTCCTACGCCGCCACCGTCGCCTTCGCCTTCGCCTTCGAAGAAGCCGGTGGTGGTGCCGCCGAGGCCGACGCCGAGTGTGGAGCCGACTCCGACCCCTTCGCCCACGCCCACCCCGTCCCCCTCACCCACCCCGGCGCCCGCCACCCCGTACCCCCTCGACGAGTTGGCCTTCAACATCAACGGTGACGGGACCGGGCCCGAGATCCGGTTCGGGGAGAGCGGCTGGGTCTGGCAGCGGGACGGCCTCTCCATCGCGGACCAGCGGTACGCGCGCGGGGTGACCGTACGCGGTTCCTCCTCGGTCACGATCGATCTGAACCGGACCTGTACGTCGTACGACGCGGTGGCCGGCATCGACGACACGACCCTCAAGCTCGGGCAGGTCTCCTTCTCGGTGTACGCGGACGGGGAGCGGGTCTGGCGGTCGGGGTGGGTGCGGGGCGGGGAGCCGGGGGTGCCGGTGCATGTGGATCTGCGGGGGCGGAGGACGGTACGGCTGGTCGTGGAGCCGTACGGGGATTTCGATGGGCTGGTGCTGGCGGATTGGGCGGAGTCGAAGTTCCTTTGTTCTTGAGGGGGTTGCGGGATGTGCGATGAGCCGTTGGAGGAGTGGGCCGAGCGGCGGGACGCGAAGGTCGGGCGGCTGCGGGCCGTGCCTGTCGTCCCCGGGGGCGGGCCGAAGGGAGCGCATGTGGCTCCCTCGGCGCCTCGGGTGATCGAGCGGTGGAACGGACATGCCTGGGAGGTGTACGGGTTCGCGGCGGATCTGGCCGCGGCCAAGGGGGTTCTGTTTCCGGCGGCACCGGAGCGTGCGGAAACTGCGCCTCCTCCGGGGCCGGGGCTCGGGCCGGGGAGAGGGAGGCATCGGAAGCCGCCAGGGGGTGGGTGAAGGACGGCTGTGGCGCAGAGCGCCCCCAAGGGGCTACACCTATGTGGTGTGGCTGAAGCCGAGAGAGATCAGGCATTCCGCCTGGCACAGCTTGTCGGAAGAACCGCCGGCCTCGGTCTGGAGAAGCTGGTAGGCGGCGCCGTGGGATTGGCCCCAGCACATCGCGGCCCGCCACAGAAGGCGGCCCAGCCCCTGCCCTCTCGACTCGGGCAGGACTGCGAAGTACTGGGGCATGAGCCGGGGACGGCCGATCGCGTCGGGGCGTACTTCCATGGGACCGATCGCGCCGACGACACGGTTCTCCACGGCGGCGGCCAGTACCGGGCCGCACTCGCCGGCCCGCATCCGGGTATGGAGGAAGCCAGGCCGTCAGCGGCCAGCGCCGTGGCGAACGGGGCGAAGGTCTCTCGCGTGGCGGTCGGCCACTCGGTCACGGGGCGGACAGGGCTGCCAGGGTCAGGGCACGGGTCGGTGGTGAAATCCTTCAGCTGGATACGGGTACCAGCGGCCTGGGCGCGCTTCTCGGCAGTGAGCCGTACCGTGGCACACAGTCAGCGGTCGATCTCCGCGAGCGCATCCACGAGGTGACCCGTCAGCCCGCTCTCGCCGGCGACCCCATGGAGCCACGATGACTGCGCAGCCCGAGCGGGACCTTTTGGTCACCGACCGCGCTCTCCTCGCCACCAAGGCGTACGGCACGGGGCGGCATCTGGCCGTGCTGCCCATGGACATCTCCCCCGGCATTCTCGGCCACCTCGGCGGGGCCGTCGTCGCGGAGTACGGGAGCTCGGGCGGGTGCTCGCGTACGACGGCCTCGCGGTCGTCTCCACCAACAGCCGCACCGACAAGCGGGAGTCGGAGGATCTCTGGCGGGCCGCCGCCAGTGATGTGCTGGGTGTCGAGGAGGGGCCGGCCCGGGAGACGGTTGTGCGGGCTGAGGGGGTGTTCCGGGTGAGCTGCTCGGGGGGAATCCTTGTCCGCGGTGAGCCCTGTAACCGATCAGATTCCGCGCGCTCTTGACGCTCCGTCACCTCGTGCGCGAGGCTCATGCGAACTTGTGCGACCGGCTCGGTGGAGGTGGGCACGATGGCTCTGAAGTTCCTCGGGATCTGGCCGAACACCCCGGACGACGGGTCACCCACGATCTGGCTGGACGACACCACGGGCGATCTGATCATCCAGTCCTGGAAGGCCGACGAGGCGACCGTCCGCGCGGCGCAAGCGGTCGGGTCGGTGCCAGGTCACTCGACGGACGTCCCGGAGCACGAGACCGTGATCCGGCTGCCCGCCGGCATGCTGCGGTTCATCCCCCGTCCGGACAGTGAGGCCGAGCATGGCAACAGCGGTACGTGAAGCCCTCGCCAAGGCGCGGAGCTCGGCGGTGCATCTGGAGATGCGGGACGGCTACATGCGGGACGACCCCGCGTTCGTCCGCTGGCAGCAGGGGTATCGGTACGACCCGGCCGACCGTGGGTCGTGGTGGCGGCCGTGGCTGGATGTGGTCGCCGAGGCGACCGGCCGGGGTGTGGCCATGCGGCGGCTCCGGGTGGTCTCCGAGCCGCTGAGCGATTACGTGCGGTACGAGTACGACGGGACGTTCACGAATGTCGCGGCCGGTGAGGAGGTCCGCTGGCTGCCCCGGGCCAGGACACGTGACCTCCTCCTGCCGGCGCTGGACGGCTGGGTCATGGACGAGGAGACGGTGATCCTGCATCACTTCGACGGGGACGGCCGGTGGACGGGTCCGGGGATGGAGGTCTGTCATGACCCGGAGCTGGCCGCGCGGTACGTGCGGGCGTACGAAGCAGCCTGGGCACAGGCCGTTCCGCACGCGGAGTACCGGCCCGGCTGACGAGCTCTCGTCATGGCTGACTCTCCGTCGTCCAGTGCCCAGCAGGCACGGCAGGCCCTCGCGGTACGGCTCGCGGATCTCTGCCGGGACGCCGGACTGTCGGGGGCGGAGCTCGCCGAGCGCTGCGGATGGAGCCGGTCCAAGTCCTCCCGGATCATGAACGCCCGCACTCCGCCGTCCGCCGACGACATCCGGGCGTGGTGCCGGGCGTGCGGGGCGGAGGACAGGGTGGCGGATCTCGTCGCGTCGCTGCGTACGGCCGAAGGCATGTGGGTGAGCTGGCGGCGCATGGAACGGGCCGGGCTGCGGCAGGCGCAGGAGGCACGGCTGCCGCTGTACCGGCGGACCCGGCGCTTCCGGTCGTACTCCTCCTGGCTCGTGCCCGGCATGATCCAGACACGGCCGTACACGGCGGCGGTGCTGCGCGCGATCCAGCGGCGGCGGGGGGTCGTGGACGACGTGGCCGCGGCGGTGGCGGCCCGTATGGAGCGGCAGCGGGTGCTGTACGAGGGGGAGCGGCGGTTCGCGTTCCTCGTCGAGGAGTCGGTGATCCGCTCCGGGACCGGTGGCCCCGAGGTCATGGCCGAGCAGCTCGGCCGGCTGATCGCCGTGGCCGCGCGGCCCAACGTCAGTCTGGGGGTCGTACCGCTGCGGCCGGACCGGGACCGCTGGCCGGTGGAAGGGTTCTGGATCTACGACGCGGCGCAGGTGAACGTCGAGCTGGTCTCCGGGTACCTCACGATCACGCAGCCGAGCGAAGTGGCCATGTACGCCGATACCTTCGCGGAACTGGCGGAGCTCGCCGTCTACGGGACGAAGGCGCGGGCGCTGATCGGTGACGCGCTGGACCGGCTGCGGTAGTCGGTGTGCAACCTCGTGCAATCTCCTGGGAGTTGAGCGGTCGCTCTCCGTAGCGTGGCGGGCGGGGACCCGCTCGGTGAGGGAGAGGATCGCGACGCGTATGCGCGCCTTCGACTGGAGTGCTTGCTACGACAGATGGTTCGCGGCCCCGCGGACGGTGGTCGTCCAGCCCACGACCTGGTGCAATCTCGACTGCCGCTACTGCTACCTGCCCTCGCGGAAGCGGAAGGACCAGATGCGTCCGGAGGTGGCCGCCGCACTGGCGGCATCGGTCGCCGGGCTCGTCGCCGACGACGGCCCGCCTATCGGGATCGTCTGGCACGGCGGGGAGCCGCTCGCCGTCGGCCCGCAGAAGTTCACGACGCTGCTCACCCCCTTCGAGGAATTGCGCCGCTCGGGCCTCGTCCACCACTATGTGCAGACCAACGCCACTCTTCTCAGCGACACCTGGTGCACGTTGCTGACGTCGTACGGCATCCGGGTGGGGGTGAGCGTCGACGGCCCGGCCGTCACGGGCACCGACCGCGTCGACCTGCGCGGCAAGTCCGCCGCCGACCGGATTCTGCGTGGTATCCGGCGCTTACGCGAACACGGCGTCCCGTTCTCCGTGATCTCCGTCGTCACCGCCGATTCCGTCACCCGGCCGGAAAAGCTGCTGGAGTTCCTGACGGAGCTGGGCTGCCACTCGGCCGGTCTCAACTTCGAGGAGACCGAGGGCGCCAATCTCCACCGGCGGGGCCCCACTGCGGAGCAGGCCGAGGAGTTCTGGCGCCGTGTCCTCGTCCGCGCCCGCTCCACCGGCCCGAGGATCCGGGAGTTGGAGCGGCTCGCCGAGTACTTGCACCTGATCCGTACCGGCCGGCACGCCGAATGGGACGGACGACGCCTCGACCCGATCCCCACCGTCTCCGTCACCGGCGACGTGGTGCTGCTCTCCCCGGAGCTCGCGGACACCGCCGACCCGGCCTACGACGACTTCCGCGCCGGCAACATCCTCGACCGCCCGCTGGCCGAGATCCTGTCCGGGGCGCACCGGCTCCGCTACGTCCGCGACTTCCTCACCGGCCTGGAGAACTGCCGGGCCGAGTGCGCGTTCTTCGACTTCTGCCGGGGCGCGCAGGCCGCCAACCGGTACTTCGAGAACGGCAGCCTGAAGTCGACGGAGACCACCTATTGCCGGGTCTCCCGACAGGCCCTGGTCAGGGCCCTGTCCACCCTCGCGACCAAGGAGAAGGCGGTATGACCCTCCTCGACCGGCTGGCCCTGTCCGACGCGCCCGCCGTGATGGACTTGATCTCCGCTCACATCACCTCCACGCCGGCGGCATGGGACAACCGGCCGACCTGGGACAACTGGCAGAAGAGCCCTTCCCCCTTCGACAACCGGCCCACATGGGACAACTGGAGCAAGAAGAACTGAGCCCGGCCGTCCCCACCTCGCTGGAAGGCATCCCCCATGGGAACCCGCACGATCCGCCGTACGAGCGTCACCCTGCCCTCGCTGGAGGAGCTGTACCTGTCCCGCGTGACCTCACTCGAAGGCGGCCGTGGCCGGGTCTCGGAGTTCCGCTACGCCGACGGGGACCTGCGCGACCTGGATCTGGCCGACACGCATCTCATCGACGGCCGCGTCACCGGACTCCGCGCCGCGCGCACCCGCCTGGAGAAACTCCGCGTCGACTCGGTGGAGTTCACCAGTTGCGACCTGTCCTCCCCGCACTGGTCCGACAGCAAAGTCACCCGCACGGTCTTCCGTGACTGCAAGCTGATGGGCGCCGTCCTGGAGGACATCGCCTTCGACGACGTCCTGTTCGAGAACTGCAAGCTCGACTACGGCACCTTCGCCCGCGTCCGGACCACCGGCCCCGTGCTCTTCTCCCGTTGCTCGCTCCGGGAGACCGTGTTCGATACAGCCGACCTGAGCAGAGCGGCGTTCGACGGCTGCGATCTGCGGCTGACCGAGTTCTCCGGGGGCAGGTACCGGGGGCTGGATCTGCGGGGCAATGATCTGTCCGGGCTGCGAGGGCTCGGCGCGCTGAGGCAAGTGGTCGTCGACCGGGGGCAGTTGCCGCAACTGGCCGAGGCGCTCGCGGCCGAGCTGGACGTCGCCTACGGCGAGGACCTCGCCGGCAAGTAGCCATCCGGGAGCCCGGCATGAGTCCACAACGGTCGTTCCGGACGCTCGACGACGTACGCGGCCGGTGCGCCGTCGCGAGAGTCCGGCAGACCGCCGACGAGCCTGGCTACGACGACGGAGCGCTGGTCCCCGACGGCGGCTGGGCGCCCCTCACCGACGCCGGGCGGTTCTGCGCCGACGGCGGCCTGATCGAACTCGTACGCCGTCCGCTTCCGGAGTTCGCCCCGGACGACCTGGTGGGCCGCCTCGAAGCCGCCGCCCGCCTCGCCCCGGCGGGCACTCCCCTCCTCGGCTGCGTGGTCAGCCCCGGCGGCCGGCCCACCACCACCGAGGACTCCGGCACCGGCCGCCGCATCGGACTGCACGTCGACAACTTCGACCGCCTGCCGTACGCCGCACGGCACCGGGGCCGCCGACGCCTGTGCCTCAACTTCGGCCCCGGCCCGCGTTACTTGCTCATCGGAGAGCGGGACGTCCAGGAGATCTGCCGTGCGGTGTACGCCGGGGTGGAGTTGGAGCGGCGGTATCCCCACACCGACGACATACGCCGGTACGTCGCTGAGGGGCACCCGTTGCGTTGCCTGCGGGTCCGTCTGGAACCCGGTGAGGGGTATGTCGCGCCGACCGAGCTGCTGCCGCACGACGGCTCCACCGAGGGGATCGGTGAGCCGTCGGTGGCCGCCTTCTGGCTGGGAGGGAGCTCGGGTGAACTCCGTTCAGGGGGTGGGGAGTTCGCCTGACTTCACGGCGGTGAGGAAGGGGGTCCAGGCGGTGGGGGTGTGGAGGAGGAGGGGGACTCCGTCGGCGACCTCCAGGCAATTGCCGGCTTACCCGCTGTAGGTGCTCTTGCGCCACGCGGCGCCTTCCACGAACGCCGTCCAGGCGGCGGGGCTGAAGAGGAGGTGGCTGCCGGCCGGGCTCTTGCTGTCGCGGACGGGCAGGGCACCGGGGACTCCGTCGGCGATCTCCAGGCAGTCGCCGAGTTGGTTGCTGTAACTGCTCTTGCGCCAAGTCACGGTCTCAAGACCAAGGGTGTTCATGTAGCGCTGATCCATGTGCTGTTACATCTCCTGCCGTGCCCGAGCGATCCTGTCCAGGCTGTCTTCCTGGCCCAAAGCGGCTGATCTGAGCGTATCGAAGACGAGTGTGTAATCCGCCGTCTCTTCAGGGGCATCCAGATGGAGCATCCCTGTGCGGTGCTCGATGCACACGACGTCCGGGAACAACTGCCCGGGGAACGTGAAGAGAACGAACGGCGTGCCCAGCGCTCCATACGCGCCCGCCCGGTCAGGGACGACCTGGATCTGAACCGATGGGTGCTCGGCCATCGTCTCCAGGTGTTCCAGTTGCTTGCGCATGGCCGTACGGCCGCCCACCTCGACCCGGAGGGCCGCCTCGCCCAGGATCACGCACAGCCTCGGAGGATTGGGGCGCTCCAGGATTTCCTGGCGCTTCATGCGCGCCTCGACCATCACCTCCAGCTCATCCGGTTTCCACACGGCCGGAGAGGCGGCGAAGATCGCCCGCGTGTACTCGGGTGTCTGCAACAGACCGGCGATCACGGTGCTTTGGAACGACCGGATGTAGCCGGCCGTCTGCTCATAGTCGATGAAGTCCGCGTACGTCGGCCGCGAGAACCCCACGCGCTGCACCCAGCCCGGCTCTTTGCCGCGCCGCGCGAGCGCCACCACCTCCTCGACCCGGGCTGGGTCTTCGACGCCGTAGAACCTCAACAGGTCCCGCAACTCCCCCAGTGAGATGCCCAGTCGGGCGTTCTCGATGCGGTTGATCTTTGTTCGGTGGCAGCCGATGCGTTCCGCCGCCTCGTCGGGGGTCTTCCCCGCCCGCTCCCGGAACTCGACCAGCAACACAGCGAGCCGGCGCCGTCGAACAGTCGGGCGCGTTCCAGCCATGCGTACCCCCTCCATACATGGGTTGTCGGCAGAACAGTAGCGGCTCCAGGGGAACTTGGAACAAGTTCCAAGGGATCGGTTGCGCACTCGACTTCGTGCAGGGCACTCTAAATCCGGCTACTCACCGCACATCACAAGGTGCGAACGAGTCACCTTGACGTTCCGTCATCCACCCCCGGAGCCACCCATGCCCCCACAAACCCTCGCCCTCCAATACCCCCGCCACCGCCGCAGCGTCCCCCGCGCCCGCACTGCCCTCCACCACCAACTCGTCCGCTGGCGCATCTGCGGTGAACTCGCCGACACCGCAGAGCTGTTGCTCTCCGAGCTCGCCACCAACGCCATCCACGCCAAAGCCCTCCCGGGCCGGGAGATCCGCGTCGAGTTCGAGCTGACCGAAAACGAACTGCGGCTCGAAGTCGCGGACGCGGGCGACGAGTTGCCCGAGTTGAGGCATGCGGGGGCGGACGAGGAGCACGGGCGGGGGCTCGTGCTGGTGGAGGCGCTGGCCGAGAGGTGGGGGGTCAAGGCGCGGGACGGGGTGGGGAAGGTCGTGTGGGCGGTGCTCAACCTCAAGGAGGGGCGGTGAGGTTCGGGTTACGCCGGCTGCTGCTGCGGCTGCTCGTACGGGTGTTGCCTGCTGGAGCGACGCGACACGCCCTTGGGGACTGGCGTTTGGCGGCGCGGCCGATCCGCCGCGCCCCGCACGCCGTCGACCTCGCCTCCATCGACGGCGCCGAATCCCCGCTCGTACGGCCGTACTTGGACCGTCCCCGCCCCGAACCTCCCTACGCGTCCGTCTCCTGCGCCGTCGACACCCACGCCCACTGCCAAGACGCCCGCCCCCGCGAGTCCGGCGTCCCCGGCGTCCACTTCCTCATCTGCACCTGCCACTGCCACCACCTGAAGCCACCTTGAAGAACCTCCTCACGCTCGCCCTGATCGCCTTATGGGCGGCCACCGTTCTGACGTTCGCCGCGGCGGTCGTACGGCCCTGAAGGGGCGGTGGTCAGGCGCGGGGGACGGGGGGCTCGGTGATGGCCTCGCGGAGGGCGCGGGCCAGTTGCTCGGGGGGTGGCCAGTCGCCGGACCCGGAGCGGAAGCGGTCGGTCAGGGCGTCGTCGTTCTGTTCGTCCAGGAGGGTGTGGCAGGGGGCGCAGAAGTAGGCGCGGTGGGGGAGGGCGAAGGGGGTGGGTGGGGGGACGGGGGTCAGGCGGCAGGTCCATTGCACGTCCGTGTGCCCGCAGATCAGGCAGGTCTGGTCACGCCAAGTGATCGTGGGGGGTGGCTGGTTGGGGGTGGGGGTGTAGGAGGCTCGGTATTCGGTCATGCCGGTCCTTGGGGGGGGTGAGGTGGGTGGCGGCAGGGCGTCAAAGCCGGGGCCGAGGTCGAGGCCAGCTGTGAGGGTCGCGGCGGATGCACCCCGTCAAGGGCACCCTGTCCAGCCGTACCCCGTCCAGGCGTACCCCGTCCGACCAGACCTCGTTCAGGCTCATCCCGCCCGGCAACTCCCCCCTCACGCCAACACCCTCCCCGCCGCCGCGACCAGCTCATCCGTCGCCGTGATCGCCGCCGCCCGCCGCTCGGCCAGCGTCCCCGTGTCCGGGACGTCCCGTAGTTCCACCGCCGCCATCACCGCACGGCGGGCCGCCGGTGCGAGCGTCGGTTCCAGGACCGAGACCGAGACGAGCGGGGCCGTCAGTGCCGAACGGGTCGCCTGGGAGACCGACCTCGCCGCCGACTGGGCCTCCTCGTCGGCGCCCGTCAGCCGCAGGTCCTCCCGGTGCCACAGCGCCCGCCGGTGATCGCCGAGCGCCGCCACCAACTCCCCCAACGCCACCCGCAACGACTCCGCCCGCCGCTCCGCCCGCGCCGCCTTCTCACCACGCTGCTGGAGCAGGCCCGCCAGAAGGCCGCCCAGGAGAGTTCCGGCTACGGCTATGACGCTGGACCACATCGAGTCTCCTCAAAGGCTGAGCAACGGCAACGGACGTACAGCTCAACCCAGTTTCAGGCCGACGCCGCTCAAACCCCGTACCCCCACCCCCTCACCCCCCCGAAGACAACGCCCCCCTACGCGGCGCGATCCCCGCCGGCACCGCCCGCGCCCTCGCCGGCGTCCCCGTCCAGCACGTCCCCCTCCTCCCCAGCAACCTCCGCAACCACAACTCCAACGCCACCAGATCCGCGATCCCGTCCAACGGCAGCGGCTCGCCGGAAGCCGCCCCCCGTACCGCCTTCCGCACCACCCTCGCCTCCACCAAACCCGCCTCGGCGAGCAGCGGCGTCTCGAACAGGGACAGGACGCTGGAGGTCGCGACGCGCAGCCCCGCGCGGGCCGTCCGCGTCGCCGAGCCCGGTGTGGGAGTGCCCCAGCCGGGCGGAAGGTCCGCCACCCCGGACGCCTTCAGCACCTTCCGCAGAATCACCGCCCGCGCCCCCGGCAGCACCCGGAGCGTCTCGGGCAGCGCACGGCAAGCCCGCACCACCTGGTTGTCCAAAAAAGGTGCATGCAGGCGCTGGAAGCGGATCTCGGAGGCCTGCTCCAACACACGGTGATCAGCTGAATATCGTGCAAGTGCCGCCCGCGCGCGGTAATCACCGGGCCGCTGCCCAGGCCCGGCGGCCACCCCCACGCGCGCGGACTGAAGCCGGACGGACACCTCGGCCAGCGCCTCCCCGGTCAGCCAGCGGGCGGCGGGCCCGGGAGCCGCCCAGGTCAGCGCGGCGAGGGAGGCTCCTACGGCGCCCCCGGTGTCGTCGAAACGGCGGGACAGCAGGCGGTCGGCCAGGGCTTCGACGCCTGCGCCATAGGGCGTGCGGGACAGCCGCCGGGCGGCGCCGTACACGCGCGCGGGGACGAGCACCGAGCCGTCCGCGCGGGTGAGCGCGGCGACGGGGCGCACCAAGTGGCGCCGCTTGCGGTCCATCAACAGGTCGGCCAGGCGCGCCGGGTGGGCGTCGAGGACCTGCCGCGCCCCGTGCCCCGTGAAGTGGTCTGCGCTGCCCGCTGCGAGCCTCGCACGGTGGCGGGCGGCCGAGACCAGGCCGGCGGCGGGTTCGTCCGTCAGAGGGCCGTCCAGGTCCGCGTAGGGCAGGAGGTCCTCGGCGCCGGTCACCACGACGTGGTGGAGGCGGGGGTTGGCGGCCAGCTCGCCGGCCCGCTCCAGCTCCTCCGTGAAGCCGCCCGCCGCAAGGTCGTTGAAGGTCACCGCCAGCAGCCGCTCGCCCGCGCCGGTGCCGTGGCCCAGGACCGTACCGGGCATCCCGGGCAGGCCCGCCGCGAGCAGGGCCAGGGTTCCGGACGCCGGGCCGCCCGACAGGTCCGCGCCGATCCCGGGGACCGGCATCCCGCGCGCGGCACGACGTTCCGCCGGGCCCATCCCGGGGACGGGACCGGGGTCGATGTCGGCGCCGGGGACGTGCCGGGGCGCGGACAGGCGCGCGCGTACGGCCTCGACCAG
Organism: Streptomyces sp. AMJ-169; assembly: GCF_055597585.1. Lineage (NCBI taxonomy): Bacteria > Bacillati > Actinomycetota > Actinomycetes > Kitasatosporales > Streptomycetaceae > Streptomyces > Streptomyces sp. AMJ-169. Next base: position 19,570 of record NZ_JBVLTJ010000022.1, read on the forward strand.
CGCGTCCCGTACGCCTTCCACGGCCAGTTCGGGGTCCGTCGGGACGGCGGCGACGGCCAGGGACGCCACCGGCTCGTAGCCCGCCACCTCACGCGCGCCCGCGCGCAGGATGAGCGCGTGCCCGGGAGGGATCCGGCGCACGCCGTCGTAGGGGGTGGAGTCCAGGAGGGCGGCCGGTACGTCGGGGGCCGCCAGCAGGGCCGCCAGGTGGCCGAAGTCGAGGTTGGACTCGGCGAGGTCGGCCAGGGGGAGCGCGGCGGTCGCGTACGCCGTGCCGCCGGCCCAGGGGGTGTGGAACACCGGGCGCGCGCCCGCGAGATCGCCGCACACCGTGATGCGCCGGTCGACCTGGACGATCGCCGTGTAACTGCCCGGCCAGGCCGTCAGATGCCGCAGAGCGCCGCCGCGCGCGGCCAGCAGGCCGGTCCTCAGCTGCTCGTCGGAGGCGCCGCAGAGACCGAGTACGGCGATCCGGGTGCGCTCGTCCGCGCGGACCACGCGGACCTCGTCGGGGCGCCAGTCGCCGACCGCCCAGAGCGGGTCGGGGTCACCCCACAGGAGCTGCGAGCCGACCGGCTGGACGACCTCGCCGTCGAGCCCCACGGCGCCGCCGCCGTCGTAGCCGCTGTACGGGTCGTGGTAGCCGGCGGCCGATCTCGCGGCGGCGCTGCTCCAACCCACCAACCACCGCATCGACGCCTCCACGGGCTGTGGACAACCGGTGCACCTTACGAACCGGATCCCCATGCTGCCACGAAGAACGCGCGCGTGACGGACGACAGTTGCCGGCGAACCTCCAGGACCCGCACCCCCGGGCCGCTCGGCCGGCCGCCCGCGCGCGCCCCCGCTCCCCGTCGTTAATGCGCCCCCTGTACGCTCCCCCCGGACGCCCCGCGCGCCCTTGATTTCCATGGTCGGAGGCGTGATCACCCGGCGGGACACAGGGGTGATTTTCGGCCAAATACCGGACGGACGGCCTTCGTCGAAGCGGCCGGCGATCTCGCCGCGCACACGCTCCGTACACGAACCGCGCCTCCCCGCGCCCTCGTGCGGCCCGGGAGGCGGAGCCCGCCCCCCGGACCGTTCCGCCGCCCGCGGGGATGAAGGCGGCGGTGTCCCCCAGCCCACTGGTCCAGTACAGCGGGCCGACCCACGCAACGGCCATCGAACTCCCCCCGCGATGGCCGGAGAAGAGCGCACATGCAGGCGCACGGCCACACAGCGGGAGCACATCGCGACGGTCCGTACCGAATCCCGTACTTCCGTACGGACCACAATCCCGCCAACCGGAACAATGCCCCTTAACGCTTGGGATGCGGCGAACTACGCTGGGTTTACGAATGCCGCGTGGTTATGCCAAAGCCAGTACGGCAGCCGTCTGTGTCGAGGGGTGGCGCAATGTCCAGGGAGCAACGCGGGCCGAACGAGAAGCTCGGCGCCGTTCTCGCCCTCGCGGGGATCAGCAACGCGGGTCTCGCGCGGCGCGTCAACGACCTAGGTGCACAACGGGGTTTGACCCTGCGCTACGACAAGACGTCGGTGGCGCGGTGGGTGTCGAAGGGCATGGTGCCCCAGGGCGCCGCGCCCCACCTCATCGCCGCCGCCATCGGCCAGAAGCTCGGCCGGCCGGTGCCGCTGCACGAGATCGGTCTCGCCGACGCCGACCCGGCGCCCGAGGTGGGCCTCGCCTTCCCCCGGGACGTCGCCCAGGCGGTGCGCTCCGCGACCGAGCTGTACCGGCTCGACCTCGCGGGCCGCAGGGCCGGTTCCGGCGGCATCTGGCAGTCCCTCGCGGGGTCGTTCGCCGTCAGCGCGTACGCGACCCCCGCGTCCCGCTGGCTCATAACCCCGGCCGACAGCTCGGTCGCGCGCGAGCCACACGCCGCGGACGGGTCCGGCGCCCCGGTCAAGGTCGGCCACAGCGACGTCCGCAAACTCCGGGAGGCCGCCGAGGACGCCCGCCGCTGGGACTCCAAGTACGGCGGCGGCGACTGGCGTTCGTCCATGGTCCCCGAGTGCCTGCGGGTGGAGGCCGCGCCGCTGCTGCTCGGCTGCTACTCCGACGAGGTCGGGCGGGCCCTGTTCGGCGCGAGCGCCGAACTCACGCGCCTGGCCGGGTGGATGGCCTTCGACACCGGCCAGCAGGAGGCCGCCCAGCGGTACTACATCCAGGCCCTGCGCCTCGCCCGCGCGGCGGCCGACGTCCCCCTGGGGGGCTACGTCCTGGCCTCCATGTCCCTCCAGGCCACCTACCGGGGCTTCGGCGACGAGGGCGTCGACCTCGCGCAGGCCGCCCTGGAACGCAACCGGGGGCTCGCCACCGCGCGCACGATGAGCTTCTTCCGGCTCGTCGAAGCGCGGGCCCACGCGCGCGCGGGAGACGCCCACGCGGCCGGCGCCGCCCTGCGCGCCGCCGAAGGCTGGCTGGAGCGCGCCCGCGACGGCGACAGCGACCCCTCCTGGCTCGGCTTCTACACCTACGACCGCTTCGCCGCCGACGCCGCCGAGTGCTACCGCGACCTCAAGGCCCCCCGCCAGGTCCGCCGCTTCACCGAGCACGCCCTCTCCAAGCCGACCGAGGAGTACGTCCGCTCGCACGGCCTGCGGCTCGTCGTCTCCGCCGTCGCCGAGCTGGAGTCGGGCAACCTCGACGCCGCCTGCGAACAGGGCGTACGGGCCGTGGAGGTCGCCGGGCGGATCTCCTCGGCGCGGACCACCGAGTACGTCAAGGACCTCCTGCACCGGCTGGAGCCGTACGGCGACGAACCGAGGGTGGTGGAGCTGCGCGAGCGGGCCCGGCCGCTGCTGATGACGCCCGCGTGAGCCGCGCCGCCGCCTCCTGCGCGAAGCCGTAGCCGGAACGCTGGTTTGAAGGCGTTGTCAGTGGCGCAGTGCACTATCGGAGGTGGAGGTGGTGCTCGTGCCGGGTGGGATCGCTTACGACTGTGACGTGCTCGTCGTCGGCGGAGGGATCGTCGGGCTGTCCACGGCGTACGCGATCGGCCGTGCCGCGCCCGGCACCCGCGTGTGCGTCCTGGAGAAGGAGTCCGGCGCGGCCCGGCATCAGACCGGCCGCAACAGCGGGGTGATCCACAGCGGGATCTACTACCGCCCCGGCTCCCTCAAAGCGCGCTACGCCGTCTCCGGCGCCGCCGAGATGGTCGAGTTCTGCGCGGAACACGACATTCCGCACGCCGTCACCGGCAAGCTGATCGTCGCCACCGACCGCGCGGAACTCCCCCGCCTGCACGCCCTCGTCCAGCGCGGCCGGGAGAACGGCATCCCCGTCCGCGAGCTGGGCGGCGCCCAGATCCAGGAGTACGAGCCGGAGGTACGCGGTCTCGCCGCGATCCACGTCGGCTCGACCGGCATCTGCGACTACGCGGAGGTCGCCCGCCGGCTCGCGGAGCTGTCCGGCGCGGAGATCCGGTACGACGCCCAGGTCGTCCAGATCGACCGGCGCGCCGGAGTGGGGGTCGCCGTCCGCACGGCGCGCGGGGACGTCGTACGCGGGCGCGTGCTCGTCAACTGCGCCGGGCTGTACTGCGATGTCGTCGCCCGGATGACCGGGGACGAGCCCGGGGTGCGGATCGTGCCGTTCCGGGGGGAGTACTACTCGCTGACGCGGGACGATCTCGTGCGGGGGCTGGTGTATCCCGTTCCCGATCCCGCGTTCCCGTTCCTCGGGGTGCATCTCACGCGGGGGATCGACGGGGGTGTCCATGTCGGCCCCAACGCCGTTCCCGCGCTCGCCCGCGAGGGGTACGGCTGGGGGGTCGTCCGTCCCCGTGAGGTCGCCTCGACGCTGTCCTGGCCCGGTACCTGGCGGATGGCCCGGCATCACTGGCTCTACGGCGCCGGCGAGATCCGGCGGTCGCTGTCCAAGGGGGCGTTCGTGTCGGCGGTGCGGAAGATGCTGCCCGGGGTGGAGGAGGGGGATCTGGAGCGGGCCGGGTCCGGGGTGCGGGCGCAGGCGGTGCTGGCGGATGGGGGGCTGGTGGATGACTTTCTGATCCGGGAGGGGGAGCGGGCGGTGCATGTATTGAACGCGCCTTCGCCTGCGGCTACGGCTTCGTTGCCGATTGGGAGGGAGATCGGGCGGAGGGTGTTGAAGGTGCTGGGGGGTAGTTGATGGGGGGCCGATGTGGGGGGTGGCTGATGTGGTCTGGAGGGTACGGCTGCGTCGTGGCTGGTCGCGCAGTTCCCCGCGCCCCTAAAAAGACGCCGGCTGAGCCGGGGAGTCCAGATAGGCGGAACCGCGCATCGAACAGCCCCGCGCGCCTAAAAGACGTCGCCCACGCGGCGGAGCCACATATCGATACAGCCCCGCGCCCCTTAGGTACGTCGGCTGAGCCGGGGAGTCGATGCGCAGCCGCACATCGGTACGACCCCGCGCCCCTAAAAGACGACGGCCGCGCGCCGGGGAGTCTGGCGAGGCGGAGCCGCATATCGATACAGCTCCGCGCCCCTAAAAGACTTCGGCTGGGCGCCGCGGATTCCAGCGCGGCGGAGTCGCACGTCGATACAGCCCCGCGCCGGGGAGTCCATGCGCGGCCTGCCTTCGAGGAGGGTGCGCGCAGCGAGTCGGCGGCGCCTTCGGCGGAGTGAGCGCAGGAGCCGGCGGCGGCCGAAGGCCGTGATGGTGGGCGCGTAAAATTGGCTCCACTGTGTCTGATAATCCTCGCCCCAGTGCCACCGCCCACCCCGCCCACCCCGTTCGTCCCAAGGGTGCCCCCCGGTTCCCCGACGGGCCGCAGGCCGATCCCGCCGGATCGCATTTTGAGCGGCGGATTCGGAGTTTTCAGCCTCGGCGGAGTCGGGTGACTGCCGGGCAGGCGGAGGCGTTGCAGCGGTTGTGGGGGCGGTGGGGGATCGATATCGATGGGCGGGATGTTGATCTGAGCATCCTGTTCGGGAACTCGGCTCCTGTCGTGCTGGAGATCGGGTTCGGGATGGGGGAGGCGACCGCCGCCATGGCTGCCGCCGATCCCGGTACGAACGTCCTCGCCGTCGATGTGCACACCCCTGGGCAGGGGAACCTGCTCAACCTCGCCGAGCAGCTCGGGCTCGAGAACGTCCGGGTCGCCAACGGGGACGCGATCATCCTGCTGCGGGAGATGCTGACGGCGGACTCGCTGGACGGGCTGCGCGTGTACTTCCCCGACCCCTGGCCCAAGAAGCGGCACCACAAGCGGCGGCTCATCCAGCCCGCGTTCCTGGATCTCGCCGCGACCCGGCTGCGACCGGGGGCGCTGGTGCACTGCGCGACGGACTGGGAGCCGTACGCGGAACAGATGCTCGAAGTCCTCGACGGGCACCCGGAGTTCGAGAACACCGAGACCGGCGGGGGGTTCGCGGCCCGGCCCGAGTTCCGGCCGCTGACCAGGTTCGAGGGGCAGGGCATAGAGAAGGGTCACGTCGTGAACGACCTGCTCTTCCGGCGGGTCCCGCGTACGACGGGCTGACCGGCGGCGCCCTGTCCTCATCGGCAGGCGCCGCATCGTCGAATCCAGCAGGCGCCGCAGCTTCGAGTCCGGCCGACGCCGCGTCGTCGAGATCGGCCGGCGCCGCAGCCTCGAGTCCGGTCGGCGCCGCAGCTTTTGCGGCACCCTCGCGACCCCATCTCCGAGGCACCGTCGCGGCCCGCGCGTTCGCTCGTTAGGGTCAATCCCGTGTCGACCAGCGCCTCGTACCCCTCGCTTCCGCAGTACCCCAGCGGTCCCCCTGAGGAGACCGGGGTCTGGCATCCGCGGTGGTGGCAGCGCAGAGCCGTGCGGTACGGGGCGCTGAGCGGGCTGCTCGCCGTCTCGGGGGTCGTCATCCTCGCGCTCGTGCGGGAGCAGACCGGCACCGAGGGGTTTCTCGTCGGGCTCGGGCTCGCCGTGTTCCCCGTACCCCTGCTCCTCGCCGCCTTCCGCTGGCTGGACCGGGTCGAGCCGGCGCCGCTGTGGAACACGGTGTTCGCGTTCGCATGGGGGGCGTGTGCGGCGACGCTCATCGCGATCGTCGCGAACAGTTTCACCACCCGGTGGATAGCCAACAGCACCGCCGATCCCAGCGGGGCGGACACCCTCGGGGCGACGCTCATCGCGCCGATCGTCGAGGAGAGTGCGAAGGGGGCCGCCGTGCTGCTCGTCTTCCTCTTCCGGCGGCGGCAGTTCAACGGGATCGTCGACGGGGTCGTGACCGCCGGGACGACCGCCGCCGGGTTCGCGTTCACCGAGAACATCCTTTATCTCGGGAACGCGTTCGGGACGGATCGGCTGAGCGGAGGTGGGGGGTTCGCGTCAGTCACCGCGGCGACGTTCTTCGTCCGCGTGATCATGTCGCCGTTCGCGCATCCGTTGTTCACGGTGTTCACCGGGATCGGGTTCGGGATCGCCGCGTTGTCTGCTGATCGGCAGCGGGTGCGGCGCGTACTCGCCCCGGTCGCCGGGCTCTTCCTCGCGATGAGCATGCACGCCCTGTGGAACGGGTCCGCGCATTTCGGGCCGCTCGGGTTCTTCGTCGTCTACGGGGTGTTCATGGTGCCGGTGTTCGGGTTGCTGACCTGGCTGGTGATATGGCATCGGCAGCGGGAACTTCGGGCTGTGCGGGAGGAGTTGCCGGCGTATGTGGCTGCGGGGTGGCTCGCGCCGGGGGAGCCGTACGCGCTCGGGGGGATGCGGGGGCGGGGGGTTGCTCGCGACTACGCCGCTCACTACTTGGGCAAGGCGGGGGCGAAGGTGCTTGCGGAGTATGGGAGTTGTGCGACGACGCTTGCGGTGTTGCGGTTGCGGGGGCGGCTTGGGCGGGGGTCGGCGGATTTCGTGGTGCGGGAGCGGGAGTTGTTGGAGGAGTTGTGGAGGAGGCGGGGGGTGGCGCGGCCTGCGCTGGAGTATGCGGCTCGGGTTGTGGCTCCGCCGGTGGGGGTGGGGCTCTGGCAGCAGGGGGGTGCCTGGCAGCAGGGGCAGCAGTATTGGGGGCAGGGGCAGCAGGGGTATGGGGGTGCGGTGTCTTATCGGCCTCGGGGGTGAGGGGGCGGTAGGAGGTGGGGGGTTGTGCCGTCTGGCGGGTGCGGGCTCATCGTGGCTGATCGCGCAGTTCCCCGCGCCCCTTAAGTACGCTGCACCACCGCCGACTTCAAGCACACGCCACCGGTCGCGCCCACGCGGCGGAGCCGCATATCGAAACAGCCCCGCGCCCCTTAGGTACCTTGCCGAGCCGCCAGCTTCCACGCCCTCAACCCTCTGACCTCATCCCCCAACCGCCCGCCGCAAAGCCCCCAACCCCCGCCCACCCCCTGCGGCGGAGCCGCAAAATGCAGCCCCCCGCCGACTCAGGCCAGCCCGCCGATCCGGGCCCCCCGCCGACTCAGGCCAGCCCCCTCCAGCCCAGACCCACCCCTCCAGCCCAGGCCAGCCCCCTCCAGCCCAGGCCGCCCCCCCTGCGGCGGAGCCGCGAAATGCGGCCCCGCCGGCTCGGGCCAGCCCCCTGATCCAGGCCAGCCCCCTCAAACCCAGACCCACCCTCCAGTCCAGGCCGCCCCCCCCAACTCCCCTACACCGAAGCCCCAGTAAGCCCCGCCAACTCCCCCTCCGTCAGCTCCAGTTCCGCCACCGCCAGCAGCGCCGGCAACTGCTCCACCGTCCGCGCCGACGCGATCGGTGCCGTCACCGTCGGCTGGGACGCCAGCCATGCCAGTGCCACCGTCGCCACCTCCACCCCCCGCGCCTGCGCGACCTCGTCCAGCGCGCGCAGGACCTTCTGGCCCCGCTCCGTCTCCAGGTGCTTGCCCGCCCCCGCGGCCGCGCGCGCCCCCTCTACCTTCGCCCCGGCACGGTACTTCCCGGTCAGGAACCCGGAGGCCAGCGCGAAGTACGGGACCGATGAGAGGCCGGTCTGGGCGGCGAGGTCCTGGAGGTCGCCCTCGTACGTGTCGCGGGACACCAGGTTGTAGTGCGGCTGGAGGGCGACGTACTTCGCGAGGTTCTCGCGGTCGGAGAAGTCCAGGGACTCGCGCAGCCGGTCGGCGGAGATGTTGGACGCGGCGATGTGGCGCACCTTGCCCGCCTTCACCAGCTCGTCCAGCGCGCCGATGATCTCCTCGACCGGGACGTCCGGCTGGTCGAAGTGGGTGTAGTACAGGTCGATGTGGTCGGTGCCGAGCCGCTGCAACGACGCGTCCGCCGCCGCCTTGATGTTGGCCGCGGAAAGCCCCTTGAACTCGGGGTGCTGGCTGACCTTGGTCGCGACGATCACGTCGTCCCGGTTGCCGCGCGCCTTGATCCACTTGCCGATGATGGTCTCGGACTCGCCCCCGCTGTTGCCCTCGACCCAGGCCGAGTACGCGTCGGCGGTGTCGACGAAGTTGCCCCCGCCGGCGGCGTACGCGTCGAGCACCGCGAAGGAGGCCGCCTCGTCGGCGGTCCAGCCGAAGACGTTGCCGCCGAGGGAGAGGGGGAAGACTTCGAGGTCGGAGGAGCCGAGTCGGCGCAGAGTAGTCATGTTCTACGTCAACGCCGGAGACGGACCCCCGCATTCCGACCGGTACACAAGAACACAGCAAAAAGGGGCCCCACCCGAGCAGGACCCCCAGCAAGCCAACTCCCTTACGGATTCAGCCCCTTGCTCCGCAGCCACGCCGCCGGATCGATCCCGGTCGAGCTGCCCCCGGGGTGCACTTCGAGGTGCAAGTGGGCCCCCGTCACATTGCCCGTGGCACCGACCCGCCCGATGACGTCACCGGTAGCCACCTTTTGGCCGACACTGACGTTGATGGACGACTGATGGCAGAACCAGAGCTCGGTGCCGTCGTCCAGAGTGAGGATGGTGCGGTAGCCGTAGGAACCGGCCCACCCGGCCTCCGTGATGGTCCCGCTGTGGACGGCCTTGATGAGCGTGCCGGTGGGGGCGGCGAAGTCGAGCCCGGTGTGGTACCCGGACGACCACAGCGACCCGGCCTGCCCGAACGTCGAGGTGATCGTGTACGACGACGTCGGCAGCGCGTACTGCTTGGCCAGCTCGGCGAGGCGGGCGGCCTCGGCCTTCTCCTTGGCCTCGTCGTCGGCCTTCCGCTTCGCGGCGGCGGCCTTCTCCTTGGCGTCCTCGGCGGCCTTGGCGGCGGCGTCGGACTCGGCCTTCGCGGCGGCGGCCTTGGCGCGGGCGTCGACCTGGGTCTGCTGGGACTCGGCCTGCGCGATGATCCGGCTGCGCAGCGCCTCACCGGCGTCGGAGGCGCCGCTCTCGCTCTTGCCCTGGGCGCTGACGTCGGCCTCGGTGCCGAAGCTCGCGAGCGCGTCCGGGGTGTCCTGCGCGGAGTCGTCCGAGCCGCTGAGGGAGCCGAGGTCGGGCAGGGAGATGGAGACGGGGGCCTTGCCGGTGTTGGCGCTGGCCATGCCGCCCGCGCTGACGGCGGCTATGACGCCGACGCCGAGGACGGTCGAGCTGCGGGCGAATCCGCCGCCGCGCTGCTTGGCCACCCGGTGCTTGCCGCGGACCGGGGCGACCGAGTCGGCGGTGGGGTTCCACTCCTCCCAGGGGCCCTCGTCGGTGCGGGGACCGCCGAACCCGAAAGTCGGCGCGGGGGCTTCTGGGGCGTTCGCCACGCGGGCGCACTCCTTTCCTTCCGTCGCCTACCGGGTTAGCTGACGGGTTCGGAGCGGGAAGGTCTCCTACGCGCGTAAACCGGCCGCCCGTCGCGGGCGGTGGCCTTCGCGTGATTCACCCCAAGGTGGTGGTTCCCCGGTTCCCTCGCGGGATTCGGCGCGTGCGCACGGAGCCGTCTCTTGTGACGGCTGGGACGACCGTGCTGCGTTATCGAACGTTAATAGACCCGGGCCGTCGTTTCCAAGCTGTTCCGCTTGATCATTAACATTTATGGACGGGACTTAAGCCGCAACGTCCGCGAAAAACGGGCGAGTTGACCGCGCCGGTACAGCGGTCATATACGCAGAGTGAGTGAACGGGGACAAAAACCAAGGGCCGGAATCCTGAATCGGATTCCGGCCCTTGGCCTTCAGTAGCGGGGACAGGATTTGAACCTGCGACCTCTGGGTTATGAGCCCAGCGAGCTACCGAGCTGCTCCACCCCGCGCCGTTGACGTAACCATACGTCATCCCGGGGGTGAAAAGCCAAACGGGTTACCCGGCCCCCCTCAGACCGGGTTCTTCGCGTGCGTCAGCGTCTCCCACGCGACGAACAGATCGTCCGTGCCCTCGGGCCTGCTCTTCTCCACCAGCCTGCGGGTCGCCGGTACGGACTCGCCCAGCCGGCCCTCCAGGTGGTTGACGAGAACCTCCAGGTCAGGGCCCATGTTCCGGTCCACCTTCCCGCCGCACAGCCACGCCGGAGCGGGCGCCCCCGACTGGATGCCCGCGTGCAGTTCGGCCGCCGCCTTCAGCCGGTCCTTGACCTCCCCGTACAGGTCGACGCCCTGGTGCCAGGCGGTCTCCGCAATGTGCGAGGTCGCCGCCAGCGAGTAGCCGACGTGCTTGAAGTTGCGGCAACTCTCTTGGGAGAGGCCGCTCTTGAACGTCGTCTGCTTGAACCAGTACGCCGAGAGTTTCGCCGGGTCGTTCAGGCCCGAGCGGGCCGGGGCGATGGGGACGCCGCCGTCCTTCTCCAGGTAGAAGTAGGCCGGGACGCGGTCGCGGAAGCGTTTCAGGGACTGGTCGAAGACCTTGTGGTCGTCGGTGAAGACGCCGATGCCGATCGCCGCGTCCGTCATCGCGAGGTCCCAGTTGCCGTTGTAGTCGGCGACGTTCCTGGTGACGTCCGGGAGGTACGCCGTCTTCAGCATCCGCTCGAACCGTGCCACCCGGTCGTCCGGCCAGCCCGCGCCCGGTGTGTGCCGCACCAGCTCCGCCGCCCGCGCCCAGGTCGATCCCGCCCACGCGGTCTGGAGTCCCGCGTCCTCCTCGGTGTGCCGCCGGATCTTCCCCGACCAGGCGTCCATGATCTCCCGCGCCTTGGCCGCGTGCTGCTGCTTGCCGGTGATGCTGAAGAGGAGGGCCTGCGTGTAGGCGGCGATGGCGTCCTGCCGCTCCTGGAGACATCCGTGCGCGGGCCGGTCCCCACCAGGACAGTCGACGCTCTCGTACGGCTCGGGCGCGTACTTGTACGACCCGTACTTGCTGTCCCGCATCTGGAAATAGGCCCGCAGCCAGGGCTGCCGCCCGCCCCGGACCTTCTCCCGCACGACATCCAGCTGCTCCTTGTCGACCAGCACCCCGGGATGCGTGAACGCGGCGTCCGGGGGGAGGGCCCTGGCCATCTGCCGGCCACCGGATTCAGAACTGGAGCAAGCGGCCAGGGAGAGAAGGGCGGCGACGAGCAGTACGGGTTTCGCTGGTCTCATGGGGGCAGCGTCACCCGGCGGGGGGCGGGGCGCAGTGTGGGGTGGGCCGGGTGGGTGGGTGCGGGTCCGCCGCCCGATCAGCTACCCCAGCAAGTGCCCATTCGGCCCCTTAGCCCGCCCCTCGTACCCCTCCAGCACCACCACCTCCACCCCCGCCTCCCTCAACAGCCCATTCCCATCCGCCCCTTGGACGAACGTGTCCGGTTCCACCCATGCCGTCACCACCCGGCGCACCCCGGCGTCCAGGATCAGCCGGGAGCACGGGGCCGGGCGGGAAGCTCTCCTCGCGCAGGGCTCCAGGCTGCTGTACACCGTGGCCGTGGGCAGCCGGGGATCCGTCGGGGACAGTTTCGCCAGCGCCGCCTCCTCCGCGTGGACCACCGGGTCACCGCCCTCTCGGGAGTGGCCGCGTGCCAGTTCCGTGCCGTCGGACGCCACGATCACCGCGCCCACGCTGAACGCCGTCCGCGACGGCGGGCATTCGGCCGCGAGGTCGCAGGCCAGCCCCAGCCAGTAGTGGTCCGCCGGGGTCACCTCCGGCCGGTACCGCATCAGGACGACATCCTCGATCCGCCGCGCCTCCAGCAGCTCGAGCCGCCCCTCCTCGTACCCCCCGGGCCCGAACAGCCGAGGCGCCTTCGGATCGCCGACGAACAGGGGCGCGAGCACCAGCTGGAGCTCGTCCGCCAGCCCCGCCTGGAGCAACTGCGTATGGATCGTCCCGCCGCCTTCGACCATCAGCCGCCCCACCCCCCGCACGTCATGGAGATGCGCCAGCAGCCGGCGCCAGTCCAGCTCCGGGCCCAGCGGTACGACGTCGGCGGCGACCCCGAGTTCCACGGCCCGCCGCGCGCCCTGTTCCGTCGTATAGACGACCTTCTCCCCGCCGGTGTGCCAGAAGTGGGCCGCGGGGTCCAGCTCGCCGGTCGCGGTGACCGTCACCTTCAGCGGGTACTCGGCGCGGCCCTCGGCGAGGCGGGCGGCGCGGCGCCGCGGGGAGTTCACCAGGAGCCGGGGGTTGTCCGCGCGGATCGTGCCGGCGCCGATGAGGATGGCGTCGACGGAGGCGCGCACCTCGTCGACGCGGTCGAAGTCGGCGGGGCTGGAGAGGAGCAGCCGGTCGGGGGTCGTGTCGTCGAGATACCCGTCGAGCGAGACTGCGGCGGAGAGGAGGACGTACGGATACGGCATCGGCGCGATCCCTGCTGGCTTGGTTCAAGTTTGAAACAAACCTACACTGGTCCCATGACGACCCGCTGGCTCACCCCCGCCGAGATGCGCGCCTGGCGCGCGTACATCGCCGCGGCGTTCCTCCTGGAGGACGCGCTCGACCGGCAGATCCAGCAGGACGCCGGCATGTCCCACCTGTACTACTCCATCCTCGCCAATCTCTCGGACGCGCCGGGGCACCGGCTGCGGATGACCGAGCTGGCGGCGAGCACGAAGATCACGCGCAGCCGGCTGACGTACGCGGTGACCCGGCTGGAGAAGGACGGGCTGGTGCGGCGCGAGCAGTGCCCCTCGGACAAGCGGGGCAGCGTCGCGGCGCTCACCGGGGAGGGGCTGCGGGTGCTGGAGCGCACGGCGCCGGGGCATGTGCGGACCGTGCGGACGGCCGTCTTCGACCAGCTGACGGCCGAGCAGGTGGGGCAGTTGGAGGAGATCAGCGCGCGGATCGCGCAGGCGCTGGAGGGGGAGGGGGAGGAGCCGGGGGGCGGGGAGGCGGTGCCGTGGCGGCGGCGGTCATCGTCGGGGTGTGAGACGTAGGACACAGTGCGGGGCGGAACAGAAATCCATTGCTTCAACTTTAAAACAAGGGATACAGTCGAGGCGCGGCGAGTGTTTCAAATCTGAAGCAAGCGTCGCCGTGTATCCGTACGTGTCCCTGTCCGCGCCCATCGACCCCCGCCAGCTCCAGAACGACCCGCACCCCGGAGACCCGCATGCCCGACTTCCCCGCCGCCACGCCGCGCTCCCGCGTCCGGGTGCCGCTGCGCTTCCAGGACGGCTACAGCGTCGACGCCGAACTCGTCACCTTCCACGGCCTCGCCGACGGCCAGGAGCACGTGGCCGTGCTGCTGGGCGAGATCGGCGCGAACCCCCTGGTCCGCCTGCACTCCGAGTGCCTGACCGGCGACGTCTTCGGCTCCGCCCGCTGCGACTGCGGACCCCAGCTGCGCGAGGCGGTCGAGCGGATAGCCGAACGCGGCGGAGTCCTGCTGTACCTGCGCCAGGAGGGCCGCGGCATCGGCCTCTACAACAAGCTCGACGCGTACGCCCTCCAGGACCAGGGCCTCGACACGTACGAGGCGAACACCGCGCTGGGGCTGCCCGAGGACGACCGCGACTACACGGCCGCCGCCCAGATGCTGGCGGCGCTCGGCGTCGAGTCCCTGGACCTGCTCTCCAACAACCCTGACAAGGCTGAGCAGTTGAGGACTCTGGGCATCGACGTCCAGGAGCGCGTCCCGACCGGCGTCTTCACCACTCCGCACAACGTCCGCTACTTGCGCGCGAAGGTCCTCCAGACCAGCCATACGCTGCCGCTGCCGGAGCTGAACGCGGTCTGACGGCCTGGGAGTTCAGCAGTCCGAAGGGCGCCCTCCGCCGGGGGCGCCCTTTTTCACGCCCGCGCCTACAGAGCCCTCTCCCGCTGAGCCGGCGCCGGATGCGCCGCCCCCGGATGCGCCGTCGCCTGATGTGCCAGCAGCCGCCACCCCGCCCCCGCCCCCTCCCGCGCCCATACCCCCAACGACCGATTCTCCAATTGCAACCGTTTACCGTTCGCCGTCATATCCACCCGCATTTCCCCGGTCACCACCGCCGCGTCCCCCACCACGGTCACCCCGCCCATGCGGTACTCGATGCGGTGGTAACGGAAATAGCCGCTCTCGCATTTCCCGGCGAAGGAATCCAGGGTGTCGAGTGTCCCGCTGGAGTGGGTGTAGACGAGGGCGGGGTGGGCGAGCGCGCGGAAGGCGGCGAGGTCGCCCTCGACGAGGGTGGTGAAACGGCGCTGTTCCAGCTCACGTACGGATTCGGTGTCTGCCGTCGGCATGCGCCCCTCCAGGTTCGGCCGCCCCGACCGGCAGTGTGCCCGGCGCCGGCCCGAGCCGTCTTGCGCATTTCTGCCTAGTCCCAATTGCCGAGGCCACGTCGCGACAGTCAGGCAGAAAAGGCGAAGCTGGCCGACTATCGCCCCTTCTACGATTCCGTTTCAGGAATGCCCGGCGCCTCGAAGGGACGTACCCCCGTGCTGAAACGAGTCCAGCTTTCCGAGAGCGATCTGCCCGACCGCTGGTACAACATCATCCCCGACCTCCCCGCCCCCCTCCCCGACGCCCTCAACCCGGCGACGATGGCCCCGCTGAAGCCGGAGGACCTGTACGACCTGCTGCCCCGCAAGGTCGTCGAGCACGAGTTCACGCAAGAGCGCTGGGTGGAGATCCCCGAGCGGGTGCGGGACGTGTACAAGATCTGGCGGCCCTCCCCGCTGGTGCGCGCCGAGCGGCTGGAGAAGGCGCTGGACACCCCGGCGCACATCTACTTCAAGTTCGAGGGCGTCTCCCCCTCGGGCTCGCACAAGCCCAACACCGCTGTCGTACAGGCCTATTACGCCGCCGAGGAGGGCGCGCGACGGCTGACCACCGAGACCGGGGCCGGGCAGTGGGGGTCGGCGCTGTCCTTCGCGGGCGCGCTGTTCGGGCTCGAAGTCAACGTGTACATGGTCCGGGTGTCGTACGAGCAGAAGCCGTACCGCAAGTTCCTGATGGGGAGCTGGGGCGCGCAGGTGTTCTCCTCGCCGACCGAGCGGACCGAGGCCGGGCGGGCGATCCTCGCCAAGGACCCGGACTCGCCGGGCTCGATCGGGATCGCGATCAGCGAGGCCGTGTCGGACGCGCTGAGCCGGGACGACACGAAGTTCGCGCTGGGCTCGATCATGAACAACGTGCTGCTGCACCAGACCGTGATCGGTCTGGAGGCGAAGAAGCAGATGGAGATCATGGGCGAGTACCCGGACGTCGTCATCGGCTGCGTCGGCGGCGGCTCCAACTACGCGGGCCTCGCCTACCCGTTCATGCAGGACAAGCTCGACGGCACCCACCCGGCCACCCGTTTCGTGGCCGCCGAACCGGAGGCCTGCCCGACCCTGACCCGCGGCACGCTGGCGTACGACTACCCCGACACCGCGGGCCTGACGCCGCCGCTGTTCATGCACACCCTCGGCCACGACTTCATCCCCGGCTCGATCCACGCCGGCGGACTGCGCTACCACGGCGACGCGCCCAGCCTCTGCCTGCTGTACGAGCACGGGCTGGTCGAGGCCCGCGCCTTCCCGCAGACCGAAGTCTTCGACGCCGCCGTGAAGTTCGCCCGCTCCGAGGGCTTCGTCATCGCCCCCGAGTCCTCGCACGGCCTCAAGGCCGCCCTCGTCGAGGCGCTCGCCGCGCGCGAGGCGGGCGAGGAGCGCGTGGTGCTGTTCAACATCTCCGGGCACGGCAACTTCGACCTCGCCGCCTTCGACTCCTTCCTCGCCGGGACGATGGAGAACCCGACGGTCACCGAGGCGCAGATCGCCCAGGCCCTCAGCGCCCTCCCCACCGGCCCCGCGCAGTGACCTCCCGGCCCGAACTCCGGGGCACCCAGGGCGCGGTGGCGACCACGCACTGGCTGGCCTCGGCGGCCGGCATGGCGGCGCTCGACGCGGGCGGCAACGCCTTCGACGCCGCCGCCACCGCCGCCTTCGTCCTCCAGGTCGTCGAGCCGCACTTGAACGGCCCGGCGGGGGACGTACCGATCCTCTTCCACGACGCGGCGGCCGGCCGGACCCAGGTGATCTGCGGCCAGGGCCCGATGCCGGCGGCGGCAACTCCGGCCGCCTTCAAGGGACTTGGCCTTGACCGGATACCGGGTTCGGGTCTGCTCCCGGCCACCGTCCCCGGCGCCTTCGGGGCCTGGCTGCGCCTCCTGGAGGAACACGGCACCCTCCCCCTCGCCCGGATCCTGGAACCGGCGATCGGCTACGCGGCCGACGGCTACCCGGTGCTCCCCAAAGCGGCCGAATCCATCGCCGTGCTACGGGAGTTGTTCGCGGACGAGTGGGCGGAGTCGGGCCGCACCTACCTGGTGGCGGGCCGGCCGCCCCGCCCCCGCTCCCGGCTGCGCAACCCGGCCCTGGCCGACACCTTCCGGCGCATCCTGAAGGAGGCGTCGGGAGGCGGCAGGGAACACCAACTCCGGTCCGCGCACCGGGCGTTCTACGAGGGTTTCGTCGCGGAGGCGATCGACGCGCACACCCGCACGGCCCACCTGGACGCCACCGGCGAACCGCGCTCCGGCCTGCTGACCGGAGCCGATCTCGCCTCCTGGCACCCGCAGTTGGAGGAGACGGCCACCCGCACCTACCGGGGCCTGGAGGTCCACAAACCCGGCCCCTGGTCCCAAGGCCCGGTGTTCCTCCAGCAGTTGGCGCTGCTGGAGGGCTACGACCTCACGGCCATGGGCCTGGACAGCGCCGAGCACCTCCACACGGTCATCGAGTGCGCGAAACTCGCGTACGCCGACCGGGAGGCCTGGTACGGCGACCCGGACTTCACGGACGTACCGCTGGACGTGCTGCTGTCGGACGAATACGCGGCGGAGCGGCGGAAGTTGGTGGATTCGGTGGCTTCGGACCGCCTGCGCCCGGGTTCACCGGAAGCCCGCGAGCCGTGGATCCCCCCGCCCGACACGGCCGATCCCCCCGAAGACCCGTACTGGCGGGGCCAGTTGTACGACGGCCTCCCCACGGTCGTCGCCAGGACCCAGGCACGCGGCGACACGTGCTGCCTGACCGTCGCCGACCGCCACGGCAACATGGTCGCGGCGACCCCCAGCGGCGGCTGGCTGAAAAGCTCACCGGTCATACCCGGCCTCGGCTTCCCCCTGGGCACCCGCGGCCAGATGGCGTGGCTGCCCGAGGGCCACCCGAACTCCCTCGCCCCCGGCAAGAGGCCGCGTACGACGCTCAGTCCGACGCTCGTCGTCGAGGGCGGGCGGGCGCGGCTGGCGTTCGGGACGCCCGGCGGGGACCAGCAGGACCAGTGGACGCTCGGCTTCTTCCTGGCCCGCGCCGACTTCGGGCTCGACCTCCAACAGGCCGTGGAGACCCTGGCGTTCCACTCCGAGCACGTGCCGTCGTCCTTCACCCCCCGCACCCACCGCCCGCTCGCCGTACGCATCGAGAGCCGCCGATCGGCTTCGGTGGCCGCCGAGTTGGCCCGGCGCGGGCATCAACTCGTCGACGTACCCGACTGGTCGCTGGGAAAGGTGTGCGCGGTGGGCGCCGATCCGGACGAGGGACTGCTGCTGGCCGCCGCCTCCCCGCGGGGGGAGCAGGCGTACGCGGTCGCCCGATGAGCGTCCTGAACTCCCTTGTTCTTCCGAGCCACTTGAGCCTTCCGAGCCGCCCGAGTCCGCCGAGCCGTTTTCTGCACCGCCCCGAAAGGAAAGTCCTGTGTCCCTATCCGTGGACCCAGCCGCCGTGAGCGAGGCCGCGCCGCCCGGCCGGGCCGCTCTGCACCACCTGGCCGTGGAGACCGCCGACCTCGACAACTGCGTCGCCTGGTACACCGAGTTCTTCGGCGGCGCGGCGGCCTGGACCCTCACCGAGTTCTCCGACCTGACCCGCTCCCGGCTGCCCGGCATCACCCGGCTGACCGAGGTCACCGCCGCCGGCACCCGCTTCCACCTCTTCACCCGCGCCGCCGACTACGCCCTCCCGCGCCCCGACCTGCTCCAGTTCCAGCACGTGTGCCTGACCGCCGGCAGCGCGGCCGAGCTGCGGGGGTGGCGGGCGCGCTGGGAGCGCCTGTTCGCGTCCGGCCGGTACGCCTTCGCCCGCCCCGAGCCGCCGACGGAGATCGTCGTCGACTCGGACGGCGTCAGCAGTTTCTACGCGTACGACGTCAACGGGCTGGAGTACGAGTTCACTCACATCCCGGTGGAGGCCGAGGGCCGGTGAACGCACGGGAGCCGGCCTCGACCGCCGGTCTGCTGGAGTCCTGGGCCGGAGAGTTCGGGGGACATCCTTACGGTCTGGAGCCTCTGGTGCTGCCGGAGTCCCCCGTCGCGGCGGCGGGGGACGACCGGCTGCTCCGGCGGTACGGCGACCTGCTGGCCGGGACCGGGGCCCCGGGCTCGCTCAAGTCCCCCGACTCCGACGAGCAGTTGTTCTGGTTCCGCTGGATCACCGGCCACCAGCTGACCTTCCTCCTCTGGCAGGACCTGTCCCGCCGCGCGGACACCGCCACCCCTTCCCAACTCCCGTGCGCGGCAAGGCTGGTGGACGGCTACTCGGCGATGCTGCTGTACGCCGCGTCCGTCCCGCGCGACGTCTACCACCGGGTGATCCGCCCCAACATGGCCCTGCACCACCCGGCGTTCAGCGGGGCGTGGGCGCGCGACTACGGGCCCGTACGGGCGCTGCTGCGGGGGCGGGTACCGGACGCCTGGACAGGTACGCCGGACTTGTTCGCGCGGGCCCGGGAGCTGAACGAGGAGATCCACGAGGGGATCGCGGCGAAGCTGGTCCCGGACGCGCCGTCGCTCCTGCAATCGGCGGCGGGTACGGGCCGCCCGCTGCCCCGCGATGTGCGCGCCGCGCTCTTCGACACCTTCTTCCTGACCCTGCGCGCGCCGTGCACTCCCGAGGACATGGCGACCCAACTCCTGCGCAGGGCGCGGGTGGTGCGGGACGACCTGCTGGTGAACGGGCTTTATCCGGCGGGGAGTGCGAGTGCCTTGGAGAAGCCGGATTCCTTGCGTAGTAGGGGAGTTGAGGAGTTGGAGGGGTCGATGGCCGGGCTGATCGGGAGGATCGCCCGGGAGTTCGTGGGGCAGTTGGACTCGTTGGACTCGTTGGATCCGCTGGATCCATTGGATCCGTTGGGAGGAGGCGCTTCTCATGGCCAGTGATGGTGTTCCGAAGACGCAAGATGTGATCGTCGTGGGCGGAGGCATCGCGGGCTGCGCGGTCGCCGAGCGGCTGGCCGGGGAGGGGCTTCGGGTGCTGCTCCTGGAGCGGGGCCCTTTGGCGGGCGGGGCGACGGGCCGTAATCAAGGGGGGCTGCTGCCGAGCCCGTTGCCCGCCTGCGGGGCGCTGTTCGCGGAGGCCGTGGACTTCTATGCGCGGGCCGAGGCGGAGAGCGAGGTGTCCTTCCGGTTCCGGCCGCACGGGTATCTGCTGGTCTCCGCCGACGAGGAGGGGCTTGAGCGGGCGCGGGGGCACGGCCGTGCGCTGGCCGAAGTCGGCTTCGGGGTAAGCGACTTGGACTCCCGTGAACTCCTGTCCCTCGAACCCGGGTTGGCTCCCGATCTGGCCGGGGCGGTGTCGGTGGCGGGGGCATACGCGCTGCATCCGGTGCTGGCGGCGGGGGAGTTGGCGCGGCGGGCGGGGCGGGCGGGGGCGGAGATCCGTACGCATACGCCGGTGCGGGGGTTGAAGGTGACCGGGGGTGAGGTGAAGGGAGTTGTCACCGACGCCGGCACCCTGCCGGCGGACGCGGTCGTGCTGGCGGCGGGGCCTTGGTCACGGAGTCTGGCGTTGCAGGCGGGCACGGATGTTCCGGTGTTCGGGGCGAGGGGTTGGCTGCTGCGGACGGAGCCGGTGCGGGAGGTGGTGTTCCGCCACACCCTGATGCAGTCGACCTGGCACGGCCCGGTGGGCTTGAAGCGCAGCGGCCCACCCCTCCTGACCGACGTCTCCGAGTCGGCCACGCCCACTCAAGTGGTGTTCTCCTTGCAGCCGTTGCCGGGTGGAGAGGTGGTCCTGGGCTCGAGCGCGGGCCCGGCGCTCCAGTTGGACGACATCAGGGACGGCGAGGAGGCGGTGTCCCGCATCGCACGAGCAGCGGCCCGCCACGCCCCGGTCCTGTCCAAGGTGGCCGTCCGAGCGGCGTGGTCAGGCGTACGCCCCATGTCCCCCGACGGCCTCCCGATCGTGGGCCCGGCGCCGGGGGTAAGTGGCCTATGGCTCCTCACAGGTTTCGGCATCGACGGAATGCCGCTGGCACCGGGGACGGCGCGTCTACTGACGGAACACTTGATGAGCGGGAGGAGGGGGGCGGGGGCGGAGGAGTTCGGGCCGGGGAGGTTCGGGGAGGGGTGAGGGGGCTTGGGGGCAGGCCCCCGCAAAGCGCACCGCACCTCAAGAAGACAACTCCTCCACCCTCGGCCCCACCACCTCGATCAGCCGCGCAGCTTCAATCTCCACCGTCCGATCCGCCCGCCCACTCCCGCAATACACGGTCCCCATCCGGGCAACGGACGCATCGAACACGATCACCACCCCCGCCACCCCGCACACCGGACTCGCACCCCCCGGCTCCATCCCCAACTCCCCCAACTCCCCAGGCTCCGCCTGCCGCAGCTTGCTGCGGGAGACGCCGGCCGCGCGGGCCAGCCGGCCATAGTTCACCCGGCCCGTCACCGGCAGCGCGGCCAGGACGAAACCCCCCTCGGCGGTCCGGAACACCATGGTCTTCAGGAGCTGCTCGGTCGCCATCCCCAACTTGTTCTCGGCGTCGTCCCGCCCGACGATCGGCACATGGTCGAGGACGGTGAACGGCACCCCCGCCCGCCGAAGCACCTCCACAGGCGACAGGACGGATTCCACGGACTCGGACATGTCACTCCTCGTCGGCCGACCCGGGCGACGGACAGCCGCCGGAGCCCGCCACGCTACTCCCCGAGGGCCACACGGCATACCGGCGCAACCCGTACAACAGGGGCGCGCGCACGGCCGGTTCACCCCACCCGGCGACGCTGACACGTACCACCCGGCCGAACACGACCGTGTGATCCCCGACCCGCCGCACCTCCTCCACCCGGCAATCCCCGACGGCCAGCGCGTCCTCCCGCAGATGAGGCCCCCCGGCGACCGCGTCGGGCAGCCCCCACGCGACCCGCCCGAACCGCTCGGGATCGCCGGAGGCGAAAAGCTCCGCCACGTCCCGGGCATCCTCATGCAACAGGTTGACGCTGAACGCCCCGGACTTCTCGACGGCGTCCAGCGTCGGACTCCCGCTGCGGACACACACCAGCAGGGTCGGCGGATCGACACACACACCGCACAGCGAAGAACAGGTCATCCCCCACGGCCGCCCACCCCCGTCGACGGCCCCGAGCACGGCGACTCCGGTGGGGAACAGGGACATCAGCGTCCGGAAATCCCCGCCCTCCCGCACCACGCCCCCCGCCCCTCTCATACGACCACCCCGGCCGCCCGCTCCACCGGCGCCGGCCACCGCCGCCCGGCCAGCGACAGCAACGGCCCCGTCGCCGCGGTCGTCACCAACGCCATCAGCACCAGCCCGAGGAACAGCCCCGGCGACAGGATCCCGGCGGCGAGTCCCGCCTGGAGCACGGCTATCTCGGTCAGCCCGCGCGTGTTCATCAGCACCCCGAACCGCCACGACAGCCACACCGGCAGCCGAGCGGCCCGTGCCCCCGCGTACCCGCCCCCGAGCTTCGCGACGACGGCGAGCAGCAGCACCAGCGCGAACGTCAGCCAGGAGAACCCGCCCAGCCCGTCGGCGGACACCTTCAGCCCGGCGGCGACGAAGAACACGGGCACGAGCACCAGCCCGCACCGCTCGACCCGGGAGACAGCAAGCCCACGCGCCCCCAACTCCGGTACAGGCGCCCTCACTTCTGCCGAAGACGCCCCCGATCCCGCAGCAGCCACCCCCTTGTCCTGCGGCACAGCCAACCCCACCAGCACCGCCCCGAAAATCGCCGTGAGCCCCGCCCGCTCGGTCCCCACAGCCGCCCCCACAGCCACCACCCCCAACAACCCCGCCCCCACATAAGGCCACCGCCCGAAGAACCCCCCGACCACCCCCCTCCCGAGCAGCAGCCGCAACAGCACCGCCCCCACACCCCCGACGACCACCACCCCGACCGCCCGCACCAGCTTCCCGTCCCCCTCCGCCGCAGCCGCCAGCGCAGCGGTCAGCACGATCCACGTCAACGCGTCGATCGACACCGCCACCAGCAGCGACAGCCGCCCCTCAGGCGAATCGGTGATCCCCCGATCGGTGAGAATCCGCGCCAGCACCGGCACCGCGGTCACCGCGAAGGCCGCCGCCAGCAACAGCCCCAACGCGACGGCGGACGCGTCCCCCCGCTCACCAGGAACATCCCGCGCGACGACCCACCAGGTCAGCAAGGCCCCGGCGGCAAGCCCCGGCAACAGGGACCCCGCCAGCAGCCACCCGTACGACCGCGCCGACACCTCACCGCGCCGGGGCCGCGCACTGTGCCCGACCCCGGTCAGATACAGCGCGAGCCCGACGAGCCCGGCGGTGTGCAGATGCCCGGTGACCCCGGCCGGCAGCACCCGATGGACGACGGACGACCCGGCCGCCTGCGTCAGCACCGGGACGACCACAAGCCCCAGCGCGATCTCCCCCACGACCGGCGGCTGCCGCAGCCACACCGCCGCCCGCCGGGCCGGCCACGCCGCGACGAGCACCACGGCCACCACCGCCAACGCCCGCAGCCAGTCCGCCATCAGCGCGTCCCCGGCCCCAGCAGCGAAACCCGCAGCACCCGCACCCGCGCCCCCGCCATCAGTGCATCCCCGCCAAATACTCCGCCTGACTCGGCAACGTATCGATCAGCTTGCGCCCCTGCTCCCGCACCCGCGCCAGCTCCCGCCGCGCGGCCCGCGTGTCGACCAGGTCGAGGGACGGCGGATGGTGCAGCTCGATCCCCCCGAGCCCGAGCGCCATGCACACATAGCTGTACGGCTCGAAGGCGTGGTAGTACGGGTACGTCGTGTCGTTGTCGGGCAGCTTGCTGCGCCACTGCTCGAGCCGTACGGCCATCTCGTCGGGGATCCAGCGGTTCTTGGCGTCCCGCCAGTAGTCGTTGTCCACCCGCGCCGCGCCCTTGTAGTGCAGGATCAGGAACTCCCGCACCCCCTCGATGGCCCGCGCGGTGCTCAGGTTGTACGTCTCCCTCAGCGTCGTCTCCCGGTCGGTGCCCGGGAAGTAGCGGACCAGCTGCTCGATGGCGTGCTGGATGAGGAAGATGCCGGTCGACTGGAGCGGCTCGACGAAGCCCGCCGACAGGCCGATGCCCACGCAGTTCTTCACCCACGCCCGGCTGGAGCGGCCGATGCGCATCTTGATGTGGTTGGCCTCGGCGCCCTCGGCCTCGGGGCCGACGAACTCCCGCAGGACGCGCTCGGCCTCCTCCGGCTCGCAGTAGTCACCGGCGTAGACGTAGCCGGTGCCGATGCGGTCGTACAGCGGGATCGTCCAGATCCAACCGGCGTCCTGCGCGGTGGCCGTCGTACAGGGGCGGATGCCTCGGGTGGCGGTGTCGACGGGGACGCGTAAGGCGACCGCGCGGTCGTTGGGGAGGGAGTTGGTGAAGGAGAGGAAGGGCTCCTGGAGGGCGTCGCCGAGGAGGCGGCTGCGGAAGCCGGAGCAGTCGACGTACAGGTCGGCGGTCAGCTCGCCGTGCTCCCGGGTCGACAGGCCCTCGATCCAGCCCTGTTCGTCGAGACGGACGTCGACCACGTCGTCGTAGATCCGCCGCGCGCCGTGCCTGGTCGCGTACTTGGCGAGGAACTCCGCGAGGAGGGAGGCGTCGAAGTGGTAGGCGTAGGGGAACTGGGTGTTCTGCTCGGCGAGGGTGGTGCGGTAGCGGGGGCGGTCCGGATCCTCCTCGAAGTCCTGCTCGAAGAGGCGGGCGTCGGGGTAGCGCGGGGAGGCCTTCGCGTCGCACAGCCAGGGGATGAGGAAGCAGTCGCGGTCGAAGCTCGCGCCGGGCTCGGGCGCGCCGAGCTTCTGCCACCAGTCGGTCAGCGGCACCCCGTCGACCACCCGCATCCGCTCGAAGGGGTGGTAGAAGTACGTGCCCGGCGCCCGCCAGTTCTCCAGCCGGACCGCCAGCTTGTAGGTCGCGTTGCAGGCCGGCATCCAGTCCCGCTCGGCGAGGCCGAGGTAGTCGAAGAAGTGCCGGACCGTGCTGAAGGTGGCCTCGCCCACCCCGATGGTCCCGATCCGCCGGGACTCCACCACCGAGACGTCGACGCTGTCCGCGAACGCCGCCCGCAGGTACGAGGCCGTCATCCAGCCCGCCGTTCCACCGCCCAGGATCACCACGCTACGTGTCATGTTCTGTGACTCTAAGTGCGTTCACCGGGGCGCGTCTTCAGCCGATCGGCTACAGCGGAGGCACAGCGACGCGCGAAAGTACTAGGCCGAAATGATGAGCCCCGTCTTACGCATATGACCGCGAAATGTGGCGAAAAATCGTGCACGCGGGTTCGGGACCGTGCGTAAGGATTGGGTCCTGCTCAGCTCCGTCCAACTGCCGCGATGCGCGGCACGGGGGGACTTGTGACCGAGGCCCGAACCGACCGGAGTCCGGCATCCCGCGACCCGTCGGCTGGCGAAAAGCCGGAACCACTGCGCATTTTTCTGATCGACGATTCCAGCCTGGTCCAGGCCGGGCTCGCCCATGTCCTGCGCGGCTACCCCGACCTCACCCTCGTCGGCGCCGCCCGCGACTCCCCGGCCGCCCTCGAAGCGGCCCTCGACTCCTCGCTCGACGTCATCGTCGTCAACACCGCGTGCCGCTCGATCGACGTCGTCGGCCTGATGCACCGGGCCGTCCACTACTCCGGCAACGGCGTCGCCCGCATGCTGCTGCTCTCCAACGACGCGGGCCACCCCGTCCACGCGGAGGCCGACAAGCTCGGCGCCGGCGGGGTCGTCCTCGCCTGGGAGGAGCCCGCGTTCCTCGTCTCCGCGATGCGGCTGGTCTCCGCCGGGTACCGGATCGGCGTCCCCGACCAGAACGAGCCCGACCGCACGCCCCCGCGCAGGCAGCCCGTGCGCCACACCGCCCTCGACCTCCTCACGCTCCGCGAGCGCCAGGTGCTCCAACTCCTCGCCCGAGGGATGAAAAATGCCGAAATCGCCGGAGAACTCGTCGTCAGTGAGAGTACGGTCAAGACGCACGTACAGAACCTGCTGATCAAACTCGGCCTGCGCAACCGGGCGAGCGCGGTGGCGGTCGCGTACGAGCTGGGCATCACCCGGGCGGAGTGGGCGGGTTGAGGCAGCCGTAGCCACGGCGGTCCGCTCCCGCCGGGTGACGGCGCCCCGCTCCCGGCCGCGCCCCGCCGCCGGTCCCGGCGCCGGCGGGGTCCGTCCGACGACGTCCCGGGGGACGCATGCGCATTCTGCTCCTGACCTTCTACCACGGCCTCGGGCATGTGGTCCGGTGTGCCCGGGTGGGCGCCGAACTCGCCGCCCGGGGCGCCCAGGTACTGGTCGGCACCGCCGAACCGGCCCGGCACATCATGACCGCGCGCGGCCTCGACTCCTTCCCCCTGACCGAACTCCCGCCCTTCCCCCCGAGACCCGCGGGCGAGGCACCGCCCCCGCCCCCGGCCCGCATCCGCCTCGCCGACCCCGGCTACCTGGAGCAGGCCCTCACCGAAGAACGCGCCGCCGTACGGGAGTTCGCCCCCGACCTCGTCCTCGTCGACTTCCGCGTCACCGGCGCGGTCTCGGCGGCCCTGGAGGGCGTCCCGGCCGCGTGGATCGTGAACACCGGCTTCTTCTCGTTCCCGTTCCCGGAGGTACTGCGGGACGTCGTACCGGAGTTGACCCGCCTCGGCGTCCCGCAGGAGACCGCGTCCCGCCTCCTCGGAGACGTCCTCTACATCCCCGACTGGTCCCGCTTCGACCCCCTCTCCGGCATCGACGACTGGTCCCCGGCGCTGCGTTCGCTGCACGAGATCCGCCACGTGGGCCCGGTCCTGAAGGAGGCCCCGGCCCGCGTACCGGACCGCGCGCAGGCCCGCGCCCAGCTGGGCTTCGCGGGGGACGACCCCCTGGTGTACGTCAGCCTCGGCGGCACCGCCCAGGGATACGCCGCCCTCTGCGAGTTGGCACCCCGGCTGAAGCAACTCCCGGCCCGTACGGTCCTGGTGACGGGCCCGAACATCCGCGAGGACCAACTCTCGGACGTCGGCGCCGACTTGGTGCTGTCGTACACCGAGGACAGCATGCTGTGGACGCGGGCCGCCGACCTGGTCGTCACGCACGCCGGGCACACCTCCACGATGGAGGCGCTGAGTCTGGGCACCCCGATGCTGGCGGTCCCGGGCCACGCCGAACAGGAGTGGAACGCCTCCCGCGCGGTCCGGCTGGGGGCGGGGGAGGTCCTGGCGCCGGACGAGGTGTCGTCGTCCTTCGTCCCCACGGCCCGACGGATGCTGTCGGACACGAAGCTGGCGGCGCGCTCACGGGCGGTGGCCGACGTCCTGGGCCCCCGCGACGGCGCGAGCGCACTGGCCGAACACGCCCTGGAACTGGCCGCGTTGGCGGGGCTGGAGCGATGAGCGGCGCTCCGGAGCTGTCGGTCGTCGTGATCGTCCGGGACGACGAACCGGCGGTACGACGGCTGCTCGCGTCGCTGGGGAAGCAGGACGTGGGGGCGGCGTACGAGGTCGTGGTGGTGGACGACGGATCGGCGCAGCCGCTGGCCGCCGAACCGCTGGCCGCCGGGCTCTCTTCCGCCGAGCCGCTGAAGCCGTCCGGCGCCGGAACCGCAGGCGCCGCCGCCCTGCCGGACTGGGCCCAGCTGACCCTCGTCCGCCGCGAAGGCTCCGGCAACCGCGCCGCCGCCCGCTCCGCGGGAGCCCTCCGGTCGCGCGGGCGCTACCTCGCCTTCCTCGACGCCGACCAAGAGGTCCCGCCCGGCTGGGCCCGCGAACACCTGCGCTGGCAAAGGGAGTTCGAGGCGGCCGTGGTCGTCGGGCACCGAAGACACCGCGCCGGCGCCTCCTGGGTGCCCGAGGTGCGGACCCGGGTCACGGCGGAGTTCTCCGAGAACTACCGCCGGGTCGCGGCGGCCTGGTATCTCCCGTTCACCTGCAACCTCTCGGTACCGGCCCAGGTCTTCGCCGAACTCGGCGGCTACAGCGAGGAGTTCACCGGCTGGGGCTTCGAGGACCACGACTTCGGCTACCGGGCCTGGACGGCCGGCGTCCCCACCGTCCACAACCCGCGCGCCTGGAGCTGGGACCACCAGCACACCGTCCGCACGGACCCCGAACGGATCGCGGAGTGGGAGGCGAACCGGCGGACGTTCCTCTCCCGCCACCCCGCCCCGGAGGCCCAGGCAGTCGTCCTGATCGACAACTACCCCTCGGGAAAGGTGACTTCACCGGGCCAGGAGTGGCTGGACTCCTTCGTGGCCTTCGACGAGGAGCTGCGCTCCCTGGCCGGCCTCGGCGAACTCCCGCGCGCGCACCGGACGTTGACCGTCCTCTCCGAGCGGGACGCCGAGCACGTCAGACGCCGTCTGCCCACCGGCGAGCCGCTGAAGGTCGTCGACGCCACCCCCGGCTCGTCCCTGTCCCTGGAGATCGCGAAGTCCGGCCTCCCGCACATCGAGTACCACACCCTCCTGCCATGAGAGCGCTCCTGCGGTCCCCGTACGGCCTCTGCCTGCTGCTGGTCTCCACGATGACGGGCCTGATCAGCGTGGGTTACCCGGTCGCCCTGCATCAGGCCGGCTTCGGCAAGCCCGGCGTGGCCCTGTTCTTCGTCACCGACTCCCTCACCGCGTTCGCCCTGGCCCTGCTGATGTCCCGGCCGGCGGTACTGCGGCACGCCTGCCCGGTACTGGTCTCCTGCCTGCTGGCGGGGGCGGCGGGGGTGGCCCTGGTGGGCGGGAGCTGGCTGCCGCTGGTCTGCCTGGGCGGCGCGCTGTCGATGGCGGCGGCGGTGACGATGCCGCTGATCCTGACCGAGCTGCAACAGGCGCCCGGGACAAGGGGGTTGTCGGATTCGGCGCTGTCGGCGGGGACACGGTGGATCGCGGTGACGGGGTATGTGGCGGGGGTCGGGGGGTTCGGGGCTTCGGCGTCACTGAGTGAGTGGTGGCCGGGGTGGGTGCCGGTGCACGCGGGGGTGCCGGTGCTGGTACTGGCGGCGGGGGCAAGCCTGTTGGGAACGCCCACGGCAGCCTCGTACCGGCGGAAGCGACAGCCGGACAAGGTGTCCAACCCCCAACTCCCCTTTGTCCTCCTACTCGTTGGCGTCGCAGCCATCGTCCTCCTCAAAGCCGCCGACAGCATCCGCCTCGTCTACCTCCCCCTCTACATCGTGGCGACAGGCCGCGACGAACGCCTGATCAGCGTCCTGTTCCTCACCACAGCCGCCGTGGAGCTCCTCGTCCTCCCCCTCCTCGGCAGGTCCGGCGAACGCCGCCCCACCCCCCGCCTCCTCGGCGCCGCGGCGGTCGTAGGCATCGCCTCCTTCGCGATCACCGGCACGTTCACCACCCTCCTCGCGCTGCTGCTCTCCCAACTCCTGTACGCCCCCTTCACCGCCGCCCTCCAGGCGTACGGACCGGTCCTGCTGGGCCGGCTGCTGGAAGGCGGACTCCCCGCCGGGGCAGGCCTGTTCGCGGCGCTGATGCAGCTCGGCTCGCTGATCGGGATCCTCGCGCCGCTGGCCGTACCCGGCTACCACAGCACCCTCTTCTGGATCGCGGCGGCGTTCTGCGCGACGGCCGCCGCCGTGCTCCTGACTCCCACCCGGCACGGAAAGCAGGAAGACCTTCATGACCGCACCGAGCAGACTGCCCGCTGACGCCCGCCGCCGTATCTCCGACACCCCGCTGCACAAGATCACCCCGGCCCGGCTGGTACAGCCCGTGGACGTCGACTTAGGCCTGCCGGAGGGCGCCCGTGAGCCGGTGGCGGCGCTGCCGGGCTGGTACGCGCACGGCACGGCGGCGGCCGTGGACCGTATCCGCGAGGGCCGCGCCCTGGGCATCGAGGAGTTCATGGTCCGGATCACCGACCCGCGCCCCGGCCCCCACCTGGAGGCCCACGCGGCGACGGCGGCGTACCTGGTCAGGGAGTCCCCGCCCGGCACCCGCTGCACGGTCGACCCCTTCGCCCTGGCCCTGAACCCGGACGGCTCCTGGGGCGTGCGCGCGGACGGCGGCGCCGGGATCGACGTACCCGCGACGTACCGCCTGATCAGGGACACCGCCGAGGCGGTGGCGGCGGCGGGCGCGCACGGGATCGTCACCCTGGGCCGGCTGCCCCGCGAGGTCGAGCACACCCGCGCGGGCGTGCGCGCGGCGGGCGCCGCGACCCGGGTGTACTCGTTCTCGCAGAACAGCGAGACGAGCACGGCGTACGTCTATCTCCCGCCCGACCACCGCGACACCGGCCAGAAGATCCTCCCCGGCAACCTCCCCGAGATGACCTGCTGGGCGCTGCTCGACGTCTTCCAGGGCACGGAGGTCTCGGTGACGAAACCGCTGGAGAACTTCCACGTCACCCTGGACCTGGTCCGCCACATCCAGAACGCCGAACTGCTGCTGCGGACCCTGGACGAACACCGCCGCGCGACCCCGCCGAGGGACGCCCGCGACCTGCTGGACGCCCTGCTGAAGGACCCCTCGGCCCTCACTACCCGCCTGCCGGACCTCACCCTCTACGGCTACACGGTCTCCGGCTCGACCCGGGCCCTGTCCCACGTGGCCCACGCCGACGGCACCGCCCTGGCCCGCGCCCGCCTGACGGAGACCTGGACGAACTGGCTCGCGGCGGCGGACATGCCGGGCAGCAGGATCATCGACAGGAACGCGATGAGCTACCTGGCGGGCGGGGTGCTCGGCGCATAAAAATACGGGCGCATAAAAATGCCGGGCGCACAAAGACGCCGGGCGCCGAAGGGATCCGACGCCCGGCACCCGAAGCAGGTCCCGCGAAGGCTCACTCCCGCCCCCCGAACGCGAGCCGCACCCCCAATCCGACCATCACGATCCCCGACGCCCCCCCGATCCACGCCAGCCGGCGCGGCGAGCGGGCGAACCAGTTGCGGGCGGTGCCGGCGAGCAGCCCCCAGGACGCGTCGGAGACCAGCGCGATCAGCACGCAGATCAGTCCGAGCAGCAGCATCTGGAGCTGTGGACTGCCGGCCGAGGAGTCGACGAACTGCGGCAGGATCGCGCCGAAGATCAGCAGCCCCTTGGGATTGCTGACCCCGACGATGAACCCCTCCCGGAAGATCTGCCGGGGCCGCTCGGCCTCGGTCTCCCCGGCCACCTGCGCGGCCAGCAGATTGCGGCGGCGCCAGGCCTGGACACCGAGATAGACGAGATAGAGCGCACCGATGAACTTCAGAACCGAGAACACGACGATCGACCGGGAGAGGATCTCCCCCAGCCCGACCGCCACCAGCAGAACCTGGACGAGCAGCCCCGCTTCGTTCCCCACCGCCGTGGACACGGCGGCTCTTCTCCCCAGTGACACTCCGCGGCTCACCACAAACAGGACGCTAGGCCCCGGAACCGCGATCAACATGGTCACAACGGTCAGGAAGACTGCCAAACGGTCTAGTCCGATCACATACCCCAGAATACGCAAATCGGCCTCAACTGGCCCGCCGTTCCAGTGAACCCACCCGCCAGAGGAAGCGCACCCGGCCAGAAAACGAGCCCCCAGCTCATCGCTCGCGCTGAACTGGGGGCTCCTCGGTAGGCCGTGTGGGACTCGAACCCACAACCAATGGATTAAAAGTCCACTGCTCTGCCAATTGAGCTAACGGCCCGCGGCAAGACAGCCGGAGGCGAGCTTGCCACCCCGAGCATAGCTTCCCTCGGCCGGGTCGCCGATCGGGTATCCGCGACACGGCCGGAGCGGGGTCAGCGTTCGACGGGTTCGGGACGGTTTGCCGGGTCGGGGGACTTCAGGAACCAGTGCCGGGCCGACACCAGCCACCAGGCCGCCGCGAACCCGAGCACGGCGAGCACGGCGATCGGGGCGTAGTTGAAGTTCTCCCAGGTGACCGGGGAGAGCTGGGGCAGCATGAACAGGACCGTGATCACCCCGACCCACGCCACCGCGACCACCCCGACCGGCCGCGACCAGCGCCCCAAGTGCCAGGGCCCGCGCCGGAATTCGTCGCCTTTCAGCAACCGCAGCAGCGTCGGCACGACGTACGCGATGTACAGCCCGATCACCGCGATCGACGTCACGGCCGCGTACGCCGTCTCATTGATCAGATACGGCAGCCCGAGGACCAGCGCCCCGCCCGCCGCCAGCCAGACCGCGGCCACCGGGGTGCGGGTGCGCGGGCTCACCGTGTGCCACACCTTCGAGAACGGCAGCGCCCCGTCCCGCGAAAAGGCGTAGATCATACGGCTGTTGGCCGTCACCGACGCCATCCCGCAGAAGAGCTGGGCGCCGATCACCACCAGCAGCAGGAGCTTCCCGGCCGTCGCCCCGAGCGCGTCCAGCAGGATCTGCGCCGGCGGCGCGCCCGTCGGCGAGTTCAGCTCCTTGTCGTAGGACTGGATCGCGAACGTGAAGCCGAGCAGGAGGACGAAGCCGGCTATCCAGGACGTCCAGATCGAGCGGACGATGCCTTTCGGACCGGCCGTCGAGGCGTCGTGCGTCTCCTCCGTCATATGGGCGGAGGCGTCGTACCCGGTGAAGGTGTACTGCGCCATCAGCAGCCCCAGCGCGACCACGTAAATGCCGCTGCCCCAGCCGGTGTTGTTGACGAACTCGCCGAACACGAAGGACGCCGGCCGATGGTGGTCGGGGACGATCGCCAGCGCGCCGACGATCACGATCACACCGAGTACGTGCCACCAGACGCTGACGTTGTTGAGCAGCGCCACGATCCGCACGCCGAACGTGTTCAGCAAAGCGTGCAGCAGCAAAATCGCCGCGAAGAGCAGGATCGTACGGCCCGGCGTCACCTCGAAGCCGAACTGGAGGTTCAGATACGCGCCCAGGAACGAGGCCGCGCCGAAGTCGATACCGGCCGTCACCGCGACCTGGCCGAGGACGTTGAACCACCCCGTGAACCACGCCCAGGCCGCGGCCGACCCCGGCGGCGCCAGCCGGTGCGCCCAGAAGTACAGCCCCGCCGAGGTCGGGTACGCCGAGCAGATCTCGGCCATCGCGAGGCCGACGAAGAGGGTCATCAGGCCGACGGCGACCCAGCCCCAGGTGATCACGGCGGGCCCGCCGGTGTTCATCCCGAACGCGTACAGGGTCAGACAGCCGGACAGCACCGAGATGATCGTGAAGGACACCGCGTAGTTGGAGAACGCCGACATGCGGCGGGCGAGGACCTGCGTGTAGCCGAGCTGGGCCAGCCGCTCCTCGTCCGACAAATTCTCTTCATCTGTCATGTCCCCAGCGATGCCCAAGCAGGCCTCGTGACATGCGTCACAGGTGGGGATCGCGGGGGTAACGGAAAGGGCCCGTACGGGAGTTCCGTACGGGCCCTGTCCTACATCAGTGATCAGCCGTTGCGCTTCCAGCGCGGCTTGTCGTCACGGCGGCCGAACGACGAGGAGCCGGTGCCCCGGTGGTCGTCACGGCGGCCGAACGGACGGTCGTGGCTCGGCCGGTCGTGCCCGCCGGCGCGGAAGCCCGGACGGTCACCGCCGGGACGGTCGCCGCCCTGACGGTCACGGTTGAACGGACGGTCGCTGCCCCGGTGACCGGCGCGGTCGTCCCGGCGGAAGCCGCCGCGGTCGTCCCGGTTGAACGGGGGGCGCTCGCCGCCGCGGTCGTCACGACGGTCGCGGTTGAAGCCGCCACGGTCGCCGTCACGGCGCTCACCGCCGCGGTCGTCCCGGCGCTCGAAGCCGCGGCCGCCGCGGTCGTCACGGTTGTCGCGGTTGAACGGGCGGTCGTTGTCACGGCGCTCGAAGCTGCGGCCGCCACGGTCGCCACCGCGGTCGTCACGGCGCTCGAAACCACGGCCGCCACGGTCGTCACGACGCTCGTTGTCCCGGCGGAACCCGCCGCGGTCGTCACGCCGCTCGAAGCCGCGGCCACCACGGTCGCCGCCACGGTCGTCACGGCGGTCGCGGTTGAAGCCGCCCCGGTCGTCCCGGCGCTCGAAGCCACGCCCGCCCCGGTCGTCACGGCGAGGCCGCTCGTCCCGGTCCCGGCGCTCGTACGAAGCGGCCTCGGCGGCCGGCTTCTCGGCCGCCGCGACGGCCTCCTGGACCTCGGCGACGGCCTGCTCCTGGGCCTCGGCGACGGCCGCCTCCGGGTCCTCGCCGCGCTCACGGGCGGCGCGGGCGACGAGGCGGTCGGCCTCCTCGCGCAGCTCGCCGGCGCGGCGCTGGGCGCGCTCCAGCTGCTTGGTGAGGTGGGCGACGTCCCGCTCGGCCTGCTGCGCGGCGTTGCCCGCCGACTCGGCCTGGACCTCGGTCATCGACCGGGCGCCGGTGATCTCGGCGACCTCGGGCTCGAAGGCGCCGGCGCCCTGGATGATGTGGCGCGCGGCGTCGACGCCCGCGTCCTCCATCAGCCGGAAGATCTGCCGCCGCTGGTGCGGCAGCGAGAGGGAGACGACGGTGCCGGAGCGGCCCGCGCGGGCGGTACGGCCGGAGCGGTGCAGGTAGTCCTTGTGGTCGCCGGCCGGGTCCACGTTCAGGACCAGGTCGATGCCGTCGACGTGGATACCGCGCGCGGCGACGTCGGTGGCGACCAGGACGTTGACGTACCCGTCCTTGAAGTCGGCCAGCGTGCGGGTGCGCGCGCCCTGGGTCATGCCGCCGTGCAGCGCGTCCGCCTTCACGCCCGACTCGCGCAGCTGCTCGGCGACGCGGTCGGCGCCCAGCTGGGTGCGGACGAAGATGATCGTGCGGCCCTTGCGGGAGGCGATCGCGGCGGTGACCGGCGCCTTGTCCTTGGGCTTCACGATGAGGATGTGGTGGGACATCGTCGTGACGTTGCCCTGCGCGCTGTCGACCTCGTGCGTGACGGGGTTGCTCAGGTAGCGCTTGACCAGCGTGGAGATCTCGTTCTCCATCGTGGCGGAGAACAGCATCCGCTGGCCGCCGGCCGGGACCTGGTCGAGCAGCTCGGTGACCTCGGGCAGGAAGCCCAGGTCGGACATCTGGTCGGCCTCGTCGAGGACGGCGACCTCGACGTCCTCCAGGGAGCAGGCGCCCCGGTTGATGATGTCGCGCAGCCGGCCCGGGGTGGCGACGAGGACGTCGACGCCGCGCTCCAGGGCGTAGATCTGGTTGCCCATCGACGTACCGCCGCAGACGACCTTCATCTTCAGCCCGACGACGTCGCCGTAGGGCTGGAGGGCGTCCGCGACCTGCATCGCGAGCTCGCGGGTCGGGGTGAGGATGACGGCGCGGGGGCGCTTCTTCTCGGTCCGGCCGCCGGCCAGGCGGGCCAGCGTGGGCAGGCCGAACGACAGCGTCTTGCCGGAGCCGGTGCGCCCGCGGCCGAGGATGTCCTTGCCGAGCAGGGCGTCCGGGATGGTCGCGGCCTGGATCGGGAAGGGGGTCGTCACGCCGTTCTGCGCGAGCTTGCGGACGACGCCCTCGGGGAGCCCGAGGTCGCCGAAGGTGATGCCGGGAGCCTCGGGGGCCTCCTCGGCGACGGTCTCGTCGAGCTCGGTGTCGAGCTCGGTGTCGAGCTCGGTCTCTTCGGCGACGACGGCCTCGGCCACCTCGACCGTCTCTTCGGACTCGACGACGACCTGGTCAGAACTGGAAATGGACATGCGTATGCGAAACCTTCCGGAGTCTCGTCGGCACGCGCCCGTCAACTCCGTGATTTCGCATCACGACCGCCTCAATGCGGTCCGCCACGGCAAGGGAGAGTACGCGCCACACGGCGCGCTCTGCGTTGGCGCCGGGCAAATGGGATCAAACGATCTAACAGCTTACGCACCTCTTCCCCGAGAAGGCAAACCCGCCCTCATAACCGCAGGTCAGACGGGTACACCGGCCTGCGGAGCGGGCATTCTGTCGACCAGTTGGGGCGAGGTCTCCTCGTGCGCCGAGGACGACGGTTCGGCGACGGTGGGCTCCGGCGTCGGGGACGGCGGCTCGGGGGTGGGCGAGGGCGGCTCGGGGGTCGGCTGGGCGGGCTCGGAGGAGGCGGTGGGGTGGACCGGCGAGGGCTTCCCGGGCCCCGGCCTGCCGGGACCCGCCGGACCGGACGGCGAGGAGCTGGGCGCCCCGGAGACGGACGCCGACGGCGCGGCGGAAGTCCCGTCCGCGCCCTCGCCGCCCTCCCCCGGCTCGCCCTTCCCGTCCGCCCCGCCCCGCAGCGCCCCCTGCCCGTACCGCGCCCCGGACCCCGACTTCCCCCCGTCGGCCCCGCCCTCGCCGCGTTCCCCCGCCGAGTGCGACGGCTTGACCCGCCCCGCCCCGCCGTCCCCCACGCTCATGCACCCGGCAGCGGCGGCGACGACCAGCACCGAGGCGGCCAGACGGACGGAAACGCACAAGGGGCGCACAAGGGCCTCCGGTTGAGAGAGAGGAGTCACCCTGCCCAACTCCCGCCGCCCGGAGGAGGACACGCGCTACGACGGCCCAGAGCGCGCCCACGCCCGGTTCTTGGGGCGCCCCCGCCTCACCCGTACCCCAGCGCGTGCAGCCGCTCGTCGTCGATCCCGAAGTGATGCGCGATCTCGTGCACCACCGTCACCTCGGTCTCCGCCACGACCTCCGCCCGCGAGGCGCACATCCGCAGCGTCGGCCCCCGGAAGACCGTGATCCGGTCCGGCAGGACCCCGGCGTACCACTCACCCCGGTCGGTCAGCGGCGTCCCTTCGTACAGGCCCAGCAGCTCAGGATCGTCCGGCGGCGGTTCGTCCTCGACGAACACCGCCACGTTGTCCATCAGCCGCGTCAGCTCCGGCGGGATCCGGTCGAGCGCCTCCGCGACCAGCTCCTCGAACTCCTCGCGCGTCATCTCCAGCACACGGCCATTCTCCGGTACGACACCCCGCGCGCGCCGGTCCGCGCGCCCCTCGAAGTCCGCGCCGGTGAGGGCGGGGAAACCGTTTTGGCGATCCCTCCCCTCATCCCATATGCTTCTCACGTCCCCGACGCGCTGCGAAGCGCCCAGGCGGGCCGATAGCCCTCATCGTCTAGCGGCCTAGGACGCCGCCCTTTCAAGGCGGTAGCACGGGTTCGAATCCCGTTGGGGGCACGCAGTACGGTGTGCGAGAATTTCTCGCGCACAACAGCAAGGTCCTGTGGAGCAGTTTGGAGTGCTCGCCACCCTGTCAAGGTGGAGGCCGCGGGTTCAAATCCCGTCAGGACCGCTGAGGTTCACTCGCTGAACCTCGTGGCTGGGTAGCTCAGTTGGTACGAGCGATCGCCTGAAAAGCGATAGGTCGCCGGTTCGACCCCGGCCCCAGCCACAAGTGGCCCCCTCAGGGAACTGAGGGGGCTTTTTCACATGCGCCCGCGCCCCGCGGGATGAGATCCTGGATCGCGTATGTCTACGCAGCCTGCCCCCGCGTTCGGGCCCCTCGCCTCCCGTCTGACCGAACTGTCCTTGCGCGACGCGCATCGGCTCGGCCGGCGGCTGGAGGGCGCCCGGAAGATCCGCAAGCCGGAGGCGCGCACCGCCGTGCTGGCCGAGATCACGGCCGACGTCGAGAAGTGCGCCGCCGCCCTGGAGTCCCGCCGCACCCTCGTCCCCCCGGTCAGCTACCCGGAGCAACTCCCGGTCAGCCAGAAGAAGGACGACATCGCGGCGGCGATCCGCGACCACCAGGTCGTGATCGTGGCCGGCGAGACGGGCTCGGGCAAGACGACCCAGATCCCGAAGATCTGCCTGGAACTCGGCCGTGGCGTGCGCGGCATGATCGGCCACACCCAGCCCCGCCGGATCGCGGCCCGCACGGTCGCCGAACGCGTCGCGGAGGAGATCAACACGCCCCTCGGCGAGGCCGTCGGCTGGAAGGTCCGCTTCACGGACCAGGTCAACCAGGACTCCACCTTCATCAAGCTGATGACGGACGGCATCCTGCTCGCCGAGATCCAGACGGACCGCGAACTGCGCGCCTACGACACGATCATCATCGACGAGGCCCACGAGCGCTCCCTCAACATCGACTTCCTCCTCGGCTACCTCGCCCAGCTCCTCCCCAAGCGCCCCGACCTCAAGGTCGTCATCACCTCCGCGACCATCGACCCGGAACGCTTCTCCCGGCACTTCGGCGAGGCCCCGATCATCGAGGTCAGCGGCCGGACCTACCCGGTGGAGGTGCGCTACCGCCCGCTCCTGGAGGACGACTCGGAGGACGCCGACCGCGACCAGATCACGGCGATCTGCGACGCGGTGGAGGAACTCCAGAGCGAGGGACCCGGCGACATCCTGGTCTTCCTCTCCGGCGAACGGGAGATCAGGGACACGGCGGACGCGCTGGAGAAGAAGAAGTACAGACTCACCGAGGTACTGCCGCTCTACGCCCGCCTCTCGCACGCCGAACAGCACCGCGTCTTCCAGCAGCACACGGGCCGAAGGATCGTTCTGGCGACCAACGTCGCCGAGACCTCCCTCACCGTCCCCGGCATCAAGTACGTCATCGACCCCGGCTTCGCCCGCATCAGCCGCTACAGCCACCGCACGAAGGTCCAGCGGCTGCCGATCGAAGCGGTCAGCCAGGCCAGCGCCAACCAGCGCAAGGGCCGCTGCGGGCGGACCAGCGACGGCATCTGCATCCGTCTGTACTCCGAGGACGACTTCCTGACCCGCCCGGAGTTCACGGACGCGGAGATCCTGCGGACGAACCTGGCGAGCGTCATCCTCCAGATGACCGCGGCCGGCCTCGGCGACATCGAGAAGTTCCCGTTCATCGACCCGCCGGACCACCGCAACATCCGCGACGGCGTCCAGCTGCTGCAAGAGCTGAACGCGCTCGACGCGACCGAGAAGGACCCCCGCAAACGCCTCACGCCGACGGGCCGCAAACTCGCCCAGCTGCCGGTCGACCCGCGGCTGGCCCGGATGGTCCTGGAGGCCGAGCGCAACGGCTGCGCCCGCGAGGTCATGGTCATAGCCGCCGCGCTCTCCATCCAGGACCCGCGCGAGCGCCCGGCGGAGAAACAGGCGCAGGCCGACCAGCAGCACGCCCGCTTCAAGGACGAGACCAGCGACTTCCTCTCCTTCCTCAACCTGTGGCGGTACGTCCGCGAGCAGCAGAAGGAGCGCGGCTCGTCGTCGTTCCGCCGCATGTGCAAGCAGGAGTTCCTGAACTTCCTGCGCATCCGCGAGTGGCAGGACATCTATACGCAGCTGCGAACGGTCGCGAAGCAGATGGGCATCGAGCTCAACGAGCAGGACGCCGACGCCGACCGCATCCACGTCTCCCTGCTCGCCGGCCTCCTGTCCCACATCGGCATGAAGGACGTGAAGGAGAGCAAGGAGCAGCAGCCGGCGCGCAAGGAGAGCGGCCGGGGCGAGTATCTCGGCGCCCGCAGCGCCAAGTTCGCGATCTTCCCCGGCTCGGCCCTCTTCAAGAAGCCGCCGCGGTTCGTGATGTCCGCCGAGCTGGTGGAGACCTCCCGCCTCTGGGCCCGCGTCAACGCGCGGATCGAGCCCGAGTGGGTCGAACCCCTGGCCGAACACCTCCTGAAGCGCACCTACTCCGAACCGCACTGGGAGAAGGACCAGGCGGCGGTGCTGGCGTACGAGAAGGTCACGCTGTACGGCGTCCCGATCGTCGCCCAGCGCAAGGTGAACTACGGCCGCGTCGACGCCGAGGTCAGCCGCGAGCTGTTCATCCGCAACGCCCTGGTCGAGGGCGACTGGCGCACGCACCACAAGTTCTTCGCCGACAACCGCAAACTCCTCAGCGAGGTGGCGGAGCTGGAGCACCGCGCCCGCCGCCGGGACATCGTCGTCGACGACGACACGCTCTTCGACTTCTACGACGCCCGGGTCCCCGAACACGTCGTCTCCGGCGCCCACTTCGACTCCTGGTGGAAGCACAAGCGGCACGAGCAGCCGGAGTTCCTGGACTTCGAGCGGGAGATGCTCATCCGGGAGTCGGCGGAGGCGGTCACCAAGGCCGACTATCCCGACAGTTGGCGCCAGGGCCCGCTCAAGTTCCGCGTGACGTACCAGTTCGAGCCCGGCGCGGACGCGGACGGCGTGACCGTGCACATCCCGCTCCAGGTCCTGAACCAGGTCACGGACACCGGCTTCGACTGGCAGATCCCGGGCCTGCGCGAGGAGTTGGTGACGGAGCTGATCCGCTCCCTGCCGAAGCCGATCCGCCGCAACTACGTCCCCGCGCCCAACTTCGCACAACGCTTCCTGGACACGGCCGTTGCCCTCCAGGAGCCGCTGACGGCGTCCATGGCACGGGAGTTGAAGCGCATGGTCGGCGTCCCCTTCGAGGCGGACGACTTCGACTGGACCCGCGTCCCCGAGCATCTGCGGATCACCTTCCGGATCGTCGACGAGCGGCGCCGCAACCTCGCCGAGGACAAGGACCTCGAGGCGCTGAAACTCCGGCTGAAGCCGAAGGCGCGGCAGGCCCTGTCCAAGGTGGCCGCGGTCACCGCCGAGCGGGAGGGCGGCCAGTCCCTGGAGCGCGAGGGGCTGACCGACTGGACGATCGGTTCGCTGACCCGGGTCTTCGAGACGCGGCGCGCGGGGCAGCCGGTGAAGGCGTATCCGGCGCTGGTCGACGACGGCGACACCGTCTCCGTACGCCTCTTCGACACCGAGGCGGAGCAGCGGGAGGCGATGTGGAAGGGGACCCGGCGGCTGATTCTGCGCAACATCCCGGTGAACCCCGCAAAGTTCGCGTCCGAGAAGCTGACCAACGCGCAGAAGCTGGCGCTGTCGGCGAATCCGCACGGGACGATCCAGGCGCTGTTCGACGACTGCGCGATGGCCGCCGCGGACAAGCTGATCGGGGACTTCGGGGGGCCGGCGTGGGACGAGGAGTCGTTCCGGAAGCTGTACGACAAGGTGCGGGCGGAGATCGTCGACACGACCGTCAGGACGGTCGGGGCGGTCCAGCAGGTGCTCGCCGCCTGGCAGGCCGCTGAGCGGCGCCTGAAGGCCGTCTCCAGCCCCGCGCTGCTGGCCAACCTCACGGACGTCCGGCGGCAGTTGGACGCGCTGGTGCGGCCGGGGTTCGTGACGCAGGCGGGCATCCGGCGGCTCGGCGATCTGATGCGCTACCTGGTGGCCGTGGACCGCCGGCTCCAGCAGATGCCGACGAACGTCCAGCGGGACACCACGCGCATGGAGAAGGTCCATGAGATGCAGGACGAGTACGCCTGGCTCCTGGAGCAGCTGCCGCAGGGGCGGCCGACTCCGCAGTCGGTGCTGGAGATCCGCTGGATGCTGGAGGAGCTGCGGGTGAGCTACTTCGCCCACGCCCTGGGGACCGCGTATCCGATCTCCGACAAGCGCATCGTGAAGGCGATCGACGCGGAGGCTCCGGTAACGGCGAAGTGACAGAGGGTGAGTTGGCCCCGCACACCTCACCTCCTGTACAGTCCTACTCGCAGCCAGGGAACACCCCCTAGCAACACCTGGTCCTGTGGAGCAGTTTGGAGTGCTCGCCACCCTGTCAAGGTGGAGGCCGCGGGTTCAAATCCCGTCAGGACCGCAGCAAGAGAGGGCCCGCATCCCGCGAGGGAGAGCGGGCCTTCTTCGTGTCGGCCGAGAGATGCAGCCTCGCCCCAGGGGGAGCTGCCCGTAGGGCCCGGATCTCCCCGATCCGGGCCCCTTTGTGTTCCTGGCGGCCCCCTCCCCCTCCCGGCACCTTCAGAAGTCAGAGCCCCCACAGAGGTGCGTACAGGCGAGCGGGCGGGTAGGCATCCAACACGGTCGGCCCCCTCGGCCGCGCCCGGTGGAGGTCAACTCCTTTAGCTCACCCGGCGCTTGGGGTACAAGGGGCTTGCCGTGTGATGGGTGTCACCGGGGTTGTTCGGCGGAAGTCCGCTCTTACGGACCCCCTACAACCGGTCAATTTAATATGTGCAATTGCACTGACGCCGGACACCCTTCACAGCCGATCCGACAGGCCTCCCCAGAGTGCGACAAGGTCGCTCACAGAGCCCCCTGATACGCACGGCCGGCCACCCCCGCGCGCACAAAAAAGATCGCGCTGGACCCGGCGGAGTCCAACGCGATCGACGACGGCACCCGGTGGGCAAGGGTCCTGTTGGGGCAGGACCCACGTCGTGTGGAGCTATTGAGGGAGCATCACGGCTGGTGGGGGGACCGCCGAGATGTCCGGCCTACGGCGTTCAGGCCTCACTGCGCTGCTGCGGAATCCCCGCGAGCAACGCGCGGACCTCAGCCTCGCGGTAACGGCGGTGACCGCCGAGCGTACGGATGGACGTGAGCTTTCCGGCCTTCGCCCACCGCGTGACCGTCTTGGGGTCGACGCGGAACATGGTGGCGACCTCAGCCGGGGTCAGCAGCGGCTCGGCATCAGGGGTGCGAGCGGTCATGAGCGGCCTCCTCGGGAGAACCGAACCTTCTCGGTTCTTTCCTCTAAATTCTGCACCTTGACCCGCGTTGCCCGAAATGGCGGACGCGAGTCGAGTCGGTTATAGGACGAACGGCTTGTCCTCGGCACTACAACTACACCATCTGTCCAGCCGCGTCGGCCAAACCGATGGAATTGCCCTCCCAGGTAGTCATCAGCCGCGGAAGCCGACGGACCACTCCATAGCGGACAGTCACGCCACTGTGACGATCAGTCACAGTGGCGATCAGGAGTCACGAGACCCCCCAAAGCATGTAATGCTGAGAAAGAGCCTCCCCCGGGCTCCTTGTCCTATTTTGGCACGAGGAGCGGCAAGGGATGCAAGGGCCGGGTAAGTGCAATCTGTCACGCTTGACACGAAAGCCCGGATCAGGACCAACGTCCCGCCGGTTCCTGTCAGTTCCCGAACCTCAGGACGAAGTACGGCAGACCGTACGCTGTTCGACAACGTTCGAGCCGTGATCTACGTCACTTTTGATGCCGCGTCAGTCACATTAAACGCCCTGTTAACAGGAACTTCAGTTCGCTGACCTGCGACCACGCACCGCTCGCCACCGTTCGGCGAGCTTCCCGTACGCCTCCCCGGCGGCCTTCCCGTCGCCCCGCCGCAGCGCCTCCAGCCCGGCGGCGACGTCCGCCGCGGAGTGATCGTCCGCCAAGTCCCCGGCGGCCAGCGTGTGCACGAGCCCCCCGTAGTCCAGCTCGACCACCGACCGGGGATGGAACTCCTCCAGCCAGCGCCCCACCTCGGTCACCCCGTCGACCAGCGGGCTGTCGTCGACCGCGCCGCGCAGCGCCCGCAGCCCGCGCGCCACCCGCCGCCGCGCCTGCACCATCGGCGTGCGGTAGCGCAGCAGCGGCGGCTCCTGGCCGCGCCCCTCCTCGTAGCGCCGCTCCTCGTCCGCGACCAGCACGAACCAGCTCAGCGGCACCTCCCAGGTCGCCGTACGGATCCACGGCCGCGCGTCCGGGTTGCGCTCCCGCCAGCGCTCGTAGTCCTGCGCCGCCTGGGCCCGTACGACCTCCGGGAGGGCCGCGTCGAGCAGCGGGCGGGGCAGTTCGCCCTCGACGGCCGCGAGGGCCTGCCAGCCGCGCAGGCGGGTGCGCCAGGGGCACACGCACACGACCCCGCCGGCCTCGATGACGAACGCGTCCGCGCTCTCGTGCACCGGCACCGCGACCGGCGGCGTCGGCAGCAGGTCGGCCAGGGAGCGGCGCAGCTCGTCCTGGTAGGACGGCCGGCCGGGTTTCCTGGCGTACCGCGCCCAGTGCGCGCGCTCGGGCTCCGGGAAGGCGGCCAGCGGTTCGTAGACGCGCAGATAGGCCGCGTACGGGACGCTCACCGAGGACACCTTGGGCACGCCTGCTCCCTCCCCCGCCGCTCGGACGGGAAACCTGCCGAAGCCGGTCACGGACGGCCCGTAAGACGTGCAAATCGTCGCACGTGTGTACTCGGTGGGGGCGTGATCCCGAACACCGCCCCGCAGGTGGCCGAATCCGTTCTACGCTCGTTCCAAGGGCCCCCCACCTCCACGGGCCCCCAGGCCCAACCGCCGCTAGTTACCTGGGAGTCACCACCGTGACCGACGTATCAGCCGGCGTCCTGCGCACCCTGTTCCACTCCGACCAGGGTGGCCATGAGCAAGTCGTGCTCTGCCAGGACCGCACCACCGGCCTCAAGGCCGTGATCGCCCTCCACTCCACCGCCCTGGGCCCCGCCCTCGGCGGCACCCGCTTCTACCCGTACGCCGACGAGGAAGCCGCCGTCGCCGACGCGCTGAACCTCGCGCGCGGGATGTCGTAC
Organism: Streptomyces sp. AMJ-169; assembly: GCF_055597585.1. NCBI lineage: Bacteria > Bacillati > Actinomycetota > Actinomycetes > Kitasatosporales > Streptomycetaceae > Streptomyces > Streptomyces sp. AMJ-169. Next base: position 63,063 of record NZ_JBVLTJ010000022.1, read on the forward strand.
AAGAACGCCATGGCCGGTCTGGACCACGGCGGCGGCAAAGCCGTGATCATCGGGGACCCCGAGCGGGACAGGACCGAGGAACTGCTGCTCGCCTACGGGCGGTTCGTGGCCTCGCTCGGCGGGCGGTACGTCACCGCGTGCGACGTCGGGACGTACGTCGCGGACATGGACGTCGTCGCCCGTACCTGCCGCTGGACGACCGGCCGCTCCCCCGAGAACGGCGGCGCCGGCGACTCCTCGGTGCTCACCGCGTTCGGCGTCTACCAGGGCATGCGGGCCAGCGCGCAGCACCTGTGGGGCGATCCGTCCCTGCGCGGGCGGCGGATCGGGGTCGCCGGGGTCGGCAAGGTCGGCCACCACCTCGTGGAGCACCTCCTGGCGGAGGGCGCCGAGGTCGTCGTCACCGACGTCCGCGCGGACGCCGTGCGCCGGGTCCAGGACCTCGGTACGCGGGTCCGGGCGGTCGCGGACACCGGGGAGCTGATCCGGACGCCGGGGCTCGATGTGTACGCGCCCTGCGCGCTCGGCGGGGCGCTGGACGACGAGACCGTGCCCGCCCTGACCGCTCAGGTCGTCTGCGGGGCCGCCAACAACCAGCTCGCCCATCCCGGGGTCGAGAAGGACCTGGCCGACCGGGGGGTGCTGTACGCGCCGGACTACGTCGTCAACGCGGGCGGGGTGATCCAGGTCGCCGACGAGCTGCACGGGTTCGACTTCGCGCGCTGCAAGGCGAAGGCGGCCGGGATCTTCGACACCACGCTGGCGATCTTCGCACGTGCGAAGTCGGACGGGATTCCGCCGGCCGCCGCGGCGGACCGGATCGCCGAGCAGCGGATGCAGGACGCGGCCCGCGCGCGCGGCTGGTGATCTTCCCTCGCGGGGGGTGCGCGGTACCGCCGGGAGGAAAGTTGGAGAGAACTCTCACTCTTCCCGGCGGGTCGCCTGCCAATAAGTGGTTAAAATCGCCACTGACCAGCGAGGACAGGGCGCCTCGTGGGTTCTGGGCGCATGTGCCTACGACGGGCGACGTACCGTATGGGTGTGGGCTCAGGTACCGTGGGAGCCCTACGGACCGGCCTCTCCACGGAGAGTCCGTTCTGGATCATGAACGCGTGTCAAGACTCTGGGGCCGTCGAGCCTCGTCGTTAAGGGGGTCGAGCCATGGGGCGCGGCCGGGCCAAGGCCAAGCAAGCGAAGGTCGCCCGCCAGCTGAAGTACAACAGCGGCGGCGGGACAGATCTCTCACGCCTGGCTGAAGAGCTGGGCACATCGCCATCCAACGTGCCGCCGAATGGCGAGCCGTTCGAGGACGATGAGCAGGATGACGACCCGTACGCCCGGTACGCCGAGCTGTACGGGGACGATGAGGACGACGGCGATGCGCCGTCGTCCCAACAACAACACCGTCGCGGCGCTTGACCTCGCGTTGAGTCTTCACCCGGTCAGTGATTTACCTCACTGACCGGGTTTGCTGCTGCTTCGGGCGTTACGCGTAGTCGCCGACCAGTTCCGCACCCGACGGGTGCGTACCGCGGTCGGTGATCTCGCCCGCGACCCACGCCTCGACCCCGCGGTCCGCCAGCGTTGCCAACGCAACGTCCGTGGACTCCTCGGGGACGACGGCGATCATGCCCACGCCCATGTTCAGGGTCTTCTCCAGCTCCAGGCGGTCCACCGAGCCGGTCTTGCCGACCAGGTCGAAGATCGGGGCCGGGGTCCAGGTGGAGCGGTCGACCACGGCGTGCAGGCCGTCCGGGATCACGCGGGCCAGGTTGGCCGCGAGACCGCCGCCGGTGATGTGGGAGTAGGCGTGGACGTCCGTCGTCCGCAGCAGCGCCAGGCAGTCCAGGGAGTAGATCTTCGTGGGCTCCAGCAGCTCCTCGCCCAGCGTGCGCCCCAGCTCCTCCACCCGGCTCTCCAGGGCCAGCCCGGCCTGGTTCAGCAGGACGTGGCGGACCAGGGAGTACCCGTTGGAGTGAAGGCCCGAGGCGGCCATGGCGACGACCGTGTCACCCGTGCGGATGCGATCGGCGCCGAGCAGCCGGTCGGCCTCGACGACGCCCGTGCCCGCGCCGGCGACGTCGAAGTCGTCCTCGCCCAGCAGACCCGGGTGCTCGGCCGTCTCGCCGCCGACCAGGGCGCAGCCGGCGAGGACGCAGCCCTCGGCGATGCCCTTGACGATCGCGGCGACCCGCTCGGGGTGCACCTTGCCGACGCAGATGTAGTCGGTCATGAACAGGGGCTCGGCGCCGCAGACCACGATGTCGTCCATGACCATGGCGACGAGGTCGTGCCCGATGGTGTCGTACACGCCCATCCGGCGCGCGATGTCGACCTTGGTGCCGACGCCGTCCGTGGCGGAGGCGAGCAGGGGGCGGTCGTACCCCTTCAGCGCGGAGGCGTCGAAGAGGCCCGCGAAGCCGCCGAGGCCGCCGAGGACCTCGGGGCGCTCGCTCTTCTTCACCCACTGCTTCATGAGTTCTACGGCGCGGTCGCCCGCCTCGATGTCGACGCCGGCCGCCGCGTAGGAGGCACCGGGGTTCGTCTCAGCCATTGCCTTGGGGTCTTTCGGGTTGATGATCGGGGCTCACGGGCGACGGATCGCGTCGACGGCGGCCGGGGCGGCCGTACCGGCCGCCAGTTCGGTCTCCAGGAGCTGCTTGCCCAGCAGCTCGGGGTCCGGGAGCTCCATCGGGTACTCGCCGTCGAAGCAGGCGCGGCAGAGGTCCGGCTTGGCGATCGTGGTCGCCTCGATCATGCCGTCGGTGGAGATGTAGGCGAGGGAGTCGGCGCCCAGGCTGGTGCCGATCTCGTCGATGGTCATGCCGTTGGCGATCAGCTCCGCGCGGGTGGCGAAGTCGATGCCGAAGAAGCAGGGCCACTTCACGGGGGGCGAGGAGATCCGGATGTGGACCTCCGCCGCGCCCGCCTCGCGGAGCATCCGGACGAGGGCGCGCTGGGTGTTGCCGCGGACGATGGAGTCGTCGACGACGACCAGCCGCTTGCCCTTGATGACGTCCTTCAGCGGGTTCAGCTTGAGCCGGATGCCGAGCTGGCGGATGGTCTGGGAGGGCTGGATGAAGGTCCGGCCGACGTAGGCGTTCTTCACCAGGCCGCTGCCGAAGGGGATGCCGGAGGCCTCGGCGTAGCCGATCGCGGCCGGCGTGCCCGACTCCGGGGTCGCTATGACGAGGTCGGCCTCGGCCGGCGCCTCGGCGGCGAGCTTGCGGCCCATCTCCACGCGGGCGGCGTAGACGTTGCGCCCGGCGATGTCGGTGTCGGGGCGGGCCAGATAGACGTACTCGAAGACACAGCCCTTGGGCTTCGCATCCGCGAATCGGGAGGTGCGCAGGCCGTTCTCGTCGATGGCGACGAACTCGCCGGGCTCGATCTCGCGGACGAAGCTGGCGCCCGTGATGTCGAGGGCGGCGGTCTCCGAGGCGACGACCCAGCCGCGCTCGAGCCGGCCCAGCACCAGCGGGCGGATGCCCTGCGGGTCGCGGGCGGCGTAGAGGGTGTGCTGGTCCATGAAGGTCAGCGAGAAGGCGCCGCGGACCTTCGGGAGCACCGCGTGGGCGGCCTCCTCGATGGTCATCGGCTCGCCGTTCTCCTTGACCTGCGCGGCGAGCAGCGCCGTCAGCAGGTCGGTGTCGTTGGTCGCCGCGACGCGCGGCGTCCGGCCGCCCTCGGGCTTGGGCAGGTCGGCGACCATCTCGGCGAGCTGGGCGGTGTTGACCAGGTTGCCGTTGTGACCGAGCGCGATCGAGCCGTGCGCGGTGGCGCGGAACGTCGGCTGGGCGTTCTCCCAGACGGAGGCGCCGGTCGTCGAGTAGCGGGCGTGACCGACCGCGATATGCCCCTGGAGCGAACCGAGGGACGTCTCGTCGAAGACCTGGGAAACGAGCCCCATGTCCTTGAACACGAGAATCTGGGAGCCGTTGCTGACCGCGATTCCCGCGGATTCCTGGCCCCGATGCTGGAGGGCGTAGAGCCCGAAGTAAGTGAGCTTGGCGACCTCTTCGCCGGGAGCCCAGACCCCGAAGACGCCGCATGCGTCCTGGGGGCCCTTCTCGCCGGGGAGCAGATCATGACTGAGTCGTCCGTCACCACGTGGCACGGCACCGAGTGTAGGCGAGGTCGACCACTGGTCCGAATTGGGGATACCCGCAGGCGGGCTGCGGTTTTTGGATTTCCCCTGGTCACAGCGGTGAACTCCGGCTCGCGACCGCCTTGTTGGCACATGGATGAGTGAGGTGTCGCACACCTTTTGTGGTTTACGACATACCAGGCGCCGTCTATGCCATGACCGGCAGGAGTCCGGCGAGGTCGGCCCGCTCCCCGCTGGCGCTGACCTTGGCCTGGTCGATGGCGTCGGCCCAGGTCAGCCGCCCGGTGGCGAGTCTCAGCCAGGTCAGCGGGTCGGTCTCGACGACGTTCGGCGGGGTGCCCCTCGTGTGCCTCGGCCCCTCGACGCACTGCACCACCGCGAACGGCGGCACCCGTACCTCGGTCGCGCCGCCGGGGGCCTTTCGTGCGAGGGCGTCCGCGAGGAGGCGGGTGGTGGTGGCGAGGCACTGGCGGTCGTACGGGATGTCGAGTTCCGGGAGGGCCGCGTTGAGGTCGTCGGTGTGGACGGTCGTCTCCACGGCGCGGGTGACCATGAAGTCGCCGAGGGGGAGGGCGCCGAAGATCGTTTCGAGGAGGCGGGTCGGGGGGTGTGCGGCGAGGGCTTCTCGCAGTTCGCGGTCGACGGCGGCGAGGTAGGAGGGGAGGTCGTCCGTGTGCCGGTCGGTGGCCTTTCGGGTGTAGCCCGCGATGTCGGACGATCTCTCGGCGGTGGTCGCGGGCCAGTCCAGGGCGGTGCTGTTCTGCCGCGCGGGGGGCGGGGTGGCGAGGCTGCGGGGGACGGCGGTGAGGACCATGCCGATGTGCGCGACGAGTTCGCGGACCGTCCAGTCGCCGAGGCGGGTGGGGGTGGCGAGCTGGGCGGGGGTGAGGTTGGTCACGGCGGTGCGGAGGTGGGTGAGTTGAGTGAGGACGGCGGTCTGGGTTTTGGCGGGGTCGTAGGCGCGGGGGCGTTTTCGGGGTGGGGGCATGGGGGGGAGCTTAGGGGGGTTGGGGGTGGGGGTTCAGGGGGTTATCGGGGAGGGGGTCCGGGGGAGCCGAGGGGGGAATTCCGGGGGGAGTCAGTGCCTCACCGCGTATCCGCCCAGCCCGTTCTCGATGAACGTGAACGCCTGGTCCGCGCGGGCGGTCGCCTCCCTCGCCACCTCCTCCACCGTCTCCCCCGCGTCGATCCGGCGGTGGTGCTCCTCCACCAGCGCGTTGCGGGTCGCCGTCAGTGTCGCGGCCGTGATCAGCGCCAGCGTCCCGTCGCCCGTCTCCCGCGCGAGGAGGTCCGCCAGTTCGCGGGCGCCGCGTTCCGAGGCGATGTACGCGCGCTCCTTCAGGACCGGCGTGCTCATCACCACCTCCCGGACCCGGCGGGCGAACGGCTCCGCGTGGAGGCCGACGGACGGTTCGCGGGACTCGATCATCGCCAGGAACTGCCGGCGTACGGCGGCCACGGCGGACTCGCCGGGCGCGCGGTCGCGGACCGCGCGGGCCGGGTCGGCGAAGTGGTCCTCCATCGGCTTGAAGACCAGGTCCTCTTTGCTGCCGAAGTAGTTGAAGACGGTCATCTTCGAGACGTCGGCGGCGGCGGCGATCTCCTGGACGGAGACGGCTTCGAAGCCCTTCTCCGCGAAGAGGGCGATCGCGGTGCGGTGGATGCGGAGGGCGGTCTGTGCCTTCTTGCGTTCGCGCAGGCCCGTCGTCTCGGTCCGGTTCTCGCGGTCGGGGTGGGGCATGGTTCGACCGTACCAAGGCGAAGTTTGAGCCGGGATGAATCATGGGCCGGGATTAAAGATTGACCGAGTACATCTTCACCGTTCATGCTGTCCGCCATGACCGAGACCCAGCGCAAGATCGGCCTGCTCGTCTGCCTCGTCACGATCGTCCTGGCCGTCCTGGACGCGCAGATCGTGTCGGCGGCGACGGTCCCGATCGTCAGAGACCTCGACCCCGCGCACGGACTGGAGAAAGTCCCTTGGCTGGTCAGCGCGTTCGCGCTGGCGTCGGCGGCGGTGCTGCCGCTGTACGGGAAGCTGTGCGACACGTACGGCGCGAAGCGGGTGTTCCTCGCGGCGGTCGGCAGCTTTCTGGCGGGGTCGGTGCTGTGCGGCGCCGCCGGGACGATCGACCAGTTGATCGCCGCGCGGGCCGTACAGGGTGTCGGGGCCGGCGGGCTGCTCAGCGTCACGATGGTCGTGATCGCCCAGTTGCGGGGGCCCGGTGAGCGGGATGCCCGGAGCGCCGGCACGGCAGGGGTCGTGTCCGGGGGCGGGATGGCGCTCGGGCCGTGGGTGGGCGGGCTGCTCGCGGATCATGCCGGCTGGCGGTGGATCTTCTTCGTCAACCTGCCGCTGGGGGTCGCGGTTCTCGCGGGGGCGGCGTACGCGGTGCGGCTGCCGGCCGGGGGGAGGCGGGCGCGGGTCGACGTACTCGGTGCGGTGCTCGGCGCGCTGTTCTCCAGTGGGCTGCTGCTGATCGCCGAGTGGGGTGGGGAGCGGTACGGCTGGACGTCCCCGCAGGTCGTCGCGCTGGCGGTGGGGACGGTCGGTGCGCTGGCCCTCTTCCTCCTGCGGCAGCGGCGGGCCGCCGATCCGGTGCTGCCGTTGTCGCTGTTCCGGGTGGCCGCGCTGCGGTGGGGGTTCGTGTATCAGGCGCTGATGGGGGCCGGGTTGGTGTGCGTCCTCTATTACGTGCTCGTGTATGTGCAGGTCGAGCGGGGGGTGAGCAGTTCCGCGGCGGGGCTGTTCCTGTTGCCGATGGCCGTGGGGATGGGGGTGTCGGGGTATGCGGCGGGGAGGCTGGCGGAACGGGGGGTGCGGGAGCGGACGTTCATCCTCGCGGGTTCGACGACGGCCGTGGTGGCCTTCCTCTGCCTGTCATCCCTGACTCCCCACACCTCCCTGTGGTGGCTCCGTGCAACTCTCTTCCTGATGGGCCTGGCGTTCGGCCAACTGATCGGCCAGTCAATCCAGTTGATCCAGGAAGCGGCACCCCCCGACCAGTTGGGCGTGGCGACGACCGCGTCCCGCCTGTTCCAGACCCTGGGGACGGCGCTGGGGGCGGCGGGTTTCGGGGCGCTGTCCGGGAGTTCGGCGTTCTTGGGCGGGGCTGGGGTGATGGCCGCGGGGGCGCTGGTCGCGCTGAGGTTGCCGGGCACGCGGGGGGTTGCGGGGGGCGTGCCCGGGGTGGCGGTGCGGTGAGGTGAGGTGAGGTCAGGCGGCCGGGGTGTCTTCGGGGCCCTCGGAGCCCTCGGAGCCTTCGGGGCCTTCGGCGAAGAGGTCGGCGACGCTGGCGGCGGTGATGGCCCGGTCGAACCAGCGGCTCAGGACGTCGGGGTCGGTGCAGGAGGTGATCCGCTCACGCGCGGCGGCGGGGAGGGGTACCTGGTTGTGGTCCAGCAGCCGGAGAATGTTCTCCGCCTGAGTCGCGGCCGAGCCTTGCGACCGCCCTTGCTCGCGGCCTTCCTCGCGGATTTCTTCCGAGAGCGGGGAGACGAAGAACGAAGTGTCGATGGCCACTAGCTTCCTCCAGTACTTTGCGAATGGGCCTCGGCCCAGGCCTTGAGCGGTGAGTTCGACGAAGTGTCCTGCTGCTGTCTCGTTGTGTTCCTGTAGGTCCCGCAGAGCGGACACCAGAGCATCCAGTATGGCCTGGATCTCCGGGTCGCCCTGGTGGAGGATCGCGGACAGGACAGTCATCGGGATGTCCCGGGCCACCTGCTCGGGGGTGGTGTAGGCAGGGATGCTGTTCGGGCCCAGGACGATGGGGTGCAGGGTGAGGGAGGTCCATCCCTTCGGGCCGATGTGGAAGGGGCCGGTGGCCCATTCGGCGGTGGCGCGGTCCTCGCAGACGACGACCAGGACCGGCGGAATCTTGCGCTTGGAGTAGAGGTAGCTGAGGTAGTAGGCCCAACTGGCCGACTTGTCCTCGTCCTTCTTGCGTTGCGCCTCCACGACCAGGAGGTACTCCTCGCTGTCCGCGGTGCGGATATGCAGCAGGCTGTCCACCCGCCGCTCCAGCGGATCGGTCTCACTGACCTCGGGCGACAGCTCTTCGCTGTGCGTGACATCGGCGAAGTGCATACCGTTCAGTCTGGCGACGCGTACGAAGAGACCGGGATCCTCCCTGATGATCCGGTGCATCGCCTCGTGCGGGGAACTGACCATGTGGCGTCGGGGCCTCTCGTCGGGCATAGCGGTGCCGTGCAGCCCGTACGGGGCTGGGCACTCGCTGTGATTGCCGCGAGCATATGACCGCGCCTAGGTGAGTTATGAGCTAAGTGGGTGATATCCACCCGTACGAGTGAGCGACTGGCGATGATGTGACGAGGTGTCTGGTGTGGAGCTGCGGGGGCGTCAGGGACGCCTCTTCGGCGGTGAAGGTGACTGGTTCGCCGGGGGTTGGTGTAGGGGGCTGTGTGGGCATTCCCCCCCCCGGGCCGGCCCGTGAACGAGGTCGGTCCCGCCCCCGTGGGCAAGAGGGGGCGGGACCGTAAAAGAACCAGCTACGCCAGCAGTGCGGGGATCGTTGCCTCGTGGGACTCTCGCAGTTCCGCCAGCGGCAGGCTGAACTCTCCCTGGAGTTCCACCTCCTCGCCGTCCACCACGCCGATCCGCGTCGCCGGAAGGCCCCTCGCGCCGCACATGTCCGTGAAGCGGAGCTCCTCCGAGCGCGGGACCGCCACCACCGCGCGGCCCGCCGACTCCGAGAACAGGAACGTGAAGGCGTCCAAGTCGTCGGGGACTACCAGGCGCGCGCCCTTCCCGCTCAGCAGCGCCGACTCCACCACCGCCTGGATCAGGCCGCCGTCGGAGAGGTCGTGCGCCGAGTCGATCATGCCGTCGCGGGACGCGGAGATGAGGATGTCCGCCAGCAGGCGCTCACGGTCCAGGTCGACCTTCGGGGGCAGTCCGCCGAGGTGGTCATGGATGACCTGGCTCCACGCCGACCCGCCGAACTCCTCACGGGTGTCGCCCAGCAGATAGAGAAGGTGGCCCTCCTCCTGGAAGGCGACCGGCGTGCGGCGGGCGACGTCGTCGATCACGCCCAGCACCGCCACCACCGGCGTCGGGTGGATGGCGACCTCACCCGTCTGGTTGTACAGCGAGACATTGCCGCCCGTGACCGGCGTCCCCAACTCCAGGCAGGCGTCGGCCAGTCCACGGATCGCCTCGGCGAACTGCCACATCACCGCCGGGTCCTCGGGCGAACCGAAGTTCAGGCAGTCCGACACCGCGAGCGGCTTCGCGCCGGTCGTCGCCACGTTCCGGTACGCCTCCGCCAGCGCCAGCTGCGCGCCCGCGTACGGGTCCAGCTTGGCGTACCGGCCGTTGCCGTCCGTCGCGATCGCCACGCCGAGGCCGGTCTCCTCGTCGATGCGGATCATCCCGGAGTCCTCGGGCTGCGCGAGCACCGTGTTGCCCTGCACGAAGTGGTCGTACTGAGAGGTGATCCACTTCTTCGACGCCTGGTTGGGCGACGCGACCAGCTTCAGCACCTGCTCGCGCAACTCCGCGCCCGTGGAAGGCCGTTCGAGCTTCGCCGCGTCGTCCGCCTGGAGGGCGTCCTGCCACGAGGGGCGCGCGTACGGGCGCTCGTACACCGGGCCGTCGTGCGCGACCGTGCGCGGGTCGACGTCCACGATCTTGCCGCCGTGCCAGAAGATCTCCAGCCGGTCGCCGTCCGTCACCTCGCCGATGACCGTCGCGATGACGTCCCACTTCTCGCAGATCGCCAGGAAGCGGTCGACCTTCTCCGGCTCGACCACCGCGCACATGCGCTCCTGCGACTCGCTCATGAGGATTTCCTCAGGGGAGAGAGTGGAGTCGCGCAGCGGTACGTCGTCCAGGGTCACGCGCATGCCGCCGGAGCCGTTCGACGCCAGCTCCGAAGTCGCGCAGGACAGGCCCGCCGCGCCCAGGTCCTGGATGCCGACGACCAGCTTCTCCGCGAACGCCTCCAGCGTGCACTCGATGAGCAGCTTCTCCTGGAAGGGGTCACCGACCTGTACCGCCGGACGCTTGCTCGGCTTCGCATCGTCAAAGGTCTCGGACGCCAGGATCGACGCGCCGCCGATGCCGTCGCCGCCCGTCCGGGCCCCGTACAGGATGACCTTGTTGCCCGCGCCCGACGCCTTCGCGAGGTGGATGTCCTCGTGCCGCATGACACCGATCGCGCCCGCGTTGACCAGCGGGTTGCCCTGGTAGCAGGCGTCGAAGACGACCTCGCCGCCGATGTTCGGCAGCCCCAGGCAGTTGCCGTAGCCGCCGATGCCCGCGACCACGCCCGGCAGGACCCGCTTGGTGTCGGGGTGGTCGGCCGCGCCGAAGCGCAGCGGGTCGACGACCGCGACCGGGCGCGCGCCCATCGCGATGATGTCGCGGACGATCCCGCCCACGCCGGTCGCCGCGCCCTGGTAAGGCTCCACGTACGACGGGTGGTTGTGCGACTCCACCTTGAACGTCACCGCGTAGCCCTGGCCGACGTCCACCACGCCCGCGTTCTCGCCGATGCCGACCAGCAGCGCGTCGGACCGCGGGGCCTTCTCGCCGAACTGGCGCAGGTGGACCTTGGAGGACTTGTAGGAGCAGTGCTCGGACCACATCACCGAGTACATCGCCAGCTCGGCGCCGGTCGGGCGGCGGCCGAGGATCTCGACGACCTTCTCGTACTCGTCCTTCTTCAGGCCGAGTTCGGCCCAGGGCAGCGCGACGTCGGGGGTCGCGGCCGCGTTCTCGACCGTGTCCAGAGGCGTGCGGCTCATGCGTTGACCAGCTTCTTGAGGATCGACGTGAAGAAGGGGAGACCGTCAGTGCGCCCCGACCCGATCAGCGGCTCGACCGCGTGTTCGGGGTGGGGCATGAGGCCCACGACGTTGCCGGCGGCGTTGGTGATGCCGGCGATGTCGTTCAGCGAACCGTTCGGGTTGAAGTCGACATACCTGAAAGCGACTCGCCCCTCCGCCTCCAGTTCATCCAGCGTGTACTGGTCGGCCACGTACCGGCCGTCCATGTTCTTCAGCGGGATGTGGATCTCCTGCCCCGCCTCGTAGTCGGCCGTCCACGCCGTGTCCGCGTTCTCGACGCGCAGCTTCTGGTCGCGGCAGATGAAGTGCAGGTGATCGTTGCCCAGCATCCCGCCCGGCAGCAGGTGCGCCTCGGTCAGGATCTGGAAACCGTTGCAGATGCCGAGGACGGGCAGGCCCGCCTTCGCCTGCTCGATGACCGTCTCCATGACCGGGGAGAAACGGGAGATGGCGCCGGCGCGGAGATAGTCGCCGTAGGAGAAACCGCCGGGGAGGACGACCGCGTCGACCTGGTGGAGGTCCTTGTCCTTGTGCCAGAGGGCGACCGGTTCGGCGCCGGCGAGGCGGATCGCGCGCTGGGTGTCGCGGTCGTCGAGGCTGCCGGGGAAAGTGACGACGCCAATACGAGCGGTCACTTCACGGCCTCCGCGACTTCTTCGACGCGTACCGTGAAGTTCTCGATCACGGTGTTGGCGAGGAAGGATTCCGCAAGATCACGGATGCGGTCGAGGGCGGCCTCGTCCACTGGTCCGTCAACTTCCAGTTCGAATCGCTTTCCCTGCCGTACATCCGAGATCCCGGCGAAACCCAGGCGCGGCAGTGCGCGCTGCACCGCCTGGCCCTGGGGGTCGAGGATCTCCGGCTTGAGCATGACGTCGACCACGACGCGTGCCACTGGTACTCCCGGTGTTGGTGCTGAGCTGGTTCCTACAGTGCGTTCAGACTACCCGTACAAAATTTCTACGCGGGTAGACTTGTAGGAAGGCACAAGCCTGGGATCACGATCACGCATCGGAGCGGCGGGTTCAGGAAAATTAAGGGAAAGATCCTCGATCAGTCCCCGGCAAGTATTGCGCGGCGGACACGCGGAAGGATTTAGTCGGCTTCACTTTTTATTGCCAAGCACTGTACAAATGAATTGGCAATAGCCGATACTCGACATGTCATCGGGCGCGCACTGCTGTGCTGTATGGCATGCCATCTGAAGGGACCGATATTCGTGGCGCAGAAGGTCGTGGTCACTCTCTTTGACGACATCGACGGCTCGGAAGCGGCGGAAACGATCGCCTTCGGCCTCGACGGGAAGTCGTACGAGATCGACCTGAATGAAGCCAATGCCAAGAAACTGCGTAAGGCTCTTGAGCCGTACGTGGAGGCGGGCCGCAAGCGGTCCCGTTCCGGCAAGGCCTACCGGCAGACCGAGGTCGCCCCCGACCCGGCCGCGGTCCGCGCCTGGGCGCTGGCCAACAAGATGGACGTACCGGCCCGGGGCCGGATCCCCAAGAAGGTGTACGAGGCGTTCGCCGCGGCCCAGTGACGCGGTGCCGGCTGCCCTCAGGTCCCGCTGGGGGCAGCCGACTTGAGGGCCCGGCGGGCTCGACTTGCGTTACCCCCCCGCCGATCGGCTAATGTCTGGAGCACGCCGCCGGGCGGGACGGAAAAGTCCAGGCCAGGCAGGTTGTGCGGGTGTAGTTCAGTAGCAGAACATCCCCCTTCCAGGGGGAAGGCGCAGTGTGCAATTCCTGTCACCCGCTCTGCATCGCCGTACCGGACACGCTTCTTCGTCGGGTAGGGTGGGGCAAGTGCGGACGTAGCTCAGTTGGTAGAGCGCAACCTTGCCAAGGTTGAGGTCGCGAGTTCGAGCCTCGTCGTCCGCTCCAAGTGAAGGCCCCGGTCGGGTAATCGACCGGGGTCTTTTCGCGTCTTCGGGCGGCTTCTGACATTTGTCATGGGGAGTGGTGACATGCCGCACTACAGCGGCGCCTCGGGCCCCGGCACGCTGAATGCATGAACTCCTTGAAGGAACACGTGATCGAGGTCACCGACCTCCGGCGTGTGTACGGGGGCGGGTTCGCGGCGGTCCGGGGCGTCAGCTTCCAGGTCGGGCGCGGGGAAGTCTTCGCGCTGCTGGGGACCAACGGGGCCGGGAAGACCTCCACCGTCGAACTGCTGGAAGGGCTCGCGCGGCCCAGCGGGGGAAGCGTGCGGGTGCTCGGGCACGACCCGTACACCGAGCGCGACGCCGTACGGCCGCGCACCGGGGTGATGCTCCAGGAGGGCGGGTTCCCGTCCGAGCTGACCGTCGGCGAGACCGCGCGGATGTGGGCGGGGTGCGTCAGCGGGGCACGGCCGGTCGCGAGTGAGCCGAAGGGGCGCGTCGGTGTCGAGGGGGTGAGCGCGCGGAGGCCCGAAGGGCTGAGCACGGTCACCGCCTCGACACCGACTAAGGCGCCCCGGAGGCGAACGAGCCATCAATACAGCGAGGCGCTGGAGCTGGTCGGGCTCGGGCATCGGACCGGTGTGCGGGTCAAGCAGCTGTCCGGGGGTGAGCGGCGGCGGCTCGATCTCGCGCTGGCGCTGCTCGGGAAGCCCGAGGTGCTGTTCCTGGACGAGCCGACGACCGGTCTCGACGCCGAAGGGCGGCGCGACACCTGGGAGTTGGTGCGGGCGCTGCGGGACTCCGGGACGACCGTGCTGCTCACCACGCACTACCTGGAGGAGGCCGAGGGGCTCGCGGACCGGCTCGCCATCATGCACGCCGGTGAGATCGCCGTCTCGGGCACCCCGGCCGAGGTGACGGCCGCGCAGCCGTCCCGGATGTCCTTCGAGCTGCCGCTCGGGTACTTCGTCGGGGACCTGCCGCCGCTCGCCGAACTCGGGGTCTTCGAGCACTCCGTGGACGGGAGCCTCGTACGGCTGCGGACGCGGGAGTTGCAGCGGACGGCGACGCTGGTGCTGGACTGGGCCGCGCGGGCCGGGGTGGAACTGGGGCGGCTGGACGTGCGGCCGGCCTCGCTGGAGGAGGCGTTCCTCGGGATCGCCGCCGCGGAGCGTGAAGGAGCCGTCGTATGAGCACCGCCGCCGGAAGGCTTCGGGCGCTCGCGTCCGCCGAGTTCATCCTGCTCGGGCGCAACAAGAGCATGCTCGTCGCCGCCGTCCTGATCCCGCTGCTGCTGCCGTTCTCGCTGCGCGGGGCCGTCGACGACATGAAGGTGCGGGACGTCGGGCTGGACCCCGGGACCGTGCTGCTGCCGGCCGGGATCGGGTTCTCGCTGCTGTTCGGGGTGTACTCGGGGATCGCCGGGGTGCTCACCGCGCGCCGCGAGGAGCTGGTGCTGAAGCGGCTGCGGACCGGGGAGCTGCGGGACAGGGAGATCCTCGCCGGGGCCGCGCTGCCGATGGCCGGGATCGGGCTGCTCCAGGTGATCGCGCTGATCGCGGGATCGGCGGCGCTGCTCGGGGTGGGCGCGCCCGGGGCACCCCAACTCGTCGTCCTGGGGCTGCTGTTGGGGCTCGTGCTGTGCGCGCTGCTGGCCGCCGTCACCTCCGGGCTGACCAAGACCGCGGAGAGCGCGCAGGTCACGACCATGCCGTTCGTGTTCGTCTCGATGATCGCCTCCGGGGTCGCCGTACCGCTGGAGGTCTTCCCCGGCCGGGTGGCGTCCGCGCTGGAGCTGCTGCCGCTGTCGCCGGTCATCGCGCTGGTGCGGGGCGGCTGGACCGGGGACCTGTCCGGTTACGACGCGCTGAAGGCCGTCGGTACCGGGCTGGTCTGGGTCGTGCTTGCCTTGGTGGGGGCGCGCCGGTGGTTCCGCTGGGAACCCCGGCGCTAGAGGAGAGCGGGAGAGGCATGCGCGGCTGGTGGCGGGGGAAGAGCACGCCGGAGAAGTTCGACGCGTACATCCGGTGGTCGTTCTACGCCTTCGGGCCGATGGAGTTCGCCATCGCCGGGGTGCCGGCCGTGCGGGAGCTGGGGGCGGGGGCCGGCGGGGCGCTGGCGGCGCTGATGGGGCTGCACGGGGTGGGGCTCGTGGCGGTCGTGGCCCGCACGGCGGACTGGCGGCAAGGGGTGCGGGAGCGGCCGGCGCGACTGCTGTGGGGGTACGGCGCGCTGACCTTGCTGATCGCCCTCGCCGCCCTGCTGACCGCCCGGTACGCGGCCGAAGGACAGGGCGCGGTGCGGACGGCGGGCGCTGTCTTCGGGGTCGCCGTGAGCTTCGGGGCGGGGATCCTCACGCTGGGGCTGCGGGAGCGGCGGCGGATGTACGCGGCCGTCGGGGGGATGTCCCTGGGGACCGGGGTGCTGTCGCTGCTGCTGGGCACGCCCTGGCTCGCGGTCCTCCTCACCACCGCGGTCGTCTTCGTCACCTCGGGGTTCCTCGCCTTCATCGCCGTCTCCTCGGTCTGGCTCATCGGCGCCGTCTACGAGCTGGACGCCGCCCGCGAGACGCGCGCCCGGCTCGCCGTCGCCGAGGAGCGGCTGCGGTTCGGGCGGGATCTGCACGACGTGCTCGGGCGCAACCTCGCGGTGATCGCGCTGAAGAGCGAACTCGCCGTGCGGCTCGCGCGGCGGGGGCGGGAGGAGGGGCTTGAGCAGATGGTCGAGGTGCAGCGGATCGCGCGGGAGTCGCAGCGGGAGGTGCGGGCCGTCGTACGCGGGTACCGGGAGGTCGATCTCGGGGTCGAACTCGCCGGGGCGCGGGGGGTGCTGGGCGCCGCGGGGATCGTGTGCGAGGTCAGCGGGGAGGCGCGGGGGCTGCCGGCCGAGGTGCAGTCGGCGCTGGGGTGGGTGGTGCGGGAGGCGACCACCAATGTGCTGCGGCACGGGGACGCGGGGAAGTGCGCGGTGCGGGTGTCCGTGGGCGGGGGGCGGGTGGTGCTGGTCGTGGAGAACGACGGGGCTTCCTCCGGTGGGGGTTCCGCCGGCGGGTCGGGGCTGGCCGGGCTGCGGGAGCGGCTCGCGGCCGTCGGGGGGACGCTGGAGGCCGGGCTCGTCCCGGACGGGGTGTTCCGGGTCGTGGCCGAGGTCCCCATGGAATCTGTGAGAGAGGTCACTTCATGAGCCTGCGGGTGCTGCTCGCCGACGACGAGCATCTGATCCGGGGGGCGCTCGCCGCGCTGCTGTCGCTGGAGGACGATCTCCTGATCGTCGCCGAGGCGGCCAGCGGGCCCGAGGCGCTCGCCATGGCGCTGGCGCACGCGCCCGACGTCGCCGTGCTGGATCTCCAGATGCCGGGGGCGGACGGTGTGAAGGTCGCCACATCGCTGCGGGCCGAACTGCCGGACTGCCGCGTGCTGATCGTGACCAGTCATGGGCGGCCGGGGCATCTCAAGCGGGCGCTGGCCGCCGGGGTGCGGGGGTTCGTGCCGAAGACGGTGAGCGCGCGGCGGCTGGCCGAGATCATCCGGACCGTGCATGCCGGAAATCGGTACGTGGACCCGGAGTTGGCGGCCGACGCGATCGCCGCCGGGGACTCGCCGCTGACCGCTCGGGAGGCGGAGGTGCTGGAGCTGGCGGGCGATGGGGCGCCGGTCGCGGAGATCGCCGAGCGGGCGGGGCTCTCGCAGGGGACGGTGCGGAACTATCTGTCTTCGGCGGCGTCGAAGCTGGGGGCGGAGAACCGGCATGCGGCGGTGCGGGTCGCCCGGGCGCGGGGTTGGGTATAGTTGGCGTCGCGCCACGGCGCAGTGCGGTGCCTTTGCGGACGTAGCTCAGTTGGTAGAGCGCAACCTTGCCAAGGTTGAGGTCGCGAGTTCGAGCCTCGTCGTCCGCTCCAGCTTTTAGACCCCGGTCGGGATTTCGGCCGGGGTCTTTCGCGTTCGTGGTCGGGTGCGGGCCGGTGGGGCTTGTTCGCGCAGTTCCCCGCGCCCCTAAAAGAAGTTGGCTCCCCGGAGTCGTTCGCCCCGGGGAGCTTTCCCCCTACGACCAGCTCTCGCCCGTCAGCCTCTCGTACGCCTCCACGTACTTCGCCCTCGTCTCCGTCACCACCCGCTCCGGCAGCTCCGGCGGGGGCTGTTCGCTTTTTCTGTCCCAGCCGGATTCCTCCGAGGTCAGCCAGTCGCGGACGAACTGTTTGTCGTACGACTGCTGCGGGCGGCCGGGGTTCCACAGGGACGCCGGCCAGAAGCGGGACGAGTCGGGGGTCAGGACCTCGTCGGCGATCGTCAGGACGCCCTCGCTGTCGTGGCCGAACTCGAACTTCGTGTCCGCGAGGATGATGCCCCGCTCGCGGGCGATGTCGCGGGCCCGGGAGTACACGGCCAGCGTGGACTCGCGCAGCTCGGCCGCCGTGTCCGCGCCGACCTGGCGGGCGACTTCCTCGTACGACACGTTCTCGTCGTGGTCGCCGACGGCCGCCTTCGTGGCCGGGGTGAAGATCGGGGCGGGCAACTCGCTGCCGTCGACCAGGCCCTCGGGGAGCGGGAGGCCGCAGACCGTGCGGGACGCGTCGTACTCCAGCAGGCCCGAGCCGGTGAGGTAGCCGCGGGCCACGCACTCCACGGGGAGCATGTCGAGGCTCTTGCAGATCAGGGTGCGGCCGGCCCAGTCGACGGGGGCGTTCGCCGGGAGGTCGGTGCTCAGGACGTGATTGGGGATCAGATCCTTGAGCTGGTCGAACCACCACAGGGACAGCTGGGTGAGGACGCGGCCCTTGTCGGGGATCTCGGTCGGCAGGACCCAGTCGTACGCGGACGTGCGGTCGCTGGCGACCATCACGAGGTCGCCCGCACCGTCGCGGTACAGCTCGCGCACCTTGCCGGTGTGGAGGTGGACCAGGCCCGGGACCTCCAGCGGTTCGGGCTTTTCTACGAATCCGGACACGGTTGCTCCCCGGTGTTCTCTACAGGTGTCTCGATTCTCCCGTATGGGGTCGGGTGACCGGTCAGGAGGGTCCTCAGTCGTGTTTGCAGATGCGGTCCAGGAGGTTCGCGGTGGCTCTCTGGACGCGGGCGTCGACGTGGCCGGGGCGGTCCAGGGCGGGGGACCAGGCGAAGGTGCCGGAGGCGAAGACGAGGGCGCCGGAGGGGGCGCGGTAGAGGGACGTCTCCTGGTGGCGGCGGACGTCGGCGCCGTCGGTGTAGGGGGAGTGGGCGAGCAGGACGCGGCCGTCGTGCTCGGGGAGGGGGGTGCGGGGGAAGTAGCGGTCGGCCTCGCCGGCCACCAGGTCCTCGATCTCGTCCGCCTCGTGCGCCCCGGTCGCCTCCCACAGCCAGTGGTGGGCGTTGCGGACGATGAGGGGGCTCGGCTCGGGGACGCGGCCCGCGTACTGGATGCCGACCAGCTGCTGCTCGGGGCGGTCGATCTCCCGCCAGAGCAGGGACTTTCCGGGGCCCTTGCGTTTTCGGCAGGTCAGCAGCCGGGCCGGGACACCGGACGGGGAGGGGCCCAACTCCACTTGCCAGTACATGGTGTTGGCGGAGAGGAACACCAACGACGTGCCGTGGTCGCGGGCTTGCTCGACCGTGCGCCGCATATTGGCCGACCAGTACTCGTCGTGGCCGGGGAAGACCAGGCCCCGGTAGCGGGTGGGGTCGACCAGTCCGCAGTGCAGATCGCGGGCGTCGGCGTAGGCGAGGTCGTAGCCGTAGCGCTCGGCCCAGCGGATCACGTCGTAGGCGTGGCCCACGTGCAGCGGGAGGCCGGCGCCGGCGTAGGGGCGGTCGAAGGAGACGGTCGTCGCGGCGTCGGGTTCGCCGAGGAGGCGGCCCTCGTCGTCCCACGCGTGGTAGAGGCTCGCGCCGGTGCGGCCGTCCTCCGGGTAGAGGTTGTACGCCTGCCAGGTCACGTCCGGCAGCAGCAGCAGGAGGTCGGCGCGGCGCTGGTCGCGGACGGTGAAGGGGATGTGGGAGCGGTAGCCGTCGGTGGTGGTGAGGACCGCGACGTACGCGCCGACGTTCCAGAACGACGGGACTTGCAGGCGCCAGCTGAGCCACCAGTGGTGGCAGCTGACCGTGCGGTCGGCCGTGAGCGGCGGGGGCTGGACGATGCCCGAGAGGCGGGGGCTCGTGGTGATCTTCGCGGCGCCCTCGCCGTTGTAGTGGCCGATGCGGTAGATGTCGACCGTGAACTCCTGGGGCGGGTCGACGGTGATCCGGAAGTCCAGGGCCTCGCCGGGGGCGACCGCGCCGGAGGTGGTGAAGCCCTTGATCTGGCGGTGCACGTCGTCCGCCGAGCGGGGGCCGCCGGGCGCCGGGGTGCGGGGGCGCTTCTGGTCGCGGGGCGCGGGGACCCTCGGGGCGGGGTCGACGTACCAGGGGACGACCTTGCCCGTGTCGTCGAAGTAGCTCTCGCCGCCCCGCAGCCAGGGGAGGGGGCCGAGGCCGAAGGGGTCCGTCACGGCGTGCGCCATGGCGCCCGACTCCCATCGGCGGATGTGCTCCGAGTCCGCTGCGGTGCCCATGGGTTCCCTCCCTGCCTGCCCCCGTGTCGCGCGGGTACTTCTGTCGCGGGCCTATGTCGGGCGCGCTTGCCATGGGCCCGATCGGTCCCAGCACATCACATAACGCCCACGACTGGTCACTATTCGTTGCGAATTGACTGGAAGTGGAGGGTGCCGTTCCGATACGACGGTTCGGTACGACGGTATGGGCGCGGCTCCCGGGGCGGTCCGGCTCAGACCAGCCGGACCGGCTTCTCCGGGCGTATGCCCAGCTCGACCAGCCACACCCGCAGGGGGTCCGGGTCGCCGTCCTCCACCAGGCTCAGCACCCGGGGGGCCAGGTCGGCGGCGCGTTCACCGGCGACCAGGAGGACCGGGCCGTCCAGCCAGTCCAGCCCCGGGAGCGCGCCCGCAGTGTCCATCGCCGCGCAGCAGACCATCGCCGTGACGTGATCGGCGAGCAACTCCCTTCCTGTGCGCGGGGGTTGGAGGGGGAAGAGGGGGAGGGCGGCGTTGTCCCAGAGGGGGGCGACGGGTTCGGTGCCGGGGGGTGCGGCGGCTTCTTCGCGGGCCACCTCGGCGGTGAGGCGGGCGGCTAGGGCGGCGGTGCGGGGGGAGAGGGCGGGGGTGTCCTGGTCGGCGTACAGGTCCGTGACGGTTTCCTCCGGCTCCCCGGCCTCGTTCAGCTCCTCCAGCTCCCGCCGCCCCCTCAACTCCCCCCGCTCCTCGGTCAGATGCTCCAGCACCCTCGCCAGCGTCGGCCCGTGCGGGTCGACCCCCGAAGCCGCCGGGGTCCGGCGGACGCCCAGCGCGTCGAGTGTGCGGTGGAGGCGGGCCGCGTCGGTGCGCCACTTGCGGTCGACCACCTCCTCCGGGTAGTCCTGCCAGCTCACCGGGGACCAGTCGGGGCCGGGCTCCGCCGGGCCGCCGTGGAAGAGGCGGGCGGCGAGGAGGGAGGCGGCCTCGTCGATGGCGCCGGGCTCCTCCAGGAGGTCGCAGGCCGGGCGTTCGCCGAGGCGGGAGGCGAAGCCTTCGGCGAGGCGGTCGCGGCGGGACAGCTCGGTCAGGGCGGCGACGACACCCGCGTCCAGCCGGGAGGGCCAGCGGCCCATCCGCCAGGCGGGCAGCGCGACCCGGGTCAGCAGGCGGTCCCAGCCGGCGTACGCGAGGCCGACCTGTTCCTGGGCGACGATCCGCAGCCCGTAGTCCACGGCCTGGGCCCGCTCGGCGGCGGCCGCGGCGACCCCGCGCTCCATCTCCGCCGCGTGCACCCGGCAGCCGCGCAGCAGGATCCGTACGACCTGGCCCATGCCGGCGCAGAGCAGCCGGGTCGCGGGGCAGCGGCCCCGGTCGGCGGTGACGGCGAGCGCCGCGTCGAGACCGCGCACGAAACGGCGGGCCGCGGCTATGTCGGGGTGGGCGGAGGGGCCCGTACCGGCGACGACCGGCGCGAGCACCGCGCGCAGTTCACCGACGCGCATCCACCACAGGAAGGGGGAGCCGATGACGAGGAGGGGGGCGGTGGGCGTACGGCGGTGCGGGGCGCCGTCGGACAGCTCGTCCCGCTTGGCCGGCGGCGGCGCACCCTGCTGGCGGTGCGAGCGGTGCGTACGGTCCTCCAGCCAGCTGTCGCAGTCCGGCGTCAGGGCTATCGCGGAGGGGGCGGGGACGTCGAGCCGGTCCGCCAAGTCCCGCACCAGGCGGTAGAGATCGGGGGCCGACGCCTCGGGGACCGGGACCGTCGGGCTCGTCGCCGGACGGGACCTCGCCACCAGGAGGGCGATCGCGCCGGCCGCCAGCAGGACCACGAGGGCGACGGCGGAGACCACCCACCGGGCGACGTCCCAGCCATGGCCCACGAGATGACGCGTCGCGCCGCCGGCCCACAGGATCACCGCCGCCGCGGCCGGCAGCAGTGCCACGGCCAGCGCGCGACCGCGCAGCCTCAGCACCGCGAGCGCCCGCGCACGCGCCGCCTGAGCGCCCGCCTCCACACCGGCCGCATCGCTCATGACCGCAACGCACCCCCTCCCTGCCTCGCTCGCGTCCGCCTGCCTTTGCTCACTCCCCCACTGTGGCACCCGCCACTGACATCGCAATGCCGGTGAGCCAAGTGCCGGATCTCCGGGGAGCGCCCGAACACATGCGCCGCACCCTAGTTGGGGCGGGCAGCCGCGTCAGCCGGATGGCACAGCGCTCACTCGATGGAATGGCTTTGGGGAGAGGTGCTGACCGGATCACCTGCGGTAGGGCAAGGGTGAGGCCCCGTATCCGAAGACGGATGCGGGGCCTCAAAAGTTCACCGGGGGTCGGCTCGGGGGCGTGCGCGGTGCGGCTTGGGGGCGTACGAGGTGCGGCCCGTGGGCGTACGAAGGTGCGGCTCGCCCCCGCCGCTCAGACCCCGCCGTTCAGGCGCCCGCCTCCGCCGCCGCCTTCGCCGCGATGTCCGTGCGGTGCTGGGAGCCGTCGAGGGTGATGCGGCCGAGGGCCCGGTACGCGCGCTCGCGGGCCTTCGTCAGGTCCGCGCCGGTCGCGGTGACCGACAGGACCCGGCCGCCGGCGCTGACGATGTCGTCGCCGTCGAGGCGGGTGCCCGCGTGCAGGACGTACGCGTGCGGGGCGTCCTCGGCGGTGACGTCCGCCAGGCCCGTGATCGGGTCGCCCGTGCGCGGGGTGTCCGGGTAGTTGTGGGAGGCGATCACGACCGTCACCGCCGCGTCCTCGCTCCAGCGCAGGGGTTCGAGGTCGGCGAGGGTGCCGGTGGCGGCGGCCAGGAGGATGCCGGAGAGAGGGGTTCGCAGGCGGGCCAGGACGACCTGGGTCTCCGGGTCGCCGAACCGGGCGTTGAACTCGATGACCCGGACGCCGCGAGAAGTGATCGCGAGACCGGCGTACAGGAGACCGGAGAAGGGGGTGCCGCGGCGGCGCAGTTCGTCGACGGTCGGCTGGAGAACGGTCTCCAGGACCTCCTCGACCAGCTTCGGGTCGGCCCACGGCAGCGGCGAGTACGCGCCCATGCCGCCGGTGTTGGGGCCCTCGTCGCCGTCCAGCGCGCGCTTGAAGTCCTGGGCGGGCTGGAGGGGGACGACCGTGCGGCCGTCGGTGATCGCGAAGAGGGAGACCTCGGGGCCGTCGAGGTACTCCTCGATGACGACCCGCTCGCAGGCGGCGGCGTGCGCCTGCGCGGCGGCGAGATCGCCGGTGACGACGACGCCCTTGCCGGCCGCGAGCCCGTCGTCCTTCACGACGTACGGCGCCCCGAACGCGTCCAGCGCCTCGGCGGCCTCCTCCGGGGTCGTGCACACGTACGACCGCGCGGTCGGCACCCCGGCCCCCGCCATCACGTCCTTCGCGAACGCCTTCGAACCCTCCAGCTGCGCGGCCTCCTTGGAGGGGCCGAACACTGGGATACCGGCTTCGCGTACGGCGTCGGCGACCCCGGCGACCAAGGGGGCCTCGGGGCCTACGACGACGAGGCCGGCGCCCAGCTTCTCGGCGAGCGCCGCTACGGCCGGGCCGTCCAGGGCGTCGACCTGGTGCAGCTCGGCCACCTCGGCGATGCCTGCGTTGCCGGGGGCGCAGTGCAGTGCCGTGACGGCGGGGTCGAGGGACAGGGAGCGGCACAGGGCGTGTTCGCGGGCGCCGGAGCCGATGACGAGGACGTTCACGGGGGTTAGCGTAACCGCTGGGCCGGTGGGGTCCGTCGGGCTGTACGTTCCTCCAAAGTGGCCGCCAATTCAGTCACCGTCCCCCTGGGGGCTGCGCCCCCAGACCCCGCTCCGGCCCTGAACGGGCCTTGTCCTCAATCGCCGGACGGGCTGAGTGATGTGGGCCGGGGATGGGAGGGGGCGGCCTGAGAGGGAGGGGCGTCCTCAGAGCGAGGGGCCGTCCTCAGAGGGAGGGGGCGTCCTCAGAGGGAGCTGCCGTTGACCTGAGAGGGAGCCTGTCCAGCCTGAGAGGGAGCTGCCCTTAAAGGAGCGGCGGTTAAAAGGAGCGGCAGCTTTCGGGCGATGTGAGCGATCCGGGGTATGGGAGCGAACCGGGGTATGGGAGCGACTCGGGATACGGGAGCGGCCCGGGGGACCGGAGCGATCCGGAGTACAGGAGCGGCCCGGGTGACCGGAGCGGCCCGGAATACGAGAGCGGCCCAGGAGACCGGAGCGATCCGGAGTACAGGAGCGGCCCGGGTGACCGGAGCGGCCCGGAATACGAGAGCGGCCCGGGTGACCGGAGCGATCCGGGGTACGGGGGCGACTCGGGAGACCGGAGCGATCCGGGAGACGTGAGCGACCCTGCGTACGGGAGCGGCCCGTCCGTTCGTCCGCCGCCCCGCCTCTCCCCTCCCCTCCCCTCACTCGTTCGCGATCTCCTCCACCACCGTCGCCCCCAGTTCCCGGACGATCAACTCGTGGCCGGACAGGGCCGACTCGTTGAGGTCTGGGTCGTCGTCCTCGGGGACGTCGTCTTCGGGGGCCACCATGTCGTACGCGGGCGGCGGGGGCTGCTGGGGGGCCGGGGGCGGGGTCGGCTGTTGCGTGGGTGGCTGCTGCTGCGGGGGCTGGTAGCTCTGCTGGGGCGGGGCGTTGTAGGGGGGCGGCGGGGCGAAGTTTCCGCCGCCCCCGGAGAAGCCTCCGGGCCCCGGGGAACCGGGGGCGCCCATACCGCCGCCGCCCGACGGGTCGACCACCGCGTCGATCTTCCAGTGCACGCTGAACTGCTCCGCCAGCGCCTGCCGCAGCGCCTCTTCGCTGCCGCTGCTCGTGAACTTGTCGCGGGCACCGCCGTTGACGAAGCCGAGCTGGAGGGTGGTCCCGTCGAAGCCGGTGACCTGGGCGTTCTGGCTGAGGAGGATCCAGGCGAAACGGCGGCGGGTCTTCACCGCCTCCAGGATGTTCGGCCAGAGCGTACGGGGGTCGAGGCCGCCGGCCGGGGGGGCGTAACCGCCGCCCGCGGGGGCTTGCGGCGCGGCCTGGGGCGAGGGGCTCGCGGGCGCCGGTGCCGTAGGCGGCGCGGGCGGGCGGGGCCCACTGCCGGGGGACACCGCCGTCGGCCAGCCACCGGGACGACGTCCGCCACCGGCGGGGGCGGCGGTGGGCCAGGAGCCTGGGGCGGCGGCGGGTTCGGGGGCGGGCGGAGCGGAGGGGGGTGCTGCGGGAGGGGGGGCCGTCGGGGGCGCGTAGCTCTGCGGCGGCTGCTGGGCGGGGGGCTGCTGAGCGGCGTAGGGCTGAGCGGCGGCCTGCGGGGAGCCCGGCTGCTGACCCCCGTACGGCTGGCCGGCAGCCTGCGCGGAGCCCGGCTGCTGACCCTCGTACGGCTGGCCAGCGGGCTGCTGAGCGCCCTGCGCCTGACCGGCGTACGGCTGAGCGGCGGGCGGCTGGGCACTCGGCGCCTGACCGGCGTAGGGCTGAGCGCCGGGCTGCTGGACGCCCGGCTGCTGACCGGCGTAGGGCTGACCGGCGGCCTGCGCGGAGCCCGGCGCCTGACCGGCGTAAGCCTGACCGGCAGCCTGCGGGGAGCCCGGCTGCTGACCGGCATACGGCTGACCGGCGGCCTGCTGAGCGCCCTGTGCCTGAGCGGCGTACGCCTGGCCAGCCGCCTGCTGAACGCCCGCTGCCTGACCGGCCCCCGGCGCCTGTGCCCCCTGAGCCGACGGAGGTACCGAACCACCCGCAGAACCCCCGGCCCCAGCCCCCGCAGCTCCCCCACGCACCGCGGCCCTCGCCGCGGCCGCTCCGCCCCCGGCGGGAATCCCCATCTCGGCGTCCACCCCAGCCCCCACCCCATGCACATCAGGCGAAGGCACGTACCCCACGGACAACCCAGCCGGCCCCTGCGTCACATGAGCCGCCGCCGGCACCCCGTTCCGCTCGATGCGGTCAAGGCGAGCCATGACCGACCGCTCGTCCCCATAAGCCGCAGGCAGCAGCACGCGCGCGCAGATCAGCTCTAGTTGGAGACGCGGGGAGGTCGCGCCGCGCATCTCGGTCAGCCCCTCGTTGACGAGGTCGGCCGCCCGGCTCAGTTCGGCCGCGCCGAAGACGCCGGCCTGGGCCTGCATGCGTTCGACGACGTCGGCGGGGGCGTCGATGAGCCCCTTCTCGGCCGCGTCGGGGACGGCCGCGAGGATGACGAGGTCGCGGAGGCGTTCGAGGAGGTCGGCGACGAAGCGGCGGGGGTCGTTGCCGCCCTCGATGACGTGGTCGACGACCTCGAAGGCGGCGGCGCCGTCGCCGGTGGCGAAGGACTCGACGACCGAGTCGAGGAGGGAGCCGTCGGTGTAGCCGAGGAGGGAGGTGGCCATGGCGTAGGTCACGCCCTCGGCGGTCGCGCCGGCGAGGAGCTGGTCCATGACGGACATGGAGTCACGGACGGAACCGGCGCCCGCGCGGACGACGAGGGGGAGGACGCCGTCCTCGACGGGGATGTCCTCCTTGCCGCAGACCTCGCCGAGGTAGCCGCGCAGGGTGCCGGGCGGGACGAGGCGGAAGGGGTAGTGGTGGGTCCGCGAGCGGATCGTCCCGATGACCTTCTCGGGCTCGGTCGTGGCGAAGATGAACTTGAGGTGCTCCGGGGGCTCCTCGACGACCTTCAGCAGCGCGTTGAACCCGGCCGGCGTGACCATGTGGGCCTCGTCGATGATGTAGATCTTGTAGCGGCTGCGGGCGGGGCCGAAGAAGGCCTTCTCGCGCAGGTCACGGGCGTCGTCCACACCACCGTGGGACGCCGCGTCGATCTCGATGACGTCGATGGAGCCCGGCCCGTTGCGCGCGAGGTCCTTGCACGACTCGCACTCCCCGCACGGCGTCGGCGTCGGCCCCTGCTCGCAGTTCAGGCACCGCGCCAGGATGCGCGCGCTCGTCGTCTTCCCGCAGCCGCGCGGGCCGCTGAACAGGTACGCGTGATTGACCCGGTTGTTGCGCAGCGCCTGCTGCAACGGGTCTGTCACATGCTCCTGCCCGATGACCTCGGCGAACGACTCCGGGCGATAACGGCGGTACAGCGCGAGAGACGACACGCGTACGAGGTTATAGGCGCCCACTGACAACGCGGGCCACCGAAGCCGGGCGGAGGGGAGCGGGAGGGGCCGGAGGGGAGCGGGTGAGATACCCGTCACAAGGGATTGAGGGCGCCCCATAGATATTGAAAGCTAAAGCACGTCGGCAGCGCCGCCCACTTCGCACCACGCGCGCCCCCAAGCCGCGCGCACCCCCCACACCCCCCGCGAGGCGCCCCATGCCCCTCTACTTCATCCGCCACGGCGAATCCCAGGCCAACGAGCAGAACCGGTTCGCCGGCCGCCTGGACGCCCCCCTCACCCCCCTGGGCCACCGCCAGGCCGAACAGGCCGCCGAACGGGTCGCCGCGCTCGCGGCCGGCGGCGTACGCATCGACGAGGTCCACGTCTCCACCCTCCGCCGCGCCCAGGACACCGCCCGCGCGATCACCGACCGCCTCCCCGGGCCGCCGGACCGTGTCACCGTCTCGGAGGCCCTCACCGAACGCGACTTCGGGGTCTACAGCGGGCGCAACAAGAGCCTCGTGAAGAAGTCCATCGGCTTCGGCGGCTACACCGAGGCCTTCCACTCGCCGACCGGGCAGCCGCCCGGCGGGGAGAGCTGGGGCGAGATGTACGCGCGCGTGGCGGCGTACTACGAGGACGTCCTGTTGCCGGCCTCCCGCGCGGGGCGCACGGTTTTGGTCGTCGCCCATAAGTACGTCGTCGAGATGTTCGCGCTGGTCGTCGCGGGTGCCGAGCCGGGGGCGTACCGGGATTTCAAGATCCCCAACGCGCGGCCGCTCGACGAACGTGACCTAAGGAGGGCGGTTTCCGCCCCCGCCGCCACCGGATTGTTGAACGATCTCGGGGAGATCGTCGAGATCCGGCTCCCCTTGCTGATCGCGGCGGCGGCCGTCGCGGGGGTGGCCGGGCAGCTGGCGGTGGGGGTGCGCGTACCCGCCTGGGCGTTCACGGCCGCGCTGACGTCCCTGCTCGCGGTCGGCTCGTTCTTCGCGATGCTCCGCGTCAACCCGCACACCCTGCGCCGCCCGCACGCGGACCTCCGTACAACCTGGCCCCTGCTGCTCCCGCGCCTGGCCCTCGGCCTGCTCCTCCTGTGGACGACCCACTCCCTGCCCACCGAACTGGCCGCCCTGTTCCTCCTCCTGCCCCCCGCCCTGATCGCGCCCACCCTCTCCCTCCTGTGGGGCGGCGACTACTTCTTCGCGATCCGGCACACCGTGGCCGCGTCCCTGGCCCTGCCGGCGCTGCTGCTCGCGGCTCTCGCGGCACTGTCGGCGGCCGGCGGGCGCGCGCCCGTGCTCACCGCGCTCGAACCGGCGCTGCTCGCCTACGCGGCCGTCCTGCTCGCGGCGCTGGTGCTGCCCGGGGTGGCCGCCCAGACCCTGCGCCGCCGCGATCCGATCCGCGCGGGGGCGCTCAGCACGAACTGGAACTGGCTCGGGGGCTTGGCGCTGATTCCGCTGGCGGGGCTGGCGACGTTCGCGCTGACGCCGGCGGCGGGGGTGACGGGGGCGCTCGCCGTCCGCCTGGCCCTGACGATGGCGGTGACGGCGCTGGCCCTAGCCGCCCTGCGCCTCCTGACCGCGCTGGTCCTGCGCCTGCGCGCCCATGGAACCGGCCTCGGCCGCGACCTCTTCATCACCCAGAACACCCCGAACGTGTTCCTGTGGCTGGCGATGACGGCGGTCCTGGCGCCGACCACGGGGGCGCATCCGTCGGTGATCGGGCTGAGTGTGGCGCTGGTGTTCTTTTTGGCGGTCTATGTGGATGAGCGGGTGTTTTTGGCGGCTCATCGGAGGGGGTTTCGGGGGGATTTGGAGGGGGGTGGAGGTGGGGGCGGGAATGGGGGTTTGCGCGGGGCGCGGATGGGGGTTCGCGCGGGGGCGTGAAGGGGGGTTCCGTGGGGGGCGTGAAGGGGGGTGCGGGCGGGGCTCACGCGGGAACGTGAACGGGGATGCGGACGGGGCTCACGCGGGGACCTGAACGGGGATGCGGACGGGGGGCTCGCGCAGGGACGTGAAACAGGGACGCAGCCGGGGCTCACGCAGGGACGTGAACGGGGACGCGGCCCGGGGGGCTCACGCAGGGGCGTGAACGGGGGCTCATGCGGGGGCATAGCTGGGGGCTCGCGCGGGGCGCACGGGGGATCGCGTGAGGATCTTCGCGAGGGGCTGCCGCCGGGAATGCAGAAGACCCCTCACGCACCCGCCAGAGCCGACCTACCCTTGCTGCCTTCCGGCCCTGGGGGAGTTCAGTCAGATAGCGCCGCGTGAGGGGCTACAGCCCAGCCTACCCGATCCCCCACCCCCTCCCGTCCCCCCTCCCGTCCCCCCTCCGGACCTGCTCCGAACGTGGTCACGACCACCCTCCGACGTCATGTAATGTTTCCAGCGGAGGATTCGCCTAGTGGCCTAGGGCGCACGCTTGGAAAGCGTGTTGGGGGCAACCCCTCACGAGTTCGAATCTCGTATCCTCCGCCAGTGCCTCACCGGGCACGATGTTGAAGGGCCCCACCGTTCACGGTGGGGCCCTTCAACGTGCTTGGTCTCAGTTCTGGTCTCAGTTCCTCCGGCGTGACGTCAAACTGCGCCAGAGTCCAAGAGGAGAAGAAGCTGCCGGCGGACTGGCGAGATCGCGGATGTACTGGGCGTCACTGACGAGCCGACCCTCCTCGCCGATGCTGCAAGGTCCGGTCTACCCCCTCCCTGCAAGCCGGTCTCACCCTCTCCCTCCTGCACGGAGGCATCGTGTAGAGGCATCTTGTCGCCGATCGGCTTCCCGCCACCGCTTGCAATCGGCCGCCAGCACCTACTGCAAGGCGATCCCGGCGCGGCTCCTTCGTGGTTCTGCTTGTTATCGCCAAACGTCGATCACCGACGCAGCTGTCAGACCGAGTAGCTACAGTCCTGAACCGGAGACGAGGGAGGGCAGCGTGCCTGTCGACAGCAGTGATCATTTCGCGCGCATCATGAGGCGACTCGCAGAGGAGTTGCCGGATCTCGCCGACCAGCTGAAGCAGGAGGTCCGACAGGGTCGAGTGGCTTCGGAGCAGCGGCTCAGGCAGGAGGGAGAGTACGAAGCGCGCGCCAGCCGACTGGCGGAGGCCGAGCTCCCGCCCCTTGGCAAGGCCGACATCGCCGTACTCCCTTACACCGACGACGAGCGCATGGAACTCATGCGTTCAGCCCTCCTCACGCTTGCCGAGACCATGTACGCGTCACGCAAAGCAGCACTAGACATCGCTTTGAAGCGAGAAATGGAGCTGACGATCGAGTTCGGCGATCCGGAGCTGGAGCCACTCTCCCGCCTGGACCTCAAGGCGGAGACGGAGCGTGCCCGGGTCGCCCTGACGACCGTCCGCGAGCTGCTGTCCGAGGAACCCGGAATGCATGTGGGGGCCATCCAGTGAACAGGGACGATCTGGTGCTGGCCATCGAGCAGGCGATCGGTGCTCTGCAACCTGTATACCGCAGCGACGCCGACGAGTCCGACCTGTACGAGGCATCCCTGCTTGTCGTATGCCTTGAGGCCGCACGAGCAGCAGGTGGGACTTCGCTACTGACTCAGGACGGCAGGGAACCAGCCACTGCCCTGCGTTTCCGCAGGTCTCCCGGGAACTTGTGGTCGGGTGACTTCACCCACGTCGTAGTGGACTTCGCGGGCACGCAGAAGAGGCTGGAGATTCACTTGGGCGTATTCGTAGCTGCCACCACGTCGAAGGTGGCACACGAGTGCGATGTCGCCATCCTGGATCACAAGGAGGCCGAGCGGAGCCGCCGGGCCATGGTCCATCCTCGAAGCAGGGGGCTCATCGCCGCGATCGAGGCAAAGCACTACGGCACTTCACCCGGACTCGGGATCGGCCGCGGGTTCTTGGGGCTGGCCCAGGAACTGGGCGGGAAGAGGTGCTCGCTGGTCTTCCCCTCAGAGAGTTCCACCACGCTTGGCGCCTTGATCGCTAAGAAGGACAGCGAGGCGTACCCGCAGTTGCTTCCTGGCACTACGGCGGCCGAGCGACTGCGCTCAAGGCTCGACCAGGCGATTCGAAACTGGAAGGACCAGCTCTAGGAAGCCACCTGAGCAGGGTGTCGGGTGGCACTACCTGTGGTTTCGGACGGGGCGTGGCACGCGTCGTCTGCTCGGACTGTTTTCCGTATTTCAAGGTCCGGGGGAGGGATATCTTTGGTGCGTCGCTCACTCAAGGGACACAACGCACCGCGCGTTTTTACCCAAGCAAACACGCCCAACGTCCCGGAAGCGACCAGCAGGAACACCACGGCCTTTGGGTCGCCGCCCTTTGACGAGCAAGGACACCCCCAACTGATGGCAGTGACCCAGCAGGAGATCGAGAACCGGTTGTGGGACGCCGCCGACGAGCTGCGCGTGGCGATGCCCGAAGCGCAGTACTCCTCGGTCGTCTTCCCTCTGATGTTCTGGAAGTATCTGTCGGATACCTGGGAGCACACCCACCAGACCTTCCTCAAGGAGAACGAGGACCTCGACCTCTCAGCCGAGGAAGCCGACGAGGTCGAGTACAGCAACTACCAGACGTTCAAGATCCCCTTCATCTTCCCCGGTACCGTCGCCGAGAGCCGCGCCTCTTGGTCATCCATCCTCGCCACCGTCTCCCAGCACGGCCTCGGCCAGCGGGTTCGCGCTTCCCTCCAGGCCATCGAGTCGGCCAACCCTGACAAGTTCTCCCGCATTTTCGGGTCCATGACTTGGACCTCCGAAGCGGTGCTGTCGGGGGAGGTTCTGGCGTCGGTCATGCGAACGATGAACCGCGTCCCCAAGATGCACGAGGGCAATATGTCCCACGATGTGCTCGGTGGAGCGTACGAGTACCTGCTGAAGCGGTTCTCCGACGGGTCCGGCACCCGCGCTGGCCAGTTCTTCACGCCGCGCGAGGTCGTCGAGTTGATCATCGAACTGCTGGACCCTAAGAACCACGAGTCGGTGTACGACCCGACCTGCGGGTCAGGCGGCATGCTCATCGCCGCCGCGAACCTTCTGAAGGCCCACGGCGGTCGGGGATACACACTCGGCCTCAACGGCCAGGAGGCGGTAACGGACACTGCTGGTGTAGCCCGCATGAACCTCTTCATGCACAACCTGACCGAGTTCAAGGTCGAGGTCGGCGACACCCTGAGGGACCCGCGCTTCAAGAAGCCGGACGGGTCCGTCAAGCAATTCGACATGATCGTCGCCAATCCGCCCTACAGCCTGAAGTGGAAGCCCTGGACCAACGACCCGCGCACCATCGGAGGGGTCGCTCCGCAGTCGTCGGCGGACTGGGCATTCGTACAGCACATGATCGCCAGCATGGATCCGAAGAAGGGCCGCGCCGGCGTCGTTCTACCGCATGGCGTCCTCTTTCGAGGCGGCCAGGAGGCAGCCATCCGCCAGCGCGTCCTGGACACCGACCTCCTGGAAACCGTGATCGGGCTACCCGCGAACCTCTTTTACAGCACGACGATTCCGACCTGCATCCTCGTATTCCGTGCCCTCGGCACCAAGACCCCGGAGCGGCAGGACGGCGTGCTGTTCATCGACGCCTCCACAAAGTTCACCAAAGCCAAGAACCGCAACGTCCTCACTGAGCTTCTTCAGCGTTGTCGCTCCAGTGCGAGGACGGCTTTGGCGATTGACGTCATGCGGTTT